>JANYDF010000028.1 GCA_025359905.1 Rhodospirillales bacterium
GCTCGACACGCGCCACCCGAAGCTGCTGCTGGCGGTGTTCTGGCTGCTTGCCGTGCGCCTGCCGTATCACTGGAAGCTGATTACGCCGCCGCCTCCGGCCCCGGCGAAACAAGCTTCCGCACTGGTGCTGTCGTGGATGAATTGCGCCAGCAACTGGTATGATGGCTTGCCGAACGAGGCGAAGCTGTGGGTTACGGTGGCGGGCTTCGGCGCCGTCGCTGCTTTCGACATCGTGGTGACCGGCGGTGACCGCGTGCCGCTTTGCCTGCTGATCGTGGTGGAGATGCTGGTCATCTTCGCCATGATGATGGTGCGTGCGCTTCGCGAGTCCTCGGTGGGCAGCGCCACCACGTTCCGCGATAAGATCGAGCTGTTCCGGGGCCTGTGGGAACAGGTGCTGGCGCAAGCGAACGCTTTCAGCACCTCCGGCAAGCCGGCGCCGAGCTACGCCGACAAAGACAACTTGGCCATGGTTCTCTACTTCTGGAGGATCGCGCGAGCCAAGGTGAAGGAGACCCGGTCGGGCCCGACGTTGCAACAGCGTCTGCAGCAGCAGTCCGCCCCGGCACGGCAGAACCTGACGATGCTGGCGCCCCCGCCCGCACCGCCGGCTGCTGCCGTACTGCCGGCTGCGCCACCGGCACTTCTGCCGGAAGCACAAGACGGTGAACTGCCGGCCATCGCGTAAGGCTGCCGGTTTTCAGAACCCGCCCCGGCAGCCGCCTGGGCGGGATTTTTTTGTCTAAAACCAAATCTCGTGGGCGAGAACCCATGATCCATTCAATCGTCATCGCCGGGCTTGACCCGGCGATCCATGCCAACGCTCGGTGTTAGACGCGAGATGCTCTGTGCGGCGCCATGGATTGCCGGGTCAGGCCCGGCAACGACGACGAGTATTGGCCAGCGAGATTTGGTCTAAAACGAACGAATATCAATCGTTAACCGGTATATTCCATAATATACAGGCCCGCCCCGCTCCAGTCGGTGCAGTAGACAATTCCGTTCTTGTCCACGAACACATCCGCCGAATGCAGCACCACCGGGCGGCCCGGGCGCGGGTCGATCAGCTTCGTGGGCGCGGGGGGCACCAAAGCTGCCACTTCCTTCGGCTGATATTGGTTACGGATGTCGTACACCCGCACCCCGGCGTTCTGGTACGTCGCAAAAATCAGGTCCTCGCTGACGAACGATCCCGGGCGGTTTTCGTGGATGTTGTGCGGGCCGAAATGCCCGCCGACCGCGATGTAATCCCGGTCGTCCGGCAGCGGGAAGGTGCTGATGCTGATCGGGTTGCTTTTCACCTGATTGTCGAACAGCCAAATCGGCTTGAAGCCGTCTTCCATATTGTCGAGCACGGTTTCATCCAGCACCACCAGCAGGTTGCGGTTGGGCAAGGGCAGACAGTTATGCGTGCCGCCGCCGAACGGGGGCGCCCAGTTCTTGTGAACGATCAGCTTCGGATTGGCCTTGTCGGCCACATCGACCACCGCGAGGCAGCCGTCGCGCCAGGCGCAATAGGCGATGCCGTCATGGATCACCGCGTGGTGCAGCCCGTAGCGGCCGACCGCCAGCGGCCAGCGGGCCACCTCGCCGGCGGCGGCGTTCATGCCCGGCAGCCAGTAGCGGCCCACGATTTCCGGGCGGGCAGGGTTTTGCATGTCGATGGTGACAAGGATGTAGTCGGTAAACCCGTCCAGCAACGCCGAGGCATAGGCCCAGCGCCCGCCGACGTACCAGATGCGGTGCAGTCCGCCGCCATCGACCGGCATGAAGCCGATCTGGCGCGGCTGATCGGGCACGGAAATATCGTACACCGCCATGCCTGCCGACCAATCGCGCGCCGCCGGGGCGGCGTGGGCGGCGTAAGTGCCGGATTTCGGCTTGTAGTAATTACGCTCATCGGCCGCCATCGCCGCCTGCGCGAACATGTCGTGGCCGTGAATCAGCAGCAGCAGGTCGCCGTGGACTTGCAGATGCAGGCTCCAGGTATTCGGCGGGTTTTCGATGTAGTTCACCGTGCGCGGGTTACGCGGGTCGCGCACGTCCACCACCGAAAAGCCGCGCGAGCAGACGTGGCCGATATAGGCGTGGCCGCGCTGCACCATGATCTGCTGCCCATCGGAGCGCCCGCCTTGGTCGCTGTGGCCGAGCAGGCGCATGTTGCGGGCGTGGGTCGGGGTGGGCAGGTCGGTCATGGCGGTTTCCTCCGGCGCTTCTTGGCGCTCAATACGACTTTGGCAGCCCTAGCACCTTCTCGCTGACGTAGTTCAAGATCATGTGCGGGGTGATCGGCGTCATGCGCGGGATCAGGCTTTCGCGGAAATAGCGCTCCACGTGGTATTCCACTGCGTAGCCCATGCCGCCATGCGTCAGCACGGCGGTTTCGCAGGCGGTGAAGGCGGCTTCGCCGGCGAGGTATTTGGCGGTGTTGGCTTCCGCCCCGCAGTCCTGCCCGGCATCGAACCGGGCGGCGGCTTGCATGGCCATCAGCCAGGCGGCTTGCAGGTGCATCCAACAGCGCGCCAGCGGGTGCTGGATGGATTGGTTCTGGCCAATCGGGCGGCCGAACACTTCACGTTCCTTGGCATATGCCGTGGCCCGGCGCAGGGCGGCGCAGCCAATGCCCACGCCCTCGGCGGCCAGCAGGATGCGCTCGGGGTTCATGCCGTGCAGGATCTGCTTGAAGCCTTCGCCCTCCTGGCCGATCAGGTCGTCCGCCGGGATCGGCATGGCGTCGAAGAAGATCATGTTCGAATCGACCGCGTGGCGGCCCATTTTCTCGATCACCCGGATCTCGGCATGGCTGCGGTCCAGCGTGGTGTAGAACAGGCTCAGCCCGCCGGTCTTGCGGGTGACCTGATCGAGCGGTGTGGTGCGCGCCAGGATCAACACCTTGTTGGCCACCTGCGCGGTCGAGGTCCAGATTTTCTGCCCCGACAGCCGCCAGCCGTTGCCGTGCCGTTCGGCGCGGGTGGTGATTTCGGTGGTGTTGAGCCCGGCCCCCGGTTCGGTCACCGAAAAGCACGCTTTGTGCGCGCCACGGATGAGCGGCGGCAGCATGCGCGCCTTCTGCGCCTCGGTGCCAAAGCGCACCACCGGTTGCAGGCCGAAGATGTTCATGTGGACCGAAGAGGCGCCCGCCATGCACGCCCCGGATTCGGCGATAGCGCGCATCATCACCGCTGCTTCGCTGATGCCCAGGCCAGCGCCGCCATAGGTTTCCGGCATGGCGACGCCGAGCAATCCGGCATCGGCGATGGCGCGGTAGAAATCCTCGGGGAAGGCGGCATCGCGGTCGCGGGCGAGCCAGTAGGAGTCATCGAATCCGGCGCAGATTTTTTCCACCAGATCGCGGATTTGCGTCTGCGTCTCGGTCAGGTCGAAGTTCATCGCCGCCCCCCGCTGGGCCGGCGCAGGCCTTACGCGCCGTGCCGGTTTTTCCACACTGTGGCGGCAAAACCGGCCCAAGCGCCATCGCGCTGTTCAGGCGGCCATTTGCATCGGGGCCAGCAATTCAGTGCGGGCGGCGAGTTGCGCGCGGATGGCGCGCGGCAGTTGGCGGGCGGCCAGGCAACGCGGGTACGGCAGCGCTTCGACGGCTTCCGGTTCGGTGCGTTCGTCCCAATTGTCGAAGCCGTAGCTGTTGGCATCGGCCAGGAAGCTCTCGGCAGGCGCGCCGTTGGCCAGCAGCACGGCGTGGGTATCGAGCTCGATGTGCCAATACATGTTGCCCGGCAGGCTTTGCTCGCGCACCACAGTGACGCCATTCACCAGGGCGGCGGCTTGCACCAGCACGCCGCCGGCCAGAATGGCGTGGCACGGCGAAACCAGCAGATCGCGCACCGGGACGTTTTGGTCCAGCGCACCGGCCATGATGCGGACTGGCATGACATGCAGCGGGTCGGCGCCGCGCGGGTCGATGGTGCTGTGGCCAACCCAGCGCACCCGCATCACGCCGCCGGTGTGCGTCACCACGCGCTCGCCGGCCCGCAGTTGCTCGACGCTGACCGCGCCGCGGGTGGTGAGAATGCGCGTGCCGGTGCAGAAGCAAGCCGGGGGTTGCGATCCACCGGGGCTCGGCACGGTCGAGCTCAGCATGACCGTTTGATCGCTGAACTGCGCCAGATTGCCGCTCGCCATCGTGACCGGGCCATTGCGGCCGGCCACCGTGTCGGTCAGCGTTACTTGGCCGAGCTCGTAGCTCAGGGTGTATTGCGCGCGCTCGCCGCGCAGCACCACCGTGTCGCCGTTCACGCCTTGGATCAGCGCGCCGCCCTTGCCGACATAAACCGTGTCGTGGCCGGTGCCGAGAGTGAGCGTGTCGTAGACGTCGTTGCAGTAAACGGTGTTGTCGCCATTGCCGGCCAGCAGGGTGGAGACTTCGCTGGCGGTGCTATTTTGATACAGCAGCGCGTTGTAGACGTTGCCTTGCGCGAAGATGACGCCCGGGCCGGGGCCGGTTTGGCCGCCGATGTTCGAGTAGTAACCAAGGTCGGCCAACTGCGTGCTGGAGAACATCAGTTGCTTGCCGGGCCGCAGGTCGAGCAAGCCGTTGGTGTTGTAGTTGCTCAGGTTATAGGTGGCGATGGCACCGCCGGTCCAAACGGTCTCGAAAATGTGGTTGTTGTAAGGCAAGCCTTGCGGCACGCCGTTGATGAATTCCTCGCCGGTATCCGCAGACCAGGTGTAGGTGAGGCTGACGCCCAGATTGCTGTAAGTGGCACCGTACAGGAATTGCAGCGTGGCGATGTCGTTCATCATGTAGCTCTGCGGCGAACTGCCGGCCCCGGCGGTGCCGAACGGCGCCGTGCTGCCGATGTAGTTCGCGTAGTTCATCACCGAGTATTCGATGTCCGCCACGTTGGCCGGCTCGGCGCCGTAGACTTTGGTGCTCATGCCGTCTTTGAAGCCGACGGTGTGGCCGAGCTCGTGCAGCACCGCCTGCCCTGAGTCGAAATTGCCGGCCACCGGGTTCCGCCCGGTGCCACCGAAGAAGATGTCGCCTGCCGTGCCGGTCAGGTTCGGCGTGTAGGCATACGCCGAACTCGGCGAGGCGGAGTTGGCCATCCGGATGACGGCGTGGCTGGCCGGCGTGTCGGTTACTTGGGTGAACGTCAGTTTGCAGTAGCTCGACATCAGACCCATGGCGCGCTGCGCGTCGGCTTGCTGCTGGGCACTCAGCGGGGCGAAGCCATTGAACGGCGCCGGGTCGTTGTACTGGCCGGCGCTGGCGCCGTAGCTGGTACCATAGCCGACCGCAGCGGTGGGGAAGCTGTAGCTGAGGTTCAGCTTCTTCCACGCCAGCCCGCTGACCAGCCCGGCCACGCCGGGGTCGCTGCTCCTGGTGACCGCCGAGATGCTCTCGCCCGACTTCAGCACCGGGGTGATCGCAGCGCTGGCGGAGGAGAAGAACAGCTGACCGGAGGTCACGCTGACCGGATCGCTGAACCCGGCCAAGCCCGCGTCTGGCGTGCTGTTGGTGCTGCAATCCAGCAGGCTTGTCAGCGGATCAAACGAAGCGCCACGGCTTAGCAGCCAGTCGGTGGGCAATTTGAAAGTGGTATTTACAGATATCGTGGTCATTTTCGTTGTCCTGCAAGCAAGTGCCCGAGACTGTAAGAAAGCCAAGAATTTGTGTTCGAAATGTCGAGAAGCGTCTTAATGTGTGTAGATATGAATAAAAACTTCAGATTTAGTAAGATAATCGGAAGTAAGTTCAATACAAATCAAGAAAAACTGCAATGAACGCTATTCTTTAGAGCCGTATATGGGCTCCACGCACATTGATTTTGATCAACTCGTCGAGTTTGGTGCTCTGGTTGTGTTGCGTCGGTGGTTGCCGGTCATCACATTGTGCCAAATTCGGTTTGCCGGCCTGCGGAGGCGCGCCTGCTGTAAACGGCGTCGAGAGTGGGACTGGGCGCGATATCATGTGACAAAATATGTAAAAAATTGCGATATAAGTGGAATATATGAAATACAAAAACCAAATATTTGTCGTATTGGATACAGATTATTTTTTTTATTATGTATATGGCTCTATTTTATCCTGCATTATGTTTATACATTAAAATTCACCGTGAAAAAGTTAGGATTTGTCCGATTTTTTTCGGAAGGTTTGCGTGGCTTTCCCGCCGAACTGGCCAGTTTGTCTGGTATTTCGTATCACGTATCCCCCTGCCAGGGCGTGCGGGTTAGGTAGCGTTAGAAAACGTCACAATTCGTCTGCATAAGTCCGAATTCGTGGGCTTTTTGGATAGATAATATTTCGATTTCGCCTAAGTTGTATTTATAAGCATCGAATTTTGTCAGAGATTTTTTGTCGAATGGTAAATAAATCTAGTATTTACTCGATTGCCAGGCGCGGCGGCGTGGATGCGGCGCATGCCGCTGCGGCGAGATCGACATTCGGGCGGTGGTGTCGTATGCCCACGCACCCCGCGTTATGCCGTTGCTGGAGTTGTGCCATGCGCTATTTGATGTCCTGCAGCCTTGGTCTGGCGCTGCTGCAAGGGGCCAGCGGGGCGCAATCCGCCCCGGCGTGGGCCGGATTTGCCGGCAATGCCCAGCATTCCGCCCAATCCTCCACCGCGCCGCAGCCATTTGGCGCGATACATTGGACGACGTCAGTCGACGATATGCCGCAAATTGTCGGCGGCGAATTGCTGATCCACTACGCAAGCCCGATGATCACCGCGGCCAATACCGTGCTGGTGCCGGTCAAGGCCGCCGCCGCCGGGAGCTTTCGGATCGAGGCGCGGTCCGGGGCGACCGGCGCGCTGCTCTGGACGCTGCCGACCAACTACGTGCCGCCGCCGCATGACTGGATGCCGCCACTGCCCGCCGTGCTGTCGCCGGCCAACCGTTTGAGTGTTGCTGCCGCCGGTGGCGTTGTGCTCAGCCGGAGCGCGCCGGATAGCGCCACGGCTGGCGTTGCCCGGTCTGCGTTCTACGGCCTGGCGGCGCACGACGCGCGCGCCGCCGCCTACAACGCCGCAGTAGAAATAAGTACGCCGCTGACCGCTGGGGCTGGCGGTGCGCTGTATTTCGGCTTCACCGTCGCGCCGGGCAGTCTGCTGACCGGCACCGACGGGCGGGTGTTGCGCAGCGGCCTCGCACGGCTGTCGCCGGACGGCAGCGGCGTTTGGGTGGCGGCCAGTGATGCGGCCAGTGATGCGGCGGGCGATGCGGCGGGTGATGCGGCGATTGACCGGGTGGCGATGAATGCCGCGCCGGCGCTCTCACGCGATGGCAACACCGTTTATGCGGTGGTCAGCAACGGCACGTCGGGCGAACTGCTGGCGCTTGACAGCGGCACGCTCGCCACCAAAAGCAAGGTTGCGCTCACCGACCCATCCTCGGGCGCGCCCGCTTGGATTTTCGCGGATAGCTCGGCCTCGCCGCTGGTCGGACCGGACGGGGATGTGTATTTCGGCGTGCTGGAATCGCCGTTTCCGCAGCACAACGACCGCGGCTGGCTGCTGCATTTCGACGCGGCGCTGACCAAGGCGCGCATTGCCGGCACATTTGGCTGGGACAACACCGCCTCGATCGTCCCGGCGGCGTCGGTGCCGTCGTACAAGGGCGCTTCGCACTATTTGCTGATGTCCAAGGACAACAACTATCTCGGCTCGGGCACCGGCGACGGCCTGAACCGGATCGCCCTGTTCGACCCGCATGCCGCAGCGCCCGACCCGGTGGTGCCTTCGGTGCGCACCATGGCGATGGTGCAAAGCGTGCTGGGGCCGACCGACTACCCCGGCACGTCGCAGATTGCGGGCACCGGGCTGTATCCGCGCTATGAGTGGTGCATCAATTCCGCCGTGGTCGATGTGCGCGGCGGCACCATCATCGCCAACAGCGAGGATGGCCATCTGTATCATTGGAATTTGCAGACCGGGCAGATCGTCGAGTCGATCCTGCTCAACCCGCCCCGCCCCGAGGCTTACACCATGACGGTGATTGGGCCGGACGGCACAGTCTACGCGATCAACAATGCAACGCTGTATGCCATTGGCAGGTAGCGACGCCGCCCCGTGCGGGGCGGCGAGGCGGCCTATTCCTTGCTCGGCTTGAGCGCCGAGCGCGAGATCGAGGTGATCTCGGGGCGCGGCCGCCCAGACGCTTGGCCGATTTCGCGGTCTTGCGCCTCGATGAACGTCAGGGCTGGCGAATCGCCGTCCAACCCGCCGAGTTCGGTGAACGGCACCCGGCGGTTGGAACTGCGGGTACCGTCAGCGTAATGAACATCGAACGCGACGAAACTGCTGAGGATTTTTCGCTTAGGTGGCATCGGAGCCTCCTGCCGGGGTTTCGTCAGGGTGCGACTCGATAATCCCGGTCGCGGCTTCGCGCTTGCGGCGGGCGACCTGCTCCTCCTGCTCGACGCGCTTGGCCTCTTTCTTGGCCTCCTTGGCGCGGTTCCGCTCAGCTCGCTGCTGATTGTAATTCGGTTTGAAAACCATGGCATCCTTCCCGGCAAGCGGTGCAATCCTGCCTTGTGGCACGCCCGCCGCGTTGCGGCCATCGCCCAGACGTTCTACCGGCTGTGCTGCGGTCGGCTAGGCCGCAGGCAACAGCCCGGCGCGGGCCAGGAACACCGGAGCTTGCCGGGTGACGCGCCCGGCGTGGCGGGCCAGGAATGCAGGCAGCTCGGCCAGCTTTACCAGTTCCAGCGGGTCGTATTCGCCGTTGCCGTCTGCGGCATGGGCGGCATGAATGGCCTGCGGGCGCCAGTGGGTTTGCACCGCGATACCCAGATCGAGCACGCCACTGCCGGGGTGTTCGACGATGCACAGCGCGCGCGGGGCGGATACGGCCTCGGCGGGCAGGCCAATCTCCTCGCGCAGTTCCTCGTGCAATTGGCGCAGCGGATCGGCCGCATCGCTGCCCGCAATGGCAGCACCGGGGTCGATGCTGCCGGCGGGCGGCAACTGCCACTCGCCCGCCTGATACACCGCATTTGCCGGGCGGCGGCCGAATACGACGAAGCGCTCCGCCCCGGCGCCGCCTACGATCACCCCGCCCGCCGCCAGCGGCCGCACCGGCATCTCGGCCGCCAGTTCAGGGCGGTCCATGCGGGCGACGATGCGGCGGAATTCGGTCCAATGTCCGGTGATCAGCGATGGCGCGATGCTGTCGGCGCTGAACACCCGGCCATTGAACAGACGGCCCTGCATGCGGATTTGCGCCGCCGCCCACAGCCGCGACACCTCGGCGTCGATGGCCGGGGCGAGCGGTGGCAGGTCGCGCACGATGCGCAGCCGCACGTCCGGGTCGATGTCGTGAACCTGCCAATTCCCGGTCATGGCGCGCCTTGCGTTGTTGCCTGGACATAGCGCATCGCCCGCCCGGCTATCCTGTCGCGGCGGGCAATGCTAGTCCGCAGGCAACGCGACGGAGGAATCCAACATGACCGGCCAATTCGCCACCTATCCCAGCCTGCGCGGCCGCCAGGTGCTGATCACCGGCGGCGCCTCCGGCATCGGCGCCAGCATGGTGGAGCATTTCGTGGCCCAAGGCAGCCATGTCGGCTTCCTCGATATGGACGCCGCCGCCGCCGCCGGGCTGCTCGCCAGTCTGCCGGAGGGTGCGGTGGCCAAGTTCGCCCAGGTGGATTTGCGCGATATCGAGGCTTTGCGCGCTGCTATCGCGACGTTGCGCGGCCAGTTGGGCGGCAGCTTTACCGTGCTGGTCAACAACGCCGCGCGCGACGACCGCCACAGCATCGATAGCGTGACGCCGGAATACTGGGACGACCGCATGAACACCAATCTGCGGCACCAGTTCTTCTGCGTTCAGGCGCTGAAAGATGAGATGATCGCGGCCGGCGGCGGTTCGATCATCAATCTCAGTTCGAACAGCTTTCTGCTCGCAACCGGCGGGATGGCGGTCTACACGGCGGCCAAGTCGGCGGTGATTGGCCTTAGCCGGGGCCTCGCCCGCGATCTGGGGCGGCACCACATCCGGGTGAACCTGCTGTACCCTGGCTGGATCATGACCCAGCGCCAGCTCGATTTGTGGATGACGCCGCAATCGGAGGCCAAGCGGGCGGCCGGGCAATGCATCCCGGACCGCCTGTATGCGCCGGACGTAGCGCGCATGGCGCTGTTCCTCGCCGCCGACGATAGCCGGATGATCACCGCGCGCGAGTTCATCGTCGACGGCGGCTGGTTCTGATGCGGCTTGCGGATTGAACATTTCAGGAACATAGTTGCTGCCAGCGACTCGGAGTACGGGCGATGGCGGCAACGGAACGAATTGTCTTTCAGCCCTACGTGCGCGGCAAACGTGGCGCGGTGGCCCCTGGTTTGGCCGTGGCGTGCCGCAGCGTGGCCGAGGCGCAGCGGCGCGCCGATAAGGCGATGATGCCCGGCGGAAAGACAATCGGCGTGCATATCGTGCGCATGTTCGCCGACGAGGAAGCCGGCGACTACAGCGAGCCGGACTATGTGGCAGCGCTCGGCGAAGTACCGGTCAGCAATAACGACTGAGACTTGGCTATGCCGCCTTGGGCGGTGCGAGGGCGATGTTCAGCACGTGCCACGGCAGCGTGCTGACAATCCCGCCCGCTTGCTCGCTGGCCGGGCCGCCGCGCTCGCCGTTGCGGGAGATGTAGCCGCCGTCCTCCACGCCTTCCAGGCCGAGATAGCCCAGCCCCGCCGCCTCGGCGAGCAACTGGTTTTCGTAGCGGCGCACGCCGGGCGGGAACAGCTCCAGCACGCGCGCCTGCGGATGCGCCCATACGGCGGCAGCCAGGGCCGGGCCATGCACCCCGAACAGCAAATCGGCTCCGGCGGCGAGGCGGACCTGATCGCGCCAGGACGTCAGCGCCATGTCCACGGCGTTAACCTCGAACCCCGCCGCTTGCAGCAGTCCGATCAACCGGTCGCGGGCCGGGGCGGCGAATGCGGCAGCCGGGTTGGCCGGCAGGTATAGCGCCTGCAACTGGCGGCCGGGTGTGCGCTGCGGGAATTCGTTGCCGGGGATGCCAAACGCGGCGAACACCCGCGCCCGCGCTTCCGGCGTGTGGCGTTGCAGCAATGGCAAGATCCCGCCCGTCATGGTGCCGGTGGCGGCATCGCGCGCGCCGCCGTCCAAAACGATCACGGCGCGCTCGCGCACCGCGCCATCGAACCCGGCGGTGACGCGCAGACCGGGGAACAGCACCGCCAGCATTTCGGCCTGCGGCGCGAACGTGGCGCGCGCCGCCCAGGGCTGCACGCCGGCATACAGCCGCGCCAGCCGCAGCGGGGCGGGGCCGGTGCGGGCCAGCGCATACAACGCCAATACGGTTTCGGTGAACTGTGCCGGCCGGGCGATATCGTCGGGGTCACGCAGCAGCACCGCGACATCGCCCTCGATGGCGGCGGGCAACGCGCGGGCGGTCTCCCATGCGGCGTCCGGGCTGGATGCCCCGTCCGTTACGCGGATTGCCACGTCGCGCAGCCACTGGCCCGGCGCGGTTGGCGGTAGCCCTTGTGGCAGCACCGATAGCGCCAGCGGCGGCGGTGCCGCGGCAAGCTCCGGCGGCGGGCCGAGAATGAGGTCGGGGGCCGGGGTGCCGCCATCGGGTGTCAGCGGATGGCGCGTCAGCCAATCGATGGCGTCAGGAAGTCCCGGCGCGCGGCTCAACGCCGTCAGCCAAGCGGTGCGCGCCACGGCGCGGTTGCCGCTGGCCATGGCGGCGCGGGCTACCAGCACTTCCAGCAGGGGACTGGCTTCGCCGATCAATGGCCGCAGTGCTGCGGCGTGTTCAGTCGCCGACGTCAGATCGTCCAGCAGCACCGCGCAACGATACGACTCGACCAGATAGACCGGCAGCCCGGCATGGCCGGTGGCGCCGGGGCGGTGCTTGAAGTGGGACTCCAGCAATTCCTTCGCCTGGGCAGCCATCCGGCTGGCCAGCAGCACCCGAATGCGCCCGAGCACTTGCAATTCGACCGGCGTGAGGTTTTGGCGCGACGGCGGTGGGACGCTGGCTGCCGGTTCGGGAGGCGCGGCCGCGTCCGCCGTTGCTGGCTGGCCTGCGGGCAACGGCCGCACCCCGGCTTCATAGGGGGACGCATCGGGGTGTTCGGCGTCGTGGATCAAAGTCAGCCTGGGCTGGCGGGCGGGGTCCGGCACCGGCGGCGCGACGAGCAGGATCTCGTCGTCCGGCGGCAGGCCGGGGCCACGCGGCGCGGGCGGCGGCACGGGGCGCGAGCGGAACAAGGGCGGCGCGGGCGGGATGTCCTCAACCGGGGCGCCCGCGATGGCTTGCCACAGCCGCGACAGCAAGCCGGGGCGGCCAGACCCGGGAATAGACGAGCCGGGGTTAGACGAAGAGGACGACATGCGCGCCATATGCCACGAGTTCCCGGCAGGTGCGACCACGTTCGTGTGCGCCGTTATCAAACCAGCCTTGGCTCGATCCAGCGCGCCCAGGCCAGCCGGTGGTGGGGCGCGCCCGCCACCATCTCGGTCTGCAGTACAATATGGTAGGGCGCGGTTATCTCCGGCAGCCGCAGCGAAAGCCGGTCGTTGTATTGCGCCGCGACGGTCACTTCAGCCTGTGCGGCAACCGAGCCGTCGTTGCGCACCGCGAAGACGGAAAATACCACGGGGAAGCCGCCCTGCAGGCCGGCATGGGTGACGCCAGAGATGAAGCGCTGATGTCCAGCCACCGGAACACCAAAAATGGCGCGCGACGGTCTGCCACCCACGCCATTGGGGTGCAATTGGCAACTGCCGCCGCCGAACACGAAGAATCCCCAGGGCGCCTGCGGCACGTCGGTCAGGTGGAAGCCTTTCAGTCCAGGCTCCGCGCGCAGCAGCGCCAAGGGGGCGGGCAGCGCTGGCTGGGCCGTGCGTGGCTCACGGCGGGTGAACAGATCGAACGCGCCGGCGGGGCGGTGGTCGAACAAGGCCGGTGGGAAGGCGGCGGCCACCGTCTCGGCGTTGCCGGGTTTGGCGATCTCGGCCAGACGGATCAGCAGCGCGTCGCACAGCCCGATCCAGCTTTGCAGCCGGTCGGCGAAGATTTGCGTTTCCGACCCGGCGACATCGCACACGATCAGATCGGCGTGGTCCCAACCGGCTTCGGCCAGCACGTCCGAAACGGACAGAGCAGGCAGGATGCGATAGGTGTCGATGCCTTCGTCGGCCAGCCGCACCGACCAGTCGGCCAAGCCACGGCCCATCGCGGCGAGCCGGGTGGCGCTGTGCCACGCCGCCGTATGCAGCACGCGAATGCGTGGCCATGCCAAGGTGTTCACGCGCAGCAGGCGGACATTATCCGCCAGCGGCTCAACCGCGAGGATCTCGGCGCGCGGGTAGCGTTGCGCCAAATTCACGGCGGAATAGCCCGCATAGGCGCCCAGCAGCAGAATGCGCAGCGGCGTGGCCTGCATTTCGACGGCCAAGACGTTGTCGTTGAACACTTCGGCCAAGGCTAGCAGATCGGGTGTGCCGGAACGGATGGCCAGCGGTGCGTCTAACTCGGGCAGGCTCACCCAGAGCAGGCCGGTGTTGTTCGCGGTCAGACCCGCCAAGTGCTCGAAGTAGGCTTGCCGCACGGCGGAATCGCCAGGAGCCGCAGCCATCGCCGCTTCAAATTCGGCCTTGCGAACCAGGGCCGGGACTGGCTGGCGAGCGGTCGTTGGCGGCGGCGCGGAAGCAGACATTCGGGCGGTCCTTGTCGAAGCGGTGCGTAGGTAGCATTGCCCCGTGGCCGATATTGGGCATTGTTATCCGCGCCGCGAGGGCGGGCGGTGCCGCCCGTGTCGCGGCGAATGGAGAGACACGAGATGGCTGAGCAAGGCAACGGTGAACATGCAACGGCCGATGCACAGCATTGGCGCGAACATGGTGTACGAGTGATCAAGGGCGACCGGCTGTCGCCTGCTGCGGCCACGACGCCGGGCATGTTCCGCCAGGTGGCGATCGACCACGCTCGCGCCGGGGCGCAAAAATTATGGGCAGGCACCGTTACCATTCACCCCGATGCCAAGACTGGGGCGCATCACCACGGTGCGCTGGAAAGCGTGATTTACGTTATCAAAGGCCGGGCGCGGATGCGCTGGGGCGCGCATTTGGAGTTCGTCGCTGAAGCGGAGGCTGGCGATTTTATCTTCGTGCCGCCCTACGTGCCTCACCAAGAAATCAACGCGAGTCCCGATCAATCACTTGAATGTGTGTTGGTGCGCAGCGACAATGAGTCGGTTGTGGTCAATCTGGATATCGCAGCGGTGGAGCAGCCCGAGTCGGTCTACTGGATCGATCCGATCCACCAAGCCCCGCAGTGAGGGATAAGGAATGTAACAAAATGCGAGAATCGGGCAAATTTTAAAGCGACCCTACAGGCATCTTGTCCGGTTTTGTCGCAAAAATTGCACTCGATTTGTCAGGTTTTTACGATAATGCAGTGATAATCGTGTGATTCGACGAAGCGTGTCGATTCCGCTTGCAAACGGCCCGCCGTGCGTATTACGAAATGGTATGCCCGCTATGATTGCAAACGTATTGCAAATTAGTGCGGCAAGTGGATATTTGAATCATCGCCGATTCGGGCGCGGCGGCTTGACCTGCCCGGGACGTTTGCACTGCGTTGAGATCGACGCTTAGGAGTTGCCATGGCTTCCACCACTCAGTTGCGCCTTCCCCAAATCCTCCGTGACACGGTGGTTAGCCTCGTGCGCCGCGAAGGTCCGGATTTGACCGCTCGCCAGTTGGCGGTGTTGCTGATCAGCTATCTTGAAGACGGCCCGCACACCGTGCGCGGTCTTGCCGCCCGCCTTGGCGTCGCCAAGCCCGCGATCACCCGCGCGCTCGATCGTCTCGAGCAGTTCGACCTTGCCCAGCGCCGCCAGGACCCGCGCGATCGCCGCAGCATCGTCGTTGCGCGCACCAGCGAAGGTCAGATGTATTTGGAAAATCTGCGCGAGCTGCTCGACGAAGCTGCCCGCCAAAGCACCGCGCCGCGCGCCCAGGCCGCAGCCCGTCCCGAGGATCGTATCGCCGCCGGCTAACCGGCACGCGGTTCATGACCCAAAACCGCCCGGTGCACCTCGTGCACCGGGCGGTTTTGGTTTTGTGCCACTGCGGTCTCGTTATATGTCGTCGCATTCAACTGCCGGGCCGGGCAGCGCTGGCCCATTTGGGCGTTGCCGCATTGCCAGCCCGACGGCCCGCCCTGGCACGTCGAGCACAAAGGCGCACCGCCCCCCGGCCAGTCCGGCGCGGTCCAAGTCGGGCCGCCAATGATTGGCTACTGTCCTGCCGCACGCGGCGCCATCGCGCCACGCCAGCAAACTCACCGGCCGATCCGGCATCGCCGGGTTCAACGCCCAGCCCTCCACGCGGGTTCCATTTTGTGTGCGGTGAAAGTGCTCGATATGGCCAAGCAACGGCCCATTGGCGGCCACGGCGGCAACCCCGAATAACCGCCGCCGCAGGGTTTCCAGCGCGCCGCCGCTGTCGATGACGCGGGCATGGGCCGGGCCAGGCAGCGGGCGCCGCCCAGCTTCGCGGTCGAACAGCACCGGATCACCGGACGGCAGGAACGACTCGGCGGCCGCACCCTCGGCCCAAACGATGCTGTGTGTATCGAGGCCGATATGGTGATACGATATGTGTCCCGCCGGCGCGCGATGGATGCTGTGGCCGTTGAGCAGGGCCACGGCTGGCACCAGCACACGGCGCAGCAGCAGCGCATGCCGGGGCGACACATACAAGTCGCGCCACGGCAACCCGCCGCCCAGGGCGCCAGCGGTAATGCACACTGGCCGGAGTTCTGGCGCCGCCGTTGCATCGGCGCGGCGGGCGGCCACCCAGCGCAGGCGGCGCGGACCGCTTTGCGTGGCGACCCAGTCGCCGGGGCGTAGCTGTTCCACCGGCACGCCGCCGTCCGGGGTGGCGATGCGGGTTCCGGCGGCGAAGCACGGCACCAGTTCGATCAGACTGCCGCCGTTGCCGTCTGGCAGCACCAGGATGCTGGGTGGAGCGGAGATGCCTGCCAGCGCCAGCGTGCCGAAGCTGCCCGCAGCGCCGCTCAGCGCCAATGCGCCATTGCCGCCGCCCAGATCGATATAGCTGGCGTGGGTGACGTTGACCGCCGCAAGGTCGATGGCGTTGCCAAACGGCTCGCCTGGGCTGGCCTCCATCCCGGCAATGACCGCGCCGGTGGCAAGCGCCGGGCCGAACAATTCCAATGTTGCGTTGCCGCCGGTGAACACCACGCTGGCCGTGCCGGCGATCCCGCGCGGGGCGTAGAGCGTCGCATTGCTGCCGATCTGCACCGTACCGCCGCCGGTTATGCCGCCGCCGACCGAGAGCAGGCCGCTGGACACCGTGAGCATGCCGTCCAGATCGAGCGCCCCGGCAATGCTGCCGTACCCGGTCAACTGCGCGCCCGCCGCGAGGCTGACGCTGGTGGCGGACAGCGTCTCGCCGCTGAGCGTTTGCGTGCCGGTCAAGTGCAATGCGGCGCCGGTCCCGCTGCTCAGGGCAATCAGCGTGCCGCCGTGGCCGTCGGGCGAGGCGGCCCAGTCTTGGCCGTCATAGCCGCCCGCGACGGACAGCGTGCGCAGCACTGTGCCGCCCGCCGAGAGCGTCAGCACGCCAGCCGACCACATGGCGGCGTCGATTTGAATGCCAGCCACATCCAACACATCGCCTGCCGCGAGATTTTCCAGCGTGGCGTCCAGCGTGGCGGTGTCGAGTTCCAGCGTCGCATTGCCGCCGAACCACACCGGCAGCGTCACTGGCGCGAACACCGTGAGGGTACCGCCCGGGGCAATTTCCAGCGAACCGCTGCCGCCCACAGGCGCGCCGATCACCAGCGCGCCGCCCTGTACGCGCAGACACCCGGCCACATCGGCCGGCGTTGCCATGCGGCCGTAGCCCGCCAGCGTGGCCCCAACGGCAATCGCCACGGTGCCTGCCTGCGGGGCGGCCGCACCGATCACCAGGGTCGAGACGGCATCCAGCGAAAAGGTGCCCCCGGCAAGCGTGGCGGCGGCGATGTAAATGCTGGCGCCGCCGGTTGCCTCGATGGTAGCCGCGAGGCCGGTGGCGTTGGCGATTGTGGCCGCGCCTGCGCCTTCGATCGCCAGCACGCCGAACCCGGCGATGTCGCCGGCCAGCAGCACCGCACCCGGCAGCACCGCCAGCACGCCGTTCAGGGTCAAGGTGCCGATTGCGGCGTGGCCGGCGAGGGCCACCTGATTGTTGGCGGTCAGGGCGCCAGCCGAGGAGGTGCCCGCCAATTCCAGCAAATCATTGCCGTCGCCCAGCGTAATGTCGGCCACCACCATGCCGCCGATGCTGGCGCTGGGCAGTTTGACCACGCTGCCGCCCATGCCGTCCGGGAAGCAAATGAACGTGGATGCGGCAAAATCACCCGGCAATGACAGCGCCAGTGAGCCGCCATCGGCAGCGGCGAGGGTGAGCGTGCCCGCCTGCCAAACCGCGCCGGTGACGCGGGCTTCGGCGAAAGCGATGGCGTCGCCGGGAACGAAGCCGGTCAGTGGTGCGCTGCGCGCTTGCGCCAAGGTGAGCAGATCGAGCGTCGCATTGGCGCCAGCGAAGGCGAGCGGCAACGCGGCCGGCAGCCCGCGCGGCAGATACAGCGTGCCATTGGCGCCGATGGCCAGGGCGCCGGAGCCCTCTACGCCGCCGAACAACGCCAATGCGCCGCCTTGCGCCAGCACCATGCCGTCGTTTTCAAGCGGCGCATTGATCTGGCCGCTGCCGGACACCCATGCGCCGAAGCTGATTGCGATGCTGCCCGCATCCGCCGCGCCGCCGATGGCGAAGGCCGACGCGGCATCCAGACCGAGCGTGCCGCCCGCCAGCACCAAGCTGCCCGCGACGATGCTGCCGCCATCGAGCGCCGCCGCCTCGCCGGTTAAGGTGAGGGCGCCAGCGACCGCCAGCGTGGCGCCGCCGCCTTCGGCCAGCAACGCGCCGCTGCTCACTGTGGCGCTGGCCGCGAACAGGCTGGCCGCTCCGCTGAGCGCGAGCGTGCCGGACACGGCGAGCCAATCCGCCGTAATGGTGCCGGTGAGCGCCACACCACCGGTGATGGTCAGTGCCGAGGCCACCAGCGACAGATCGAGCGCGATCAGCCCGGCATCGGCCCCGGCAATGCTGATGGGGTCGGCGGCCTGGATCGCATCGGCTGGGCGGGCAGAAACAAGCGGGGCGAGGCGGCGCACGGGCGGGCGCGGCTCCTTTTTGGGCCGGACGGCGAAAGTTGCCCTGCCGGTGTAGTGCCCGCCGATGAACGTTTACCTTCTATTGTGCCGTTGCCCGCTTACTGGCTCGCCCAGACGATGCGGTGAATCCAGGCGACCTCGTGCAGTTCGAAGGTGTAGCTGGGGTGCGCCGGATTGAGGCTGAGCAGTTCGACGCGGCGCGCCGAGCGGCGCTGCAACTGCTTGGCCATGACCTCGCCGCGCCGGGTGCGCACCACCACGCGGTCGCCGCGCCGGATCGGTGCTGCGGGCGAGACGATCACCACGTCGCCGTCGCGGAACACCGGCTCCATCGACTCGCCGGAGATTTCCAGCGCGTAAGCGTTCGGGTCGCCGATTTCCGGCAACGCCACCTCGTCCCAACTGCCGCCGACCGGGTAGCCGCCATCGTCGAAATAGCCCTCGCCGCCGGCCTGCGCGAGACCGATCAGCGGCACCCGGCGTTGCCCGGCGCGTCCGGCCTGAGCGGGCAGGGCGCGGGCGCCGGTCACCAGTGCGGTGAATGCCTCAAGGTCCGCGCCGGTGGCTTGCAGCACCTTGGCGAGGCTTTCGGTCGACGGCCAGCGCGCCCGCCCGTCGCTCATGCGCCGCTTGGACGGGTTGAACGTGGTCGGGTCGAGCCCGGCGCGCCGGGCGAGGCCCGACGCTGACATGCCATGCTCGGCGGCCAGCGTGTCGAGCGCGCGCCAGATGTCTTCGTGTTTCATCGCTGACTGCCCCTGGTCAGGGTGAAGCAATCGCGGGCCGGGCGTGGGTGTGTGCGCAAGGGTACAGTGTGCGGCGTTTCATCGCCCGAGGGAATAGGAAAACTTACTCACAACCCTTGCCCCGTCAGGCGGTGGTGTGGTTATGTGTTCTCGAAATGTTCTCACATGAGGAGTGCCGCGATGCTCACCGTCCGCGCGTTCGTTCACCCCGGATTGGAACGCAAGCCGAATCCGCTGCGCCGGGTGGAGCCGTTCCGCAGCGCCGAGCAGGCGTGGCTGTGGACGATGGCGGCGCTTGCTGCGCGCCGTGACGGCACGAGCCGATCGTCTGGCGGCAGTATTCCACGCCCTTGCGATCCGGATGACGTGATCCGTTGCCTGGATCAGCTTTATCAGCGCCGCAGAATCGATTTGGCCCACGCCCGCGTGCTGCGGAATTGGGGCGAACGCGGCACGGCGCCCGACATGCGTTATCCGGCCGAACGTGCCGAAGCGCGGCTGTGGGGCGAGGCGATGGAGCGGCTGGAGTGGCCGCTGCGGGTGCGCGGAATCTTGATCGATGCCGCGAAGCTTTAGGATTTTTTTCGTTGACAGGATGCAGCGCGGCGCTTAAATCTGCTCCTGTCGGCGGGAGAATTATATCTTCTTCCCCGATTTCCTCCCCCAGACTTGCTGTCAGGCCGCTCCCCTCCCCGGGAGCGGCCTTTTTCTGTTGTCCGCTGCCACGCAAAGGGACCCCCATGGCATTCGCCGTCCGCAATCTTTCGGTGCTCGCTTACGCCCAAGGCTTCACGCTTTGGCACTACCGCGCCAACGTGCCGACGCTCGGCGCGGCCCTGGTGCAGCCCGCGACGCTCGATGAGGTGCGCGCCCCCGGTTTCTTCGACCCGGCGGCCGACATGCTGGCGGCGGGCGATATGGTGATGGTGTCCACGCCGGCGGCCGGCGGGGTGCTGTTCGTGACTGGGATCGACGGCGGGGTTCGCACGGCGGCACTTGCCGCCTGAGGCGAATTTTGCGCGGCGCGGCCTCGTCAAGACGGCGCCACCGCTGCTAGCCTTGGCGCTCGCCCGGCTCGTAGAGGCCGGCGTTGACGTCCAAGCCAAGGGATTCCAATGACCTATAGAATGCGTTTCGGCATGTTCCTCGCTCCGTTCCACAAGCCGGGCATCAACCCGACCCTGGCGTTGGAACAAGATCTCGAATTGATCCAGTGGCTCGACCGTTGCGGCTACGACGAGGCGTGGCTGGGTGAGCATCACTCGGCGGGGTCGGAAATCTCCGCCTCGCCCGAATTGCTGATGGCGGTGGCCGCCGAGCGCACCAAGCACATCAAGCTTGGCACCGGCGTGGTCAGCCTGTCGTACCACAACCCGCTCTGGGTCGCCGAGCGTATCGTGATGCTCGACCATTTGACGCGCGGGCGGGTGATGCTGGGTGCGGGGCCGGGTTCGCTGCCGACCGACGGGGCGATGATCGGCATTCACCAGTCGCAGACCCGGCAACTGATGGAAGACAGCCTCGGCGCCATCGTGCGGCTGCTGAACGGCGAGTCGGTGACGCTGAAGAACGAGCGGTGGGACCTGCGCGATGCGCGGCTGCATCTGCGGCCGTATTCCAGCCCGCTGTTCGATCTGGCGGTGGCGGGCGTCGCCTCGCCGACCGGGGCCAAGCTGGCTGGGCGGCACGGCATCGGCCTGCTGTCGGTCGGCGCTACGCTGGCTGCCGGGTTCGACGCGCTGGGCATGCATTGGGATGTGCTGACCGAGGAAGCCCGCGTGCACGGCAAAGTTGCCGACCGCAGCAAGTGGCGTCTGGTGGGCCCGATGCACATCGCCGAGACGATGGAGCAGGCTTACAAGGACGTGGAATACGGCATCGAGCACTGGTTCCACTATTTCCAGGAAGTCGCGGCCTTCCCGCAATTGGTGGTCGGCGGCGCCAATGTGCGCGAGATGATCGACTTCATGAATACGTCGGGCGTTGGCGTGATCGGTACGCCGGAGATGGCGGCCACGCAGATCGAGCGGCTGTGGAACCAGTCCAACGGCGGCTTCGGCGCGTTCCTGTTGCTGGCGCATAACTGGGCGAATTTCGATGCGACCAAGCGCAGCTACGATCTGCTGGCGCGCAACGTGTTCCCGCGCTTCCAGGGCCACGCGCAGCAGACCCTGGATGCCGCCGCCCGCGCCAAGTCGCGGCGCGACGAATTGTCTGCCGATCAGGCGGCAGCGGTGGAAGCGGCCCGGGTGCGCTACGCGGCGGAAACGGCGGCGCGGCACTAAGCCGCAGCGGGCAAGAGGGGCTGGCAAGCGGGGCGGGGGCTAGCTCCCCGCCTCGTCCTCGTCCAGATCGCTTGACCAGACCGTGAGCAATCCGGTCGGCACCGAGGCCAGGTTGCGGTGCTTGGCGAGCGCCACGCCTTCGATGCGTTCGCGCATCGCCATGAAGCTGGCCAGCAACTCGGCGGGCTTGCCGTAGCTGCGCCCGGACACTTCGCGCAGCGCTTCGCGTGAAATGGCGCACAGCACCGTTTCGCCGTCGTCGGCGATCTCGAACAAAACGCGCGTGCCGTCCCAGCGTGGGGCGGCGAGCGCCGGTGCGGCGGCCATCGGCACATACTCCCTGGGCGGTGCCGTCAGGCTCTCAACGCCGGACCTATAAATCGGCCGGACCGGGCGCGTTACAAGGGAGCCGCCGCGTTAGCTGGCCGCCGCGATCTCGTCGGTGATCACCGAGAACCCGGCCAGCGTGTTGACGCCGAAGGTGTTGGTCAGCGGCACGTCGGTCGCGTCGCGGCCACGCGCGATCAGGATGCGGCCAATGCGCGGCACATTGTTGCGCGGGTCGAAGGTGTGCCACGCGCCGTCCAGATAGGCCTCGAACCAGCCGGCGAAGTCCATCGCACTCCAGGGCTTCGCCGTGCCGATGTCGGACAGATAGCCGGTGCAGTAGCGCGCTGGGATGTTCATGGCGCGGCACAGCGCCACGCCCAGATGGGCGAAGTCGCGGCACACGCCGCGCTGCTCGACATACGCTTCGTAGGCAGTGCGGGTGGCGCGGGCGTGCTCGTAGCCGAAGGTGATGTGGTTGTGGACGAAGTCGCAGATGGCCTGCACCCGGCCCCAGCCCATCGGCGCGGTGTGGAACAGCTTCCAGGCGATTTCGGACAGCTTGTCGGTCTCGCAGTAGCGGCTGCCGAGCAGGAACATCAGCGTGTCTTCGGGCAAATCCTGCACCGCGTGCTGATGGGCGTTGGGGTGCACCGGGTCGGGCAGGCCGCTGTCGCGGATCACCGCGCGGCCCGAGATATGCGTGCGTCCGGCCGGGGCGACGAGGCGGGTGCACCAATTGCCGAACGAGTCGCGATAGCCGGTGACCGGCAGCGGCGGCTGGGTGACCAAATGGTCCGGCGTCTCCAGATCCGATGCGCGGGTGTAATGTACGTGCAGCGTCAGCACCATCGGCACCGGCTGCGGGCAATCGTATATCAGATCGTAACCGAGTTGAATCCGCATGCCTGACGCTTCCAGATGCAGTGCCGCGATGCTGCGGCGCAGCATGGCAGTGTGCGCTCAAAGCCCGGTCGCGGCGACGTTTTTATTACCGCTGTTTTTGGCCAAGAATCTCGCTGGCATGGCGGGCCCGGCCCTGGGCGGTGATGCCGAAGCGGCCATCGGCGCGGGTGCAGGTCAGGCCCATGCCCTCTAGCCGCGCCAGACACGGGCCATCTTTCAGCCCCGGCGGACGGCCGGGCGGGCCGCTCAATGACAGCCGGTGCAGCGCAGCACGGCAACAGGTTTCCAGATAGGGTTCGTCCCACATGCTTCGGCATGTGAGTTGTGCGCGCCGCGAACGCAAGCCGTGCTTCCCTTCTGCCGCCGCGTCGGGCAGGTAACGTGTATGCCGTTCGCACTCGCCTCCGCCGCTATGCCACTGCTGCGTTTGCTCGACGCCGAAATGGCGCATCGGCTGGCGCTGCACGCGCTGCGCCTGGGCCTGGCAGGGCGCGACCGCACGCCGGACGATCCGCGCCTCGCGGTGCAGGCGCTCGGGCTGTCGTTTTCCAACCCGATCGGGCTGGCCGCTGGGTTCGACAAGAACGCCGAGGCGCTGCCCGCGCTGATCAATGTGGGATTCGGTTTGGTCGAAGCCGGCACCGTCACGCCGAAGCCACAGCCGGGCAATCCGCGTCCACGGCTGTTCCGGCTGGAACAGGATGCCGCCGTTATCAACCGCATGGGCTTCAACAACGGTGGGCTGGACGGCTACGTGCCCAGTTTCGCCGCCGCCCGCGACGCCGCCCGTCAGCGCCGCGTGCCGCTCGGCGCCAATATCGGCGTGAACAAGGACGGCGCGGTGCCGGAGCGCGACTACCCCGCATTGGTCGCCGCCGTCGCACCGCACGCCGATTATATCGTGATCAACGTGTCCTCGCCCAACACGCCCGGCCTGCGCAGCTTGCAAGCCGCTGAACGGCTGGCGCCGATCCTGGCCGCGATCGGCCGCGAGACGCCGCGCCATCCGCCGCTGCTGGTCAAGCTGGCGCCGGACATCAACGACGCCGAGTTGCCCGATATCGTCGAGGCCTGCGTGCAAGGCGGCGCCGCCGGGCTGGTGATCTCCAACACCACCACCGCGCGCCCGTCCGGCCTGCGCAGCCGCAACGCCTCGCAAGCCGGCGGCTTGTCGGGCGCGCCGCTGTTCGCGCTGTCCACCGCCATTCTGGCGCGCGTGGCCCGGCTGGCGCGCGGACGGCTGGTGCTGGTGGGCGTGGGCGGCGTGATGAACGGCCGCCACGCGCTGGCCAAGCTGCGCGCCGGGGCCTCGCTGGTGCAGCTTTACACCGGCCTTGCCCTGCAGGGCCCGGCGCTGATCCCGCAGATCAAGGCCGAACTGCTCGCCGCCCTGGAACAGGACGGCTTTGCCAACGCCGAAGCCGCCATCGGCGCCGATCTTTCCGAATAATTGGCCTGACCGCTCACTGCCTGACAGCTCACTGGCCGAAGGAATCGCGATGCAACATCTGGACGGCTTCGCCCCGCTGGCCGCGCGCTACAGCGGCTTCATTCTCGATTTATGGGGCGTGATCCACGATGGCGTGACGCCGTATCCGGGGGCGGTGGATTGCCTGCGCCACATCAAAGCGCTCGGCAAACCGGCTATTCTGCTGTCCAACGCGCCGCGCCGCGCCCGTGTCGCCGCCGAGGCGATGCGCGGCATGGGCATCGGCGAGGACCTTTATACCGGCATCGTCACCAGCGGCGAGGTGACCCACACGCTGCTGCGCGACCGCGACACGCCGGACTTCGCCCGCCTCGGCAAACGGCTGTACCATCTCGGCCCGGAGCGTGACCGCAACGTGTTTCACGGGCTGGACGTCACGCTGGCAACCATGCCCCAGCAGGCCGATTTCCTGCTCAACACTGGCCCCGACGACGCGCGCAGCCCGACCGATCCTGGCGAATACGAAGCCGAGTTGCGCGCCTGTCTGGCCGCCGGGCTGCCGATGGTGTGCGCCAACCCCGATCTGGAAGTGATTCGCGGCGGCAAACGCCTGATCTGCGGCGGCTTGCTGGCGCAGCGCTACGAGCAACTGGGCGGGCAGGTGATCTGGGTCGGCAAGCCGGGGCCGGTGGTTTATCAGCCGGTGCTGGCGATGCTTGGCCTGCCGCTCGGCCAAGTGCTGGCGGTGGGCGACGCGCTGCGCACCGATATCGCCGGGGCCGCCTCGGTGGGCATCGCGTCGTGCTGGGTGCTGGGCGGCATTCATGCCGCCGAGTTGCACGGGCCAGGCGAGGTGGAAGCAGCGGCGGCGGCGGCCGGGCTGGCCCCGGTGGCGGTGGTGCCGGCGTTTCGGTGGTAGAGGCGGCGGCCGGCTATTCACGAAGTTCCTCGCCCAGCGCCGCCGGTCAAACGCGCAAGCGGACGTGGTGTGTCCATCGAAACACCTGCGCGCCGAAGCCGCGATCCCGGCGCGCAGGGCCGGATGCAGGCTGCGCCGCGTCGCGGCAGGCATGAAGCGCAAGCCAGAATGAACTTCACGCCGGAGCAACTGGCCCGCGTCGCCGCCGTGCTGCGCAGCAACGACAAGCGCTTCATCGCCCTCGTCCACGCCGCCGGGCTGGACCCGGCGCAGGATTTGGTGGGCGCTGATTTGCAGCGCGTCGATTTCGGCACGGACAACTACGCAAATTTCGACTTCGCCTGCACCGATCTGCACGGCGCGCGGCTAGACCAAGCGCGCGGGTTGCAAATCGCCGGGTTCGAGCCGCCGCACCAAGCGGGCAAGAAACGCAACTGACTCGCGCTGCCTCACCCCAACCTGATCTCCGCCCGAATTGTATCGGCTGCCGCGCGCACCGTGCCGCCGTCGCGCGCCACCAGTCCCGCTGCTTGCAGCGCCGCCGCATCGTCCTCAATGCTGCCGCCTACGCCCGCCCCGCCACCGCTGACAGCAGCAACGGATCGACCCGCAGCTTCGCCAACGCCCGCCGCCACTTGGTGTCATGGCTGTCGTCGAACAGCAAATCCAGATCGGCCGGCGCGGTCAGCCACGTATTCTGCTGAATCTCCGTGTCCAACTGCCCCGGCCCCCAGCCGGCATAGCCCAGCGCCAGCAGGCCTTTCTCCGGCCCGCCGCCCTCGGCGATGGCTTTCAGGATGTCCAGGCTGGCGGTCAGCGCCAAGTGCTCGTCCACTTTCAGGCTGCCGTCGCCGGTCCAGTCGGTGGTGTGCAGCACGAAGCCGCGCGCGTGATCGACCGGCCCGCCTTGGCCGAGGCGGATGCCGCGCGCGGGCGGCGAGGGTTCCACGCCCAACTGGCCGAGCAGATCGGCGAAGCTGGGCGAGGCGAGCGGGCGGTTGACCACGATGCCCATCGCCCCGTCCTCGGAGTGGGCGCAGACGTAGATCACCGCGTGGGAAAACCGTTGGTCGGTCATCGACGGCATGGCGATCAGCACCTGCCCGGTCAGCGTCGTCTCGGCGATGGGCACCGGCCGCTGCATGGTGGCGGGGCGGGGCGGGGTTTTACGCGCGGCGGGTTCGGACTTGCGTGCCATGCCAGTCATTTTGGCACCTGTGCGGCCAAGCGCAAGCGCGCAGCCCAGTGCAATCGGGTGAACCACAGCGCTGCGTGACAACGCCCTCTCCTCCCGGCTTCGGGAGGCGAGGGAGCAGCGAACGCGACCGCGCGTTGGCTGCGCGCGCCTTCACCCGATTGCCCTGGCGCGCAGACGCATAGCGGTGTCGTACGTGACACCGGGCCGCACTTGGCGCTAGGAGTCGCGCTGGGCCGCTCGGCGGCTGCCACAGCGGCATCATTGCCGCCGTGGCGTAAAGTGACGTGGCGTAAAGTGACGTGGCGAACAGAGGGAACAGGCAGAATGACCATTAAAGTTGGCGACAGCATCCCGTCGATGAAGCTGATGACCCCGGGCGCCGACGGCCCGAAGGAGATTTCCACCGAGGAAGTGTTCGGCGGCAAGAAAGTGGTGCTGTTCGCGGTGCCGGGCGCCTTCACCCCCACGTGCAGCGCCAAGCATCTGCCGGGCTTCGTGCAGGAAGCCGCAGCCTTCCATGCCAAGGGCGTCGACACCGTGGCCTGCATCTCGGTCAACGACGTGTTCGTGATGGGCGCGTGGGGCAAGGACCAGGGCGTTGGCGACAGCGTGCTGATGCTGGCCGACGGTTCGGCGGCGTTCACCAAGGCGCTCGGCCTGGAACTCGACCTGATCGCGCGCGGCCTGGGCGTGCGCAGCCAGCGTTTCGCGCTGGTCGCGGTTGACGGCAAGGTGACGCATCTGGCCGTGGAAGCCCCCGGCGGGTTCGATGTCAGCCGCGCCGAAGCGGTGCTCGCCGCCCTCTGAGCCGAATGTGCGCCCCGCTGCCGGTTGGGCGGCGGGGCGCATGCGGTTTTTGCATTGCCGCCGTCGTGTGGCGGTGTAGCTTTCCCCCACAAGAACTATTTTGGGGGACATCGCTGCAATGAAGAAACTGCTCGCCACCGCTGCCGTGCTGGCCACGCTGGCCACCGGCGCCGCCACCGCCGCACGGGCCGATACGCTGCCCGGCATGAAGGGCCTGGACCATGTCGGCATCACGGTGCCCGACCTCGACGCCGCAGTCGGCTTTCTGACTGGCGTGCTGGGCTGCTCGGCCCCCGCCTATGCAATCGGCCCGTTCAAGTTCGACGATGACTGGATGCAGGTGCATCTGAACGTCGATCCGCGCGCCGAAATCACCAAGCTGGCCATGCTGCGCTGCGGCAACGGCAGCAATGTCGAAGTGTTCCAGTACAGCGCGAGCGGTGCGGCCAAAGCGGCGCCGCGCAACAGCGATGTTGGCGGGCACCATCTGGCGTTCTATGTCGAGGACATGGCCGCCGCCGTCGCCTATCTGAAGGGCAAGGGCGTCAAAATGCTCGGCGACCCGACCCCGTTCCAGCAGGGGCCGATTGGCGGCGAGACGATCAACTACTTCCTCACGCCGTGGGGGATGCAGATGGAGTTGGTGTCGTATCCCAAGGGCATGAACTACGAGCAGGGCGCGGCCCAGAAGCTGTGGACGCCGAAAGACCCGGCGCACTGAGGCCACCGCACGCCGTCACCCCGGTGCAGGCCGGGGGCCAGGGCCGCGCAACAGCGTGCGCGGCCCTGCTGTTGCTCCTCACGCTGTTCCTCGCATTCCCCGCCATCGCCCATCCGTACATGACGCGCAACGTCCGCGTGGTGCAGCTCGATTCGCTGCCGGACGGGCGGCTGGTGGCATATTTCCGCATCACGCTGCCGCTGCTGGCCGGGCACGGTTTGGCGCAGCCGGAACCCGGCGGCACGGTGGCCTCGCCGCCGTTCACGCTGGGCCGCTGGGAAAGCCATGTGGCGTTCTGGGACGCCGATATCGCCGCCATCAAGGCCGATCCGTTTGGCCTGGGCCGCTTGGTGCTGGACGGGCACACGCTGGCGGTGGATGGCAAGCCGGTGCCGGGCGAATTGCTGTCCGCCGCCGCCCACCCGAAAGGCCACGTGCCACCGTTCGACACCGCCGCCGACGCCCGCGCCGCCGTGCAGCCCACGCCGTGGCCGGGCGACATCGCCGAGATCGATAGCGGCTACGTGCTGGTCGATGCCGCCATCGCCTACCGGCTGCCGGCAGGTCAGCGCCGGTTCACGCTGTCCAGCACGCTGACGCCGGGCGCACTGGGCGAGCGTGCCACCACCAACGTGTTCGCCGACCGGCGCGGCGGCGATGCGGTGTACTACCGGGTCAGCGGTTTTCTGGAGGAACCGGTGGTGGTCGCCCCCGGCCTGCTGGAAGGCATGGGCAGCTTCGTGCGCGGCGGGGTCGAGCACATCCTGTCCGGGGCCGATCACTTGCTGTTCCTGGTCTGCCTCGTGCTCGGCGCGTCGGGCCTGGGTGCCTTGGCGTGGCGCATCACCGGCTTCACCGTGGGGCATTCCATGACGCTGGCCGCCGGATTTTACGGGCTGGCGCCGAAACCGGCGTGGTTCGAGCCGGGTATCGAGGCCGCCATCGCCGCCTCGATCGTGCTGGCGGGTCTGTCCACGCTGGCCGGGCGCGGCGGGCAGGCGCTCATTCTGGTCACGCTGGGGATCGGGCTGATCCACGGCTTCGGCTTCTCGTTCGCGCTGCGCGATTTGCTGTCCGCCGACGGGCCCAACGTGCTGCCGGGTTTGGCCGGGTTCAACATCGGCGTCGAGCTTGGGCAATTGGCGGTCGGGCTGAGCGTGTTCGCGCTGTTTCGCGTGTTGCGCCGCTACACTGCCGCCGAGCGCGGCGCGCGGGTGGCCGCCGTCGCCGCCGCGATGGCGGTGGCGGTGTTCTGGCTGATCGACCGGGTGCCGGCGGTGTGGGCCGCTGCTGGATAGCACGTTGCCCGATCCGCTCGCCCAAGCCATACGCCCCCCGCTTCCCGCATTTTGAAGCGGGGGGGCGCTGCGGCGATCAGTCCGCCGCCGCCGCGTAGTCTTCCATCGGCGCGCAAGTGCAGATCAGGTTGCGGTCGCCGTACACATTGTCCACCCGCTTCACCGGCGGCCAGAACTTTGCCTCCGCCACATACGGCAGCGGGAACGCCGCCCGCTCGCGGGAATAGCCGTGCGTCCAGTCCGCTGCGGTTACTTCCCGCGCCGTGTGCGGGGCGTGCTTCAGCGGATTGTCGGCGCGGTCCAGCGCGCCCGCCGCGATCTCCGTGATTTCCCCGGCGATGGCGATCATCGCGTCGCAAAACCGGTCGAGTTCGGCTTTCGGCTCGCTCTCAGTCGGTTCGATCATCAGCGTGCCGGGCACCGGCCAGGACATCGTCGGCGCGTGGAAGCCATAGTCTTGCAGGCGCTTGGCGATGTCCTCCACCTGAACGCCGGCCGTCGCGGCAAAGCCCCGGCAGTCGATGATGCACTCATGCGCCACCATGCCGCCCGGCCCGGTGTAAAGCACCGGGTAGTAAGCGGCCAAACGGGCGGCGATGTAGTTGGCCGACAGGATGGCGACTTCGGTGGCTTTCACCAATCCTGCGTTGCCCATCATGCGGATGTAGGCGTAACTGATCGGCAGGATCAGCGCGCTGCCGAACGGTGCGGCGGCAACCGCGCTGCCTGCCTCGGCCCCCGGCAGGTAAGGCGCCAGATGCGCGGCGGCGCAGACCGGCCCGACGCCAGGGCCGCCGCCGCCATGCGGGATGCAGAACGTCTTGTGCAGGTTCAGATGGCACACATCCGCGCCAATCGCGCCCGGACTGGTCAGCCCGACCTGCGCGTTCATGTTGGCGCCGTCCATGTAAACCTGCCCGCCCGCGTCGTGGACGATGGCGCACACGTCCTTGATGGTCGGCTCAAACACCCCGTGCGTGCTGGGATATGTCACCATCAGCGCCGACAATTGCGCGGCGTGCTGGCTGGCCTTGGCGCGCAGATCGGCAATGTCGATGTTGCCGTGGCTGTCGCAGGCCACCACCACCACGCGCAGCCCAGCCATCGCCGCACTGGCCGGATTGGTGCCGTGCGCGCTGGCCGGGATCAGGCACACGTCGCGCCCGCCTTGGCCATGCGCGCGTTGATAGCCGCGAATGGCCAGCAGCCCGGCGAACTCGCCCTGGCTGCCCGCGTTGGGTTGCAGCGACACCGCCGGGAAGCCGGTGAGGGCGCCAAGCCATTCGGACAGCCGGGCGATCAGCGTGCGTGAGCCGATGGTCTGCGCGTCCGGCGCAAACGGATGCACGTCGGCGAATTCGGGCCAGGTGATCGGCATCATCTCGGCGGTGGCGTTGAGTTTCATGGTGCAGGAGCCGAGCGGGATCATGCCCCGGTTCAACGCCACGTCGCGGTCTTCCAGCCGTTTCAAGTAGCGCAGCATCGCGGTTTCGCTGCGGTGGGTGTGAAACACCGGGGCCCGCAAATAATCCGCGCCGCGTTGCAGCGCCGCCGGGATGCTCTCGGGCGCGTCCGCTGGTTCGGCGCCCAGCACGCCGCACAGCGCCGCCAGATCGGCGCGCGTCACGGTCTCGTCGAGCGCGATGGCGATGCCGGTGGCGTCCAGCCGCCGCAGGTTGAACCCGGCGTCCAGCGCCGCCGCCATGATCGCGTCGGCGCGCGGTCCGGCCTCAATGGCGATGGTGTCGAAATACGCTGCGTGGCGCAGCGCCAGCCCAGCGCGGCCCGCCGCCCCGGCCAGCAGCCGGGCGAGCAGATTGGTCCGCTGGGCAATGCGGCGCAGCCCCTCTGGGCCGTGCCACACCGCGTAGCAGCCCGCCATCACGGCCAGCAGCACTTGCGCGGTGCAGATGTTGGATGTGGCCTTCTCGCGGCGGATATGCTGCTCGCGGGTTTGCAGTGCCAAGCGCAGCGCCGGATTGCCCGCCGCATCGACCGACACGCCGACCAACCGGCCCGGCATGGCGCGGCGATAGGCGTCGCGGGTGGCGAGAAAGCCGGCATGCGGCCCGCCGTAACCCATCGGCACGCCGAAGCGTTGCGCCGAGCCCACCACCACGTCGGCGCCCAAGCCGCCGGGTGCTGCCAGCAGCGTGCAGGCCAGCAGGTCGGCGGCCACAATGGCCAGCGCGCCGCTGTCCTGTGCTGCGGTGATTTCCGCGCGCAAGTCGCGCACGCCACCCGAGGTGCCGGGGTATTGCAGCACCACCGCGAACGGGGCGGCGGCGCGCAGGGCTGCGGGATCGCCCGGTGGCACGTCGGCCAGCGTCACGCCGATGGCTGCCGCACGGGTGGCCAGTACAGCGCGGGTTTGCGGATGCACATCGCGGCCCACCGCCAGCACGGTGGATTTGGCCCGCGCCAAGCCAAGCGCCATGTGCATCGCCTCGGCGGCCGCGGTGGCTTCGTCGAGCAACGAGGCATTGGCGATGGCCATGCCGGTCAGGTCGCAAATCACCGTCTGAAAGTTCAGCAGCGCTTCCAGCCGGCCTTGCGCCAGTTCGGCCTGATACGGCGTGTAAGCGGTGTACCAGCCAGGGTTTTCCAGCACGTTGCGCAGGATCACCGGCGGCACATGGGTGCCGTGATAGCCGCAGCCGATCAGCGATTTCTTGCCAACGTTCATCGCCGCCAGCGCGCGCAATTCGGCCAGCACGCCCGCTTCATCGACCACAGGCGGCAAGGCGCCGGCCGGGGCGCGGATTGCGGCGGGCACCGCGCGTCCGGCCAATTCGCTGAGCGTGCCCGCGCCGACCTGCGCTAGCATCGCCGCGATTTCCGCGTCGCCGGGGCCGATATGGCGGCCGATGAACGCGTCCGCCGCCTCCAGATCGGTCAGGCTGGCCAGACTGTCCATCACAGCGTCTCCACGAACGCGGCGTAGGCGGCCTCGTCCATCAGTGCTGCGATGGCGGCCAGGTCGGCAGGGACCAACTTGAAGAACCAGCCGCCGCTGGCAGGTTCGCGGTTGACCAGCGCCGGGTCGGCGGTCAGTTCGGCATTGACTTCGGTGACCCGCCCAGCGACCGGTGCGTAAATGTCTGATGCTGCTTTGACGCTCTCGACCACGGCGATCGCCTCGCCCGCCGCGACCTCGCGGCCCGGCTGCGGCAGTTCGACAAACACGATGTCGCCCAGCGCCTGCTGCGCGTGATCGGTGATGCCAATGGTAGCGACGCCGTCGATCAGGTGGACCCACTCATGATCGTGCGTGAAACGGATTTCGGACATAACCATTCCCCTTAATGATTTAGCGTGCGTAGCGATGTGGAACAAACGGCAGCGGCGCGACGTGGGCGGGCACCGGCTTGCCGCGCAGCATGGCGGACACGGCAACACCGTCGCCAGCCAGATCGCGGCGCAGATACGCCATGGCGATAGGCGCGTCGCAGGTGGGCGAGAACGTGCCGGAGGTAACGGTGCCAGCCGCGCTGCCGTCGTCGGCCACCAGCATCGTGCCGGCTCGTACCGGGGCGCGTCCTTCAGGCAGCAGGCCCACCAACCGGCGCGGCGCGCCGTTGTCGAGCTGATCGCGGATTGCGGCCGCCCCGGGGAAATCCCACGCCATGCGGCGGCGCTTGCCGAGCGCCCAGGTCAACCCGGCCTCAATTGGCGTGGTCAGTTCGTCGATGTCGTGGCCCCACAGCGGCAACCCGGCCTCCAGGCGCAGGCTGTCGCGCGCCCCCAGCCCGGCAGGGGCAACCTCCGGTTCCGCTAACAGCCGCCGCGCCAGGGCTTCGGCATCGCCGCCCGGCACGGAAATCTCGAACCCGTCCTCGCCGGTGTAGCCGGAGCGGGTGACCAGGCAGGCGATGCCGGCAATGTCCAGCGCTGCGATGGCCATGAACGTCATGGAAGCTGCCGCTGGGCATAGCCGCGCCAAGGCTTTCACCGCGAGCGGTCCTTGAAGGGCCAGCAGCGCGCGGTCCGGGTGGCGGCGCAGCGGCACACTGGCTGGCAGATGCGCTTGCAAATGGGCGAAATCGTGATCGGCGCGGCTGGCGTTGACGATCAGGTGCAGCGTCTCACCGAGCCGGGCCACCATCAGGTCATCGAGGATGCCGCCCGAATCGCTGGTGAACAGCGAATAGCGCTGCCGCCCGTCGCGCAGTCCGGCGAGTTCGCCCACCGCGACGGTTTCCAGCGCCTCGGCGGCGCCTGGCCCGTGCAGGCTGAACTGGCCCATATGGGACACGTCGAACAGGGCGGCGCGTTCGCGGCACTGGCGGTGCTCGGCGATGATGCCGGCCGGGTATTGCACCGGCAGACTCCACCCGGCGAACGGCACCATGCGGCCGCCAAGTGCCGCGTGCAGCGCCGCAAGCGGCGTTTGCTGCACCGGCGGATCGGTTTGCATGTTGGTCATCGGTCACTCCGCGGTCGAGGGATCGAGCCCGGTCCTGGATCGCACCGCTTGCGACCGGCAGACTGGGCCCCCCTCTGTCACGGAACCTGAGAGATTCCGGCGGCCAACCCAGACGGGCGGCGACCGTTACTCCGTCGGTGCAGCCTGCCCCTAACGGGGCGGGCCGGCTTTCCAGAGGTTCGTATCCCGAAGCGGTCCATTAGCCTGAGCGTTTCCGGGGGCCGGTTGCGCCTTCGGCGGCGTCCCCAAGCCATGAGGGCGCGCTCTCCCGCTCAGGGTAACTCCGAACACCCTCATCATGGCCAATGTTGCGGGCCGTTGCAACGTCCGATGCGCGGCGGCGGCAAGCAGGGCGGCCATGCCGCTTTGCCGCCGCAAACGCCGCGCAGTGTCGTGCTACGCAATCGCATTCTACCGCACGCATGGTCCGCCGCCCTTGCCGTCACCTGCCAGCAGTCTGACCGAGCCTGCCGCGTTGCCGCGCGCCGACAACGCGCTGCGCGGAATTATACTGCTGATCGCAGCGACCTTGCTGTTTTCGATCTCCGACATCACCGCGAAATACGTCAGCGCCACGCTGCCGGTGGTCGAAGTGGCATGGTTCCGCTATGCGATCTTCGTCGGCATCACGCTGGCGCCCGCAGCCCGCCACGGCATCGGCTCGTTGCGCAGCCGTAAGCCCGGCCAGCAAATTCTGCGCGGCGTGGCGGTCGTGGCGTCGGCGCTGATGTTCGTGATGGGCTTGCAGCGCATGCCGATTGCCGACTGTGCGGCGATCAATTTTGTGGCGCCGCTGTTCATCACCGTGCTGTCGGTGCCGTTCCTCGGCGAACAGGTGGGTTTTCGGCGGTGGGCGGCGGTGGGTGTCGGCCTGCTGGGCGCCGTCGTGGCCGCCCAGCCCGGCACCAGCGCGTTTCAAGTCGCGGCGGTGTTTCCGGTGGCGTCGGCGCTGGCGTGGGCCATCGCCATTGTATTGACCCGCAAACTGTCCACCAGCGACCGTGCTGGCACCACGCTGGCCTGGAGCGCCTGCAGCGGTTTCGTGGTGTTGACGGTGATGCTGCCGATGGTGGCGCGGATGCCCACCGGGCCGGAATTCGCTGCCTGCCTGCTGATCGGCGTCGCTGCCTCGGCGGGGCAGAGCTTGGTTGTGTTGGCCTACCGCCACGCACCGGCGTCGCTGCTGGCGCCATTCTCATATTTGCAGCTGATCTGGTCGACGCTGTTTGGCGTCGTGGTGTTCGCCGCTCGGCCGGGGGCCGCGACAATCACCGGGGCGGTTATCATTGCCGCCAGCGGACTGTATGCCGCCAATGAAGAGCGCAAACGCGCCCCGCGCCGCTGACGGCGCGCAGGACGCGTTTGCGGCTTGTCAGCGCTTGGGGGATTAGCGCTGGCACGCACGGTCGGCGTTGAACTGGCCGTCGAATACGCGGGCGAGCTCATTGCGGCTCAGGCCGATATCGGCCAATTCATGGTCCGACAGCCCGCTCAACGCGTTGATAACAGCGGCGCGTCGCGGGATCTGCAACAGCCACCTGGCTGCTGCCTTGACGCGCGCGCCGAGCGGCCGGGCCGCCGGTTCGCCACGGAAGCTATCGGCAGTGCGGTCAGCGAGAATTCCGGCGCTCGAAAGGCTTGCGAGCATCACGAACGTCATGCCGTCCTTGGCAAAGGTGGCGGTCATCTGATGAAGTCCTGGTCAGCGGGCCGTGGCGGGTGGATGAGCGAGAATGCCAACCACCGCGCGGCCTTGTTGCAACGCAATATAGTCCAAGTTTGCGCTGGGAAATTTGCCAAGTTCCTTCGCCAGCTATGCGGCTAGAGCAGGAAGTCATAGGGAGATATGCAAAATGCATCGCGGCGCGAAGGACATAGCACGGCCATGAATTCGCCGAATTTGTATGCTTTGCGGGATGAGTTGTCGCGCCGGGGCCTCGACGGCTTCATCGTCCCGCGCGCCGATGAGCATTTGGGCGAATACGTGCCACCGTCGGCAGAGCGGCTGGCTTGGCTGACGGGTTTCACCGGCAGCGCCGGTACCGCCATCGTTTTGCAGGACCGCGCGGCAATTTTTGTCGATGGCCGCTACGTGCAGCAAGCCGCCGCCCAGACCGGTGCGGTGATGTGGCAGCAACGCCACGTCACCGAAACGCCGCCGCATCTGTGGCTTGCCGAGACCGCGCCCGGCCTGCGCATCGGCTATGACCCGTGGCTGATGCCGGAAGATGCGGTGCAGCGCCACGCCGATGCGGGCGTGACCCTGGTGGCGCAGGATAGCAACCCCATCGATGCGGTATGGCGCGGCCGTCCCGAAGTGCCGCTCGACCCGGCAGTGCCGCACGGGCTGGACTATGCTGGGCGCGGCTCGGCGCAAAAGCGTGAGGACATCGCCGCCGCCCTGCGCGCCGCCAAGCAGGACGCAGCGGTGATCACCGATCCCGCCTCGCTGGCGTGGCTGCTGAACATTCGCGGCAGCGACGTGCCGTTTACCCCGTTCGCGCTCGGCTTCGTGATTATCCATGCCGATGGCGCGGTCGATTTGTTCATGGACCCGCGCAAGCTGCCCGAAGCAACGCGGGCGTGGCTCGGCAATGGCGTCAGCGTGCAGCCGCGCAGCGCCTTGCCGGCGGCGCTGGCCGCGCTGAAGGGCCGCACTGTGCGGGTGGACGCGGCCAACTCGCCAGCCTGGTTCGCCCAGCACCTGCGCGCGGCCGGGGCGACCGTCGCGGGCGGGATGGACCCGTGTTTGCTGCCAAAAGCCTGCAAGAACGCGGTGGAGCAGCAAGGCGCGCGGGCGGCGCAACTGCGCGATGCCGCCGCTATTGTGCGCTTTCTGCACTGGATGCAGACGGCAGCGGGCCGCGAGACCGAACTTTCTGCGGCCAAGCAATTGCTGGCGTTCCGTGAAGCGCTGCCCGGCTTTCGCGGCGAAAGCTTCCCGGCGATCTCCGGGGCCGGGGAGCACGGCGCCATCATCCACTACCGGGTCAGCCCGGAAACCGACCGGCCGATCCGCCCTGATGAGGTGTATCTGATCGATTCCGGCGGGCAATTCAGCGACGGCACCACCGACATCACCCGCACGCTATGGACTGGGCCGAATGCGCCGCCAGCGGCGCTACGCGACTGCTTCACCCGGGTGCTGAAGGGCACCATCGCCATCGCCACGCTGATCTTCCCGCAAGGCGTCGGCGGCGCGCATATCGACGCGTTTGCGCGGGCGGCCTTGTGGCAAGCCGGGCTGGATTACGACCACGGCACCGGCCACGGCGTCGGCAGCTATCTATCCGTGCATGAAGGCCCGGTCAGCCTGTCGCGCATGGCCCGCCCGGTGCCGATTGCACCAGGGATGATCCTGTCCGACGAGCCAGGCTACTACGCGCCCGGCCAATTCGGCATCCGGCTGGAAAACCTTGTACTGGTGCAGCCGGCTGATTTGGCGAACGCCAGCAAGCCGTTCCTGCGCTTCGAAACCCTCACGCTGGCGCCGTTCGACCGCCGCATGATCGACGTGGCGCTGCTGACGGCAGCCGAACGCGCGTGGCTCGATGCTTATCATGCGCGCGTGCTGGCGCAGGTCGGACCGAAGCTGGAATTGCCGGTGCGGGATTGGCTGGCGGCCGTGTGCGCGCCGCTGGCCTAACTACTTGCGCGAAATGCGGCGGCGCAGCCCTGCCAGCGCCGCCAGCGCGCCCGCCAGCACGGTGAGGCTGGCCGGTTCCGGCACCGGTATCGAAGCGCCGCCGCCGGACAATGTGGAATTGCCGACGATATAGACCCGGTCGACCATGATGTCGCGCGCGGGCGATGTGCCGCCCTGGAATTGGAACGTCACCGTGTAATTGCCCGCCGCCGCGACGGTGGCGTTGGCGCTTTCATGGGTCCAACGGTTGGTGCCGAACAGCGTCGTGTTGCCGCTGACCACAGTGACACCGGCGATCAGTGCGGTGACGGTGGAGTTGAACGCGTTGTTGGCGCCGCTGCCGGTATTCAGCGCGTCGAAGCCAACCTCGTAAGTGCCTGCGTGCGGCAGATAGACCGTCTCGCTCAACGTCTCGTAGGCCACATCGTCCACCAGGTACAGCGCGTGCGTGCCGGCGGCGTCCGGAGAGGACGTGCTGGCGTTATCGGCTGCAATCACATCGCCGTAGCGGTTGGCGGTGCTGCCATCGGTGATCGCCGATTCCGGCCCATAGCCGGGGCCGTACGCGCCGGGGCCGGTGGTGATGGTCCAACCGGTGAAGCTGGTTGCGTTGCCGGTGACGGTAAAATTCTCGAAGCTGCCGTTCGAGACGTAGTTGGCCGCAATCGGGGTGGCTTGCGCCGCGCCGCAGGCCAAAGCGAGCAGCGATACCACGAACACCAAGCGCATCACATAATCCCCTCAGGCAGCAGCGCCACGTGCGGCAGCTGCGATGAGCGATTATATGCATCTTTGCATATTATTTGTCAATGCCGAACCGAAGCCAAGCCGCATCAACCCAGCGGAGCATCCGGTCACCGTGAGCCATGCGTTGGCCAGCAACACGCCACCCGGCTTGGCCGTGCGCGGTCAGTCTTCTCCGGCCGGGCGCAGATCGTCGTAGTTGTGACTGACTTGGCGCGGCCCGCCCGAAGCGGTTAACGCCACCCGAAACAACGACGGATCGGGGATCACGTAGCCCTGCCGCCGCGCGGACAAAATCGTCCGCTCCGCAGCGCCGCTCGCGGTCAGTTTGCGGCGCAGCTTCAACACCAGTTGGTCCACGCTGCGGTCATCGGCATGCAACGGGCGCTTCAGCGCGACTCGGCCGAGCCATTCGCGCGACACCGGCGCGCCGTCCGCGTCGAGCAGCGTTTCCAGCGCGGTGAATTCGGCTTCGCTTAGCAGCGTGCGCTCGCCCTGGCGGCCGATCAGGCAGCGATGCGCCGGTTTGACGACGATTTGTGTCGCAGGTGGAGCAGGTTCACGCGGGTCGGAGCGGCCAAGGCGGCGGTAGAGCGCGCGGATGCGCGCCGCCAGTTCTCGCATCGGTACCGGCTTGATCAGGTAGTCGTCCGCGCCGCGGTCAAGCCCCTCAACCCGCAGCGCCTCGTCGGACGCCGAAGTGACAACAATGATCCCGCAATCGCCGTCCTGGGCAAATCGCTCGACCAATTCGAAGCCGGTCACGTCCGGCAATTGCAGGTCGAGCAATACAATGTCCGGCTGAAATGCCGCCTTGCGTTCGACCGCTTCCGCGCCCGTGCCCGCGAGCTCAGTCTCCATTCCGCTGGAACGCAACGCCGCTTCCACAGCGGTGGCGACCGGGGCGATATCTTCCACGATCAGCACACGCGGCGGCTGGCGACCGTCACTTGAATGGAGAAGGCTTGATGTTTCCATTACCCCGAACATTCTGCCCGGATCACTCCGCAGTTCACTCGTGAATTAGCGTCGGAGCGTAACAGAGAATTGCAAGCGGTGGGAGCCCGCTTGACGAAAATTAACCTTACTGTCTGACCTGCGCGCTTTGAGGGGGTCAGGGAGCGATCGTGCTCTGTCCAGCTTCGGCCAATGCCCGCCATTCGTCCTCGCTCACCACTTTCACGCCAAGTTCCGCCGCTTTACGCGCTTTGGAGCCTGCATCGGCTCCGACGACGACAAGATCGGTCCGTTTTGACACGCTGTCGAGAACTTTCGCGCCGAGCCGTTCCGCCAAAGCCTTGGCTTCCGGCCGGGACATGGTCGTTAACGTGCCCGTGAAAACCACGATTTTCCCGGCCAGTTGTCCCTCGCCAGGGCCAGCGGCGCCAACATAATCATCGATCGACAGCGCGCCGGCGAGCGCGTCCACGGCCGTCAGATTGCGCGGTTCGGCGAAGAATTCCCCCAATTCTTCGGCGATGGCCGGGCCGATGCCGGTGATGCTGGATAGGTCGATTCGGGCCTGCGACCCGATGGCCACCGCCTCACGCATTTGTGCACGCCAGATGGCAAAATTTCCGTAGTGTTTGGCTAGTAATTTTGCGGTTGCCTCGCCGATGCGGCGAATGCCGAGTGCGAAAATGAACCGCGCGAGCGGGATGCGCCGCCGCGACTCGATGGCGCGCAGTAGATTGGCAATCGACGTGTCTCCCCAGCCTTCACGCCCGGCGATGTCGGCGGCGGTCAGCTTGAAGATGTCCAGCGGGCTATGCAGCAGACCGGCCTGCATGAACTCATGCACCGTTTTCGCCCCAAGACCGTCGATATCGAAGGCAGCGCGCGAGACGAAATGCGCCAGCCGTTCTTCAACCTGCGCCGGACAGGTCAGCCCGCCGGTGCAGCGCTTCACCACCTCGCCAGGCGGGCGCACGGCCAGACTGCCGCAGGCCGGGCAGTGGGTCGGGAACGCATAGGCCACCGCGTCTGCCGGGCGTTTGTCCAACAGTACAGTGACAATCTGCGGAATCACGTCGCCGGCGCGCTGCACGACAACGGTGTCGCCGATCCGCGTGTCTTTGCGGGCGATCTCGTCCTCGTTGTGCAACGTCGCCCGTGTTACCAGCACACCGCCGACATTGACCGATTGCAGAATCGCCACCGGGGTCAGCGCCCCCGTGCGGCCGATTTGAATTTCGATGTCCTGCAATACGGTTGTCGCCTGCTCGGCGGGGAATTTCCAGGCAATCGCCCAGCGCGGTTCGCGCCCCACGTAGCCCAGCCGTTCCTGCAAGCTCAGATCATCGATCTTATAGACCACGCCATCAATGTCGTACGGCAGCGCCGAACGCCCGGCCGCCATCGCCGCCTGAAACGCCGCCGCATCGGTTTCGCTGGCGAGCAATTGGTTGCGGCCGTTGACCGCGAAGCCCCATTCCTTGAGGCGTTGCAGATAGGCCCAATGGGTGCTGGCCACGCGCTCGCTGGCTTGGCCCATCGCATAGGCGAACAGCGACAGGCGGCGGCCGGCGGTCACGGCGGGGTCGATCTGGCGCAGGCTTCCCGCGGCGGCGTTGCGCGGGTTGGCGAACACCTTTTGCCCGGCGGCTTCTTGCGCCGCATTCAGCGCCAGGAAATCCGCCTTGGTCATGAATACTTCGCCGCGAATCTCGATGCGCGCCGGTGCATCGCCGCGCAGTTGCTGCGGCACGTCGGCAATGGTGCGCAAATTGGCGGTGACGTCCTCGCCCTCGCTGCCGTCGCCGCGCGTGGCGCCGTGGATGAACACGCCGTTCTCGTAGGTCAGGTTGATCGACAGCCCGTCGATCTTCGGCTCGGCGGCGAAGGCCAGCGGCGTATCCTTCAGCCCGAGGAAGCGGCGCACCCGCTCGCAAAATTCGATAAAGTCCTCGGGCGCGAAGGCGTTGTCGAGCGACAGCATCGGCACCGCGTGGCGCAGCTTGGCGAACCCGCTGGCGGGTGCAGCGCCCAGCCGGCGGCTCGGCGAATCGGCGGTCACCAGAAGCGGAAACGCCGCTTCGATGGCGGCATTGCGCTGGCGCAGCGCGTCGTATTCCGCATCGGTCAAATCGGGGGCATCGCGTTCGTAATAGGCGCGGTCGGCGGCGGCGATCTCGGCGGCCAGCCGGGCCAATTCGGCGGCGGCTTCGGCGTCTGTCAGTTTATCGACCGCGATCACGCTGCCCCCAGCAGGCTGTCGGCCGCCGCCCGGGCCGCCTCGGTGATGGTTTCACCGGCCAGCATACGGGCGATTTCCTCGCGCCGCGCGCCGCCATCGAGCGGTTCGACTCGGGTTTCCGCCCGATTCTTGCCGGACGACTTGGCCACCCGCAAATGCGCGGCACCGCGTGCCGCCACCTGCGGGCTGTGCGTGACCAGCAGCACCTGCACCCGCTCAGCCACACGGGCCAGCCGTTCGCCCACCGCCGCCGCCGTCGCGCCGCCGACGCCCGAGTCGACCTCGTCGAACACCAGCGTCGGCACCGGCGAACTGCCCGCCAGCACCACTTTCAACGCCAGCAACAAACGGGAAAGCTCGCCGCCCGAGGCAACCTTGCCGAGCGGCCCCGGCTCCTGGCCCGGATTGGTGGCGATCAGGAAACGCACCGCGTCGGCCCCGAGCGGCCCCCAGGCGGCTTCGTCGAGGCTGGCGACGTCGATGACGAAGCGGGCGCGGTCAAGCTTCAGCGGCGGCAATTCCTGCGCCACGGCACGATCCAGCCGCTTGGCGGCATCGCGCCGGGCCTTGGACAGCTCGGCGCAGGCGGTGGTGTAGGCGGTGCGCGCGGCGGCAGCGGCGGCGGCCAGCGCGTCGATGGCGGCTTCCCCGGTTTCCAGCGCCGCGAGCCTGGCGTGCAGCGCGGCCAGCAAGTCGGGCAGCCCTGCGACGGTGACGCTATGCTTGCGCGCGGCGGCGCGCAGCGCGAACAACCTTTCCTCGGCGCGCTCCAGCAAACGCGGGTCGGCCTCCGCCGAGTCGGCCAGACGGGCGAGCAGGGTTTCCGCCTCGGCCAGCGCGGTTTCGGCCTGATCGAGCGCCTGCAACGCCGGGGCGGCCTCGGCGTCCTCACCCAATCGCTGCAACGCGCGGCTGGCCGAGCGCAGGGCGGCGGCAGGCCCGGCGCTGCGCCGGTCGCGCGGGGTGAGTTCGGAGAGCGCCGCGGCAATGGCGGCCGCACGGCGTTCGCCGGCTTGCAGGCGCTGGCGCTCGCTGGCGAGTTCGTCTTCTTCGCCGGGTTGCGGTGCCAAGCTGGACAGTTCGGCGGCGGCATGGCGCAGCCAATCCTGATCGCGCTGGGCTGCGGCGATAGCCTCGCGCGCCTCGCTCAAGGCCCGGGCGGCATCGCGCCACGCGCGATGGCGGCGCGCCACCGTGTCGCGCAACTGCGGCGGCACCGCGAAGGCATCCAGCAGCAGCACATGTCCGGCCGGATCGGCGAGGCCCATCTGGTCATGCTGGCCCTGCACTTCGACCAGCAAGGCTCCCACCCGGCGCAACAGCGCCAAGCCCACCGGCGCATCGTTGGCGAACGCCCGCGACCGCCCGTCACGCCCCAGCACGCGGCGCAGCACAATCTCGTCCTCGGCGTCGATGCCCTGTTCGGCGAGCAGTTCGTAAGCCGGGTGCCCAGCGGGCGGGGCGAACACGGCGGCCACCGATGCCTGCTCGGCGCCGGCGCGCACCAGCCCCGACTCGGCACGGGCGCCGAGCGCCAGGCCGAGGCTGTCGAGCAGGATCGACTTTCCCGCGCCGGTTTCGCCGGTCAGCACCGTCAGATTCGGGCCAAAGCTCAGATCGAGCCGCTCGATCAGCACCACATCGCGGATCGCGAGCGCGGTCAGCATCGGCTGTGCCGGGCCGCGCCGAAGTTCAGAACACCCAGCCGAATGCGCGGTTGAAGAAGCCGGGGCCGCTGCCGGCGGTGACCGGGACTTGCGCGCCCTTCACCTGCCCGTCGGCGATCAGTTGATTGTAGCTGTCCACGTACCATTCGTTACCGGGATAGTTATGTCCCAGAACAGCCGCGGTCTTGCGCGCTTCGCCGGGCAGCCCGAGCAGCAGATAGATCTCGGTCAGCCGGTGCAGCGCTTCCGGGATGTGGTTGGTGGTCTGAAAGTCGTCGATCACCCGCTGAAACCGGCCAATGGCGGCGGTGTAGAGGTGCTGGCGCTCGTAGTAGCGGCCGACCTCCATTTCCTTGCCGGCCAGATGGTCGCGCGCGAGGTCGATCTTCAGCTTGGCGTCGCGGCCATAGCCGCTGTCGGGAAAGCGGTTGACCACTTCCTGCAGCGCCCCCATGGCCTCCTGGGTGCCCTTCTGGTCGCGGGCAATATCGGCGATCTGTTCGTAATACGACATCGCCCGCAAATAATACGCATAGGCGACATCGCGGTGCGACGGATGCAATTCGATGAAGCGGTTGAGCGTGCCGATGGCATCGGTATAATGTTCTTGCAGATATTGCGCATAACCCTGCATCAACTGCGCATTCACTGCCCAAGTCGAATACGGATAATACTGTTCGACATTATCGAACTGCTTTACCGCCACAAGATAGTGCTTGCTCGTCAGCGCATCGACACCGCGATTATAGGTCACCTCGACCGGCACGGCCGAAGGGTCTTCCTTGGTGTCCTCGCTGCTGCCGAACATGGAGCAGCCGCCCAACAGCACGAGCAGGATCAGGGCGGCGGAGCGGAAGGTCTGCAAGATCGGTCACCGGGCCAGTTTGGAGAGCGGCTTATAGCACGCCGCAGCGCCAGACGAAGCCTCCCCCGGAAGGACGGCTACGCGGCTGCGGCGTGGCGCTGCCAGATGGAGAGCGGCGGCACTTCCACCGGTGCCGGTTGCAAGCGCCAGTTGGCGGCGTCGGCGAACAGCGCCCGCAGCAGCCGGTTGTTCAGCGCATGGCCGGTGCGATGGCCGATGAAGCGGGCGTGCAGCGGCGCGCCAGCCAGCGCCAGATCGCCCACCGCGTCGAGCAGCTTGTGGCGCACGAACTCATCACCCATGCGCAATCCGGCCGGGTTCAGCACTTTCGCGCCATCCACCACCACCGCGTTGTCCAGGCTGCCGCCAAGTGCGAGGCCTGCCGCGCGCAGGGCGGCGACTTCGCTGGCCAGCGTAAAGGTGCGGGCGCGCGAGAGTTCGGCGCGGAACGACTCGGGCGACAGCCGCAGCGTCAGCGCCTGACGTCCGATGGCGGCGGCCTCGAAGGCAATCGACATCGCCATGTCGAAGCCGAAGGCGAACGGCCTCAGCTCGGCGAACGCCTCGCCGTGCTCAACCCGCACCGGGCGCAGCACTTCGATGGCGGCGGAAAATTCATGTTGCTCGGCGATGCCGGCGCAGTCGATCAGGAACAGGAAACCAGCGGCTGAGCCGTCATGGATCGGCGCTTCCGGCCCATCGATTTCGACGATGGCGTTGTGCACGCCCGCACCGGCAAGGGCCGCCATCACATGCTCGATTGTCGAAACCCGAGCTTCGGGCAGGCCGGGCAAACCGATGACGGTGCACAAGCGGCTATCGACGACATGGTCGAACCGGGCGGGGATTTCGATCCCAAGATCTGTCCGGCGAAACACGATGCCAGTCCCCGCCGGAGCCGGCAGCATCGCCAGCCGCACCCGGCGGCCGGAATGCAGGCCGACGCCAGCGCAGTCAATCGGCGCACGCAGGGTACGCTGGATTGCCGGTGCCATTTGCATCGCCTGGGTTTGGGGCAGCCCGTCCATTGCTCGGTGCTCGTCCTCAATGTGGCGGCGCCTCGGCGCCAAACCGACGCGCAGCATCGGTCGCATTGAAGCTGACAGCGGCTGGCGGCTTTGGCCAGTCAATGATTATTTCCGAATATTTCGGGGTAAGGCACTGATTTTAAGGAAAATGCCGTGATGCAAAAGACGGTTTGGCGGTCAGTTGTTGTTGCGGCGCAGCAAGCCCGATGGAGCGGCAGCGGATCGCCGCTCCATCGGGTCAGGCTCAGGGATTGCCTTGGCGGCGCAGGAACGCCGGGATTTCAATCCCGGGTTCGTCCTGGCCAGGCTGGCGGTGACTGGCCTGGGCCGTATCGTGGCGTGTCGCGGCCGTGCGCGGCTCGACATATTGTTGCGGTTCAGGCTGCTTGGGGGCAGACGGCGGATCGCGGTGGAAGGCGTTGGTCATCCGGTTGAACAGGTTGCGGCCGATTTGCGCCGGCGGTGCGGCCGGTTCGGCGGCGAACAGGCCGTTATCGCGGCCCGGAATGCGCGGCTCACCGGCGAACCGGCTGGTGCCGGTACGGGGCGGCTGCGCTGACGCGGCGGGCTGCGGGCGTTGTTGGATTGGGCGAACGGGATCGGCGTAGCCGGTCTCGAACGCCGCTTCCTGCAACTCGGCGTCCGCCACGGGCGCCGGCCGCTGCGGCTGGGCCAGCCCGTATGGCTGCGTTTGCGGCGGCACCACGGCCTGGGGCGTAACTTGCGCATGCATGCGCGGCTGGGGCGGGGCCACGCGGGCCGCCGGGGGCGCGGCCGCTGGGCGCAGGCCAGTGCTGACGCCCGGTTGCATCGCCACGGCGGCGGACCCCATCGTGACGCCCATCGGCAGGCCGCGCGGCATCGGGTCGTGCGCCGCCGGAGCCAGGGGAGCGGCGGCGGCCGCGCTGGCCGCCACGCCGTCGAGCGTGGCGAGTTGCGGGCGCTGGGCCGTGCGTGAGGACGGCGTGTCGATGCCGGTGGCGACCACCGAGACGCGGATCTTGCCGAGCAGCGATTCGTCGACCGCGGTGCCGAAGATGATGTTGGCGCCTTCGTCGACTTCCTGGCGAATGCGGTTGGCCGCTTCATCGACCTCGAACAGCGTCATGTCCTCGCCGCCGGTGATGTTGATCAGCAGGCCGCGCGCGCCCGCCATGCTGGTGTCTTCCAGCAGCGGATTGTTGATTGCCGCTTCGGCGGCGCGCACCGAGCGGTTTTCGCCTTCGGCCTCGCCGGTGCCCATCATCGCCTTGCCCATTTCGGCCATCACGGTGCGGATGTCGGCGAAGTCCAGGTTGATCAGGCCGGGGGCCACCATCAGATCGGTTACGCCGCGCACGCCCATGTACAGGACGTTGTCGGCCATTTTGAACGCTTCCTTGAAGCCGGTGCGGTCATTGGCCAGGCGGAACAGGTTCTGGTTGGGGATCACGATCAGCGTATCGACGTATTGCTGCAATTCGTCGATGCCGGCGTCGGCGGCCTTGGCCCGGCGGCCACCCTCGAAGGTGAACGGCTTGGTCACCACGCCGACGGTCAGAATATTCCGCTCCCGCGCCATGCGCGCGATCACCGGGGCGGCCCCGGTGCCAGTGCCGCCGCCCATGCCAGCGGTGATGAACACCATGTGGACGCCGTCCAGATGGCGGTACAGTTCCTCGGCGGCTTCCTCGGCGGCGGCGCGGCCGATTTCCGGCTTCGCACCCGCGCCCAGGCCCTGCGTGATGTGCGGGCCAAGCTGGATGCGGCGATCCGCGCGGCTATGCACCAGTTGCTGGGCGTCGGTGTTCGCCACCACGAACTCCACACCCTGAAGATTCATGGCAATCATATTATCGACAGCGTTCGTGCCACCGCCGCCCACGCCAATGACAGTGATGCGCGGGGTGAAGTCGGTGTGCGATTGCTGAGGGACGGTGAGGTTGAGCGTCATGGGTTCCGCTTTCCGCTGAGGCGTGAAGTGTACGGGACTGTGCCGATTCGCAGCGACATCACAGCCGGTCCCGAAGAAAATTGACGGCCCGGCGGAGCAATCCGCCCGGCTCGGCCGCGTCGAGGTCAATGTCGTGCAATGTCCGTCCGGCGCCGGCCGTCCAGGCGAGCAGCCCGGTGACGGTGGCGAAGGCCGGGCCGCTGGCGCTTTCCGGCAGCCCGCGCGGTGCCGCCGGACGGCCGAGCCGCACGCCACGATTGAGAATTTTGGCCGCCATTTCAGTGATGCCGGACATCTGGCTGGCGCCGCCGACCAGAATGACCCGCGTGCCGGCGGCCCGGCCGAGACCAGAATTGTCCAGCCGCTCACGCGCCATCTCGAAGGTTTCTTCCAGGCGTGGGCAAATGATGTTCACCACCGCGCTGCGCGGGACTTTGGCGATGTGGTGTTCTTCTTCGCCCACCATGGGTACCGGCAGCATTTCGCGCTCGTCGTCCGGGCTGGCCTGGGCGCTGCCGTACAAGGTCTTCAGCCGTTCGGCGTGCGCCACCGGGGTGGACAGCACGCGGGCGATATCGTTGGTGATGTGCTGGCCGCCCAGCGGCATTTGCGATGTGTGCAGCAACTGGCCGTCGCCAAATACCGCCATGCCGGTGGTGCCGCCGCCCATGTCCAGCACCGTGGCTCCCAACAGCCGCTCGTCTTCGACAAGGCTCGACAGCCCGGCGGCAAACGGGGCGGACACCATTTCGGTGACTTCCAGATCGCACAGTTGCAGACATGCGCCGACGTTGAGCAGGGCGGTTTTCATCGCATCGACGACATGCATCCGCACGCTGAGCGTGTCGCAGTACAGGCCGCGCGGGTCGGCGACCCCCTGCGCGTCGTCGGCCGCCCAAGCCAGCGGCAGCGCGTGGATGATATCGCGGCCTTCGCTTGCGGCGCGGGCGCGGCATTCCAGCAACACGCGGCGCACATCCTGGTCGGTGACCGCCCGGCCGCTGATCGGCCATTGCAGGTTCATCGCCCGGCTTTCCGGCTGGCCGCACGACAGGTTCACCACGATGCTGCGCAGCCGCACATCGGCCTCGGTTTCGGCTTGGCCGACGCAGGCGCGGATCGCGCGCTCCGCCTCGTGAATGTCAACGATGCCGCCGCCACGCACCCCGCGCGCCCGCTGCCAGGCGAAGCCCAGCACGCGCGGCGTGCCGTCCGATTCGATGCGGCCGATCACGCAGGCGATCTTGGTGGTGCCGATATCCAGCACGCCAACCGGCCCGGACGGGCGGGGCCGGGCGCGCACTGCCGGTTCGTTCTCCATGTCGGACGGCGGCAGCGCAATGCGGCGCGACAATTCGTTCATGTCGGTTTCCTTGCCGCTGGCGGGGCTGGCGGAGGCTGCGGGATGTCTTTGCCGTCCGGCCCGTGCGCCGGCTGCGCGCGGAACGAGAACCGGTTGGGCAGCCGCAAATCGATGACCTGCAACGGCCGGTCGAGCAGCGCGTGCGTGCCTTGCAACTCGACCAGCCGCGCCAAACCCTGTGCCTCGGCGCCTTCGGGCAGCAGCACGTCGGTGCCGTTGTTCAGCCGGATATTCCACCGCCGCTCGCCCACGCGCACCGAAGCGGTGACGCGCGACTGAATCAACGGCTGGGTCGCCAGCAGATCGAGCCACGCGGCGGCGGCCTTCTCGGCGCCGTCGCCCACCACCAGCGGCAATTCCTTGGCGAAGCTGCCGAAATCCGACCCTGTGACGACGTCGCCGGCGCGATCCACCAGCACGAACTTGCCGTCGTGCTGCCAGACCGCGAACGGGCTGCGTTCCTTCAGTTGCACCACGATGGTGTCGGGCAACTGGCGCGACACGCTGGCCGACTGCACCCACTGGATCGCCTCGATCCGGGCGCGCGCCGCATCGACCGAGAACGCCATGATCGGATCGCCGGCGCCAATGCCCAGCGCCGCGTCGAGCAGTCCTTCCGGGGTCTTTTGGCGGCCTTCGATCACCACGTTTTTAACCCGCAGGCCGAATGGCGCGGTGGCCTCGCCAAGTTGCTGACGCAAAGTGCCGCCGGGTCCGAAGGCATTCACCGTGGCCAGGCCTGCGGTGGCGAGCGCGATCAACGCCAGCGCGCCCACGGCAGGCAGCAGCATGCGGCGCTGGCGGCGCAGCATCATTTGCCAGCGGCTCGGCCGGTCTTGTACCGCCGGGCGCACCGGCGGACGCTGGGCGGGGCGCGGCCCGCGCGGTTTTTTCACGCCCGACATGCGGCATGCTCCACCATCCAAGTGCACAGCGCGCCGAAGCCGATGCCGATATGCGCGGCTTGTTCGGGCAGCAGCGAGGTCGGGGTCAGGCCGGGCTGGGTGTTGACTTCCAGCAGCACCAGCCGCCCCGGCAAGCCTTGCGTGTCGTCGTAGCGAAAATCCGCCCGGCTCGCGCCACGGCAGCCCAGCGCGCGGTGCGCGGCCACCGCCATGTCCATGGCCTTGGCGGTGGTGTCTGGATCCAGCACGGCGGGGATGACGTGGCGCGAGCCGCCGTCGGCGTATTTCGATTCGTAGTCGTAGAAGCCATGCTTCGGCGCGATTTCGGTGACGGTCAGCGCGCGGCCTTCCAGCACGCCGACCGTCAGTTCACGGCCGGGGATGAATTCCTCGACGATGGCTTGCGGCCCGAAGCTCCAGTTCTCCACCACGGCGGCGCGGCGGTTGTCGCCGTCGCGGATAATCGAGACGCCGACCGAGGAGCCTTCGTTGAGCGGCTTGACCACGTACGGGCGCGGCAGCGGGTCGGCGTGTTCCAGGGCCGCGATGTCGATCACCCGTCCGGCGGCGACCGGCAGCCCGGCGGCGGCGAACACCGCCTTGGCGGCGGCCTTGTCCATCGCCAGTGCGGATGCGCGCACACCGGAATGGGTATAGGGAATACCGAGCCAATCCAGCACACCTTGGATGGCGCCGTCCTCGCCGAAGCGGCCGTGCAGCGCGTTGAACACCACGTCCGGCTTCGGATCGAGCGCCGTCAGGATGGCGCGCAGATCGGCACCCGCATCAATCGGCGTCACCTCGAACCCCTCGGCGCGCAGGGCGGCGATGACTTGCCGGCCGGAGGACAGCGAGACTTCACGCTCAGCGGACATGCCGCCGTACAGCACCGCGACGCGGGTCATGCCACCACCTCTGGCCTGCCCAGCGGGCGGCCGATGCGTTTGATTTCCCAGTCCAGCGTGACGCCGGATGCGGCGTGCACGCGGCGGCGCACTTCCTCGCCCAGACCCTCGATATCGGCGGCAGTGGCACCGCCGGTGTTGAGCAGGAAATTGCAATGCTTTTCCGCCACTTGCGCGCCGCCACGGGTCAGCCCCCGGCAGCCAGCGGCGTCGATCAGTTCCCAGGCTTTCATGGCACCGGTCCCGGAGGCCGGATTGCGGAAGGTGGAGCCGCCGGTGCGGGCGCGCACCGGCTGGGTGCTTTCGCGGGCGGCGCGGATTTCGGCCATGCGCGCGGCAATCACCGCAGGGTCGCCGGATACCGCGCGAAACCGCGCGCGCACCACGATGCCGCCGGGCGGCAGGCTGGCGTGGCGATAGGCAAAGGCCAGCCGCGCGGCGCCAAGCCGCACCAGTTCGCCGGAGCGGGTGACGATCTCGGCCCAGTCCAGGCAGTTGGCGACATCGCCGCCGTACGCCCCGGCGTTCATCGCCAGCGCGCCGCCGATGCTGCCGGGGATGCCGGAGAGGAATTCGATGCCGGACAGCCCGGCGGCGGCGGCGTGCTCGGCCACCGTCACATCGAGCGCCGCAGCCCCGGCCACAATGCCATCGGCTTCCACATCGATGCCGGTGAAGCCGCGTGCAAGGCGCAGCACCACGCCGGGCACGCCGCCGTCGCGCACGATCAGGTTGGAGGCCGCACCGATGGCCACCACCGGGATTTCCAGCGGCAGGGCGGCCAGAAAGCGCGCGAGATCGGCGGCGCTGGATGGGCGCACCAGCACTTCGGCCGGGCCGCCGACGCGAAACCACGTGGTGGGCGCCAGCGGCACATCGGCCTGGGCGCGCCCGGTCAGCGGCGGCAGCCGGTCGAGCAGATGCGTGCTGGCGCTGGCGGTCATCATCGCCCGCCCCCCGCCCGGCGCGGGGCAGCGCCTTGCAAGGCGAGCAGTTGCGCCGGTAGCGCGGCCGCCCATTGGGTAATGGTGCCGGCGCCGAGGCAGATGACGTAGTCGCCCTGCTTGGCGATGGCGTGCACCATCTCGGCCAGATGCTCGGGACCGGCCAGCGGCACCACGCTGCGGTGGCCGCGCGCGCGCAGACCTTCGACCAGCGTATCTTTATTGACGCCGTTCAGCGGCGCTTCGCCCGCTGCGTACACGTCGGCCACGATCACGGTGCTGGCGTCGTTCATGCAGGTGCAAAACTGCTCGAACAGCGAGGCGAGGCGGGTGTAGCGGTGCGGCTGCACCACCGCGATCACGTCGCGCGCGCCGGATTGGCGGGCGGCCTTCAGCACGGCGGAGATTTCCACCGGGTGATGGCCATAGTCGTCGATCACCGTGATGCCGCCCGCCTCGCCGGTCTTGGTGAAGCGGCGCTTGACGCCTTTGAAGCTCAGGAAGGCGCTCTTGATCGTCTCGTTATCGATCAGCATTTCGTCGGCGATGGCGACGGCTGCAAGTGCGTTCTGCACGTTGTGGCTGCCCAGCATCGGCAGCCGGAACGGGCCGAGGCGGCGTGGCCTGCCGGCATTGCGCCCGGCGAGCACGACATCGAACGTCGTGCCGAGCGGATCGGGGCGCAGGTTGTCGCCGCGCACATCGGCTTGCGGCGAGAAGCCGTAGGTGACGATGCGCCGGTCGGACAGGCGCGGGATCATTTTCTGCACCGCCGGATGGTCGATGCACAGTACCGCGAAACCGTAGAACGGGATGTTCTGCACGAAATGCTCGTAGCCGAGCGTCATCGCCTGCTCGGTGCCCCAGTGGTCCAGATGTTCCGGGTCCATGTTGGTCACCACCGCGATGGTGGCGGGCAGGCGCAGGAAGCTGCCGTCGCTTTCGTCGGCTTCGACCACCATCCAGTCGCCGGCGCCGAGGCGGGTGTTGGTGCCGTACGCCTCGATGATGCCGCCGTTGATCACGGTCGGGTCGAGCCGTGCGGCTTCCAGCACGGTGGCGACGAGGCTCGTGGTGGTGGTCTTGCCGTGGGTGCCGCCGACCGCGATGGCCCAGCGCAGCCGCATCAACTCAGCCAGCATTTCGGCGCGGCGCACCACCGGGATCAGCTTGGCGCGGGCGGCCTTGACCTCGGGGTTGTCGGGCTTCACGGCGGTGGAGACCACGACCACCTGGGCGTCGCGCAGGTTGGCGGCGTCGTGGCCGATGGCGACGGGAATGCCCGAATCGCGCAGGCGGCGGACGTTGGCGTTGTCGGAGATGTCGCTGCCCTGCACCGAATATCCGAGCGTGTGCAGCACCTCGGCGATGCCGGACATGCCGATGCCGCCGATACCGATGAAGTGGATCGTCCCGATGCTGAGCGGCAGGGCTCTCATTGGGCACGCTCCGGGTGTTTGGTCATGACGGTCTCGACAAGGTCGGCCAGCCGCGCGGCGGCGTCCGGGCGGGCGAGGCGGGCGGCCTCGCCAGCGGCCTCGGCCATGACGTCGGGATTGGTGAGCAACAAACGCAACTCATCGGAGAGCCCGGCCGCGGTCAATTGCGCCTGGGCCGTCTGCCAGCCGCCACCGTCGCCGGTGAGCGCATAAGCGTTGGCGGTTTGATGGTCGTCGATGGCGTGCGGCAGCGGCACCAGCATCGAAGGCCGCCCGGCGACCGCCAGTTCGGCCACTGTCGAGGCTCCGGCGCGGGCGACGACGAGATGCGTGCGGGCCAGCAGGGCGGGCATATCGGCAAAGAACGGTGCCAGCTCAGCGTGAATGCCGCTCGCGGCGTAGGCGGCGCGCACGCGCTCCAGATCCTCGGCGCGGCATTGCTGCGTCACCCGCAGGCGGGCGCGCAGCGTCTCGGGCAATTCGGCCAGGGCGGCGGGCACCACGTCGGAGAACACCCGTGCGCCGAGCGAGCCGCCGAGCACCAGCAGATGCAGATCGCCGCTGGCGTCCGGATACGGTTGTCCGGCCAGTGCCGCGATGGCTGGGCGCACCGGGTTGCCGGTGACGGATTGCCGCACGCCGGGTGGCACATGGGACGTGGCGGCGAAGCTCAGCGCCACCATGCTGGCGTAGCGCGACAGCATACGGTTGGCGCGGCCCAGCACGGCGTTCTGTTCGTGCAGCAGCACCGGCGGGCGATGGCGCAGCAGGCGCGTGGCCAGCACCGGGGCGACGGACGGGTAGCCGCCGAAGCCGATCAGTGCCGACGGATTGAGCCGCGCCAGAATCTGGCGCGCTTGCAGCGTGCCGGCAGCCAGCCCGGCGGCGGCGGACGCGCCGCGCAGCAGGCCGCGCCCGGCGATCCCGGCGCCGCGAATGATGAAACGCTCACGCCCGTCGAACACCGGCGAGGCGATGGCGCCGCGCCGCGCATCGGTGAACAGCACAATGCGGTGGCCGCGCCGCACCAGTTCCGCACCCAGCGCCTCGGCCGGGAAGAAATGCCCGCCGGTACCCCCGGCGGCAATCACCACGGGCTGTGCCACGGGCCCCCTCACCATGCTTCTCCGGCCAGCGCGTCGCTGCCCATTGTGCTGTTGCCCATCGCAGTATTGCCGGGGCGGCGGCGGGTGAGGGCGAGCAGCAGGCCCATGCCGAAGGCCACCGCGATCACCGAGGAACCGCCGTAGGAGATGAACGGCAGCGTCATGCCCTTGGTCGGCATCATGTCCAGCGTGGAGGCCATGTTGACCAACGCTTGCAGGCCGAAGCTGGCGACCAGTCCGGCGGCGGCCAGCACCACGAACAGGTCCGATTCGCCGAGCATCCGCAGCAGGCCGCGCAGCACGATGAAGGCGAAGATGCCGAGGATGATCAGGCACAGAATCAGCCCGAACTCCTCGCCCGCGACGGCAAACACGAAGTCGGCGTGCGCGTCGGGCAGCACGTCCTTCACATGGCCTTCGCCGGGGCCGCGCCCCAGCAGGCCGCCTGCGCCGAACGCATCCATGGCGCGGTCGATCTGGTAGTGCTCGCTTTTGTCGGGGTGGATGAACTTCTCCACCCGCAGGTGCACGTGCGGCACGAACATGTAGGCGGCGGCGCCGCCCGCCGCGACGAGGCCGCCGAGGCCGCCGATGATCAGCGGGTGCATGCCGCCGAGAAACAACTGGGCCAGAAAGATCGCAGTGACGACAGCAAGCATGCCGAAATCCGGTTGCGACTTCAGCAGCAGTGCGATGACCGCATAAACGCCGAGAGCGATCAGCGTGCCGGGGAAGCCGCGCGTGCGCTTGCCTTCGGAAATTAGCCACGCGGCGGTGACAGCGAAGCACGGCTTGAGGAATTCGCTGGGTTGCAGCGACATCCCCGGCAAATGAATCCAGCGCTGGCCACCCTTGATCTGGGTGCCCGCCACCAGCGTCAGCGCGGTCAGCGCCAGCGCCACCAGGCAGCCGGCCATCGCCACCCGGCGCACGCCCTGCGGCGACAGCAGGCTGACCATGATGGTGATCAGGCCCGCCAGCGCCAGAAAAACCACCTGCTTGACGATGAGCAGTTCGCGCGCCTGGCCGATGCGCTCGGCCACCGCAGGCGATGCCGCGAGCATCATCACGTAGCCGAACGCGATCAGCACGCCGACCGCAAGCAGCGTCCAGCGATCTACCGTCCACCACCAGCGGCCCAGCACGGAGGTATCGGCGCGTGAGAGCGTGGGCATCAGACTTGCTCCCTCATGTCAGCAACAAGATCGCGGAATGTGTCGCCGCGCTGGTCGAAGCCGGTGAATTGGTCCCAACTGGCGCAGGCGGGCGACAGCAGCACCACCGGGGCTGCGCCGGCGAAAGCGCTGCGCGCGGCAGCGGCGGCGGCGGCGGCAAGCGTGCCGGCTTGGCTGTGTTTGACGCCATGTTTGGCCAATGTGGCGGCGAGCAGCGCCGAGTCGCGGCCGATCAGGAAGGCTTCGGCGATGCGCGGAAACAACGGCGCCAGCGGCTCGATGCCGCCCGCTTTCGCCATGCCACCCGCGATCCACACCACGCGCGGATAGCAGGCCAGCGCACGTTCGGTGGAGTCGGCGTTGGTGGCCTTGCTGTCATTGACGAAGGCAACGCCGTTGATCGTGCCGACATGTTCCAGCCGGTGCGGCAGGCCGGGGTAGCTGGCGATGCCAGCGGCAATCAAGTCGCGCGGCACGCCGAGGGCGAGCGCCAACGCTGCGGCGGCGGCGGCGTTTTGCGCATTGTGTGCGCCGGGCATGGCGCGCGCGGTGGCAAGATCGCAGATTGGGCCAGCGGCATCGCGCAGCACGCCGGCATCGGCCCACACATCGGCGGGTTGATCGGCGGAAATCGTCGTGATTTGCGCGGCAAGTCTGGTTGCCATGTCGCGCGACGCGGCGTCGTCGATACCGATCACCGCCACGTCGCTCGCTGTCTGGCGGTCGAAGATTGCCTGCTTGGCGGCGGCGTATCCGGCCATGCTGCCATGACGATCCAGATGGTCCGGGCTGAGATTGAGCATGGCGGCGGCATCGAATCGCAGCGTGGCGAGTCGTTCCAACATGTACGACGACATCTCAAGTACGTACACGCCGCTGTCTGGCAGCAGCGGCAGCGCCAGCGAAGCGGTGCCGAGATTGCCGCCCGCCACCACCGGCACGCCTGCTTGGTCCAGGATGTGCGCCAGCAGCGCGGTGGTGGTGGACTTGCCGTTGGTTCCGGTGATGCCAACGAACCGGGCGCGCGAGCCTGCGGCGCGCACGGCGCGGAACAGCAGGTCGGCATCGGACAAAATCGGCACGCCTGCCGCAATGGCCTGGGCCGCCAACGGGTGCGGCTTGGGCAGCGTGTGCGCAATGCCGGGCGACAGCACCAGTGCGGCCAGCCCGGCCATCTGCGGCAGCGCCACCGTCAATCCCTCCGCCGCCGCCTGCGCGCGGGCAGCTTCGGTGTCGTCCCACACCGTCACGCCAGCCCCCATCGCCAGCAGCGCGCGCGCGGCGGGCAAGCCGTTGCGGCCGAGGCCGACGACGGCGAAACGCTGTCCGGCGAAGATGGCGGACGGGAAGGTCATCGGATCTTCAACGTCGCCAGACCGACGAGGGCGAGGATCATCGAGATGATCCAGAAGCGAATCACGATGGTTGGCTCCGCCCAGCCTTTCTTTTCGAAGTGATGGTGCAGCGGGGCCATCAGGAACACGCGCCGCCCGGTGCGCTTGTACCAAAACACCTGCACGATCACGCTGACGGTCTCGACGACGAACAGCCCACCGACGATGGCCAGCACGATCTCGTGCTTCACCACCACCGCGATCGCGCCGAGCGCGCCGCCGAGCGCGAGGCTGCCGGTATCGCCCATGAACACGCGCGCGGGCGGGGCGTTGAACCAGAGAAAACCGAGGCCCGCGCCGATCAGCGCCGAGCAGAACACCGTGAGCTCGCCAGCGCCCGGCACGTGATTGAGTTGCAGGTAGCCGGCAAAATTTTGATTGCCGACCAGATAGGCGATCAGCGCGAACACGCCGCAGCAAATGATGGTCGGCACGATGGCCAGGCCGTCCAGCCCGTCGGTCAGGTTCACCGCGTTGGAACTGCCCAGCATCACCAGCATACCGAACAGCGGGAACCCCAAGCCGAGCGGGATCATCACTTCCTTGAACACCGGCACTGTCAGCACGGTGGCCAGCGGGCTGTGGTTGAGCAGCATGATCCAGATGGCGGCCCCCAGGCCGAGCACCACCTGGACGATCAGTTTGCCGCGCCCGGACAGGCCGCGAAAATTCTTCTTCGACAGCTTGATGTAGTCATCGACGAAGCCGAGCGCGCCGTAGCCGAGCGTGAGCAGCAGCACCGCCCAGACGTAGCCGCTGCGCAGATCGGCCCACAGCAGCGTCGAGACGCTCAGCGCCGCCAGGATCAGGCCGCCGCCCATCGTCGGCGTGCCCTTCTTGGTCAGCAAATGGCTTTCCGGCCCGTCTGGGCGGATCGGCTGCCCGGACACCTGCACCCGCTTCAGCCAGCGAATGAACATCGGGCCCAGCACAAAGCTCACCACCAGCGCCGTCATGCACGCAGCGCCTGAGCGGAACGTGATGTACCGGAACAGGTTGAACATGATGAACTGGTCGGCGAGCGGCCGCGCAAGATTGTACAGCATCAACGCGGCTCCGGCGGATTGTCGAGCACGTCGGTGACGCGCTTCATACGGCTGCCTAGACTGCCCTTGACCAGCACGGCATCGCCTGGGCGCAACGCTGCTGCCACCATGGGCGCGACGATCGCCGAGTCCTCGGCATGGCCGCCAGCCAGAGCCGGCGGTGCCGACTCGGAGAGGGCGCGCATCAAGGGGCCGCACGTGAACAACAGGTCGGCGCTTTGCGCAACCGATGATAGCAAAGCGGAATGTTCGGCCGGCCCTTCGGCGCCGAGTTCCAGCATGTCGCCCAGCACCGCGATGCGGCGGCTGGCCGGTTGCAGCGCCAGCACCGACAGTGCGGCGCGCACCGAAGCGGGCGAGGCGTTGTAGCTTTCGTCGAGCAGCAGCGCGGTGCCGCCGGCGACTGTAATCGTGCGCCGCGCGCCGCGCCCGCCGAGCGGGGCAAAGCCTGCCAGCGCCGCCGCCGCCGCCAGCGGGTCGAGGCCGAGCGCATCGGCGGCTGCCAGGGCGGCAACCGCGTTCATCGCCATGTGATGGCCGGGTGCGGCAAGCTGGAAATGCAGCCGCACGCCGCCGACCAGCGCCGTGACATCGTTGGTTTCGGCCGTGCCATCGGCGCTGAGCAATTGCGCGTCCGCCGTGGCTGCGGTGCCGAACAGCCGCACCGTGCCGCCCGGTTGCGCCAGCAGCACGGGCTGTGCCAGCAGCAACGGCAGCATGGGCGAGTCGCCGGGCAAGATGGCGATGCCGTCCGGGGTCAGCCCGGCGCGGATCGCGGCCTTCTCGGCGGCAATGGCTTCGATGCTGCCGAGATGGCCGATATGCACCCGCTCGACGTTGGTAATCAGCGCCACATGCGGGCGCACCAGGGCGGCCAGCGGGGCGATTTCGCCCGCGTGGTTCATGCCGATTTCGCAGACGCAATACGCCGCGTCCTTCGGCAGCCGCGCCAACGTCAGCGGCACGCCCCAGTGATTGTTGTACGAGGCGACGGCGGCATGGGTGGGCGCGAACGAGGCCAGGATCGCGCGCAGCATTTCCTTGGCTGTGGTCTTGCCGACGCTGCCGGTGACCGCGGCCATGCGGCCCTTGAAGCGGGCGCGGGCCGCTTTGCCAAGCATTTGCAGCCCGGCCAGCGTGTTGCCCACCACCAGCAGCTTGCCACTGGTGCGCAGCGCGTCCGGCACACGGTGGACCATCGCCCCGGCGGCGCCCTTGGCCAGCGCAGCGGCCACATGGTCATGCCCGTCGCCGGTTTCGCCTTCGAGGGCAACGAATAGATCGCCCGGCTGCAAGGTGCGGGTGTCGATGGAAATGCCGTTGACCGAAAACCAGGCCCGCGCGCCGGTCGCAGCCGTCAGTTCGGTGGCGGTCCACAAATGGCTCATGCCGCACCGGCCAGACGGCGGATCACCGACACGTCGTCGAACGGCAACACCACGCCGCCGATGGTTTGGCCTTGCTCATGGCCTTTGCCCGCCACTGCCAGCACGTCGCCGGGCCCAAGGTCGGACAATGCGGCGGCGATGGCGGCTTCGCGGCCGGCGATGGCGCGGCCATGTGTGCAACCAGCCAGCACGGCAGCCCGAATCGCGGCGGGGTCTTCGCTGCGCGGATTGTCGTCGGTGACGATGGCGGCGTCGGCAAGGCGCGATGCGACCTCGCCCATGAGCGGCCGCTTGCCCGGGTCGCGGTCGCCGCCCGCGCCGAACACCACGTGCAGACGGCATTGGGTGTGCGGGCGCAATGCGGTCAGCAGGCGCATCAGCGCGTCGGGTGTGTGGGCGTAATCGACGTAGACGGCGGCGCCGTTCGGCACCTGCGCCGCCAGTTCCATCCGCCCGCGCACGCCGGTGAGCAGCGGCAGCAGATCGAGCGCGCCCGGCACGCCGGTGGCCATCGCCAGCGCGGCGGCCACCAGCACATTGTCGGCCTGGAAACGGCCCGGCAGCTTGATGGCGACGCTGCGGCGGCGGCCGAAATGCTCGATGTCGAGAACTTGCCCGTCCGGCAGCGGCGTGGCCGAGACCAAGTTGAGGTAGCCGCCCGCAGCGCCAACGGTGCGCAGATCGAGCCGCCGCGCGGCGGCGATCTCGCGCAGGGCGGCGAGGCTCTCGCGGTCGAGTTCGGTGCTGGCGATCGCGGGTGCGCCGCTGCGCAGCAGGTCGCGGAACAGTCGCAGCTTGGCGGTGCGGTAGGCCGCCATGCTGCCGTGATAGTCCAGATGGTCGCGCGTCAGGTTGGTGAACGCGGCGGCGGCGAGGCTGAGACCGTCGAGGCGGAATTGGTCCAGCCCGTGGGAGGAGGCTTCGAGTGCTGCGTGCTGCACGCTGTCGCGGGCGAGTGCTGCCAGGGTGCCGGCCAGCGCCACCGGGTCGGGCGTGGTCAGGCCAGGGCCGCTGGCCATGCCGGGCGCGATCACGCCGAGCGTGCCCAGGCTGGCGGCCTTGCGGCCATGCAGCGCCCAAAGCTGGCGGGTGAATTCGACGGTGGAGGTTTTGCCGTTGGTGCCGGTGACCGCCACCAGCGATTCCGGCTGCGGCCCGGCCAGCACGCTGGCCAGCAGCGCCAGCAGACGGCGCGGCTCGGGGTCTTCCAGCAACGGGCGCGGCGGCACGCCGGGCGGCCATTCGGTGCCGGGCGGGGCCAGCACCATGCAGGCGCCCCGGCTGACCGCGTCGGCGATGAACCGGCGGCCATCGACGTTGCCGCCGGGGATGGCGACGAACAGCGCGCCGGGCCCGGCCTGGCGGCTATCGGCGGTGATGCCGCGCACCTGCACCTGCCCGGCAGCCCCCCAGGACAGCGGCACCGGAAACGGAGCGATGTCCTGCAAACGGGCCATGGCGTCAGCGAACAGCATTGGCTGGCGCGACGTACAGCGCCTCGTGGCGTAGATCGCGCAGGATCGGCTCGGCGGGCGTCGCGGGCGTCGGGATTGCCAGCGCAGGTAGCGGCGCGCCAGTGGGCGCGCCAAGGGGTGCGGCAGGCGCGCGTGGCGCGTTCTTGGCCATCGGGGTTTCTTTGGCCGGCGGGCCGGGTGGCGGGATGGCCACCTTGGCGCCCGGCGGGTGGCCGGGTTGCAATGGAATGTTGAGCGCCTGGGCGATGGCGCTGGCGTTATCGGTATCTGGCAACAGCCCCAGCATGGGGGCGGCGCGGGCGATCACCCTCCCGGCGGCAGGCGCGCTGACCCAGCCCGCCGTGGCGTAGCCGTGCGTGCTGGCGTTTGCCTTCGGCTCGTCCAGCATCATGTAAACCGCATAGCGTGGCGCGTTCATCGGAAACACGCCCATGAACGCCGACACGCGCGCGTCGGCCTTGTAGCCGCGCCCGCCTGCGGTTTTCTGCGCCGTGCCGGTCTTGCCGCCAACGTAGTAGCCCGGCACCTCGGCCGCCTGCCCGAAGCCTTGCGTGACCACAAGGCGCATCAGCTTGCGCACCGTGTCGGACGTGCTTTGCTGCATCACCCGCACGCCGCTGCGCGGGGGCGCACCTTCTTCCGGCGTCAGAATGGTCGGCTGCATGTAGATGCCGCCGTTGGCCACCGCCGCCGTGCCAGCCACCACATGCAGCGGCGTCACCGCGATGCCCTGGCCGAAGCCGATGGTCAGCGTGGAGGCGAGCTTCCACTTTGCCTCGGACGGCGCGCGCGGCTCGGCGGAGGGCAGTTCGAAGCCGAGCCGGTCGAGCATGCCCATGTGGCCGAGCCATTGGCGCTGGCGGTCCGCGCCCACCGCCTCGGCCATATGAGCGGCGCCGATGTTGGATGAGAAGGCGATGATTTCCGGCACATACAGAAACCGCGCCTTCGGCTTGAAGTCGCTGATGCTGTAGCGGCCGATATGGATCGGGTAAGTCGCGTCGAAGCCGTTCCAGATATTGACGGTGCCGGCGTCCAGCGCCATCGACACGGTTTGCAACTTGAACGTGCTGCCCGGCTCGTAGTCGCGGCCGATGGCGCGATTGACCTGTTGCTCGGTGGTGGTGCTGGCGAAGTCGTTGGCGTCGTAGTCGGGCAGGCTGACCATGGCCAGCACTTCCCCGGTGCGCACGTCCATCACGATGCCGCAGGCGGCGATGGCGGAGAAATCCTCCATCGCATGCACCAATTCGTCGCGCACCACCGCCTGCACGCGCACATCGAGCGACAAATGCAGCGGCGAGGGGTCGTCGCGCAGCCGCTTCTCGAAGATCTTCTCCACGCCGCCGCCGACGCCGTGGCCGTCCACATCGACGCCGCCGAGCACTTGCGCGGCGACCCGGCCGAGCGGATAGCGGCGGCGTTCGCCGGATTGGAAATACACGCCCGGCAAGCCCAGCCCGTTGATCGCCTGTTCTTCGTGCCCGGTGATCTGGCGAGCGAGGTAGACGAACTGCTTGCCGGTGTCCGACAGCCGCGCCAGCGTTTCGTCGACTTCAAGGCGGGGCAGCACGGTGCGCAGCTTTTGCACCGCATCGGACGCATCGACGATCTCACGCGGGTTGGCGTACAGCCCGACGGTGGGCAGCGACACCGCCAGCAGTTCGCCGTTGCGGTCGGTGACCATGGCCCGCCCGGTATGCAGGCCGAGGTCGAGCGCCGCTGGAATGGTTGGCAGGCGCAAGGCAGGCAGCGGCGTTTCGTGACGCAGCACGGCGGCGGCTTTGGGGTGGGCCGGGCGGATCACCGTGGCGTCGGCCAGCCGCAGCATCACCAGCCCGAACAACAGCGCGAAACCGCCGGCGGCGATCAGCAGGCGGTCGCGGGTTCGGTCCATCGCGGCGCGGCGGGCGAGATCGGGGCCGGTGACGCGGACGTGCTCGGTCTGCGGCTGGCTGCCGCCGAGCGTGGTGCCGAACCGGCGCACCGGGCTGAACGGGTCGGGTGCGGCTGGCGAGCCGTCCGGGCGCGGTTTGGCGGGGCCGGTCATTGCGAGGTCCCCACGGTGTAGAGCGTGGCGTTGCTGGCCGGGCTGAGCGGAGCAGGCGGCGCCATGTTGCGGGCCATGCCGAGAGCGGAGGCGACCACCGGTGCGCTGGTGCTGAGCGGCGCGGCTTTGGCGATGCGGGCGAGCACGTCGGCGGCGCTGGCGGGCGGCGGCGCATAGGCGTCCGCGCGCGGAGCGGGGCGGGCAACCCAGGCCACCGTAGAGCCCGGCGTCTGCAGCCGCGCCGGGACAAACGGCGCTGCGGCTGGCGCTGGCGGCCGGGGCTGCGGCGCTGCGGCGGCGAGGGTGAGCGGTGTGGGCGCCGGTTTGGCGGGTGCGGCGGCAACGGCCGCAGGGCGCGGGGCGGGTTTGGCCAAGGCCGCAACGGGGGCCGCAACGGGGGCTGCGACGGGAGCCGTGGCAGCCGCGCTGACGGGCGCGCGGGCCGGTGAGGCCGCAGGCGGCGTCACGGCGGTGGGGATCATCGCGCCAGAGTCGCTTGGCTTTTCGGGCGGCGGCAACTCGCTGTCCGGCGCGCCGCGCGACGCTGGTGCGCTATCCTGGTCCAGCGGGGCTGCGGGCACCGTGGCCGCGCCGACCGGCGGCAGCCGGCGATCCAGCTCGGCCATATTCGTCCACTGACTCGGCTGAATGCTTTTCAGTCCAGTCAGATGCGCGGTGGCCAACTCGGTCAGCCGCTCTGGGTCGTTCAGCCGCGTGTACTGCATCTTCAGCAGCGCGGTGTGTTCGCGCAACGCCGCCGTGGCTTCCTGCACATGGCGGATTTGCTTGTCGATGACCTCGGCGCGGTGCTTGACTTGAAACATGTACCAGCCGGATCCAGCGGCCAGCAGCAATAGAACGAGAGTGGACCAACGGATCATCGCGGGGCCTCCTCGCCGCCGATCCAGCCTGCGGACAGGTTGGGGTTGAGCCGTTGCAGGGCGCGCAGCCGGGCGCTGCGGGCGCGCGGGTTGGCGTGGGTCTCGCTGTCGCTGGGGCGCAGGGCGCGCGGTGTCAGCAGGTCCCATTCCGGTGCTTTGCGGCCGAGCAGCCCGGCCGGGTCGTGGCGTGATGGCGCGGGCGCCCGACCGGCGGCTTCGACCATGAAGCGTTTGACGATGCGGTCTTCCAGCGAGTGGAAGCTGACCACCACCAGCCGCCCGCCGGGGGCGAGCAGGGCCAGGGCCTGTTGCAGCGCGCGTTCCAGTTCGCCGAGCTCGTCGTTCACCCGGATGCGCAGCGCCTGAAAGCTGCGCGTCGAAGGGTCGATGCCGGAGCGGTCCGGCGGCACCACGGCGCGGATCACGTTGGCCAGTTGCGTGGTAGTGACAATCGGCGCTTCGGCGCGCGCCGCCACGACGGCCTTGGCGATGCGCCGTGAGAGCCGCTCCTCGCCGAAGGTATAAAGCGTGTCGGCCAGCTCGGCTTCCGGCAGCCCGTTGACCAGGTCGGCGGCGGTCAGCCCGTCGCGTGACATCCGCATATCGAGCGGCCCGTCGCCACGAAAGCTGAAGCCACGGTCGAAATTGTCGATCTGAAACGACGACACACCGATGTCGAGCACCACCCCATCGAGCGCCTGAATCTCGGCATCGTGCAGCAAATTCAGCATGTTGCCGAAGCTGCCTTCGAGCATGTGCAGCCGGCCGGGAAACGCGGCGGCTAGTGCTGCGCCGCGCGCGATGGCCTCCGGGTCGCGGTCGATGGCGTACAGCGTGCAATCGGCGGCGGCCAGGATGCCGCGCGCATAGCCGCCGCCGCCGAAGGTACCGTCGAGATAGGTCTCGCCGCCGCGCGGCGCCAGCATCTCCAGCACTTCGGGCAGCATGACCGGCAGATGCCCGCTCATGGCGCGCCCCCAGCCAGTGGTGCTGCTGCAATCACCCCGGCGCGGGCGCGCTGGCGCGCCAGATTGTTGGCGGCGGCTTCGGCCATGCGCTGCTCGGCGCCCGGTGGGTCCCAAATTTGAAAGGTGCGGCCGATGCCCAGGAAGGTCACGCTGCCCTGGAAGCCGTACAATTTGACCAGCGCGCTCGGCAGCACGGTGCGCCCGTCGCCGTCCACATCCAGCGTCACCGTCTGCGCATGCAACTCGGTGGCCTGATCCTCGTATTCGGCGCTGAACGGGTCCATCGCGTCCAGGCGCGCGGTGAGGGTCTGGAAATGCGCTTCCGAGCAGCCTTCGAGGCAGGGATGCAGCAAAGCCGGGCGCAGAACGAGCTTCAGGCCGGTTTCGGGCCTGCCCAGCAATGGACGGAACGGCGACGGGATCGAGACCCGCCCCTTATCGTCCAGCTTGTTGGTGTGATTGCCCGTGAACGCATTCATCCGGCCGGGATCGCCCTCTCCTCATGGTTGCAGCCTGTCTTGGGAGACGTGCCGGCGGGTTTGCGGGTGCGAGGTGCCGGGTTCGGCCGATCCGTTCTGATTTGGCTGGGATAGCATGGAACTTTCTGGGAGTCGAGCGGGATTGCCTGGAGTCCATGTGGGTTTGCATTCAAGCCGGAGCCATGACAGGCGATTGCGCTGCCCGGCGCGGCGCCGGGCAGTCATGGGTTAATATTCACGTTTTGTTCTAGAATAACGGGCCGCGCGATGCCCGTAAGTGTTTGAGGAAATTGCCAGACGGCCTGTAAGCCGGGTTCTGTCCGCACCTTGCGGCACGGGGCAGCCATTCCTCTGGGACGCGCATTGCTGCGCGCCTCACGCGACCAACCCGGGCGACGGGGCGGGAATGCCCCCGCGTCACAGCGATGGGCGAACCCATCGTTGCCGCCGGCCGCCCCTATTCGGTCTTGCTCCCGGTGGGGTTTGCCCTGCCGCCGCTGTTACCAGCAGCGCGGTGCGCTTTTACCGCACCGTTTCACCCGTGCCGCCGGATGGGCCGAAGCCCGCGCGGCGGCGGTTTGTTTTCTGTGGCACTTTCCCTAGGGTCGCCCCCGCCGGCCGTTAGCCGGCACCGTATTCTCGTGGAGCCCGGACTTTCCTCCACCGGGGCTCTCCCCGGCAGCGGCTGCCCGGCCGTCTGGCGCGGCAGGGGGTGCGCCGGGACGGCCTGCATGTCAAGCGCGTGACGCTCAGGCTCGCCGGGGCTACGGCAGCTTCCATTCCACCTTGTGGTGCGAGACGAACATCACCTTGCTGTCCGGTCCCTGGACGAACTCGGTCACGAGGCTGCCGCCGCCGGTAATGCCCTCGAACTTGCCGGTGCCGCCGATGAACTTGTTGCTGCCGGTGCGGCTTTTGGCGTCGGCGGTGATCTCGTAGGTGAGAAAAAGCTGACTGCCGTCCGGGGCGAGGCCGGTGCAAGCCCCGCTGTTGTGGTCCACGCCCTGCCCGGACATCGAACTGGATAGGCAATGGGCGGCCAGAAGGTCGAACATCGGGCTGTCGCTACTCGCCACGCCGCTGAAGTCGCTGATCGCGTAGCCGCTGTTGCCGAGCTTGATCGGGTTATAGCTGCTAACCACCCAATACGTCGTATAAGTGGCAGTGCCCTGCTTCGGCGTGTCGGCGGCGTGCCCGGATGGCGGCAGCAGGAGTGCGCCGGAGAGCGCCAGGAACGCGGTTCGCGTCGTAATCTTGGACATGTGGAATTCCTCCTCGATGGGATCGTCAAGCCGCCGGCCCGGCGGGCCGCTGGACCCGTCTGAAGGCTGGCCATGCGCTGTCAGCGCCCGATCACCGGCGTGTAACAGCGTTGCATTTGCCGATGTCACAATCTCGTAACCAGTCTATCATGCGGTGGAATGATACTGAGTTCCGGGGGAAGCGGCGGTCTGATGCGCAGCCGGGTGTTGATCGTTGCTCAGGATACCGCGCTGCGGGCGCGGCTGGCCCGGGTGCTGAGTGCTACGGGCCACGCCGTCGAACTGGCCGAGAGCACGGCCCATGCACGCCGGATCGAGCGCAAAGGGTTGGCGCTGGCGGTGGTCGCCCCGGCTGGGCTGGGCCGCGACGCCGATGGACTGCTGGCCGAGTTGCGTGCGTGTTCCGGCGACGTGCTGCTGGTGCGCGATGCGGCCGACGAAGCCAGCCTGCCGGATCGCGCCGCTGTGGCGCTGAAACAACGCCCGGCGCCGCACGACGCCACATTGGTCTTGTCCTTTGCCGGATTCCGCCTGGATGTGGCCGGACACAGCTTGACCGACCCATCCGGCAGCGAAATCCCGCTGTCGTCCGGCGAGTTCGCGCTGCTGCTGGCGTTGGTGCAGCGCGCCGGGCGGGTGCTGTCGCGCGACCAGTTGCTGCAAATGCTGGCCGGGCGCGACGCGGACGTGTTCGACCGCAGCATCGACATGCAGATCTCCCGCCTGCGCCGCAAGATCGAACCGGACCCCAAGCGGCCCAGCCTGATCGCAACCGTGCCCGGCGCCGGCTACAAGTTCGCGGCCCAGGTGACACGTTCGGCCCCGGCGCCCGGCGCTGTTCCGGCTGCATCGCCGCCCGGCCCGGATGCCGAGGACACGGCGCAGCCGGCCGAGCCGCCAGCGGCGCCAGCACCGGCATTGGAGCCAGCACCGGCATTGGAACCGGCACCGGCATGGGAGCCAGCACCGGCATTGGAACCGGCACCGGCATTGGCGGGCCGAAGAATCCGCCCGGCACGCGCCCGGCTGCTTGGAGCGTTCGGCGTGCTTGCGGTGGCGGCGTGCGTGGCGCTGGGCTGGCTGCTTTGGCCTGCGGGCCATGCGGCGGTTTCGGCCATTCCGTCCTTGGCGGTGCTGCCGTTCGATAACTTGTCCGGCAATCCAGCGGACGCGCGGCTGGCTGATGGCATGACCGAGGACATCATTACCGACTTGTCGCGTGACCGCGGGTTCACCGTCATCGCCCGCGATTCGACCGAGGTTTACAAGGGCAAACCGACGGACGTGCGGCAGATCGGCAAGGATCTGAACGTCAGCCATGTTCTGGAGGGGTCGTTCCAGCGTGACGGCGGGCAGGTGCGGATCACCGCGCAGTTAATCGACACCGCCACCGGCACCCACATCTGGTCGGGCCGCTACGACCGGCCGGCCGAGCAGGTCTTCGCGGTGCAGACCGATGTCGCCAATCAGATCTTGGACAGTCTGGGCGGGCCGGGCGGCCATGTCGGCAGCAGCGTGCTAATGACGGCGAAGCGCAAGCGGCCAAGCGATCTGACCGCCTATGAACTGTATCAACTCGGCCGCGAGAAAATTCACCTCGGAATGACCGACGCCAGCCAGTTGGAGGCGACGCGCCTGCTGGAGCAAGCGTTGCAGATCGATCCCAACTTGGCGCGCGCGCACGTATTCCTGGCGTGGAACTATGCTTGGCGCATGACGTACGAAGCTGACACCGCCACGCTCCTTCGCAAAATGCTGGCGGAGGCGGGTCTGGCGGTCGAACTCGATCCGCTCGATGCCGATGCGCACCAAGCGCTGGGCTACGCCACCGGGCTCAGCGGCGACATGCGGCTGGCGGAACACGAATTCGACGAGGCGCTGCGGATCAACCCAGGGGCGTTCAGCATTCTGGCCACCTACGCCTGCTGGGCGCACAATTTCGGCAAGGCCAAGGAAGGCGCTGAAGCGGTCGGCCGCGCCATGCGGCTCAACCCAAATTTTCCGGCCTGGGCGATCCCGTGTTTCCGGCTCGGTCTCGTTATGGTGGGCCGTTACGAGGACGTGGTGAAAGTGCAGCAGCGCCAGCCCGAGGCGCAATGGAACACCGACGGCTTCGCCATCACCGCCGGCAGTTTGGCGATGCTTGGGCGCGCCGATGAGGCGAAGGCGCTGGCGGCGCGCGGCGTCGTCAAGTTTCCTGGGCTGCTGAGCGTGGAGAAATTCGCGCTCAATCGCCAATGGGCTCCGGCGGCCAGCAAGGTGATGACCGATTTGATGCGCAAAGCGGGGTTTCCGGTGTGCGCGGACCCGAAGGATCTGACCGGCATCGCCACCCCGGCGCGGCTGCCGGAATGCGCGCCTTCGTAGCCGCTACGCGGTGGCCGGGTTAGGCCGCTGAATGTTCGCGGGCATAAGCGCGCAGCACGTCGTTGATGCGGGCTTCGTAGTCGTCACCCTGCTGGCGGAACCAGTCGAACACCGGGCGTTCCACCACCACAACAGGACGATCCGCACTGGGCGCGATCCAGCCGCCCGTGGGACCGGCCCAGTCGGGATCGCTGGCGACCGCAGCCTCCAGTTCTTCCTCGGTCATCGCATCCACACGTGCCCAATCGCTGCGATCTCCATCGCGCGCGACCAGAGCCTTGAGGTCATTGAGCGTGTAGCTGACGATAGTCTTGCCGCTCATTATCCCGTGCCCTTCGTGCCGAGATGATCCGTATCTTGCTTTGCCGCACGGTGTATACGACAGCAATCAGCCGATTTTCCAATGGCCCGACCGCCTGCCAGCGAACTTCGCCGTCGTGCGGCCGGGCAACTCGGATCAAATGATCAGACATAAAAATAGTGGCGGCAACGCGAAAGTCGATGCCGTGCTTGGCGATGTTGGCGAGACATTTCGTCTCATCCCACTCGAACTGCATTCGGCTGCCCTACCCGCACAGCCGCGCCACCGCCAGCAGCCGCGCCAGCGTGCCCGCGTCGGCCTGCCCAGTGACCGCTTCCGGCCGCCAATGCCGCTGGAACGCCCGCAGCACGGTGGAGAGCGCCGGATCCAGTGCGCCCTCGGCCGCCACCCGGTAGCCAATATCGCCCAGCGCCGCGCGCACGTCGCGCAGGCTGGCCGCGTCGCGCACAGCGCCGCCGGTGCCGAGGTCGGGCACCCCCTGCGGCCAGAGTCCGACGCCTTCGCGGGCCAAGCCTTGCCAGTCGAATTTCTCGCCGGGGTCTTCCTTGCGGTCGGGCGCGATGTCGCTGTGCGCGACCACGTTGCGCGCGTCGATCGGGTGGCGCGACAGCAGCGACAGGCACAGGTCGCACACCGCCACCAATTGCAGCACAGGGAAGTCGCGGTAGCCGTGCTCGTGACCCGGATTGACGATTTCGATGCCGATGGAGCGGTCGTTCAGCCCGCTATGGCCCCGCCAGAACGACACCCCGGCGTGCGCCGCGCGCCGGTTCTCGGCCACCAAGCGCCACACCGTGCCATCTTCATCGACCGCGTAGTGCGACGACACTTTGGCCTTTGGGTCGCGCAGCCGCTCGATGGCCTCGCGGGCGGATTTCATGCCGGTGTAGTGCAGCACCAGCGTATCGATGGGCACGCCGTCCGGCCGGGCCGCATGGTTCGGGCTGGGCAGGTCGCGGATGATCACAGCCCGCGCTCGCGCTTCACCCGGTCCCAGGCGGCGTTGATGCGGGCCACTTTGTCAGTGGCGCGGGCGATGAATTCGGGCGGCACACCGCGGCTGGCCAGACTGTCCGGGTGGGTTTCGCGCATCAAATTCTTCCACGCGGCGCGG
>JANYDF010000054.1 GCA_025359905.1 Rhodospirillales bacterium
CAGCCCCGCACTTGCGCTCAGCAAGTCACGGGTGTGGGCATGCGCGATCACCGCCAGATCGTGGCTTACCATCAGCATGGTCAGCCCGCGCTCGCGCCGCAGCCGCACCAGCAAGTTCAGGATTTCCGCCTGTACCGAAACATCCAGCCCACGGTCGGTTCGTCCAGCAGCAGAATGCGCGGCACCACGATCAGCGCACGGGCAATCGCCACGCGCTGCCGCTGGCCGCCGGATAGTTGGTGCGGGAAGCGAAAACGGTGCTCCGGGCCGAGCCCGGCCTATCGCCGGGCTTGACCCGGCGATCCATGCCAACGCTCGGTGTTAGACGCGAGATGCTCTGTGCGGCGCCATGGATTGCCGGGTCAAGCCCGGCAACGACAATGAGTTTTGGTCAGCGATGTCGTATAATACCACCAGCCATTGAGAAAGAACCAGCCAAATAACGTGTCACCCCGGCCTGCGCCGAAATGACCGGCAGTTGCGGGCTGCATAATCGATCGCTACGCCCGCGCTGACCGCCCCCGGCGGCATCGATCTGGCACTGCTGTTTCGCGAACCGCCGCGATTCGGCCGGCCATCACGGTGCGTTGGTTTCGCCGCCGGTTGGTCCTACTTCCCCGGCATCATCTCCGAAACATCGTTGCCGTTCACCAGCAGCTTCTTGCCTGTGTAGGAAATATCCCACACCACCCGGTCGCCGTCCTGCTGGCCGATGCCTTTCAGGAAGATCAGAATTGGCGCGGCCTGTTTGAGTTCCGGTATCGTATTGGCGCGGCGGATCAGCGCGTCCAGGCCCGTAGTAGCCAGATGCGCCTCACCGCTGTAATTATCCTTGCTGATGACGTGCAGTTCGCCATTGCCCTTCAGCGTGGCCGGGCCGGAATCCAGCGCTAGTTCTTCTACCCCGACCGTGATCGGCCCCTTGTTCATCAGCGCCTCAAACTGACGGTCCAGACCCGGATCGTTGCCGTCGCTGTCCAGCGCGCGCTGTAGCAGTTTCATCACCTCGGCGGCGGGCAGGCCGCTGACCCGTGGTGCCACCGCGAAGTGGCGCGGCAGATAGTCGCGGATAACGCCTTCCGGCAGGTCCGGGCTGGTCAGGCCATCCAGCCCGAAACGCAGCCGCAGACTGAGCTTACCGTTCGTGGCCGACATGCCCATGCCGCTGCTGAGCCGCGCGGCATGACCGCTGAAGCCTGCCGTCTGAAAACGCACATCCTCCAGGCTGCCCTGTTCATCCAGCCCGGTGGCGAGCTCCTGCATCGCCGTGAGCGCAGACCGCAGCGCAGCCTTGGCGGCTTTCGGCAGGTGGCCGCCGGATGCGGCCGCCTTGGCGCTGCCCGGCTGCTTCTTAGCGTCCTTGGGCTTAACCTGGTTGTTAGACTCACGAACCGCGTTCGCCGCCAACGGGGCGAGTTCCAGTGCGGCGCGCAGAATCGGCCCGATCTGCGCCGGGGCAACCCCATTGATATGCACCACGCCGTGCAGTTTCGCCGCCGAGAGCGACACCGGACCAGTATCGCGCGACACGGTGTTCAATGTCAGTAACGAACCATCGAGGTCCTGCAACACATCGCCCCGGCCGCCGCCGGTCGGCTGAAACGTCATGTGCGAGGTCATCTGCTCGATGCGCGTGTGGTCGGTGCCGTCCGGACGGCGCATCGCCGACCCGTAGCCGTTGATCGTGCTGTCCAGCGTGGTGGCGGTGGCCATGCTCGGGTCCAGCATCGCGCGCTGGCTCTGGCTGTCCATCGTGATGGTCCATTCCGCCTTGCCCGGCCCGTCCGGCAGCGGCATGGCGAAGCTGACCGGGGAGGGCATTTCGATCTCGTCGATCTGCCAGCGCCCGCCGTCCAGTGGCTTGGCTGTTGCGGTGACGTTCGCGGCATCGGCATTGCCACCAGCGCTCTCGATGAGGTCGCCCACCGGCAGTTCGATGGCAAAATGATCGTCCGACGCCGCGATGTGTACCGGGCGCTCGCCGATCTTGGCAGCCGGTCCAAGCAAGCCAGCCAGGAAGTCGTGCAATTGCTGCTCAAGTGAGGTGGCGGCGGCGTCGTCGATTTGCGCTGCCGCCATCCGTGGGGCGGCGATGGTGAGCAAACATGCGGCCATGACAAGCGGCAGGCGCGATTTGAACCGCATGGACCGTTACTCCCTGGAATTTGCCAAAACTAATAGCGCGGCGGATGCGGGCGCAGGGAAAAATCCGCTGGCGCGCTAGAACCGCAAACCCACGCGGATGCCCAGATCGTTCTGCGTCTCGTCGACGCGCGCCGGGCCGTTGCTCGACTGGTGGTCGAACAGAACGTACAGGCCCAACCGGGGCGTCACTTGGTAGCCAAGCCCAGCCCCTAGCCGCAGCAACGGAGCGGGCGTGGCGCTACGCCGGTCGCGCATGTCGCCATCGATGTTCAGCGCGCCGATGCTCTGCCCAAGGCTGAACCCGAACGTGAGCGCATCATCCTGATGCAGCAGCCCGCTGGCCAGCGGCACCGACCACGTCAGCCCGCGATAGCCCTGGCCGGTCATGCTGGCCGAAGCCGAGCTATTCACCACCTGAACTTGCGGTTCCAGCGCCCAGCGCAGCCAGCCCGGCAGGGCCGCCGTCAGCGACGAAGCCGCAACGCCAAGCAGCCGGGCCGAACTGCCCGCCACTCCGCTTGCGGGGGCGGCGCGCCCAAGCCACGGTGTTGCGTTGCCCAGCCGAACGGCCACCAAACCCGTGTCGCCAGCCCAAGCGCGCGCGGGCAACGCGGCAAGCAGGGCAAACACCAGGAAATTGAGCCGCCGGACTATCATGACCCAAAGCGCAACCGTTCCGGGGGGTTATAGCAGGTCCCCGGCTAAAAGTCTCATAATGGATGCTGCACTGCGGTACAGCATCACACCAAAGTGAGTACAAAACGGATCAGAACCAATTAACTGCGCGCATTGGCTTCCAGCAAACTGCGAAGTCCATCAAGCAGTTGCGCCGGGGTTGGCGGGCAACCGCGAATCGTCAGGTCCACTGGCACCGCCGAATCGATGCCCCCGGAAATCGCATAGCTGCCTTTGAAAACCCCGCCATCGCTGGCGCAGTCGCCGACGGCGACCACCCATTTCGGGTCGGGCGTGGCGTTCCAGGTCCGCACCAGCGCCTCGTGCATGTTGCGTGTCACCGGGCCGGTCACCATCAGCACGTCGGCGTGGCGCGGGCTGGCGACGAAGCGCAGGCCGAAGCGCTCCAGGTCGTAGACCACGCTGTTCAGCATCTGGATTTCGAGCTCGCAGCCGTTGCAACTGCCTGCGTCGACTTGCCGGATCGACAGGCTGCGCCCCAGCCGCGCCTGGGCCGCCGCCGCCAAGCGATCGGCCAGCGCCTGGGTGGCGTCCTCGTCGATGGCTTCCGGTTTCAAGGTGGCCGGGCCGTGCCGCAGGGCGCGGGCGAAGGTGCGCCAGACCATTACAGATCAACCCCCGAATACGAGCAGTTGAACGACTTGTTGCACAGCGGGAAGTCGGCGACGATATTGCCCTTGATGGCTGCTTCCAGCAGCGGCCATTGCAGCCAGCTTGGGTCGCGCATGAACACGGCCGCAATCGAGCCGCCTTCCAGCCGCAGCCAGTGCCAGATATCGCCGCGGAAGCCCTCGGCCCAGCCGAACCCCTCGCCGGAGACCATCGGCAGCGGCACGCTCAGCGGCCCGTCCGGCAACTCCGTCAGCATTTGCCGGATCAGCGCGGTGCTTTCCTGAATTTCGGCGATGCGAATGCGCACCCTGGCATCCACATCGCCTTGCGGCAGCACCGGCACATTCACGTCGTAGCGGTCGAACGGCGGGTAGCCGGGCACGCGGCGCAGATCGGCATCCCGCCCGGCGGCGCGGCCGACAAAACCCCCGGCGGCGAAGCGGCGCACCAGGGATTGCGAGACCGTGCCGGTTCCTACCACGCGGTCGGCCAGACTGGCATAGTCGTCGTAGATGCGGATCAGCGACGGCATCTCGCGTTCCAGCAGCGCCAGCGCGTGAAATATCGCCTCGGTGCCGCCCGGCGCCAGATCGGCCGACACGCCGCCGGGGATGACGCAATCCATCAGCATCCGGTGGCCAAAGGCTGCGGCATTGGCGCGCAGCAGCGACTCGCGGTGCCAGCCCAAACGCGCCAGCAGGAAGGCGAAGGCGGCGTCGTTGGCAATCGCGCCGATGTCGCCCACGTGGTTGGCGATCCGCTCCAGCTCACCCATCACCGCGCGCAGCATCTCGGCGCGCGGCGGCGCCTGCGCGCCGCTGGCCGCCTCGGCGGCGCGGGCAAAGGCGGCCGAATGCGCCACCGTCGAATCGCCGGACAGCCGGGCGGCAAAGCGCGCTGCCGCCCGCGCCGACTTGCCGCGCATCAGCGACAGCGTGCCCTTGTGCAGATAACCCAGCCGAATTTCCAGCCGCACCACCGTCTCGCCCTGCGCCGTGAAGCGGAAATGCCCCGGTTCTATAATGCCCGCATGCACAGGCCCAACCGGGATCTGGTGCAAATCCTCGCCGTGCGACGGCAAGAATTCGAACGGCTCCGACGGCCCGGAGATCGGCAGCGGCCGGGCGGCCATCGGGCCGTGGCTGGCCCATTTGCCGTGATCGAGCCACGCCCGCTCGTCGCGCGCTCCGGTTGCCACATGGCCCCAAAGGTCGAAAATCATCCGCTCGAACCACGCCGCCGACGGACGGCTGGGCGACAGCGCCGGGTACTTGCCGTCCGCGACCGCCACCGAGGCGGGCAGGAAGGTCTGCCCGGCCTGATCGTGAAACAGCGCATGCACATGCGTGGTGCCGGCCCACAGCATGGTGAGCGCCAGCGTGCTCTCGCCCGTCAGCGCCACGGCCAGCCGCTGCCACTCGTCCTGCAACAGCAAGTGGCGCGGCCACGGCACGCAGGGTTCGGCGGGCGCCGAGCGGATCAGCGCGGAGGCGGCGGTGCCGGTCATCGCACCGACACCGCGATGGCCAGCAGCCACGCCTTGACCTGCCCCGGCATCAGCAGCCCGAGCAACAGCACGGCGGCAAGGTGCACCCAGGCGGGCAGCAATGCGAAGCGGCCCGGTGCGGGGCCTTTATCCTTGGTCGGCGTGCCCAGGCACAAATCGATCAGCCGCGCCCCGAGCGCCCAGGTGCTGATCACCAGGCCCAGCCCCAGCACAATCGACAGCGCCGGAATGCGCCGCGCGGTCTCCATGACGATCATGAATTCGCTGGTGAACAACCCAAACGGTGGCAGCCCGGCGATGGCAACGATGCCGAACGCTAAGGTCAATCCCAGCGCCCGGTGCCCGGTGACCAGCCCGGCAATGTCGGCAAATTGCTGGCCGCCCTTGAGCTGGGCAGCGCGGCCGACGGCTTGGAAGATTGCCGACTTGATCAGCGTATGCAGCGTCATGTGCAAAACGCCGGCAAACACCGCCACCGTGCCGCCCAGCCCGAAAGCGAAGGCGGCGATGCCGGATTGCTCGACGGTGGAGAAGGCGAAGAACCGCTTCACATCGCGCCGCCGCCACAAGCTCAGCGCAGCCAGGATCAGCGACAGCAGGCCAAGCGCCATGATCGGCGGCCCCGGCGGGATCGCTTCGGCGTTGGACTCCAAAATCGAGCGGGTGCGCAGGATCGCCACCAGCGCCACATTCAGGATCGACCCGGCCAGCACGGCGGACACCGGGGTTGGACCCTCGGCGTGCGCGTCCGGCATCCAAGTGTGCAGCGGCGCCAAGCCTGCTTTGGTGCCGTAACCGAGCAGCATGAACACGAAGGCCAAATTGAGCAGCGTGCCCCGGCATTGCGGCGCGGCCACGGTCAGCGCGCTCCAACTCATAGCTTGCAGCCCCGGGCCAAACACTGGCAGCGCTGCCAAGTACAACACGAAGGTGCCGAACAGCGCCAATGCGATGCCGACGCCGCACAGGATAAAGAACTTCCAGCTGGCCTCGACCGCCTCGGCGGTACGCGGAAGCCCCACAATGATCACGGCGGCAAGCGTCGCCGCCTCGATGGCGACCCAGGTTACGCCCAGGTTATTGGCCAGCAGCGACAGCAGCATGAACCCGAGGAATGCCAGGAACAGCGCGTGGTATTGCCGCAGCCGGGCGCCGTCCAGCCGCCCGGCCGCCGCCTCCACTGCAATGTATCCACGGCTGAACCATGCCGTGGTCATGCCCACGAAACTGGTCAGCAGTGCCATGTGCGCCGATAGCGGATCGACCAGCAGCAACTGCCCGGCGCCGAACTGCCACGGCAGCGCACAGGCCATGACGAACGCCGCCGTGCTGCCGCCGATCACGAGCCAAGCCGCCAGCGCGCCAGATGGCACGAACGCCACCGCGACGCCGGTCAGCAACGGCAGCAGCGCCACCAGCCCAGCCGGAGTGAACAGTTCGCCGATCACTTGTGGGTGCCGCCAACACGGTCGAGGTGGCTGACATCCAGACTGTCGAACTGGTCGCGAATGCGAAAGAAGAACACGCCGAACACCACGAAGGCGAGCATCACCAGCACCGCCACCGACAACTCGACGATCAGCGGCATACCCGGCAGGCCGACAGCGGCCAGGATCAAGCCATTTTCCATCGACATGAAACCGATCACCTGGGTCAGCGCCGAGCGCCGCGTGATCATCGACAGCAGGCCGAGCATCACCACCGACAACGCCAGCGCCAAATCCTCGCGGGTCAGCGTCTCGCTCTCGATGGTGTTGGGCAGCACGACCAAGATCGACAGCGTGGCAACCGCTACGCCAAGCGCCATTGAGGGAAACACCCCGAGTGCAGCATCGACCGAACGCTCGATACGCAGCCTGAACACGATATTGCGCAGCGCCAGCGGAATGGCGACGCCCTTGGCGCACAACGCGATCAGCGCGGTAACATACAGATGCGCCGAGTCTTGCACCCAGCCCTGCCAAGTCGCCGCAATCGCCAGCACCACCGATTGCAGGGCGTAGATCGCGATGATCGACGTCAACCGCCGCTGGTACAGGAGTCCAAACGACAACACGAGCACCGCGGCACCCAATAGATGGGCGAGATCGTAGGAAAATGCGCCGTATGCGAGGTGGGGGGTCATGTGAACCCCTGGCTGACAAACAGGAAGATCACCGCCAGCACCCCGAGCAACAGCGCGATACCGAGAAATTCCGGCACGCGGAACACCCGCATCTTGGCAATCGAGCTTTCGAACACCGCCAGCGCGATGGCCAGCACGCCCAGTTTTGCCGCCCAGGCCAGCGCCCCGGTGATCCAGTACGGCGGGAACCCGCTGGCCTGCCCGCTGCCGAACGGCACGAAGATCGTGCAGATCAGCGTCAGCCATAGCAACAGCCGCAGCGCCACGCCCCACTCGATCAGCGCCAGATGTCGGCCGGAATATTCCAACACCATGGCTTCATGCACCATGGTCAGTTCCAGATGCGTCGCCGGATTGTCGACCGGGATACGGCCGTTTTCGACAATCGCGATGGTGATCACCGCGACCATGCTCAGCCCGAGCGAGACCCGCAGCCCTAGCGTGCCTTCGCGCAGCACGGTGGCGATCACGTCGAGGTTGGTGCTGCCGGCCAGCAGCGCCAGGGTGAAGATCACCAGCAGCAGGGCGGGTTCCGCGAACACCGCGAACGTCATCTCGCGGCTGGCGCCGATGCCGCCAAATGCGGTGCCGATATCCATGCCGGCCAGCGCCAGCACCACGCGGGACAGGGTGAGCAGTCCGGCGATCACGATCATGTCGGCCAGCGGCGCCGTGGTCATGCCGAGCGCGAATGACGGGATCAATGCGGCGGCGGCCAGCGTGGCGGCGAAACTCACCGCCGGGGCGGCGGCAAACAGCCAACTGGCGTTGTCCGCCAGCACCGGCTGTTTGCGCAGCAGGCGTTGCAAATCGCGGAACGGCTGGATCAGCGACGGACCGGCGCGGCCGAGCAGGCGCGCCTTGATCCGGCGGATCAGCCCGATCAGCAGCGGTGCCGCCGCCAGCATCAACGCGATGTGCAGCAACTGCGCGATCAGGGCGATGATCGTGCTCATAATTGCTCCAGCAATACGACGGCGAGCAGGAACAGCACCACAACGCCGAAAATCACCGAAAGCGTTCGGCGGATGGTGAGGAATTGCAGGTGGTCGGCATAGCCAGACAACGCGTCGCGCCAGCGCGCCACCGGCTTGAACAGCAACGCGCTGGCAGGGTCTTTGCTGCGCACGATCAGCCGGGCGGCGCGGGTCTGCCCAGGTTCTGGCATGTCCACCAGTTCGAACGCGCCAAGTAAAGCCACACCCAAGGCCCGGCGCAGCGGCTGTCCGAAGCTGGCCCCGCCATATTGGGTGATCGGGTCGCCAAACGGCAGCCATGCTGGCGGCGGGCCGAAGCCGCAATCCCACGCCGGGCCGCGCCTGCTGCCGCCGGTGGCGCGCCGCCGCACCACCCAGACCACGCCGGCCAGCGCCAGGCCGAGCAGCGCCGCGATGGCCGGCGCGGCATAGCCGGGCGATCCGGCTTGCGGCGTGACCAGCAACAGCGAACTGCGCCCGGCCATGGTGAGCCCAACCGTCTGCTTCAGCCCGGCGGCGGCGGCGGCGAGCACCGCGCCGGGGAACAGACCGGCCAGCAGGCACAGCAGCGCCATCGCCAGCATGGCGAGTTGCGCCGCGTAACCCACTTCATGCGCCGCCGCCGTGCGCGGGGTGCGCGGGCGGCCGAGGAAACCCACGCCGATCAATCGCACCGCCGCCGCAGCGGCCAGGGCGGCGGCCAGCGCCATCAGCAGTGCCACCACGCAGATCAGCGTTTGCAGCGCCACGCCGCCGATGCGCGGCCCGGCCAGCACCGCCTGAAACAGCGTCCATTCGCTGGCGAAGCCCGAGGTCGGCGGCAAGGCGGCGAGGCAAGCGGCGCCCACCAGCATACAGCCGGTGGTCACCGGCATCCGGTGGATCAGCCCGCCCAGCCGTTCCAGCGCCCGGGTGCCCGCACCATGCAGGGCGGCGCCCGCGCCGAGGAACAGCAGCGATTTGAACAGCCCGTGCGCCATGACATGCAGCAGCGCGCCGCCCATCGCCAGCGCCGCCAGCGCCGGCAGATCGGCCGAGCGCGCCGCCAGCGCCAGCCCGAGGCCGACGGCGATCAACCCAATGTTCTCCACCGTCGAACAGGCCCGCACCGCCGTGATATCGCCCTCGATGTTGGCGCGCAGCGCGCCCAGCACCGCGCCCATCGCGCCGAGCGCCATGAGCGGCACGCCCCACCAGATCGGCTGCGCCGGTCCGCACAAATCGAACAGCATCCGCACGATCACGTACAGCGCCACCTTGGTCATCGCGCCCGACATCAGCGCCGAGACGTGGCTGGGTGCCGCAGCATGGGCAGGCGGCAGCCAAACATGCAGTGGTGCCAAGCCCGCTTTGCTGCCTGCGCCGATCAGCACCAGGACCAGAATGGCGATCGCCCGCCAGCCCTGCGGCGGATGCTCGCGGATCGCGGCGAAACTCAGATCGACAGCGCCCGGCTCCAGATGCACCAGCAGCGCCATCGCCGGGATCAGGCAGGCCGCGCCGAGCGCCGCCATGCCAAGATACAACAGCGCGGCGGATCGCACTGGCGGGTCGGTATGATTGGTCAGCACGAGGCCGAAACTGGCCAGCGACATCGCCTCGAAGCCGAGCACCAGCGAGAACGCATCGGCCGCCAGCAAACTGAGCGTCATCGCGCCGATGAACACTGGCAGCAATGCCGCGGTTGAATTGTAATGGCCGTGATCGTCCAGCGCGGTCGCGGCGGCGGCAGCGCCGATAAGCATCAGCAGTAGCAGGAAAAACGCCGAAATGCCGTCCAGCGCCAGTTGGATGCCGGCCCCCGGCAAGCCGATGGGCACTGACAGCGGCGGTCCGGCGTGCCCGGCGGCGAGAAACCCCAGATCGAGCACCGCACCGGCGGCGCACACAGCGAGCGTCGCCCAGTAGGCGGCGCGCACGCGCCCGGCTGCCGCGAGTAAGCCAAGCACAAACAGCACGCCAGCAACGATGGCGAGGCCGGTCAGCCAGAAGCCGGGGGAGGCGTCCGGGCTCAAATCCGGCGCGCGTAAGGCGGGAGCATCATCACGAAATCACGATAGCCGCCGCATCGGCGCACCGAAAGCCCGCCTGCGATTTTGTTGCGCCGCACCCAAGGGGTGCCATCTGGCGTTGGCATCGCTACAACGGCATTGCTGCACCCGTTGGTTCGGGGGCGGATAGCCAACCGGAGACCGCGACCGTGCCAAATCGTGACCATAGCCTTGCCGGAAACGCCGCATGACCGCCGTTTTGCTCGTGGTGTTCGATGGGCTGCGGCCCGACATGGTGCGGCCCGACACCATGCCGCATCTCAACCGGTTCGCGGCGTCTGGTATGCGTTTCGTCAATGCCCGTTCGGTGTTCCCCTCTGAAACGCGGGTCTGCACGTCTGCCATCGCCACCGGCTGCTACCCGCGCCGTCACGGCATCGTCGCCAATCGGATGCCGCATCCCAGCAATCCGCACGCCAGCGTCGATACCGGCGATATCGCCGTGCTGCGCGATCTGGAGCAGGAAATCGGCGCGGCGGTGCTGGAAGTGCCGACGCTGGCCGAACGTCTCGCCGCCGCCGGGCTGGACTGCGCCGTGCTCAGCAGCGGCACCACCGGCCACACCTTCCTGCTCAACCCGCGCGCCGATGCCGCCGGGCAACTGGTGCTGTCGGCGCACGGCGCGCAGGCCAGTTCGGCGAAAGGCCGCGAATTGCTCGCCCATCTGCCCGCGCCGCCGCGCGCGCCGATCGAGCGGGCCGAGTGGATCGCCGAAGCGTTCCGCACCCAGTTGCTGCCCAACCCGCCCGACGCCACCATCCTTTGGTTGTGCGAGCCGGATACCACCGGCCACTACGGCGGCCTCGGCTCGCCCGCGCAATGGGCGGTGCTGAAGCGCGCCGACGCGGCGTTCGGCCGGATTGTCGCCGATTGGGAGGCCGGGCCGCATAAGGACACGCTGCAAATCGTGGTCGCGTCGGACCATGGCCACGCCACGATCTCGAGGGTGATGGACGTGCGCGCCAAGATCAACGTATTGCCCGAGTTCGGCGACGCGGTGCTGATCCCGGGCGCCAGCGGCGGCATCGTGGTGCCGGATAGCAACGCCGACCGGATCGCCACTATCGCCCGCTGGCTGATAAAGCAGGACTGGATCGGCAGCGTGTTCGCCCCGGACCTGATCGACCTGCCCGACGGCGTGCTGCCGCGCAGCGCGCTGCGCTCGGACCATCGCCGTTCGGCACATGTGCTGTACACGCTGCGATCCGATGCCTGCACGTCGGCGGCCGGGCTGCCCGGCACCACGCTGTACGACGGCGGGCTGGAGCGCGGAGCGGGCACGCATGGCGGGCTGTCGCGGGCCGAGTTGCACACGGTGTTGAGCTTCGGCGGCAGCCGCATCCGCAAGGGCATGTCGGATTGGCCGAGCGGCATCGTCGATATCGCGCCGACCATTCTGGCGCTGCTTGGCGTCGGCGGCGTTGCCAGCATGGACGGGCGGGTGTTGTCGGAAGCCATTGACGGCCATACGCCGTCCACCGACGCGCGCAGTTCGGAAAGCTGGGAAGCCGCAGCACCCGGCTACGCGCAGCGCCTGTCGCGGTTGCGCATGGGCGAGTTCGTCTGGCTGGACGAAGGCGGCCGCGCGCCGGTTTGACCATGCCCGGCTTGGCTGAACTGGTGAATGTCAGCACGTCGCTGACCGGGCTGACGGTGGAGCGCGACGTGCAGTACGGCCCGTCGCACCGCCAGTGTTTGGATGTGTATCGGCCAACGGGCGCGCACGGCCTGCCGGTCGTGGTCTGGTTTTATGGCGGCAGTTGGAAGACCGGACGGCGGCAGGACTACCGCTTCGTCGCCGCAGCGCTGGCGCGGACCGGCTGTGTGGTGGTGGTGCCGGATTATCGGCTGTTTCCCGAAGTGGTGTTTCCTGGGTTCATCGAGGACGGTGCCAGCGCCGTCAGTTGCGCCCGGCAGCACGCTGACACATGGGGCGGCGATCCGGCGCGCGTGTTTGCGGCGGGGCACTCGGCCGGGGCCTATATCGCCGCGATGCTGGCGCTGGACGCGCGGTTCGGCGTGCGGGCGCTGTTGGCCGGGGCGGTTGGCATCGGCGGGCCATACGATTTTCTGCCGATCCTGGACGCCGATATCCAGCCGATCTTTGCGGCTGAAGCCGCTGCCCGGGCGACGCAGCCGATTTCGTACGTGGATGGTCACAACGCGCCGCTGCTGCTGTTGCATGGCCAGCTCGACCGGGTGTGCTATCCGCGCAATTCCATCGCACTTGCCACCCGTATTCGCGCGGCAGGCGGGTTGGTTATGCTCAAGACTTATCCGCTGTTGGCGCATATCGGCATCGTGACGGCCTTCCTGCCCTGGCTGCGCTGGCGGGCCCCTGTGCTAAGGGATGTGGCCGATTTCGTGCACCGCACGTGGGCGGCGCCGCCGCCGCGCGCTATAGACCGCGCCGCATGACCCTTGGCCCAACCCTGCTGACAGGTGCAACCGGCTTCGTCGGCTCCGCCGTATTGCGCGTGCTGCTGGCGCGTGGTCATGACGTGCGGGCGTTGGTGCGGCCGGGCAGCGACCGGCGCAACCTCGATGGGCTGGCGGTGCAACCGGTCGAGGGCGACCTGACCGACCCGGCGTCGCTGGCACGCGCCATGGCAGGGTGCCGCTATCTGCTGCATGTGGCGGCCGACTACCGCATCTGGGTGCCCGACCCGGCGGCGATGCTGCGCGCCAACGTGGATGGCACGCGGGCGCTGATGCTGGCAGCGCTCGATGCTGGGGTGGAGCGGGTGGTGTACTGCTCCAGCGTCGCGGCACTCGGCCTGACCAAGGATGGCACGGCTGCCGGCGAAACAACCCCGGTTAGCGAAGAGTCGGTGGTTGGCATCTACAAAAAATCGAAGTTCCGTGCCGGGTTGGCGGTGCTGGATTTGGTCCGCACGCACGGCCTGGCCGCCGTGATCGTCAATCCCGCAGCACCGGTTGGCCCGCGCGACATCAAGCCGACGCCAACCGGCAAAATGATCGCCGATGCCGCCGCCGGGCGGATGCCCGCCTATGTCGATACCGGTCTGTGCGTGGTGCATGTGGATGACGTGGCGGAAGGCCATCTGCTGGCGCTGGAGCACGGGCGGATCGGCGAGCAGTACATCCTGGGCGGCGAGAACCTGACGCTGCGGGCGTTGCTGGAACTGGTGGCGCAGGAAGCGGGCCGCCGCCCGCCGCGCGTGCGTCTGTCGCCCGGGCTGCTGTGGCCTCTGGCGCTTGGCTGCGAGGCGGCAGCCCGATTGACCGGGGTCGCGCCGCTGGTGACGCGCGACCATCTGCGCATGGCGCGCAAGACGATGTTCTTTTCCTCGGCCAAGGCAATCGCCGAACTCGGCTACCGGCCGCGCCCGGCGCGTGAGGCGGTGCGCGATGCGGTGGCGTGGTTCCGCCAATGACGGAGGGTTTGGCGCCAGAGGCATCGGACTCGGTCGAATCGTGGTCCGGCAAGGATCGCGGGGCGGAGAATTTCCCGGTTGGCTCGGCGCTGATCGCAGCGCGGCTGCGCCCGCATGTGCACGCATTCTACGGCTACGCGCGCAACGCCGACGATATCGCCGACAGCGCGGCGCTGGCCCCGGACGACAAGATCGCCCGGCTGGATGTGATGCAAGCGGTGTTGCGCGGCGAGCGCGGCGGCGGCAGCCCAAGTGCGGCGGGATTGCGCGCCAGTCTGGCGGCCACCGGCATCACGGCGCAGCACGCGTTGGAACTGCTGATGGCGTTCCGGCAGGATGCGGTAAAACAGCGCTACGCCACCTGGGACGAATTGCTGGAGTACTGCCGGTACTCGGCGATGCCGGTGGGCCGCCATGTGCTGGATTTGCACGGCGAGCGGCGGGATACCTGGGTGGCGTCGGACGCGCTGTGCGCCGCGTTGCAGGTGCTGAACCATTTGCAGGATTGCCAGAAAGACCTGTTGCAGATGGACCGCTGCTATCTGCCCGCCGATCTGTTGGCCGCGCATGGCGTATCCATCGGCGATCTGCGGGCGTCAGCGGCATCGCCGGGCCTGCGCCGCGTGCTGGATGCGTTGCTTGGCCAGTGCGACGCGCTGAACGCCACTGCCCGCGATTTGCCGCGCCGGGTGCGGGACCGCCGGTTGCGGCTGGAGACGGCGGTGATCGTGGGCCTGGCGCACCGGCTGGCCGCGCGCTTGCGGCGGTTCGATCCGCTGGCGGCGCGGGTGAAACTGACCAAGGGCGATGCGCTGGCCAGCGTGGCGGCGGCGTTGCGGTATTTGCCATGACGCCAGCGCTCGGGGCCGATCCGGCGGACGCGGCTGCGGTCACCGCGCTGGTGCGCGCCGCTGGAACAAGTTTCTATCGCGGCATGCGGGTGCTGCCGCCCGAACGGCGGCTGGCGATGTACGCCATTTACGGGTTCTGCCGCATCGTCGACGACATTGCCGACGAGCCTGGCGACCTCGCGGACAAGCGCGCCGAACTGGATCGCTGGCGCGGGCGGATCGCCGGACTCTACACCGGCCAAACCGATGGGCCCGTCACCCGCGTGCTGGCCCGTGCGGTGCAGAAATTCCCGCTGCGCGAGGCCGATTTCCTGGCCGTGATCGACGGGATGCAGATGGATGCCGAGGCCGATATCGCCGCCCCCGATCTGGCCACGCTGTATCTGTATTGCGACCGGGTGGCGGGCGCGGTCGGCCGCCTGTCGGTGCGCGCGTTCGGTGATGCCTCGCCTGCCGCCGACGACGTGGCGCTGAGCTTGGGCCGGGCGCTGCAATTGACCAATATTTTGCGTGACGTGCACGAGGACGCCGGGCGCGGCCGGCTATATTTGCCGCGCGAGTTTTTGACCGGGGCGGGCGTGCCGCTCATCCCGCGCGAGGCGCTGGCCAGTCCGGGTCTGGCCGAGGTGTGCGCGCTGCTGGCGGCCCTGGCGCACGCCAATTTCCGCATGGCCGACGCGGCGATGGCGCGCTGCGACCGGCGCGCGATGCGCCCGGCGCGGCTGATGGGGGCGACGTACGCGGCGGTGCTGGACCGGTTGGAGCGGCGTGGCTGGGAGCGTTTGGACGTTGCGGCCAAGCTGGCGAAATGGCGCAAGCTGTGGATCGCGTTGCGCTACGGGCTGACCTGAACAATGCCGCCGGTTCATATCATCGGCGCTGGCCTCGCCGGTCTGTCGGCCGCGGTCACGCTGGCTGCCGCCGGGCGGCAGGTTGCGCTGTATGAAGCTGGGCCTGCCGCTGGCGGACGCTGCCGGTCGTATTTTGATCGCGGCCTGGGCGTGCGGATCGACAATGGCAACCATTTGATCCTGTCCGGCAACAGCGCCACGCTGGCCTATCTGGCGCAAACCGGTGCTGCGGACAGTCTGGCCGGGCCGGATGCGCCGCTGTTTCCGTTCTGCGATCTGGCCAGCGGCGCGCGCTGGCTGCTGCGTCCCAGCGCCGGGAAGCTGCCGTGGTGGCTGTTTCAGCCAAGGCGGCGGGTGCCGGGGACGCGGGCGGCGGATTACCTGAAACTGCTGGCGCTGCGCTTTGCGCGGCCCGGTGCGACGGTTGCCGATGTGCTCGGCGGCGGCGTGCTGTATCGCCGCTTGCTGGAGCCGCTGGCCATCGCGGCACTGAACACGCCGCCGTCCGAAGGACTGGCCAGCCTGATGAACGCGGTGGTGCGTGAATCGCTGATGCAGGGCGGCGCCGCCTGCCTGCCACGGGTGCCGCGCATTGGCTTGTCGGAGAGTTTTGTCGATCCGGCGCTGGCCTGGCTGGCGGCGCGCGGCGTGCAACTCCACACCGGGCGGCGCATCGCGGCGTTGCGGCAGGACGGCGGGCGGGTCGTGGCATTGGAAACCCCGGACGGACCGGTGCCAGTGGACGAAGCCGTGGTGCTGGCGGTGCCGCCCTGGGTGGCGGCGGATTTGCTGCCGGGCTTGATGGTGCCGGACGCCTTTCAAGCCATCGTGAACGTGCATTACCTGCTGAATGTTCTACCCCCGCCGGGGGCCGGATTCATCGGGTTGGTCGGCGGCACCGCCGAATGGGTGTTTGTCCGCCCCGGCATCGTCTCAGTCACCATCAGCGCGGCCAACCGGCTGGTGGATGGGGCCGCCGAGGACATCGCCGCCCGCGTTTGGCTGGATGTGTGCGCGGCGCTGCAACTGTCCGGGCCGATGCCGCAGGTGCGGGTGGTCAAGGAAAAGCGGGCGACGTTTGCCGCCACGGCGGCGCAGCACGCCAAACGTCCTGGGGCGCGCACCGCGCTGCACAATCTGCTATTAGCCGGTGACTGGACCGCGACCGGGCTGCCCGCGACCATCGAAGGGGCAATCCGCTCCGGCCGCACCGCCGCCGGTTTGTTGTTGCAATCGTAGACCGGATTCCGATGCCGCTCGATCATCCCGCGCCCGACGTGCTTGATGTTGCGATTTCTGGTGCCCGCGCCGCGCTGTTGAAGCGGCAGCGGCCGGATGGGCATTGGGTGTTCGAACTGGAAGCCGACGCCACCATTCCGGCCGAGTATGTGCTGCTGGAGCATTTCATCGACCGCATTGCGCCGGAGTTGGAGCGCAAGATCGGCGTCTATTTGCGCGAAATCCAAGCCGAGCATGGCGGCTGGCCGCTCTTCCATGGCGGCGCGTTCAACGTTTCGGCCAGCGTGAAGGCCTATTTCGCGCTGAAGCTGCTCGGCGATGCCGCCGACGCGCCGCATATGCGCCGGGCCCGGGCGGCGATCCTGGCGGCCGGCGGGGCCGAGCGCAGCAACGTGTTCACCCGCGCGCAACTGGCCTTGTACGGCGAGGTGCCGTGGCGCGCGGTGCCGGAGATGCCGGTGGAACTGGTGCTGCTGCCCAAGTGGTTCCCGTTCCATCTGGACAAGGTGTCGTACTGGTCGCGCACGGTGATCGTGCCGCTGCTGGTGCTGATGGCGCTGAAGCCGCGCGCTCGCAATCCGCGCGGCGTACATGTGCCGGAGTTGTTCAGCGTACCGCCCGAGCAAGTGCGCGATTGGAACCAGGGCACGCCGCGCTCCGGCTTCTGGGCAGGGTTCTTCCGCCAACTTGACGGCGTACTGCGCGCCGCCGCGCCGCTGTTTCCGGCTGGTTTGCGCCGCCGGGCTATCGCTTGGTGCGTGCGCTTTGTCGGCGCGCGGCTGAACGGCGAGGACGGGCTCGGGGCGATCTATCCTGCCATGGCCAACGCGGTGATGCTGTACCACACGCTCGGCTATGCGGCGGACCATCCGCACGCCGCCACCGCCTGGGCGGCGATGCGCAAGCTGCTGGTGGTCGAGGAGGCGCGACCTGCTGCCAGCCCTGCTTGTCGCCGGTGTGGGACACCGCGCTCGCAGGCCACGCGGTCGCCGAAGCGGACAGCGCCGCCAGCCCCTCGGTGGAACACGCGGCGGACTGGCTGCGCGGGAAGCAGATTCTGGATGTGGCCGGCGACTGGGTGGCGGCGCGGCCGCAGGCGGTGCCGGGCGGCTGGGCGTTCCAATATGCCAATCCGCATTACCCGGATGTCGATGACACGGCGGTGGTTGGGATGCTGCTGCACCGGCAAGGTGCCCCAGAACATGCCGAAGCGATCCGCCGGGCGCGCGACTGGGTGGCCGCCATGCAAAGCAAAGACGGCGGCTGGGGCGCGTTCGACGCCGACAACGACAAGATGTACCTCAACCACATCCCGTTCGCCGATCACGGCGCGTTGCTCGACCCGCCGACCGCCGACGTCACGGCGCGCTGCGTGTCGTTTCTGGCGCAAATCGGCGTGCCGGCGGCCGACCCGGCGCTGACCCGCGCGCTGGCGTGGCTGCGCGGCGAACAGGAAGCCGACGGCAGTTGGTTTGGCCGCTGGGGCACCAACTTCATCTACGGCACGTGGTCGGTGCTGTGCGCGCTGAACGCCGCCGGGGTGCCGCTCGCCGATCCGGCGGTGGCCAAGGCGGTGGGATTCTTGCTTGCCACCCAGCGCGGCGATGGCGGCTGGGGCGAAGATAACGAGACCTACGCCGGAGCGGCAGCGGGCGGCTACTGCGAGAGCACGCCGTCGCAGACCGCCTGGGCGCTGCTCGGCCTGATGGCGGCTGGCGCGGTGGAGCATCCGGCGGTGGCGCGCGGCGTGGCCTATCTGGCCCAGTGCCAGCGGGCGGACGGCGAGTGGGACGAACAGCCGTACACGGCGGTGGGTTTCCCGCGCGTGTTCTATCTGCGCTACCACGGCTACCGGCTGTTCTTTCCGCTGATGGCGTTGGCGCGTTACCGCAACCTGACGCGTGGCAACGACCCGCACGTCGCTTTCGGATTTTAGGCCGGACCGCTAACATGCGCGGGCGAAGCTCAATGGCTTTACGGAGAATGTGATGATCGCCTGGAATTCCGCGACGTTCCGCGCCTGCACCTTTGCCGGGCTATTGCTGACTGGGGCGGTGCTTGCCGCGCCGCAGGCGTCCGCGCAGATGTATTCGATGGAAGGCGAGCGCGCCCTGCATCCCAACCTGACAAATGCCGAACGCGCGATTCAGGTCGCGCTGCGCGACCTTATCAACGCGCCGGAGGATTTCGGCGGTAACAAGGCGGTGGCGATTGTCGATCTGCGACGGGCGCTGCTGTCGGTGCGCCGCGCGCTGTTTTTCCGCCTGCGGATGGATGACCGGCATTTGATGGAAATGCGTACGCCATAATCCTCGTTTGCTGCTTGCACTGTCTGGGCCTGCGCACATGTGATCCATGTGAGTGGCCTGGGAGGTGGGTGATGCGCGCGTTCGCGGTATTGCTGGTGGTGGCTGGATTGGCGGGACCAGTGCCTGCCGCTTGGGCGGCGGAGGACATCCCGGCCGCCGTGACGCCGGCCGACCGCGATGCGATCACCGGCGTGATCGAAGGACAATTGCAGGCGTTTCGCGGCGACGATGCTGTCGCCGCGTTTGCCTTTGCCTCGCCGGGCATTCAGGCTCAGTTCGGCGATTCGGCCGTGTTTTTGGACATGGTGCGCCGTGGCTATCGCCCGGTGTACCGGCCGCGCAGCTACGCGTTTGGTCCATTGGTCGAAATCGATGGCCGCCTTGTGCAGAAGCTTGAGCTGATCGGCCCGGACGGGCAGCGCGACTTGGCGCTGTATTATATGGAACACGAGCCGGACGGGACCTGGCGGATCGGCGGCTGCATGTTGACCGATAGCGCGAGTGTCGGGGCATAGTGCCGCTCACCAGTTGGATTGGGGCGGACCATGCCATACGCGACGGCCGATGACGGGGTGAAGCTGGCCTACGAGGAGGCGGGGCAGGGCGTCCCGGTGATCTTCGTGCACGAATATGCCGGCGATTTGCGAAGCTGGGAGCCGCAGATGCGCCACTTCGCCCGCCGCTACCGCTGTGTGGCGTACAACGCGCGCGGGTATCCGCCGTCCGATGTGCCGCCTACCCCGGCGTCGTATTCGCAAGCGCGCGCCGCCGACGATATCGCCGCCGTGCTCGATCATCTCGGCGTGGCGCAGGCGCATATTGTCGGGTTGTCGATGGGCGGCTTCGCCACGCTGCATTTCGGCTTCCGCCATGCGGCCCGGGCGCGCTCGTTGGTGGTGGCTGGTTGCGGCTATGGCGCCGATCCGGCCAAGCGAGCGGACTTCCGCGCCGAGGCCGAGGCGGTGGTAGCCTATATTCAAGCCAACGGGATGGAGGCGTTCGCCGCCAAATACGCGGTGGGGCCCAGCCGGGTGCAGTTCGAACGCGCCGACCCGCGCGGCTTCGCCGAATTCATCCGCCAGTTGGCCGAACACTCGCCGCTCGGCTCGATCAACACGCAACTCGGCGTGCAGCGCGAGCGTCCGTCGCTATACGACCTGACCGCCGAAATGCAGGCGCTGCGCGTGCCAACGCTGGTGGTGACGGGCGACGAGGATTGGCCGTGCCTGCTGCCGGGCGTGCTGCTGAAGCAGAATATCCCCAGTGCGGCGCTCGCGGTGATGCCCAATTGCGGCCACGCGATCAATCTGGAAGACCCGGACCAGTTCAACCGCATCGTCGGCGATTTCCTGGCGCAGGTGGATTCTGGCCGCTGGCCGCAGCGCGACCCGCGCGCCATTGGCACATCGACCACCGGGATGCGGTGAAGCGGCGGACCGGCGGACATGGACAGCGTTGAGTGCGTGGTGATCGGCGCCGGCGTGGTTGGCATCGCAGTGGCGCGCGCGCTGGCGCTGGCGGGGCGCGAGGTGCTGGTGCTGGACGCCGCCGAGGGCATCGGCACCGGAACCTCCAGCCGCAACAGCGAAGTGGTGCATGCGGGCATCTACTATCCGGGCAACAGCCTGATGGCGCGGCTGTGCGTGCAGGGCAAATGGCAGCTTTATGATTTCTGCCGCGAGCGCGGCGTGCCGCACCGCAATTGCGGCAAGCTGATCGTGGCGACCTCTGAGGAAGAGAACGGCAAGCTCGATGCTATTCGGGCTCGCGCCGCAGTGAACGGCGTTGACGATTTGCGCTTGCTCAGCGCCGCCGAGGTGCTGGCGATGGAGCCAAACTTACAGTGCACGGCTGCACTGTTCTCGCCCTCCACCGGCATCGTCGACAGCCACGCCTACATGCTGGCGCTGCAAGGCGAGGCGGAGGCCGCGGGTACGATCTTCGTGTTCCACAGCCCGGTGACCGGCGGGCGGGTGGTGGATGGCGGCATTGAACTAAGTGTGGGCGGCGCCGAGCCGATGACACTACTGGCCCACCAGGTCATCAATTCGGCGGGATTGTCGGCGCCCGCCGTGGCGGCCAGCATCGCTGGCTTGCCGCCGCAGCACGTTCCCACACCGTATTACGCCAAGGGCAACTATTTCACGCTCATCGGGCGCTCGCCGTTCTCGCGGTTGATTTATCCCGTGCCGGTGCCCGGCGGCCTGGGCGTGCATTTGACCATTGATCTCGGCGGGCAGGCGCGATTCGGCCCGGATGTCGAGTGGATCGAAACGCTGGACTACTCGGTCGATCCCGCGCGGGCCGATGTGTTCTACGCAGCAGTGCGCAAATACTGGCCGGACTTGCGCGACGGTGCCTTGCAACCGGGCTACGCTGGTATTCGTCCCAAGATCGTGCCGCCGGGTGCGCCGGCGCAGGATTTCGTGGTGCAGGGGCGCGGCACGCATGGTGTGGACGGTTTGATAAACCTGTTCGGCATCGAGTCGCCAGGGCTGACGGCCGCCATCGCGCTGGCCGATCTGGTGCGGGAGATGGCGCCCGGCTGACCCGAGCGCCGCGCGCCTACTTGACGATCAGGCGGCTTTTCGATGGTTCCTCGTTGAATTCATCGTGAAATTCATACGTGCCGGGCTTCAGCGGCGGGATCAGCACGGTGATTTCCTGGCCGGCCGGGATGGCCTTCTCGGCCTTGAAATCGTCACTCTCGAATTCAGCCGGCGTAGCATCGAGATTTTTCACCACGAAGCGCATGCGCGTGTCGGCCGGGATGGTCACTTCCGCGGGTGAAAAGTGATGATTTTGTAATGTCAGCGATACGGCCGAGCCGCTGGCCTGGGCCGTCGTGGCCGAAGCGGCGAGTAGAACGATGATGGCAGCGGCTGAACGCATTGGCGGCTCCTAACGTAGGCCCGGAGGCGCCGCTCATCGCAGCGCTTCCGTCGATGCCCAGCTAGATAATGCAAATGAGAATGGATTGCAATAACAGCTGCCCCTGACGCCTTGCCGCTCGATGCCTGGCTGGCATAATGCCGTGATGGCGTCGCTGGTGCTGCTGCGCTGCTGGAAGGGCTGAACAATGCCGCCATCGGCGGGACAAACGGAACTGATCGGGTACTTCAGCTACGCCCATGCGGATGATGAGGCATGCGCAGGCGCGTTGACCAAGTTGCGTGGGCTGCTGGAACAGGAACTCAGCGGTTGGCCGGGCCGGGCCTGGACCGATATCCGCTTGGTCTCCGGCGACGACCGCGTGCCTCATCGGCCGGGTGCGGACTCCAAGGATGCGCCAGCCCGAGCGGTGTTTTGTATTGCGGTGGTGAGCCCGGCGATGGCCGGAAGCGCCTGGTGTTGCCAGGATATTGTTGCCTTCCTGGCCCACGAAATGGTGCTGGGCCGCAGCGATCTGATTTTCCCAGTGCTGTATGCCGATGTCCCAGAGATGGCGGACGGCGAGGCGCGTGATGGCAATCCAGTCGTGTCGGTGCTGGCGGGGCGTAAGTTCTTTGACTGGCGGAGCTTCCGCAGCCTCGATCCCGACTCCGCTGCGGTTGAACAGGCGGCGCGTCGGCTGTGTCAGCAAGTTGCCGATGTATTGCTCAGCTTGCCGCCAGCTTTGATCGGCGGCGGCAAGTCGGCGGCGGCGATCGCTGCCGAGGAGTCGCGCCGCCGCTTCGATGCCGAACAAAGGCGGCGCGAGCGCGAACGCAAGAAGCCGGGCCCGCCGGTCGAGTCATTCGATAAGCCAACCCCGAAAATTGCCCGCGAGCCGGGAGTGCGAACCGGGCGGTGGCGCAGGCTGCTCATTCCCCTGGTTGTGATGGCGTGCGTGCTGTCATCCGACGTGTATTTCCGCGCCATCATTATGGAAATGTTCAATTTAAGCGGCTCAGCCGAGGAAAGCGCCGCGCTGCCGCCGCCGCAGGTCGTATTGTCCAGCGAGTTGCGGGAGCCCGCTGCCCTGGGGCAAAGAACGTGCCTTGGCCGGGTTCGGTGACAGCCCGCTGGCGGTGGCGTTTTCCCCGGATGGCCACACACTGGCGGCCGCCCAGGGCAATAACACCATCGGGTTATGGGATGTGGCGAGCGGTGCGCAGCGTCAGACGTTGATCGGGCATTCCGACGCGGTGCTGGCGCTGGCGTTCTCAGAGGATGGACGGCTGCTGGCGTCGGGCGGCTACGACAGGTCGGTGCATATGTGGAACACCAACAGCGGTGCGCCGCAGCGCAGCATCGGCGGGTTCGACGGGCCGGTGCTGTCCGTAGCCTTTGCGCCGGACGGCCAAGCGTTGGCGGTTGGCAGTGACAAAGGCACTGTGTCGATCTGGGACGCGCAAACTGGCGCCATGCTGCACAAGTTTGCGACCAAGGCAGGGCTGGTCCGTTCCGTGGCGTATTCCCGCGATGGGCGTTCACTGGCGGCCGGAGGGTTCGATCAGCGAACCGACGTGGTGGATGTGGCCAGCGGGGAGGTTCGCAAGAGTTGGCCGGGCAAAGCGGGTGCGGCGTGGTCCGTTGGGTTTGCGCAGGGCCGGCAGGCGGCCGATCTGACCGATTTGGAGACGTCGCTGCAAGCCTGGAGCAGCCCGGACGGCGATTTGCAGCAGCGCATGGCTGGCGCTTCCGAGGACGTTTGGGCCGTCGCTGCGTCGCCGGATGGCAAGACACTAGCGTCGGGCCATGCCGATCACAGCATCAAGCTGTGGAATGCGGCGACTGGGGCGTTGCAGAGTGTCCTCACCGGGCACACGGCTGGCGTAACGGCGGTGGTGTTTGCGCCGGACGGCAAATCGCTTGCCTCGACCAGCGCCGACCATTCGGTGCGGGTTTGGGATTTGGCGCGCGGCGCGTTGTTGCGGGTGCTGACGACACGGATCGAACTGGCGGTCAAGCTGCCGGGGCCGCGCGCCCGTACGTTGAGCCGTGCGGCGCAAACCTTGTCCGGGTCTAACGATAGCATTCTGTCGGTGGCCTTTGCCCCGGATGGCCGCACACTGGCGGCGGCGGGCGGGGACCAGAAGATACGACTGTATGACGTGGTGGCCGGTGTGGTGCGGCGTACGCTGAGCGGGCATGACGGGCAAGTGCAGTCGTTGTCGTTCTCTCCGGACGGCCTCACTTTGGCCTCGGGTGGAGCCGATCATACCGTGCGGCTGTGGGACGTGGCGGCCGGTACCGTGAAGCGGGTGCTGAGTGGCCATACCGAGCGGGTCAACGCGGTGGTATTTGCGCCGGATGGCAAGACACTGGCCTCCGGCAGCTATGACCGCACGGTGGATCTGTGGGACGTGGCAAGCGGCGGGCTACGCAAGACGCTGGACGGTCACGCGGCCTCAGTGTGGTCGGTGGCGTATTCACCGGACGGGCGTTTGATGGCCACGGCCAGTTGGGACAAGACGATTGCGATCTGGGATGCCGCACGGGGCGCCGCTATTGCGCGGATCGGCAGCGGGGTGGACGACGTGTGGTCGGTGGCGTTTGCGCGTGACGGCCGCACCATTGCCGCCGGCTATGCCGACCACACCGTCCGGCTGTGGGACATCGCCACCGGGCAGCCGCGCGGCGTGCTGCGCGGCCATACCGAGGGCGTGACCGCCGTGGCATTCTCACCCGACGGCATCACGCTGGCCTCCGGCGGCAAGGACCACGAGATCCGGGTGTGGGACGCCGTGCATGGCACCTTGCTCACCACGCTGACCGGCCATACCGACAGCGTCGAGTCGGTCGCGTTTTCGGCCGATGCGCGGTTGCTGGCGTCCGGCAGCTGGGACCATTCAGTGAAGCTGTGGTCCCTGCTGCCGGGGCACGACGTGCCGCGTTAGCGATCAGCCGCCCAACAGCGCCTGCGCTTTGGCCACCATGGCCGAGGCCGGATCGGCCAGCGGCGCCACCACGGTGAAATGGTTGGCATCGGGCAGCGCTTCCCAAGTACCGCCCCAGGCTGCGGCGATGCTGCTGGCTTGGCGGGTGTATTCGGCGCCCTCGGTGCCGCCGACAATGGCGTGCAGCTTCAGGCCGGGGGACGGCAGGAACAGCGGCGACAGGCGGCGGGCTTCGGTTTCATCGAGTCCCAGCGCGTTATTGACGCTGGTATGGGTCAACGGCGGCAGGTCGAACAGTCCGCTGATCGGCATCGCGGCGCTTATTGTATCCGCAGGCAGACCGCGCGCCGCCCAGTCGGTGGCCAGCAGCATGGCGGCCAGATGCCCGCCCGCCGAGTGCCCGGTGGCGAGCATCGCCCCGCCCCGGCGGCGGGCCAGAAAGGCGGCGGCGTCGCGCACTTGTTCCACCAGCACCGCCAGCGTGACCTGCGGGCAAAGATCGTACGACGGCAGCGCCACCGCGACACCTTGCGCCACCAGCCCGTTGGCCAGATGGCTGAACACGCTGCGGGTCAGCATTTGCCAGTAGCCGCCATGCACGAAGATGGCCAGCTTGCCGGTGCGGCTGGCGTCCGGCCAAAAGATGTCGATCGCCTGCCGCTCACCCAGCCCGTACGACAGCCCGAGATCGGCATACGGATGGCTGGCGCGGAAGGCGGCCGAATCGCGCAGCCAGCCCTCGCGGATTTCGGCGTGGTTGGCCACTTTGTTGCGATTGTTGTATTCCGCTTCCAGATCCATGACGCCCCGCCCGTGCTTCTGATTGCCGCCATATGGCCAAACATGCGGCGGGCACTCAAGCGTGGCGGATAGCGCGCCGCTGCGGCCTCGCTTAGGCTGCGCCTATGCATACGTGTCCGCCCGAACTGCTCGCCTTTGCCAATACGCTCGGCGATATTGCCTGCGACCTGCTGCGCCAGATGGCGCGCGGGAAGCTGACGGTTGAAACCAAAGGCGACGGCTCGCCGGTGACCGACGTGGACCGCGCGGTGGAAAGCGCGCTGCGCGGCGAAATCCGCCATCATTTCCCGGCGCATGGCGTGATCGGCGAAGAGTTTCCCGCCGAACGGGCCGATGCCGACTGGGTGTGGATTATCGATCCGCTGGACGGGACCAAGGAATTCATCCAGGGCCTGCCGCTGTTTGGCACGCTGATCGCGCTGACCCATCGTGGCAAGATCGTGCTCGGGCTGGCCGAACAGCCATTGACGCGCGACCGCTGGCTGGGGGCCGATGGACACGGCACCACCTGGAACGGCCTGCAAGTCTCGACCCGGCCCTGCGAATCGCTGGGCGAAGCGTTGCTCAGCACGATGGGGTACGACACGTTTTGCCAGCACCGCCACGCCACCCTGGCCGCTTTGCGGCCGAAGGCGCGCGGTATCGTGACCGGCGATTCGTTCTTCGTGTTCGGCCTGCTGGCCGGCGGGCGGGCGGACGCCATCGTTTCGGATGGCTTCGCGCTGCACGACTATGCGGCGCTGGACGCCATTGTGCGCAACGCGGGCGGCACGATGACCGACTGGGCCGGACAGCGGCTGACGCTGACCTCGGACAAGACCGTGCTGGCGGCGGGCGATGCGCGGGTGGCAGCCGAAATTCTGCCTATGCTGCGGGCATAACGGCGGCGATTTCGCGGATTTTCCGCGCCATCGCCGCGATGCCGTTGCCCCGATTGGTCGACAGTGCCTCGATCAGCCCGAGGTCCTTCAGAAACACCGGGTCGGTCGCGGCAATTTCGGCCGGGGTGCGGCCGGAATAGACCCGCAGCAGCAGCGCCACCAAACCCGAGACGATGGCGGCGTCCGACGCGCCGGCCAGATACACGCGGCCGTCACGTAACGCGGCCTCCATCCACACCCGGCTTTGGCAGCCGGGCACGCGGTGCGAATCGTTGGCCCAGTCCTCGGGGAACGGCGGCAGCTTGCGGCCGAGTTCGATGATGTATTGGTAGCGGTCCATCCAGTCGTCGAAAATGGACAGTTCATCGGCGATTCCGGCGATGGCATCGGCGGCGGAGGGGTCTTCGGGCTGCACGAACGGAGTCATGGGCTGGATGTGCGGGCGGGGGGCGGGGGTGTCAACCCGGCGGGCTCGGGTTTGCATAATGCAGGCGATATCGAAACAATATAGCGCGAGCGTGGGCGCCGCACTTCAGGCGGCGGTTATTGGCGGGCCGGTTGCGAGCGGCGGCGGGGGCAGCAGGCGCGGACGGACGCCGCGCCGGGGTGACTGAGTGGGACGCGGATGTTGCCCTGGGGATGCGGTGGCTGGCGGTGCGGCGGCCGGTGCGGCGTCCGGTGCGGCGTCCGGCGCGGCGGACGGGCGCGGCAGGTTCACCCCCAGCATGTGGCAGAGCGGGCGTAGCGCCCGGCACAATTGCGGTGCCGCTTCCAGCAGCGCCGGAATGTCCGGGTGCGCCAGCAGCGTTTGCAATTGCGCGGCACTCGCCGCCGTCTCCGGGATCAGGCCGATCAGCCACGCGCGCTTGCGGGGCAGCGCCCTTGGGGCCGGGCGGCGGCGCGGGGCGGTGGGATGGGGAGAGTGGCGGGCGGGATGGCGGCGCAAGCGCCCGGCTTGCATCCGCGCCAGCAGTGTTTCGATTAGCGCGCCGATGCCGCGCACCCGGCCCCAGATGAGCACGATCAGCGGCCCGGCGAGACACCGCGCCAAGCCGTGCCGCGCGATGAGGCCGCACAGGGTCGCGAAGCTTGTGGCGAAGCGGTGCGTGAGGGCGGCGGGGTGCATGTTATATCAACTAACATGGACGAAGGAGGCGGGGCAAATGGCGATTGCGGACGGCAGTTCGGGCGGGGAGGTTTGGGCGCTGGATGCGGTGAGGATGGCACTTTCCGGCGGCTGTGGCAGCGGGATGGTTTTCTGCCAACTCTACGCCCCTGAAAACAGACCGCTTCTCCGGCGCTGACATCCGGTGCATCATCAATGCGACAAGTCTGCGCGTGGGGCATGGAACAACGGCTTCAGGACATCGCCGCCAAGAAGGCCGAGCTTGACCGGCTGCGCGCCCGCGCGCCCGGCGGCCTCACCAATCTGGAGCATTCTTACGATCTGGAACTGACCTACACCTCCAACGCCATCGAGGGGAACACGCTGACGGCGGTGGAGACCACGCTCGTCATCGAGCAGGGCATCACCGTGGCGGGCAAGCCACTGCGCGATCATCTGGAAGCCATCGACCACTATGAGGCAATCCGCTACGTGCGCGACATCGCCCGCCGGAGTGTGCCGCTCACCGAGATGGATGTGCGGAGCCTGCACCGGCTGGTGATGCTGCGCTCGCATCCCGGCATTGCGGGCAGCTACGCCACGCAGGGCCGCTTTGTGCTGACGGATTCCGGCCGCCATGCCTTCCCGGCCCCGGCCGAGATTCCGGCACTGTTGGGCGACTTCGCAGCGTGGCTGGCACAGGCCGCCGACACGCCGGAGACCGCGTTCACGGCGCACCGGCGGCTGGTGGACATTCACCCGTTCAATGACGGCAATGGCCGCACCGCGCGGCTGCTGATGAACCTGATCCTGATCCGGGGCGGCTACCCGCCGGTTGCCGTGCGCCCGCAGGACCGCCCGGCCTATATCCACGCCTTGCAGGCGGCACAGGACGGGCAGGGCTCGGCGGCGTTCGATGGGCTACTTTATCAGCGGCTGGACGCGACGATGGGGGAGTTTTTGAGTGCTTTGCGGGAGGCGGTTGCGGTGCCGCAGACGTCGGGGCGAGTGAGTGACGGACGATCATTTCAGCCATGATTTACGGCAGTGCGCGGCTATCGACGAAAGGGCAGAGAGTGGCCGCGCGGGTGTGGCAGATTCGCCGTGCCGGACACGACGAGGTATTTCAGGTGACGGCCATCGTTGTTGCGCGCAATATGAAACGTCTATTGCGAGCCACCTAACTGGCCATCGTTGATGCAGCGCGGGTCGAAGTCCGCAAGCGCATCGGTCGGATTGATCGTGACGCCCCACAGTCTACGCTGTTCGTTCTCGTCCAGCGCCCAAAAAGCTTT
>JANYDF010000111.1 GCA_025359905.1 Rhodospirillales bacterium
ATGGGAACATTGCCAGAACCCTTTTCGACGTGGTTCGCCGGCCGGGGCTGGACGGCGCGGCCGCACCAGCTTGCGGTGCTGGCCGCCGCGCAGGCGGGCGGCAGCGCGTTGCTGATCGCGCCGACCGGCGGCGGCAAGACGCTGGCGGGGTTTCTGCCCAGCCTGATCGACCTGCACGCTAACCCCTGCGCGGGTTTGCATACGCTTTATGTCAGCCCGCTCAAGGCCTTGGCCGCCGACATCGCGCGCAATCTGGTGATTCCGGTGTCCGAGATGAAACTCGGCATCAGCATTGCCACCCGCACCGGCGACACCAGCAGCGAGCAGCGGCGCAAGCAGCGCGAGCAGCCGCCCAATGTGTTGCTGACCACCCCGGAGAGCCTCGCGGTGCTGGTGTCGCAGCCGGAAACCGCCGCGTTTTTCGGGTCGTTATCCGCCATCATCATCGACGAAGTGCACGCACTGGCGGGCAGCAAGCGCGGCGACCAGTTGGCGCTATGCCTCGCCCGGCTCGGCACGCTGGCGCCGGGGGCGCGCCGGGTGGGGTTGTCCGCGACTGTGGCGCACCGCGGCGCGATTGCCGCCTACGTCTCGCCGACTGGCCAGCCAAGCGGCGTGCGGATCGTGGAGACCGAGGGCGGCGCGCCGCCTGACATCCAGATGATCTTGCCCGAGGACCGGCTGCCGTGGGCGGGGCACATGGGGCTGAACAGCGCACCGCAAATTCTGCAACGCATTCGCGCGGCCGGCATGACCATCGTGTTCGTCAACACCCGCGCGCAGGCGGAACTGCTGTTTCAGGCGTTGTGGAAGCTGAACAGCGAGACGCTGCCGATTGCCATCCATCACGGCAGCCTTGAATTGGAGCAGCGCCTGCGGGTCGAGGCGGCGATGGCGGCCGGCAAGCTGCGCGCGGTGGTGGCGACCTCGTCGCTCGATCTGGGCATCGACTGGGGCGGGGTGGATCAGGTGTTGCAGGTCGGCGCGCCCAAGGGCGTCAGCCGGTTGTTGCAACGGGTCGGGCGGTCCAACCACCGGATGGACGAAGCCTCGCGCGCCATTCTGGTGCCCGCAAATCGCTTCGAGGTGCTGGAATGCGAGGCGGCCATTCTGGGCGTCGCGGCGCGCGAGCTGGACGGCGATGCGCCGCGCCCTGGCGGGCTGGACGTGCTGGCGCAGCATGTGCTGGGCGTGGCCTGTGCCGCGCCATTTCTGCCGGACGACCTATTTGCCGAAATCCGCCGCGCCGCGCCGTATGCCGATCTGCCGCGCGAGGATTTCAACGACGTGCTGGGGTTTGTCGAAAACGGCGGTTACGCGCTGGCGGCGTACGACCGGTATCGCAAACTGTTCCGCGATTCCGAGGGGCGGGTGCATGTCCGCTCCGACCGCATCGCCCGTCAGCACCGGATGAACATCGGCACCATTGTCGAGGAACCGTTGTTGAAGGTGCGCCTGGCCGGGCGCGGCGGGTTCAACCTGGGCGAAGTGGAGGAGTATTTCGTCAATGGCCTGACGCCGGGCGACACCTTCATGTTCGCCGGGCGGCTGCTGAAGTTCCTGCGGCTGCGCGAGACCGTGGTGGAGGTGGCCGAGGGCGGCGAGGGCGAGCCGAAAGTGCCGGCCTACGCGGGCGGACGGATGCCGCTGACCACCAATCTGGCCGACCGGGTGCGCGCCATGCTGAGCCAGCCGGATACGTGGGGCGCATTCCCGGCACCTGTGCGGGAGTGGCTGAACCTACAGAAACTGGTCTCCCGCCTGCCCGGCCGCCATGACCTGCTGGTGGAAACCTTCCCGCGCGGCGACAAGCATTTTCTGGTGGCATACTGCTTCGAGGGCCGCAACGCGCACCAAACGCTTGGGATGCTGCTGACCCGGCGCATGGAGCGGTTCGGCTTCCAGCCGCTCGGCTTTGTCGCCACCGACTACGTGCTGGCAACCTGGAGCGCCCGCGAGCCGTTCGACGTGGCAAGGCTGTTCGAGCAGGACCTGTTGGGCGACGATCTTGAAGCTTGGATGGCCGATAGTTCGATGCTGCGCCGCACGTTTCGCAACGTGGCGGTGATCGCCGGGCTGATCGAGCGCCAGCACCCGGGCCAGGAGAAGACCAAGCGGCAGGTGACGGTCAACAGCGACCTGATTTATCAGGTGCTGCGCCGGCATCAGCCGGACCACGTGCTGCTGCGCGCCACCCGCGCCGACGCTGCGGGCGGACTGACCGACCTTGGCCGCATCGGCGCGATGCTGGCCCGCGTGCAGGGCCGGGTGCGGCACATGGTGCTGTCGCGCGTTTCGCCGCTGGCGGTTCCCGTGTTGCTGGAAGTGGGCCGCGAGAGCGTGCGCAACGCCGCCGGCGACGATTTGTTGCTGGAAGAAGCCGAGTTGGTGGCCGAGGCAATGGGCGAGGTATTGCCGCCGCCCGCGCGGCCCGGCGCGGCCATTGCCGCACGGCGGCCAAACCGTGAACCGCCAGGGCAAGGGCGGCTGCTGGGACTATAGCAACCGCAACGGCTAACAGCTTGTTATTGCGCCGGGCGTAAGCTCTTTTCGCGGCTGGGCGGACCGGCTATCAGAGCCCGGCGCGCGCCAATTTGGCCTCACGAGCTACGCTGCAAGGAGATTTCGGTGAAGCAGATTGGTCACGTCGACGAGATTTCCCGCTACTCGATTTCGGGCTGGGCTGCCGATGAGGACAGCCCCGGCCAGTCGGTGCGCGTCGTTATCACGCAGAATGGCCGCGAAACCGCGCGGGTGCCGGCGGACATTTACCGCGAGGGCCTGTCCAGGGCATTTCCGGCGGCCAGCGGCAAACATGGTTTCCACTATTCCTTCAACCCGCCGATGTCGCCGTTTCGCCGCTACGACGTGCAAATCCGCGTCGAACGCGCCAATGAGCCGCTGCCGCGCGGCCATGCGGTGCTGGAGGCCGTGCATTCGGCGGCGGTGAACGAGGTGGTGCGGCCGAGCAACGCCATCCTGCTATCCACCTCCGGCCGCTCCGGCTCGACGGTGATGATGGGCATTCTGGCCGGGCATCCGCAAATCGTGGTGGCCGACGAGAAGCCCTACGAAATCGAAATGCTGTGCTACTACTCGTACGCGCTGCGCGCGCTGGTCGCCGCCGGCGACCATACCGCATCGTTGCGTCCAGACCGGGTTACGGCGGTCGAGAACCGCTATAAACTTGGTTTCAACCCGTACACCGCCGAGTATTTCCGCAACCACTTCAAAGACCCAAAGCTGTTCGATAAATTCTTCATTCAGGACATGCCGCGCCGCCTCGGCGGGGCGTTCAAGGAAATCATTCTCGACTATTACGCGGCTGTCGCCAAAGACAAGAATAAGCAATTCCCTTTGTACTTCGCGGAAAAGAGCCTGCCGGAGCAGGAAGTCCGCATGGGAGCGCGGCATTTGTTCGGCCGGGTGCGCGAGATCGTTCTCGTGCGCGACTTGCGCGACGTGGTGTGTTCGTTCGTGCATTCGGCGGGCATAGATTTCGTCCAGACGGTGCAGGCGATTAAGTCCTCCGGCACAAGGTTCATGGAAATCAAGGCCAACCAGGGCCACGACGTGCATTTCGTGCGCTACGAAGACCTCGTGCTGGAACCGGAGCAGACGCTCAACGAATTGTATGCGTTCCTCGGCCTGAACGCGGTCACCCACCTCAATCCGTCTTCAATGACCGGGCTGTTCGACAGCCATGCCACGAGCCGCAGTCCGGCGGCGTCGATCGGGCGCTGGCGGCGCGATCTCAGTGCTGAGCAATTGGAAATGTGCCGCCCATTCTCGGCGTTTCTGGAAGGCTTTGGCTACGAACCGCCGGCTGAGGGCAGTGTGCAAGTGTTGACGCCGCCGGCGGATATGCCGCCTACGGCGTCAGCTTAATGCGCGGCCGGTTGTTGTTTCAGTTCGATTAAACGGAGGAAAGCAACGCCGCCCGCGTCTTGCATCCGCCCCGGTTTGCGCTAAGCCGGCACACCGGAAACCGGCTTCAGGCGGAGGATTGCATTGCCAGCCTTGATCGAGCCCGCTTTGATTGAGATCGCCGCACTCACCAAGCGGTTCGGCGCGTTCACGGCGGTGGATAATGTGTCGTTCAACGTGGCGCGCGGCGAAGTGTTGGGCTTTCTCGGCCCGAACGGCGCGGGCAAGTCCACCACGATGAAGATGCTGGCCGGGTTTGTTACCCCGACCGCAGGTAGCGCGCGCATTTGCGGGCATGACGTGCAGTCCGATCCGGTGGCGGCACGGCGGCAGCTCGGCTATCTGCCCGAAGGGGCGCCGACGTATCCCGAAATGACCGTGCTTGGGTTCCTGCAATTCTGCGGCCGGTTGCGCGGCTTGCGGGGCGCCACGCTGGATGAGCGGGTCGGCCACGCGGTGGCGATGACGACGCTCAACGGCGTGCGGTTGCAGCCGGTAGAGACATTGTCGAAGGGCTTTAAGCGCCGCGTCGGGCTGGCGCAGGCGCTGCTGCACGATCCGGCGGTGCTGGTGCTGGACGAGCCGACCGACGGGTTAGACCCGAACCAGAAGCACGAAGTGCGGCTGCTGATCCGCCGCATGGCCGCCGAGAAGGCCATCATCATCAGCACGCATATTCTGGAGGAGGTGGAAGCGGTTTGCACCCGCGCCATCGTGATTGCGAACGGCCGGCTGGTGGCCGACGCCACGCCCGCCGAACTGGCGCGGCGGCATCCGTCCGGCAAGCTCGACGATGTGTTCCGCGCCATGACCATGCCCAACAAGAAGGGGGCCGCATGAGCCGCTGGTTTTCAGTGCGCAGCGCGCTGGTGGTGGCGCGGCGCGAGCTTGGCTCGTATTTCGCCACCCCAGTGGCCGCCGTGTTCATCGTGATCTTCCTGGCGCTGCAAGGCGTGCTGACCTTCAACTTGGGCAATTTCTTCGACCGCAATCAGGCCGATCTGGCGCCGTTCTTCTCGTTCATCCCGTGGGTGTTCCTGCTGCTGGTGCCCGCCATCACCATGCGGCTGTGGGCCGAGGAGCGCCGCCAAGGCACCATCGAGCTGCTGCTGACGTTGCCGCTGCGCCAGTCCGAGGCGGTGCTGGGCAAGTTCCTGGCCGCCTGGGCGTTCTGCGCGGTGGCGCTGGCGTTGACGTTTCCGTTTTGGATCACCGTCAATTTTCTCGGCCGCCCGGATAACGGCGTGATTTTGTGCGGCTACGCGGGCGCGGTGCTGGTGGCGGGCGCATTCCTGTCGGTGGGGGCCGCGATGTCGGCGGCGACCAAAAATCAGGTGATCGCCTTCGTGCTGTCGCTGGCGGTGTGCTTCATCTTCGCGGTGGCATCGTATCCGCTGGTGACGGACTTCATCGCGCGCAGTTCGCCCGAGCTCGCCTCCTTCGCACGCCGCATCAGCGTGACCGACCGGTTCCTCGGGTTCACCCGTGGGGAATTGGAGGTCCGCGATCTGGTGTATTTCGCCTCGTTCATCGGGTTCTGGCTGCTGCTGAACTCGGTCATCGTTGACCATCGCAAAGCGGACTGACCGGACATGACACGCATTGGGCGCAAGCTCTCGTCGTCGGTGGCGGGCGTGATCGCCGTGGCCGCCATCCTGCTCGGGATCAACCTGCTGGCCGAGACGTACCTGGGCGACGCCCGGCTCGATCTGACCGAGCAGAAGCTTTACACGCTGTCGCCTGGCACCAAGAAAATCGTCAGCGAACTGAAGCAGCCGATCACGCTGCGGCTGTTCTACTCGCGCCAACTGGGCGCGCAGGTGCCGGTGTATGGCGCTTATGCCGACCGGGTCCGCGAGATGCTGCGCGATTACGCGGCGATTTCGCACGGCAATATCAAGCTGGAATTCTACGACCCGGAGACGTTCGGCGATACCGAGGACCGTGCCATGGGCTACGGCCTGCAAGGCGTGCCGATGGATCGCACCGGAACGCAGGTGTATTTCGGCCTCGCGGGCACCAACCTGCTGGACGACACGCGCACCGTCCCGTTCTTCCAGCCGGAGCGCGAGCGGTTCCTGGAATTCGACCTGACCAAGCTGGTGCGTGAATTGTCCAACCCGGCGCTGCCGGTGGTGGGCGTGATGAGCGCGCTGCCGCTCGATGGCGACCCGCAAGCGATGATGATGCGCCAGCCGCAGGCGGCGGGGCCCTGGGTGTCGATGCTGCAACTGCGTCAGAGTTTCGACGTGAAGACCGTGGCACCCGATGCGCAGGTGATCTCCGCCGATATTCAGGTCCTGCTGGTGGCGCACCCGCAGCACATCAGCGAGCAGTCGCTGTACGCCATCGACCAGTTCGTCATGCGCGGTGGCAAGCTGATGGCGATGGTGGACCCGAAAAGCGAGGCGCAATCGGCGGTCCCGGACGCCAATGGCGCGCCGGTGGTGGACACCGGCAGTGACCTGAAGAAGCTGTTCGACGCCTGGGGCATCGACTTCGACAGCAGCAAGGTGGTCGGCGATCTGAACGGCGCGTGGCGGGTGCGCAGCAGCAATCCGAACGACCGGGTGCAGGCGGTCGACTATGTGCCCTGGTTCAACATCCGCGACGACGGCATCGCGCACGATGACCCGGCGCTGGCCGACCTGTCGCAGATCAGCGTCGCGGCACCCGGTGCGCTGGCCAAGAAGCCGGGGGCGGACATCAGCTTCACGCCGCTGTTGAGCAGCAGCGCCAGTTCCGCGCTGCTGAACGTCGATGACCTGCAAGTGTCGCCCGATCCGGCGAAAATCCTGGCCGGTTTCAAACCGGACGGCGTGCGCCGCGTGATTGCCGCACGGGTGCGCGGCACGTTGAAATCGGCATTCGCAGCACCCCCTGCCCCGCCCGAGGGCAAGCCGCGCCCGGCCGGCTTCCCGGCCTATATCGCGCAAACCGCAGCGCCTGCGAATCTGGTGCTGTTCGCCGACACCGACGTGCTGGCGGATCGCTTCTGGGTACGGGTGCAGGATTTCTTCGGCCAGCAGCAGGCCACGCCGTTCAGCGACAACGGCGCCGCTGTCGCCAATATCGTGGGCACCCTGGCGGGCGGCGACGACCTGATCGGCCTGCGCGGCCGCCGCGCCAGCCTGCGGCCATTCGATCTGGTGGACGATATGCAGCGCCGCGCCGAGGCGCAGTTCCGCAAGACCGAGCAGGATTTGCAGGCGCATCTGACCGAGACCGAGAAGAAGCTGACGGAGTTGCGCACCGGCGGCGCCGATCAGGCCAAAGCGGCGGTGATTTCGCCCGAACAGCGCGCGGCGATCGACGATCTACAACGCGACATGGTGGCCACGCGCGGCAAATTGCGCGGCGTGCAACTGGAATTGCGCCGCGAGGTCGACCGGCTGGAGATGTGGCTGCGGCTGTTTAACATCGTGCTGGTGCCAGCATTGCTTGCGGTGGCCGCCATCGGCCTTGGTGTAGCGCGCAACCGGCGCCGCGCCCGCGCGAGGGTATAACGATGAAGACGCGTACCATCATCATCCTGTCCGCCGCCGCCGTACTCGTGCTGGGCCTGGGCTTGGTGTTCGGCACCGGGAATCGCGAACAGCAAGACACTTCGCCGCTTGGACAACTGGCGTTTCCGAACCTCGCGCCGAAATTGCAGGACGCGGCCAAGCTGGAGATTGCCCGCCATGGAAGCACGCTGCGTTTGCTGCGAAATGGTGCGGTCTGGGGGCTGGCCGACCGCCACCAATATTCCGCCGCACAGGGCAAAGTTCGCGCGCTGGTCGCGGCGCTGACCGAGTTGAAGCTCGAAGAACCGCGCACGGCCAACCCTGGCGATTATGCCCGGCTGGGCGTGGAAGACCCGCAGGGCAAGGACGCCAACTCGACCATGCTGCGGGTGCTTGACGCCAATGGCGGCGCAATTGCGGAACTGATCGCCGGGCACCAGCGCGGCAGCGGGATTTATGTCCGCCGTCCAGGCGAGGCGCAGTCGTGGCTGGCGGAGGGGCAGGTCTCGGTGTCGGCCGAGGCAATGGACTGGATCGATGACACGGTCGCCGACGTCGATGCGGTCAAGGTTGCCAGCGTGACAGTGACGCGCGACGGCCAGACTCTGCGCTTCGCACGTCAGAACGGCACCATGGCGCTGGTCGCTCCCGCCACGCACCCGCAACTCGATCCGTTCAAGCTGGAGGATCTGACGCGCGGCCTGCAAAAGCTGAAGTTGACCGAAGTGCAGCCAGCACCGCCGCCAGGAACGGAACTTGGCCGCGCGGTGGTCACGACGACCGACGGGCTGAACATCACTGTGACCGTCAATCTGTCAGGCCAGGACGTCTGGCTGCAATTGGCGGCATCCGGCGACGGGGCGGCCAAGGCGGCCGCCGAAGCGTTGCAGGCCAAGGTGAAGGGCTGGGCGTACCGCACCGCGCCCTGGACCCAGCAAGCCTTCGTGCCAACACTTGATGAGTTGAAAGCCTATCAACCGCCGGCGCCCGCCAAATGAACCGGGAATACCCGCCGCGACCGATTGTCGGCATCGGTGTGGCGGTGCTTCGGCCGGGTGCCGCGTTGCTGGTGCGGCGCGGCACGCCGCCAAATGTGGGCGCCTGGAGCCTGCCCGGCGGGGCGCAGGAACTCGGCGAGACGGCCGAGGCGGCGGCGCGGCGGGAATTGCTGGAAGAAACCGCGCTAGAAACCGGGCCGCTGCTGCTCGCCGCCAACGTCGACAGCATTCACCGCGACCCAGACGGGCGTGTGCGCTACCACTACACCATTCTGGACTTCGCCACCGCCTGGACCGGCGGCACCCCACAGGCGCGCAGTGACATTACCGAGGCCGCCTGGGTGGGGTTCGACAATTTCGATGCCTACGGGCTGTGGCACGAAGCGCGCCGGGTGATCGAGATTTCTCGCAATTTATTGCGGCTTTAGCATCGCAAGGCGGCTTGCGAGGCTCCGCGCCGCGTGAAACCCTGAAGCATCGAATAATCCGCCGCCATGTGGGCAGGTGGAAGCGATGGTGGGGTTGGGTCATGAGTCTTGAAATCATCGGGTCTGGCTTCGGCCGGACCGGAACGACGTCGTTGAAGCTAGCGCTGGAGCATTTGGGCTTCGGGCCGTGCCATCACATGGAAGAAATTCTGCATAATCCGTCGCAAGTGCCGGCTTGGCAGGCGTTGACGGCGGGCCAGACTGTGGAATGGAATCAGGTGTTTGCCGGCTACCGTTCGCAGGTCGATTGGCCCGGCTCGCATTGGTGGCGCGAATTGGCGGCGGCATTTCCGAACGCTAAAGTCATCCATTCGGTGCGCCCGGCCGATGCGTGGTGGAAAAGCTTTTCCAGCACCATCAATAAGTTGATGGCCGGATACCGCGACTTTCCGCTGCCGCCGCATATCCGCGACATGATGCAGGCGGCTGAGGAAGGCTTTATCCGGCAGACCTTCGGCGCGCAGCCGATCTCGCCGGAAACCGGCATCGCCGCCTTCAACCAGCGCACCGCTGACGTGCAGGCCGCGCTACCGGCCAGCCGGGTGCTGGTGTTCGATGTGTCGGAAGGCTGGGAACCGCTATGCGGCTTCCTCGGGGTGCCGGTGCCGGACGAGCCGTTCCCGCGCCTGAACTCCACCGAGCAGTTCTGGCAGATGGTGCGCGGCCCGCAAGCGGCCTGAATTCAGCTTCGCCGGCGGTGCGACCGTGGCACGCTCTTGCGTGAGCTCACCGAGGTCGCGGCGCCGGCGAGTATGATCCCGAGGCTGACTGGAACCATCCAGGACGGGCGCAGCAACAGCGGCAGCAGCAGATGCCCCCACGCCCAGACCGATACGTGTTGCAGCACGTATTCGTGGCCGGCGAACAAAATATTGCCGCCGGCCATCGAAATCACCGTCGCCAGCGGCAACATCGGCGGGTACAGCGTCGCCAAAGCGAACGCTGCCACCATGTTTGCTGCCGCCAGCACAGCCAGGACTCGAGTCAGGGTCAAGCGAACAGACGCTCCTTGGTCTTGTTGGCGTACATCCCAGCCACGAACTCACCGTAGCCATTCCAAATCTGAGTCTTCGCCACCGTGCCGGTGCCGATCAGCCGTTCCTCGGCCTGGCTCCAGCGCGGGTGCGGCACTTCGGGGTTCACGTTGGCCCAGAAGCCGTATTCAGTATCCTGGAGTTGCTGCCAAAATGACAGTGGCCGTTGGTCGGTAAATTCAATCTTGATGATCGATTTGGCCGACTTGAAGCCGTATTTCCACGGCAGATTGAGCCGGATCGGCGCGCCGTTCTGCGGTGGCAGTGTCTTGCCGAAGACGCCCACAGATAGGAAGGCAAGTTCGTTCATCGCCTCCTCCATGGTGACACCTTCGGTGTACGGCCACGGATACCATGCCTGACGCAGCCCCGGCATGGTTTTCGGATCGGCCAGCGTGGTGAACTTGACGTAATTGGCGCTGCCCAGCGGTTCGGCCAGCTTTACCAGATCGGCCAGCGGGAAGCCGGTCCATGGCACCGTCATCGCCCAAGCCTCGACACAGCGGTGCCGGTAAATCCGTTCCTCGAGCTTCATCTGCTTGAGCAAATCCTCCAGCCCGATTTTGCGCGGCGTCTTGACCATCCCGGCGAGTTCGATGCTCCAGGGGTCCGAGACCAAGGCCGTGGCGGCGTCAGCGACCGATTTGGACAGGCCGAACTCGTAGTAATTGTTGTAGCTGGTGGCCTGCGCTTCCTCGGTCAGCGCCCGTTCCGCGCGGAAGCGCATGTTCGGCGCAGCCCCGAGCGGCTTCAGCGCCACCGGTGCTGCGGCCGTGCTGCTGCCGAACAATTTCCAGCCTGCCCGCGCAGGCCCGCTTGCAGCCAACAGCCCAGCCGCAGCCATTCCGCCGCCGAGCACCGCCCGGCGGGCGAAGGCGGCACCTTCCGGCGTCACCCGGCTTTCGGAGATTTCCCAGCCACGACGCCTGTGAATAAACATGCCGGCACTTCCTTCCCTGGTTTCCAGTAGCACTACGTCTCGGGAGCCAGGGTGGATGTTACTCTGACCCGTCACGCCATATGGACGCAACGCAAGCGATGGCCAGAGCGCCAAAGCCTTAGTGAACCGGCGCTTCGGACAGTTGGATCCGGTTTTCTGCGGCAATCGTGGCGCTGACCGGCCACAACACAAATCCGCGCGCCGCCAGCGTGGGCAGGTAGTGCTCCAGCACATCCATGGTGGCGGGGCGCGGGTGGCCGATGGCGATGGCGTGGCCGTAGTGGCGCGCAATGGCTTCAGCCTCCGCCAGCCGGGCACGGATCGCCGCCGGATTGGGATCGTTATCGAGGAACACGTCGCGCGCCACGGCGGGCAAACCCGCCGCCTGGGCACGGCGCAGGGCGACGCTATGCGGGATCGTGAGACTGTCAACAAATGCCAGACCGCGATCTTTCAGTTCGCCCATCACCTCGTCCATCAGCGGCACCGACAACGAGGCGACACTGCCTTCGTGCTGGTTCAGGCCGATGGCGTTCGGAACCGCATCTAAAGCCGCGCGCAGATAAGCCAAATTGGTCTCCGGCGGCAGCCAAGTGCGGAGCGAATCCGGCCCCGGGAACATGTGGCCGAACGCTTCCATCGGCATGTGCAGCATCGTTTCATGCCCACGTGCCGCCGCGTTGGACGCCTGTTGCGTGACGTGCGGCGCGTACGGCATCCAAGACAACGTCATCGGCGCGGGGAGCGCCACCGCACGGGCGGTCTGCACGCCGCTGAGCCCCATGTCGTCGATCATGATGGTCAGCGTCGGCTTGCCGTCGGCTGGCGGCGGGGCCACAGCGAAGCGCCGCCACGCGGGCAAGCCGCGCGGCGCATCGTCCAACGGCGCGACCCTGATCACCGGCGCTACGGCAAGCGCAGGGATCTTGGCGGCAGCCGGCGGTTCGGGCGGCGCGACGGCCGGCGCCGCTAAGACCGGTGCCGGAAGAACGGGGACTGGAAGAACAGGGGCTGGGCTAGCAGGCGCGGCCGCACCCGACGGCGACGGCAGATCGCCCATCGCTTCCGGCGGCAGCCAATCACCGGTCGAGGCACCTGCGGAGGCAAGCGGGACGCCGTCCTGTGCCGCTTGTACGGCGGATTGCGGCGCAGGCGGCGCCTCAGCGGCTGGAGACGGGCCGCAAACGCCCAGCAGAACGCAGAGCAGTTGAACCATCATCGCGCGAACTGACCACCTTCGCCGACCCAGACAATGTTAGGCAACAAACTCATGCCACAACGCTCATAAAAGTGTCGCTAACCTTAGATAGCACATGAAGCCGCCAACGTCCGCCGCCTCTCGTCGCGCGCCCAGCGTATCCGGTCAATCGCTTTCGCAACGCAACCGGCATGTGCCGCCACCCGCCGCGCGGCACGGATTTGACCCCGCCGCGCCGCCCGCGCAAAATGCCGCCGCATGATCCTGCTCATCGACAACTACGACAGCTTTACCTTCAATCTCGTTCACTTCCTGGGCGAGCTTGGCGCCGTGTGCGAGGTGCATCGCAATGACCGGCTGAGCGTGGCGCAAGCCATGGCGATGCAGCCCGAGGCAATCGTGCTCTCGCCCGGCCCCTGCACGCCGAACGAGGCCGGGATCTGTCTCGACCTGATCGCGGCGGCCGCCGGGGTCGTGCCGTTGCTCGGCGTTTGCCTGGGCCACCAAGCCATCGGGCAGGCGTTCGGTGGCGAGGTGATCCGCGCGCCCGCGCCGATGCACGGCAAGACCGGCCGCATGCAGCACGATGGCACCGATATTTTTGCGGGACTGCCAAACCCGTTCACCGCGACGCGCTACCACAGCCTGATTGTCCGCCGCGACACGCTGCCCGAGGCGCTGGTGGAGACCGCCCGCACCGGGGATGGCTTGATCATGGGCCTGCGCCACCAGACGTTGCCGGTGTTCGGCGTGCAATTCCATCCGGAAAGCATCGCCAGCGAGCACGGCCACGACCTTCTCCGCAATTTTCTGGCGATTGCCCGGGGCTCCAACGCTCCAGCCGCCCAGGCCGCCTGACAGCGCACAGGAGCACCGTGACCACCAATCTCAAACCGATCCTCGCCCGCTTGGCCGTGGGTGAGACCCTTTCGGCGGGCGACGCCGAGGACGCTTTCGGCATTATCATGTCCGGCGAGGCCACGCCCGCGCAGATCGCCGGGCTGCTGATGGCCATGCGGGTGCGCGGCGAAACCGTGGCCGAGCTCACTGGCGCGGTGCGCGCCATGCGGACGCGCATGACAGCCGTGGAAGCGCCGGACGGCGCCATGGATGTCTGCGGCACCGGGGGCGACAATGCGGGCACGCTGAACGTTTCCACCGCGGTTACGTTCGTTTTGGCGGGCCTCGGCGTGCCGGTGGCCAAGCACGGCAACCGCGCGCTGTCGTCACGCACCGGCGGGGCGGATGTTCTCACCGCCCTCGGCGTCAACGTCGATGTACCGCTCGACCGGCTGCCCGGCGTGCTGCGCGCCGCCAACTGCGCCTTTCTGTTCGCGCCGCGCCATCACGCCGCGTTGCGCCACGCCGCAGGCCCGCGCGTTGAACTCGGCACCCGCACGATTTTCAACCTGCTCGGCCCGCTCGCCAATCCGGCGCGGGTCAAGCGCCAGCTCACCGGCGTGTTCGACGCTAAGTGGGCCCGCCCGATGGCCGAAACGCTCGGCGAATTGGGCACCGAGCGCTGCTGGATGGTGCACGGCGAAGGGCTCGATGAATTGACTGTGGCCGGGACCAATTCGGTGGTCGAGCTGAACCACGGCACTATCCGTTCCTTTACCGTTTCGCCGGAAGATGCCGGTCTGCCGCGCTCACCGGTCTCGGCGATCCGCGGCGGCGAAGCGGCGATTAATGCGGCGGCACTCGGCGCGCTGCTGCGCGGCGCGGCCGGGCCGTACCGCGACACTGTGTTGCTGAACACAGCGGCGGCACTGATCGTCAGCGGCCGGGTGGACGACTTGCGCGAGGGCGTCGCCGAAGCGGCGGCCTCGATTGACGGCGGCGCGGCTTTGGCTGCGCTGGAGACACTGCGTAGAGAGACCGCATGACCCAGCAAACGGCCGCCACCGAAATCGAGTTGGACGCGTTGGCGAGGATTTGCGTGGACACCGCCGCCGAGGTGGTGCGCCGCAAGGCGGCGACGCCGTTGGAAGCGATGCGCGCCAAGGCGCTTGCGGCCGATGCGCCGCGCGGCTTCGGCCGGGCGCTGATGCGCGCCACGGCTGCCGGGCGCTTCGGGCTGATTGCCGAGATCAAGAAGGCATCCCCATCCGGCGGGCTCATCCGGCAAGAGTTCGACCCACCTGCCCTCGCCCGTGCCTATCTGGCCGGCGGCGCGACCTGCCTATCGGTGCTGACCGACGCGCCGTATTTTCAGGGACATGCGGACCATCTGCGCGCCGCCCGCGCTGCTGTGCCACTGCCGGTGCTGCGTAAGGATTTCATTCTCGACCCTTGGCAAATTTACGAAAGCCGCGCGATGGGGGCCGATTGCATCCTGCTGATCATGGCCGCCCTCAGCGACGAGCAGGCGGTGGAACTGGAGCAATTGGCCCGCAACCTCGATATGGACGTGCTGGTCGAGGTGCATAACGCCGCCGAATTGGACCGGGCGCTGGGATTGCAGACCAAGCTGATCGGCATCAACAATCGCAATCTCAAGACGTTGAAGACCGATTTGAATACAACGGTTGAGCTATCGCCGCTCGTGCCACCGGATCGTTTCCTGATCGGCGAGAGCGGCATTCGCAGCCATGCCGACGTGTTGCTGCTGGCCGAGCGCGGGGTGAATTGCTTCCTGGTCGGCGAGTCGCTGATGCGGCAGGACGACGTAACGGCCGCCACCAAGGCGCTGCTCGGCGCATGACCGGCTTTACCCATTTCGACGCTGCCGGCAACGCGGCGATGGTCGATGTGGGGGCCAAGCCGGAAACCGCCCGCGCCGCGACCGCGCGCGCCAGGGTGGTTATGCAACCCGCGACTCTGCAAATGATCCTGCAAGGCCACGCCAAGAAGGGCGACGTGCTGGGCGTGGCGCGACTGGCCGGGATCATGGGCGCCAAGCGCACCGCCGATCTGGTACCGCTATGCCACCCGCTGCCAATTTCGGCGGTCACGGTCGATTTGACGCCCCAAGGCGAGGATGCCGTGGAGATCACCGCGACGGTTCGCACCACGGGGCGAACCGGTGTGGAGATGGAGGCTCTAACTGCCGCCAGCATCGCCGCCCTGACCGTCTACGACATGTGCAAGGCGGTCGATCGCGGTATGCGGATCGAGGCGCTGCGGGTGGTGGCCAAATCCGGCGGCAAGTCTGGCGATTTCGTGCAAGACTAGCCGCACCGCGGAGGCACGCAGCATGCCGGTTGCCATGAGCCGAGACTGTGATTGGACCGCTGAGGCGTTCCTCGCCACCGACCAAGCCGTAATCGGCGACGCTTGGCGCTACGAATTGGTCGATGGCCGCATCGTGGCGCACGCCGCGCCCGCGCCGGATCACGGGGCGATTATTGCGGGACTTGCTTCGGTGCTGGGCCGCCTGCTCGCTGGTCTGCCCGGCGGCTGCCGGCCCGAGATTGGCAGCGGGGCGGTGCCGAAATCCGCGCAACGCAACAATGCGCGTATTCCAGACGCGATGGTACGCTGCGGACAGCACCCGCGCGTGGTGTTCGACGTTGTCTCGCCGCATGAAATGCGCGACTGGCGCGGGCACGACCAAAAGCGACGGCACCTGCAAGCCATTGAAGGTGTGCAAGAAATCGCCGAATTGTCGCAGGACGATTATGCCATCGACATCTACCGGCTGGCCAGCGGGGGTGCCTGGACGTTCGAAGCGGTGGATGAGGCCGATGGCGTGCTGCGGCTGGACAGTCTCGGCGCGGATCTGCCGTTGTCGGATATCTACGCCTTCGCGGAATTCCCAGCGGCCGCCCAGGCCAGCGCAGCCGAGACCTAAATCATGCTCTCAGTCGATGAAGCCCGCGACCGCATCCTGGCGGGTCTGGCGCCGCTGCCCGGCGAAACCGTGGGGCTGGCAAGCGCCTGGGGCCGGGTGCTGGCGGCGCCGGTGCTGGCACGGGTGACACAGCCGCCGCACGATGTTTCGGCGATGGACGGCTACGCAGTGCGGGCCGCCGATGCCAGCGCCGGGGCGCGGTTGCGGGTGGTTGGCACCTCCCCGGCTGGGCATCCGTGGGACGGCATGCTGACAGCGGGCGAGGCGGTGCGGCTGTTCACCGGCAGCGTGCTGCCGCAAGGCGCTGATACTGTTGTATTACAGGAAGCTACCAGCGCAGCGGATGGCTGGGTGACGCTCACCGAGGCAGCAGTGCCGAGCCGCCACATTCGCCGTGCTGGGCAAGATTTTCCGCATGGCGGCGTGCTGCTGCCTGCGGGACGGCGGCTGACGGCGCGCGATATCGGGCTGGCAGCATCGGGCAATCACCCGTGGCTGACGGTGCATCGCCGTCCGCGTGTGGCGATTTTGGCCACCGGCGACGAAATCGCGCTACCCGGCGAGCCAATTCCGGCTGGCGGCATCGTCAGCTCAAACGCGCACGCACTCGCTGCGTTCGTGCTGGCGCTGGGCGGCGAGCCGCTCGTGCTGCCGGTGGCGCGCGACGACATCAACGCCATTGCTGCCGGGGCCGATGCCGCGCGCGGCGCTGACTTGCTGGTGACGACCGGCGGCGCCAGCGTCGGCGACCACGATCTGGTGCAAGCCGGACTTGGTCAGCGCGGCATGGCGCTGGATTTTTGGAAGATCGCCATGCGCCCCGGCAAACCGCTGATGCATGGCCGCATCGGTGATCTGCCGGTGCTCGGACTGCCGGGAAATCCGGTTTCAGCGCTGGTTTGTTCCGTGCTGTTCCTGCATCCGGCGTTGGCGCGGCTGTCCGGTTTGCCTGCCGCCCCGCCACCGAGCGTGCTGGCAAAGCTGGGTGGGCCGCTGCACGCCAACGACCACCGCGCCGACCATTTGCGCGCCAGTCTGGCCGAAGCCGCCGACGGCTCGCTGATCGCCACCGCCTACGAACGGCAAGATTCCGCCATGTTGCGGCTGATGGCACAGGCCGGCGGGCTGATCCTACGCGAACCGAACGCGCCCGCCGCCGGCGCCGGGGCAGCGGTGCGGGTGATCCGGCTGGACGCGCTCGGGCTGTAATTTGGCGACGGCGTCCAGATTCCCGGCACGGGTTCGAAAAAGCGCCAAACCGTCCGCTTGACGCGGCTTCGAGAACCAATATAGAACACCGGGTCAGTTGCCGGTTTGTTCTAAAGCGCTGCCGAATCGTTGGTATGCCGCGCATAGCGTGCCTTCCCGTCCCCGCAGCCGGCCGCACGGAGATGATCGCGATGCTGACGAAAAAGCAGCATGAGCTGCTAGTGTTTATCGATAAGCATTTGAAAGCGACCGGCTTTTCCCCAAGCTTCGAGGAGATGAAGGAGGCGCTGCAGCTCAAGTCCAAGTCCGGCATTCACCGGTTGATCTCAGCCCTGGAAGAACGCGGATTTCTGCGCCGCCGCCACCATCGCGCCCGTGCGCTGGAAGTGATGCGTCTGCCGGATGATCTGTCGCCGCGCATGCAGGTGCCGGAACCAGCCAACGAAGCCGAACCCGCCGCGCCTGCGGCGCATTTTTCGCCCAACGTCATTCGCGGCGACTTCACCGCCCGCCTATCCGGCGTGCGTTCGGCGGCCGAGGCGGGCGCAATCCAGTTGCCGCTGTATGGGCGCATCGCCGCCGGACAGCCGATCGAAGCGTTGCGCGACGGCGGCGGCCATATCGAAGTGCCGATGGCGATGCTCGGCAACGGCGAGCACTACGCTCTGGAAGTCGCGGGCGACTCGATGATCGATGCCGGCATTCTGGACGGCGACACGGTGATCATCCGGCGCGGCGAAACGGCCGAGAATGGCCAGATTGTCGTGGCACTGGTGGACGATAACGAGGTGACGCTGAAGCGATTGCGGCGGCGCGGCAACTCCATCGCGCTTGAGCCGGCCAACAGCCGCTACGAAACCCGCATCCTGCCGCCCGATAAGGTGAAAGTTCAGGGCCGGTTGATCGCGCTGCTGCGGCGTTACTGAGCGGCGGGCACTTCGCCCGGGGGCGGCGGCACCCAGGGCCGCCGGCCGCGCACATCGCGGTCGGCCAGCACCCGCACTCCTTCCCGTCCCAGCCAGATCGCCTGCGCGCCGTCACGCCAGACGGTGAAGCGGTCGACGATCCATGGGTCGGACTCGGGGCAGCGCAGCCGCACCGGCTCCTGCGCGATCAAGATATCGGCGTCACACACCGCCACCGGCGGATCGGAGTCGAGTAACAAGGCCGCCACTGGCCCGTCCGGCACCACCTGCAAGCGGCAAAACACCTCATTGCAGGACAGCCCGCCCTCCGGCCGATCCGGCAGCGCCCGCGCCGCGCCGTTGCCCCACATCTGGGTCCAGGCATCCTGCGTGAAGCCGGAAAAGCTGGCGCGCGTATGCAAATACATGGTGGCGTTGGCGTGCACCGCCAGCAGCGCGCCATCGGCGGCCAGCAGCACGTCCGGCGGGCGGATCAATGCGGGAGAGGCCAGACCCAGCAACAGCACCGGCAGCCCGGCCAGCCGCAACCGCGTGCGCCATAGCCCGAGCCACGCCATGCCGAGCGCCACAAGCCCCAGCCCCCATGGCGGCATATGCGGCACCGCGACGGTGGCCGACGGCAAAGCGGATACGCTATGGCCAATCCACAGCACCGCCGCCACGCCCCAGCCCATCGGCACGAGCGCCAGCGCCTCCAGATGCACCGGCATCAATGCCAATGAAATCAGCCCGGCGGGCATGATCCACAGCGCGGTCAGCGGCACGGCGGCCACGTTCGCCAGCACGTTGTACAGCTGGATTTGCCCAAAATGGTAGGCGGCAAACGGGGCGGAGGCGGTGCCGGCCAACGCACTGGTCAACGCCAGGGCGACAATGTGGCTTTGCAGCCGCTGCCGCCAGGAACCCTGCCCGTGCAGCCGCCGCAGCGCCGGGCGCAGCGCGTCGTAGCCGCAGATCAGCGCCAGCACGGCGGAAAAGCTCATCTGGAAACTGACGCCGAGCGCCTGCTCCGGCGCGATCATCAGCAGAGCCGCCATTGCCAGCGCCAGCCCGCGCAGGCTGAGCGCGCGGCGGCCCACCACCACGCCAAGCGTCACCAGACATGCCATCGCGAAGCTGCGCATAATCGGCACATGTGCGCCGGTCAGCAGCAAGTAGCTGCCACCCGCCAATAGCGCCGCGACAGCGGCCATCGCCTTGGCGGGCCAGTGCAACGCGGCACGCTCCCAGGCTGCCAAAGTCATGCGGGCCAGACCAAAAAACAGCCCCATGACGATGCCGATATGCAGCCCGGCAATGGCCAGCAGATGCGCCAGCCCAGAGTCACGGAACGCCGCGCGGTCGGCTTCCGGGATCGCGGCGGTGCCGCCGGTCAGTAGCGTGGCGCAGATCGCCCCCTCGGCGTCCGGCAGCACGCCAGCCACGCGCGCCGCAATGGTCTCGCGCAACCCTTGCAGCACTTGCCCGGCACCGGACGGCGGCGCTTTGGCGAGCAGTTCGGCGGAACCAAGCGCATAGCCGTAAGCACCGATGCCATTGAAATAGGCGTCACGTTGCAAGTCCCAGCCACCCGGAAACGCTGGGGCGTTCGGACGCGCCAGCAACGCGCGCACCCGCAGCGTGTCGCCGGTGGCGACCTGCACCGGGTCTTCGGGCCGCAAGCGCAAGCGCACCCGGCGCGGTTCGGCGGCCGCGCCGTTCAACGACGGCAGTTCGAACGTGACCCGGCGCGACAGTGGCAAGACTTCGACCGCGCGCACCGTGCCGGACACCTGAACGGCCCGGCGCGGCACTGCCATCGGCGGCGGCGCCCGCGCGGTGGCGAGTTGCGCCGCGCTGAAGCCCAGTGCGAACGCGGCGGCGAGTAGGCTGACGGCGCGCAGGGCGAACCATTGCCGCAGAGCCAGCGCGAGCAGGGCCGCAGGCACGAAAGCCGCCGCCCCCAGCCAAAGCGGCGGTTCGTCGAGCAGGCCGAAATACCAGACATTGCCCGCCGCCATTGCCACCGGCAGCCACAACACGAAGCGGCCGCGCTCGGCGGCGATCCAATTGGCCAGCGTGGTCAGCGCGGCGGTCGCAGCCCCCGGCGGCACCGGCTCAGCTAAGGCAGGCGGCGTTGAGCAGCCCGATAATCAGCGACGCCGCGGCCATCACCGTTGCCTCGGCCATGTCGCCGCGCGCCAGCGCTGCGCCCACATCGCGGCGCAGCAACCGCATGGCCGCACAGGTGGCGAATTGCAGCACGCCGGAAATGACCGCCCACACCACCATGTCGGCAAAACCCGCCGCGTGGAATATCGCCGAAGCCAGCGGCAGGGCAAAACCGCCCGCCCCGCCGGCGACGCTGAGCGCTGCTGCGGTGTTGCCCTCGCGGATCAACTGCCATTCTGGGATCCGCAAGAACCAGGTCTGCACCACCAGAAAGATCGCCAGCAGCGTCAGGCTGCCGGCAAAATAACCCAGGAAAGCGGGCAGGTTTTCCAGGCTGGTCATCGCGCTGACTCCAATGCCGCAGGAGCGAAACAATGCGGCACGAAACGGCTGCTGTCGCGGGTGATCGGCGTGTCGTCTTCGCGAATCCCCAGCCCGCAGGCCCGTCCGGCCACCACCCAACTGCCCAGCACCGGATAGCGCCCGCCGGCGCAGGGAAGTTCGGCCCATTGCTGATACACAAAGCCGCTCTCGCCATACGGGCCATCGGTGCTGTAGCCGGGGGCGGTCATGTTCGCACCTTCCCGCCCCCATAGCGGTTTGGCGATTTCCGGACCGCCGGTACGCCCCGGTTCGCGGAATGCGGGTAGCAAATTGGGATGGCCGGGAAATAGCTCCCACAGCAGCGCCAGCAGCCCCTTGCTGGACAGCAGCAGCCGCCATGGCGGTTCCAGCCAGCGCACATCCGCGCCCCCAATATGCTGGCCGAACGGGTCGCTGAGCATGAATTCCCACGGATACAGCTTGAAGCAGGCGCGGATCGGCCGGCTGGCGAGGTCGACGAAATCGCGCCCGTCCCAGCCGATGCTGCCCACCGGCAAGAACGGCGCCTGTTTGCCCGCCTGCATCGCAGTGTCCCGCAGATAGTCGACGGTGCCGCGATCTTCCTCGCTGCCGTCCATGCAGGCGAAATGCACCGTCGGCGGCAACTTCAGCCCGCGCCATGCGGCGATCGGGGTCTCGTGGATCGAATTGAATTGGTCTTGGCCGGGCATCGCACAGGTCAGCCACTCCCACTGCACCACGGCGGCCTCGAACAGCGCGGTTGGCGTATCGGCGTTGTATTCCAGCAGCTTGGGCGCGCCGCTGCCGTCCCAGCGCAGATCCATGCGGCCATACAGACTGGGGTCTTGCCGCTCCCAGCTTTGCACCACCAGCGGCCAAACCTCGGCCGGGATGCCAAGCGTTTCGTGCCGCGTCCAGCGCACCGCGTGTTCGGCGGCAGCGAGGCAGAGTCGCTGCAATTCGCCGGTGGCGTCGTCAAGCGTGTCGATTTCGCCGCCGTCGAACCGCCAATAGGCGGTTTCGTCCCAATACGGCTCACCGGCGATTTCGGCGAAGGCGAAGCCCAGGCGCTGCGCCCGCTCCCGCCAATCGGCGCGCGGCGCAATGCGGATGCGGCGCATCAGCCGTGAAAGCCGCCGAAATGCAGCCCGGACCAGCCAAAGCCGCCGCGCATCACCGATCGCCAGCCGGACGTTGAGGTGCTGCTGGTGGAAGCCGCGCCCGCCGTTCTGCCCCACCAGCCGCCGCCGTGACCGGAATAGCCGGTGCTGCTGGCGCCACAAATCGCGTTGGCGTTCGGGTCGCCCTGCGCCCGCGCCGACCGGCAAGCAGGGCCGCCGTTACTCGTGAGTTGCACGCCGGTCGCCAGTGCGCCGCCCCCCATCAGCACCAGGGCAATTTGGGCCGCCACGCGCATGTCACCCCCATTGCGACGCCGGGAGGAAAGCACAGGCCGCCGCACAGCGCGAGCCTGTCGCGCACGCTTGCGGTTTGCGCTACATCCCCGCGCCATGACCGTCCGCACCCGCTTCGCCCCCAGCCCGACCGGTATGTTGCATATCGGCGGCGCCCGCACTGCCTTGTTCAACTACTTGTTCGCCCGCCACCACGGTGGCGAATTCGTGCTGCGGATCGAGGACACCGACCGTGAACGCAGCACCGATGCCGCGACGCAGGTGATTCTGGACGGGCTGGACTGGCTCGGCCTGAACCCGGACCAGCCGCCGGTGTTCCAAACCTCCCGCCAGGCACGGCATGCCGAAGTGGCGTGGCAGATGGTGGCGCAGGGCCGCGCCTATCTGGCGTACGACAGCGCCGACGAACTGAAGCAAATGCGCGAGCAGGCGACAGCCGAGGGCCGGTCCGGCCGCTACGACGGTCGCTGGCGCGACCGGGATCCCGCCGACGCGCCGCCGGGCGTGGCCCCGGCCATCCGGCTGAAAGCGCCGCGCGACGGCGAGACGGTGGTGCACGATCTGGTGCAGGGCGAGGTTCGCGTCGGCAACGCCGAACTGGACGATATGATCATCCTGCGCAGCGACGGGATGCCGACTTATTTGCACGCAGTGGTCGTGGACGACCACGACATGGCCATCACCCATGTGATTCGCGGCGATGACCATCTGACCAACACGTTTCGCCAATTGCAGGTCTACCATGCAATGGGCTGGGAGCCGCCGCAGTTCGCGCATATCCCGCTGATCCACGGCGCCGATGGGGCCAAACTGTCCAAACGGCATGGCGCGGTCAGCGTTTTGGAATTCCGCGAGCAAGGCTTCTTGCCCGAGGCGCTGTGCAATTACCTGCTGCGGCTCGGCTGGGGCCATGGCGACACCGAGATCGTGCCGCGCGATGAGGCCATTAAGCTGTTCGATCTGGACGGCGTCGGGCGCGGCGCCTCGCGGATGGATTACGCCAAGCTGACCCACGTCAACGGCGTCTATATGCGTGGGGCAGACGATGCGCGTTTGGCGGCGGAAATTCTGCGCCGCTTGCAGGGCCAGCCGCATCTGGCCATCGGCGCTGACTCGGCGGCCCGGGTACAGGCGCTGCTGCCGCATCTGAAGGAACGCGCCAAAACATTGGTGGAACTGGCCGGAATGGCGCGCTTTCTGGTGCATCCGCTGCCGCTGGCGATGGAACCGAAAGCGGCCGCGCAGCTAACGGACGAGGCCAAGGCGATGCTGGCCAGTCTGGCGGAGGCGTTTGCCACGGCGGAATTCAGCCTGCCCGGCATCGACGCCACGCTGCGTGCGTTTGCCGACGCCACCGGGCGCAAACTGGGTCAAGTGGCGCAGCCGCTGCGCGCCGCGCTGACCGGCAGCACCACCAGCCCGCCGATCGATGCGACGATACTGGCGTTGGGACGCGATGAAACCTTGGCGCGGATGCTGGCGGCAGCGCGCTAACGGCGCGCGGCGGTGGAGGTCCCGCCCGGAATCGAACCGGGATTCACGGATTTGCAGTCCGTTGCATCACCACTCTGCCACGGGACCGTCACCAGCGGCGTGCTTATCCTGCGTTGCGCGGTGTGCGGTCAAGCCCACCCTGCCGGCGCAAGGCTTGGCGATAGCTGGCTTGGCGATATTGGGCGCGCGTCTCTATAACTCTGCTGAGCTTTGCTGCGCTGCACCGCACATCACTTTGGGAACCTGCCCATGGACCGCCCCAGCCTGGATTTCGCCGCTGCCCGGATATTGATGGTCGACGGACAGATCCGCCCCAACAAGGTCTATGACTCGCGTGTTCTGGACGCCCTGCGCCATTTGCCGCGCGAGCAGTTCATGCCCGAGGCGCAGGCGGCCTTGGCCTATGCCGATGTGCCGGTGCCGCTTGGCAATGGCCGTGTGTTGCTTGCGCCGATGGTGATCGCGCGGCTGGCGCAGGCGGCCGCCGTTCGCACCGGTGAGCGCGCCTTGGTGGTTGGCGCCGGGCCGGGCTACGGCGCGGCGCTGCTGGCCGCTTGTGGCGCGCATGTCACGGCGCTGGAAGACGATCCGGCGCTGCTGGCGCTGGCCCGCCGCGCTTTGAGCGGCAACGCCTTGGTAAAGCTGGTCGACGGGCCGCTGCCGCAAGGCTGGCCGGCCACCGCGCCATACGATCTGGTGCTGATCGAAGGTGCCGTCGACGAAGTGCCGGCAGCGATTGCCGCCCAGGTCCGCACGCCGACCGGCCGCTTGCTTGCTATCCGCAGCGGCGCTGGGCGCACCGGACAAGCCATTCTGGGCGAACCGTCCGTGGGCGGGCTGAGCTATCAGGCGTTGTTCGATTGCACCGCCAGCCTGCTGCCCGCACTGCAACGCGAGCCGGGGTTTGTTTTTTAACCTGCGCAACACAATTTCTTGTGGCCCCCTGTGGCGCCACGGCCAACCACAACCCTGGCCGAACGGGCGATGCCAAAGCGATGGCGCGTGCGGCGGGGCTGTGGCAGATGGTGCTACGCGTCAAGGCTTGCCAATCGTGCGGCCGGGGCGGCTTGCCATCTCCGGACGGACGCACACGGTGCGGACGTGACGTAACGTGAGGGTCGAAAACATGGTGTTCCGCTCTGCATTCGCGGCCGCAACGGTCTTTGCTCTGCTGTCCGGAACGGCGCTTGCCCAGCCGAAGACTTTGCAGGAAGCCCTCGCCGCCGCCTACACCAATAACCCGACGCTGCAATCCGCCCGCGCGCAGTTGCGCGCGACCGACGAAAACGTGCCCGCCGCCCTGTCAGGTTGGCATCCGCAGGTCAGCCTGACCGGCAGCGCCGGCATTGCAGCAGGCAAGAACGACACCATCAGCAAAGGCGCCCATCTGGTGGGCAATTCGGTGGTGAATGGTAAATTCAGCACCGGCGCCTCCTCCAACCGCGACGAGTCTGCGGTGTCGCTGTCGGTGACACAACCGCTGTATCGCGGCGGCAAGACCCGCGCATCGACAAACCGGGCCGAAAATCAGGTGCTGGCCACCCGCGCACAGTTGCTGGCCACCGAGCAGACGGTGTTCACCGATACCGTCACCGCGTATGTCAATGTGATTCAAGACGAGCAAATCCTGGCGCTGGACATCAGCAACGAACAGGTGTTGTCCAAACAGTTGCAGTCGACCAATGACCGGTTTCGCGTCGGCGAATTGACCCGCACGGACGTGGCCCAGGCCGAAGCGGCCTTGGCAGGTGCCACCGCAACGCGGCAAACCGCTGAAGGCACGCTGCAATCGGCCCGCGCCAGCTACGAGCAATTGGTCGGCGAGAAGCCAGGCAAGCTGAAAGAGCCGCAACCGCTGCAAACGCCGGTCAAGACGCTGGAAGAAGCCAAGGCGCAAGCGGCGCAGAATAACCCCAACGTGGTTGCCGCGCTGTATAGCGACTCCGTCGCCCGCGATGCGTTCGACGTGGCATACAGCGCGCTGATGCCGACGCTGAACTTGCAGGGCAGCGTATTCCGCAACGAAAACCAGGTTCAGACCGGCCTGATCCAGACCGGCGGCAGCGTGCTGGCCAACCTGACGGTGCCGATCTACCAGGGGGGATCAGAATACGCCGCCATCCGCCAAGCGCGGCAGCAGGAAATCCAGGCGCGCAAGCAATTGGACGAACAGCGCCGCACCGCTGTGCAGCAGGCCACGACGGCGTGGGAGCAACTAACGTCGGCGCGCGCCGCCATCGCCAGCCACCGGGCGGAAATCCGCGCCAATCAGATTGCGTTGGAAGGCGTGGAGCGTGAGGCGCTGGTTGGCAGCCGCACCACACTCGATGTGTTGAACGCCGAGCAAGCGCTGCTGAACTCGCAAACCCTGCTGGTGCAGTCACTGGCCCAACTGGTGATCGCCTCGTACACCGTCAGCGCCGCCGCCGGCCGTCTGAATGCGCGCGACCTGAACCTGCAGGTTCCGTTGTACGACGAAAAGGCCTATTATAACGCTGTTAAGAATTTGTGGATTGGGACAGGTGATTATGCGACCGATCAGCCTGGGCGTTGAACCTGGAAGCGCATGACAACGAATCCCCCGCAGCAAAGCGGCCCAGCCGGGGCCGACCCATCGATGGAGGATATTCTCGCCTCCATCCGGCGCATTCTGAGCGAGGACGACGGCGATAAGCCGCCGCCCGCGCTCAACAGCGGCGCACCGCAGGCGACTGAAGAACCGCGGCACGTGGCCCCCGAGGTATTTTCGCTCGATGCCTCAATGCTGGTGGACGATCCGCAGCCCGCCGCCGTGTTGCAACGCGCCGAACCACCTCCGGCGGTCACTCTGGCACCCGCATTGCCGCCGGCACCTGCGCCGGCGGCGCCAGCCGATCCCCCATTGCGGCCAGCCAGCAGCGGTTTGATCGGCGATGCAGCCGCCTCCGCCGCCGCCTCGTCGGTCGGTTCGCTGCTTCGCACGCTGGCCTCCGAGCGCCAGCAGGTCGCGGTGTATCGCGGCGGGCCGACGCTGGAGGATTTGGTGCGCGAGGAAATGCGCCCGATTCTGAAGCAGTGGCTGGACGCGAACCTGCCGCCGATGGTTGAGCGGCTGGTACGGGCTGAAATCGAACGCGTCGTCGGCCGCGCGCTGTCCTAATCGCTCGGGGCCGCCCGGCGGCCCCGCCTCCCCTGCGTCGCTGCCGGTTCCGGCCGCCCTGATCGAGTGATTTCCCATGTTGAACAAGAGCTTCTCCCCGCCGGATACCGAGGCGCGGCTTTACGCGGGCTGGGAGCAATCGGGCGCGTTCGCGGCACACCCCGAGAGCAACGCGGCGCCGTTCACCATCATGATCCCGCCGCCGAACGTCACCGGCAGCCTGCACATTGGCCACGCGCTGACGATGACGGTGCAGGACACGCTGATCCGCTGGCGGCGAATGCAAGGCCGCGACGCGCTATGGCAGCCGGGCACCGACCACGCCGGCATCGCCACACAGATGGTGGTGGAGCGCTTGCTCGCGGCCGAAGGGATCGAGCGCAAGGCGCTAGGCCGCGACAAATTCCTCGAACGGGTCTGGCAGTGGAAAGCCGAATCGGGCGGCACCATCACCCGCCAGTTGCGCCGCCTCGGCGCGTCGCTGGACTGGCCGCGCGAACGCTTCACCATGGACGACGGCCTGTCCGACGCGGTGCGCGAAGTGTTCGTCACGCTGCACAGCAAGGGCCTGATCTATCAGGATAAGCGGCTGGTGAACTGGGACCCCAAGTTCCAGTCGGCCATCTCCGACCTTGAGGTTGAAAGCCGCGAGATCAAGGGCAGCCTGTGGTACATCCGCTACCCGATCGACGGTGCGGCGGACCAGTTCATCACGGTGGCCACGACACGCCCGGAAACCATGCTCGGCGATACTGCGGTGGCGGTGCACCCCGAACACCCCACGCTGGCGGCCCTGATCGGCCAGCACGTCATCCTGCCGCTGACCGGCCGCCGCATCCCGATCATCGCCGACACCTACGCCGATCCGGAGAAAGGCACCGGCGCGGTGAAAATCACCCCGGCACATGATTTCAACGACTTCGCGGTTGGCAAGCGGCATAACCTCGCCGCCCCGTCGGTGCTGGACCGCGAAGCGCGGATCACGCTGGCCGAAATCGCGCTCGACCTTGTGGCAGTCGAGGGGCTGGCCGATCCGGCCTTCGTGCATGGCCTGAGCGGCATGGACCGCTTTGCCGCGCGCAAGGCGATTGTCGCGGAATTGGAACGCCTCGGCGTGCTGGATAAGATCGAGCCGCACACCAATCAGGTGCCGCACGGCGACCGCTCCGGCGTGCCGATTGAGCCGTTGCTGACGGTGCAGTGGTATTGCAACGCGCACGAACTGGCCCAGCCGGCCATCGCGGCGGTGGAGTCCGGCCGCACCAAGTTCGTGCCGCAACAATGGGAAAACACCTTCTTCGCCTGGATGCGCGACATCCAGCCGTGGTGCATCAGCCGCCAATTATGGTGGGGCCACCGCATCCCGGCCTGGTACTCGGCGGATGGTCAGGTGTTCGTCGCCCGCAGCGAGGCCGAGGCGTACGACGCCGCCCGCGCCAAGCTGGGCGCCGATGTGGTGCTCACCCAGGACGAGGACGTGCTCGACACCTGGTTCAGCTCGGCGCTGTGGCCGTTCTCCACCCTCGGCTGGCCGAAGCAAACCGCCGAGGTGGCGCGCTATTATCCCGGCGACGTGCTGGTGACCGGCTTTGACATCATCTTCTTCTGGGTCGCCCGGATGATGATGATGGGCATTCACTTCATGGGCGAGGTGCCGTTCCGCACCGTCTACATCCATGGTCTGGTGCGCGACGAGCGCGGCCAGAAAATGAGCAAATCCAAGGGCAACGTGATCGACCCGCTGGAACTCATCGAGAAATTCGGCACCGACGCGCTGCGCTTCACCATCGCCTCGCTGTGCGGGCCGGGGCGCGACATCAAGCTCGGCGCGTCGCGGGTGGAAAACCAGCGCAGCTTCGTCACCAAGCTGTGGAACGCCTCGCGGTTCTGCGAAATGAACGCCATTGCGCCAAACGCGGCGTTCGAGCCGTCGCAGGCCACGCTGGCGTTGACCCGCTGGATTCTGGCGGCGGCGTCCGATGCGGTCGCCGAAGCCACGGCGGCGCTGGAGGCGTATCGCTTCGACGACTACGCCGCCGCCTGTTACCGCTTCACCTGGAACAGCTACTGCGACTGGTTCCTTGAATTCGCCAAACCGGCGCTCGGCCCCAACGGCAACCCGGCCGAGGCCGAGGAAGTGCGGGCGGCGGCGGCGCATGTGCTGGGGCTGATCCTGCGGCTGCTGCATCCGGTGATGCCGTATGTCACCGAGGAATTGTGGGACGAATTCGGCTACGGCAGCGTGTGCAGCCTGATCGGCACCGCCTGGCCCGAGCCGTTCGCTGTGCCGGGGGACGCCGAGGCGCGTGCCGAACTGGACTGGGTGGTGCGCCTGATCGGCGAAGTACGCACGGTGCGCGCCGAGATGAACGTGCCACCGTCGGTGCTGGCCCCTGTGCTGCTGAAGGACGCAGCACCGGAGTCGCTGGCGCGCGGCGGGCGCTGGATGGAGGCCATCGGCCGCATGGCCCGCGCCTCCGAATTCGGCCCGCTTTCTGGCGACGTGGCCAAAGGCAGCGCGCAGGCTGTGCTGGGCGAAGCCACCATCGTGATCCCGCTGGCCGGCTTGATCGATTTGGCCGCCGAAGCGACTCGGTTGCGCAAGGAGCGGGACAAGGCGGTCAAGGAAGTCGAAGCGGCTGAGAAGAAGCTGGGCAATGCCGACTTCATCGCCCGCGCCAAGCCTGAAGTCGTCGACGAAATCCGCGAGCGGCTGGCGGGCGCGCAGCATGAAATCGCCCGCCTGGACGCGGCGCTGGCGCGGATCGGGTAATGTCCTGCCGGTGTTGTAGTCCCTCCCCTTGCGGGAGGGCGGACAGCGCGTTAGCAGCCGCAGCATAACTGGCCGATAGAACCACCGATGACCAATCAGCTGATCCTGACGCTGTCCTGCCGTAACCGCCCCGGCATCGTCGCTGCGGTATCGACCTATTTGTTCGAAAGCGGTTGCAACATCGCCGACGCGCAGCAGTTCGACGACAGCGAATCAGGCCGCTTTTTTATGCGCGTGGTGTTCAACCCGGTGCGCGACGGCGTGGCCGTTGAGGCGCTGCGGCAGGGTTTCATGCCGATCGCCGAGAATTTCGCCATGAACTGGACGCTGCGGCCCCGCGCTGAAAAGCGCCGGGTGATACTGTTCGCTTCCAAATTCGACCATTGCCTCGCTGATCTGCTGTATCGCTGGCAGATCGGGGAAATCCCGATGGATGTGGTTGGCATCGTTTCCAACCATAAGCGCGAGGTGTACTCACATCTGGAATTCGGCGACGTGCCGTTCCACTATCTGCCGATCATGCGTGAGACCAAGATGGAGCAGGAAGCCCAGATCTGGGACCTGCTGCGCAGTACGCAGGCCGATCTGGCCGTGCTCGCCCGCTACATGCAGGTGCTCAGCGACGGGCTGGTGGCCAAGCTGTCCGGGCGCTGCATCAATATCCACCACTCGTTCCTGCCCGGCTTCAAGGGTGCGAAGCCGTACCATCAGGCGCATGCGCGCGGCGTGAAGCTGATCGGGGCAACGGCGCACTACGTGACCGCCGATCTGGATGAAGGCCCGATCATCGAACAGGACGTGGAACGCATCAGCCACCGCGATAGCCCGGACGATCTGGTGCGAAAAGGCCGTGACATCGAACGCCGCGTGCTGGCCCGCGCGGTGCGGATGCATTTGGAAGACCGGGTAATCCTGAACGGTCACCGCACCGTGGTGTTTACCGACTGAAGCGGCTGCCCCCTCGCCCGCCAGGCTGCGCGAGGGGGCCACCGTTCACCAGGGGTCAAACCCCATCTGCCTGCGGCCCATCGCCGTGAGATCGGCTTCGGTGGCGCGCCCGGCGAAATCCATCTCGTAGTCTTCGGCAGCAAAGTCCGGGCAGCTTTTTCCGGCCAGGAACGCTGCCTTCTGCCGCGGCAGGAAGGCGCGGTTCTTGGCGCAATCGGGTACGGCGCCAATATAAATCACGCTGCTGTAACCGCTGCCGCGATTTTCATCCTCGACGGCGTGCACAACATCCGGGTGCCACCACACCGTGTCGCCGGGTTGCACCTTTGGCACCGGCACCAGCGCACGCAACAAATGTGCGTGATACTCCTCGTTCATCCGCAGCGCCCGGCCCGCAGCCGCGCCGCATAGCTCGCCATCCGGCACATCGTCCTGCAATGCCCGCAGCAGCATGTAGCTCATGGCGCTCGTCATCGGGAGCAATTGCAGCGTGCCGTCGCCCGGCCCTTGCTCGGTCAGCGCGGTCCAGCCTTGGTAGGTGCGGAACACGCTGCACACCGCTGGCGACGGCACTTCGCGCGTCTCGGTCCGGCCATCGCCGTCCCAAGGATTGTGGTCGCGCCAATTGCCGGAGAACACGTGGCGATAAATGTGGTGGAAACTCGGGTCGATCCAGCGTTCTACCGAGCCGCCATCCATATGCGGCGACAGGCCGAGGGTGGCGTCACCTGGTTCGCGTTGGCGGATGCGGTCGGCATAGGCGTAGTTGCGCGCGGGATCGAAGAACTGCCGGTCGCCCTTGTGCCAAATCCATAGCCGGTTGAGCCACTCGCGCGTCAGCTCCATGCTCTCGGCTTGCCGCGCCTGGATTTGCGGGCGCGACCAATAGATGCCGTAGATCTGCGGCTTGGCGCTTTTCAGCGTGCTGAAGTATTTGTCGATGTGCCCCTTCGCCTTGGCCTTCTCGGTATAATTGTTGCTTTGCACGTAGCTCAGCAACTCCACATCCCATTCCTCGGCCTGCTCGCGGGGGAACACGCCACGGATCACCACGCAACCGTGCCGGCGGATGGCCGCCACGGACTCGAGCGGGACCTTGTCGGCCAAGATATCGTCGTAGCTGACCGACGGCACAATTGGGTCGCCGTCGGCGTAGCGCACGGCAATCTGCGCGGCTTCGACGGCCAATTCGTGCTGCATGTCGTCGAACACGCGGGTGTAGTTCGGCAATTTGCTGCGCAGTTCCGCTTTGGCGGCAGCAATGGCAGCGGCATCGGCTTGCATCAGAATCACTCCTCGCGTCAGTCAGCGGCATCCAAATCAAATACCAGAATACCGTCGAGGCCTCCCTGACAAGCGGCGACAAATTTCGCCCCGCTGGCTTGGTGGCGCGGATCGGTCTGGTAGCGCGCCAGCGCCGCCCAGTCGTCGAAATCCACCACCATGCCATGCAGATAGCCGCGCTCGATCCGCTCCGGGCTCTCGCTGCGGCCGGACATCACGCGGCGCAGGCCCGGCAGGCTGCCTTGCAGCGCGTGCACCTCGGCGAACACCGCGCCGATCTCCGCCTCGGTCACATCCGGGCGCAGGCGGAGCAGCACGATATGACGGATCATTGCAAACGTTCCTGCGACTTTGGATCGAACAGCACGGCGCGGGCGAGATCGAAGGCGAAGGGGATGCGTTGTCCTGGCCGCACGTCGGCGTCGCCGCGCATGCGGGCGATGATTTCGCGGCCGGCGGCGTGGGTGACGACGTAGGTGTCCG
>JANYDF010000154.1 GCA_025359905.1 Rhodospirillales bacterium
CAGCGTGCTGCGCGGCGGCAGATCTTTCGGGATCGCCCTCCACTGGCAGCCCGTGCTGAGGATGTACATCAGCCCGTTGACAACCTCGCGCTCATCCACCGAGCGTTTGTTGCCACCACGCTTGGCCGGCGGGATGTGCGGTGCCACATGCGTCCATTCCTCGCCGGTCACATCACTCGGGTAGCGCAGCTTGCTCCGGTCATAGCGAGGCCGGTTCTCCGGCGTCCACATCGGCAATCTCCTGCGAATCGCACCGCCGATAGCGAATCACAGGGCACTCAACAGATTCAAGTTGTTTCCGGACAGACACTAACACCGAGCGTTGGCATGGATCGCCGGGTCAAGCCCGGCGATGACGGTTCAATGGATCATGGATTCTCTCCCACGCGATTTGGTATTATTCAAAGCCCGACGAAGGAAAGCTCCGATGCTGCTGCGATGCCTGCCGCTGCTGTTTGCCGCTCTGCTTGCGGTTGCCGCTGGACCCTGCCTGGCCGAGCCGCTCGCGGTGAAAACCGGGCTTTGGGAAACCGCCGGTTCCGGCGCACCGGCCACGGCGGCGCCGCAAATCCCGGAAAGCGCGCTGGCCAAGCTGACGCCCGAGCAGCGCGCGATGGTGCAGCAGCGCATGGCTGCGGCGTCCAGCGGCGGCGGCGGCGGCACCAAAGTCTGCATCACCGAAGAATCGCGGCAAAAGGGCATCGGCGACCGCAGCCAGGGGCGTTGCACCCGCACGGTGCTCAGCAGCACCGCGCAGGCGCTGCAAATCCACATGGAGTGCACCGGCCCGTCGCAGGCCACCGGCACGCTGACCATCACAGCGGTCAATGCCGAAACCATCGACATGGTGACCGACATGACCGTGCTGCATAATGGGCAGCAGATGCCGGTGCATCGCACCACGCAAAGCCACTGGCTTGCCGCTGACTGCGGCAACGTCAAGCCAATGCCGTAAGCGTCAGCCGCCCGCGAGGTGCCCCAGCAGCCGCACATGGCTGCGCAAGCCATGGCGGAAGCAGGACACCTCGAACTTTTCGTTCGGGCTATGGATCTGGTCGTCGTCCAGCCCGAAGCCCATCAGCAGGCTGTCGAGGCCCAGCAGCCGCTTCATGCTGCCGACCACCGGAATCGAGCCGCCGCAACCGGCCAGCACCGCCGGGCGGCCGTATTCCTCGGCCAGCGCCGCCCGGGCGGCGGCGACGAACGGGCTGTCGCTCGGCACTTCGATGCCGGGGCCGTGCGCGAACTCGCTGACTGTCACCGTGGCGTCGGCCGGAATGTGGTCGCGCATGAAGCGCTTGAACGCCGCGATGATGGCCTGCGGGTTCTGGCCGGGCACGAGGCGGAAGCTCACCTTCGCTCCGGCTTCGGAGGCGATCACGGTTTTCGCGCCCGGCCCGGCATAGCCGCCCCAAATGCCGTTCACATCGCAGGTCGGCCGCGCCCATAGCCGCTCCAGCCCGCCGCGCCCGGTTTCGCCGGACGGGATCGACAGGCCGATGCCGCCGAGAAACTTAGCTTCGTCGAAGCCAAGCGCTGCCCAGGCGGCAGCTTGGTCGGCCGGCACTTCGGCCACGCCGTCGTAGAAGCCGGGCAGGGCAACGCTGCCGCTGTCGTGGTGCAGTGCGGCCAGCGCGCGCGACAGCGCGTTGATCGGGTTCAGCGCCGAGCCGCCGAACATGCCGGAATGCAGATCGCGCGCAGCGGCCTTCACATCGACCTGCAAATACACCAGCCCGCGCAACGCGGTGGTGATCGCCGGAGTGTCGATGTCCCACATATTGGTGTCGCTGATCACTGCAATGTCCGCGCGCAGTTCGCCGCGATGCGCGGCGAGGAATGCTTCGAGGTTGACGCTGCCGACTTCCTCCTCGCCCTCGATCACCGCCGTCACCTGCACCGGCAGGCTGCCGGTTTCGGCGTGCCAGGCGCGCATGGCGGCGAGCCACATGGCGACCTGGCCCTTGTCGTCGACCGCACCGCGCGCCACCACGCGCTTGCCGTGCGGGCCGTCCACGATCACCGGATCGAACGGCTTGCTGTGCCACAATTCCAGCGGCTCCGGCGGCTGCACGTCGTAGTGGCCATAGAACAGCAGATGCGGCGCATTGCCGCCGGGGCCTTGGTGATGCGCCAGCACCACTGGATGGCCGGGCGTTTCCGCCAGCCGGGCGGTAAAGCCGAGCGATGCCAGATCGGCACGCGCGAATTCGGCGGCGGCGCGGCAGTCGGCGGCATGTTTCGGCTGGGCGCTGACACTGGGAATGCGCAGCCAGTCCAGCCAGCGGCCCTGGTAGGCATCGAACTCCGCCTCTACCCGCGCCAGCACCCGTTCGGTTACGCTCATCGGCCTCGCTCCTGTTCGGTCATATCGCTAGACATTGGCGGCTAGTCGCCGAGCGCCACCCCGTCGCGGCGCGGATCGGCGGCCCCTTGCCAGCCGCGCGCGGTGCGCCGCGCGAACGCCGATCCAGAGGGCAGCGGTTCCGCTTCCGCTTGGTGCCCCATCGCGCGCAGCGCCGGCAGCAATTGCTCGGCCGTGGTGCCGGTCTCAACCGTCACGTGGTCGATATCGGCGGACGTGATATGCGGCCGGGCGACCACCTCGGCCGGCGCACGCGCGCCGGGCAGCATGTCGAGCAGGGCGGCCGCGACGAAATCCGGCGTGCCCGGCCCGCCGCCGCTGCCGCCGAGCAGCACGAGGCGGCCTTGGGCGTCGAACGCCATCACCGGCGCCTTCGGCGTGACCGGGCGCTTGTCCGGCTCCATATCGTTGGCGTAGCGCACGCCGCTCGGCGGCATCGGCGCGAAATCGACCAGCGCGTTGTTCAGCGGCATGCCGCCCGCCAGCACGCGGGCACCGAAATTATGGGTCAGGCTGCTGGTCATGCTGACCGCATTGCCCGCGCGGTCCACGACGACGACTTGGCTGGTCGCCGTGGTTGGCGCGCTCGGGTCATCGCGGCGGGCATCGCCCTGCTCCTGGCGCAAATTTCCTGGCTTGGGGTGCTGGAGCGCGCGGTCCGGCGCAATCAGCGCGGCACGGGCGGCGAGATAGGCCGGATCGAGCAGTTGCGCCACCGGCACCGGCACCCGGTCGGGGTCGCCCGCGAACCGCCGCCGGTCGGCCTGCGCCAGCCGCCCGGCATCGAGGAAGCGGTGGGCATATCCCGCATCGGATAAATCACCCGGCCCAGCCATGGCGAGAATTTGCAGCGCCAGCAGCCCGCCAAACGATGGCGGCGGCGCGGTGCACAGCTTCCAGTCACGCCACTGGACGCACACCGGCGCTGGTTGTGTCACCGTGTAGCCGCGCAAATCCGCTTCGGTCAGCAGCGATGACTGCGGGCCGCGATTGAGCGCCGCCAGCATCTCACGCAGGCCGTCGCCAGCAAATAATCCATCCGCGCCGCGCTGGGCCACCCGGCGCAATGTGGCGGCGTAGGCCGGATTACGCACGCTGGCGCCCACCGGCGGAACCACGCCGCCGTACAAGGCCAGCACGCTGGCATAGCTCGATGCCGCCGCAGGCGCGCTCAACAGCGTGTGCAGTGCGCGCGGCATCGGGAAACCGTCGTCCGCCAGCTTGATCGCTGGGGCAAACAACGCCGCCCATGGCAGCTTCCCGGCCGCGCGATGCGCCCCCCACAGCGCCGGCAGCGTGCCCGGCACGCCGACCGCGCCGCCGCCGTACATCACCTCCCCGGGGTCGAGCGGGCGGCCGGACGGATCGGCGTTCAGCCCGGCCGCCGCATTGTGTCCGGCGCGTGGCGTACCATCGAACACCGACAGCTTGGCCGCTGCCGCGTCCCAAACCAGTAACACGCTGCCGCCGCCCGGCCCGGAGGCTTGCGGCTCCACCAGACCCAGCACGGCCTGCGCTGCCACGGCAGCATCGACGGCGGTGCCGCCCTGCTTAAGCACGGCCAGCGCCGCTTGGGACGCCAGCGGATTGGCGGTCACGGCGATTTCCGCCAGCCCGGCGGTGGAATTGTCCGCCGCTGGCGTGGACGGCGCAGGCGGTACGCAACCGCCCAGTGCCGCGAGCAGCAGCAGGACGGCAGGTTTGCGCCGGATAGCCAGTGAGTTCGGGACGTTCATCGCGGCGGCAGTTGAGCTTCATTTGGTGCGGCTGGCAATTCCGCCGCCGCTGCTTGGCTTTCACCCAAACGTGCGCGCGCCTCACCTGCGCGCCGCCCGCCGTTGACCGGTGATCCGCCGGGCATATCCTGAATATCACGATGGAATTGGAGTACGCCGCTTGCCAATCCAGCCGACAGGCCGATTGATCGCCATTGCCGCCGCTGCTGCCGTGCTGGCCGGTTGCACCAAAATGGGGCCGGATTTTGCCGCGCCAAAGCCGGGCGGCGTGCCAGCCTCATTCGTCAGCGCCTCGGCTGCCAAGCGTGTGGTGAGTGAGCCGGTGCCGGAACCGCCCGATCCGCATTGGTGGGTGCTGTTCCACGACCCGCAATTATCGGCACTGGAAGCGCGGGTCGCGGCGGGCAATCTGGATGTGCAGGTCGCACAACTGCGCCTCGCCGAAAGCCGCGCCTCGCTCGGAGTGGCGCGCGCCGCCGACGGGCCGGTGGTCAACGGCAACGCCAATGCCACGCGCCAGCAGCTCAGCCGCAACGGCGCGCTGTCGCTGGCCGGCGGCGGCAGCCCGGCCACTGCCAATAACGGCGCCAGCGGGACCAGCAACGCCAGCCCCAATGCCGGGTTGTTTCAGCCGTTCAACCTGTATCAAGCCGGATTCGATGCGTCGTGGGAGATCGACTTCTGGGGCCGGGTGAAGCGCAGCACCGAATCGGCTGGCGCCAGCGTTGCCGCCGCCGGTGAGGCGCAGCGCGAGACGCTGCTGGCAGCACTCGGCGAACTGGCGCGCGACTACGTGCAATTGCGCGGCGTGCAGCGCAACCAGGAGATCACTCAGAGCAACCTCGGCACCGCGCAACAAAGCCTAAAACTCACCCAGGACCGCGCCGAGGGCGGTCTGACCACCGATCTGGATGTCGCCAACGCTGCCGCCCAAGTGGCCAACACCGCCAGCCAGTTGCCGAATTTGCAGGCCCAGCAAGACCGGCTGATCAACGCCATCACGCTGCTGCTCGGCCAGCCGCCGCAAAGCCTGCAGGCCGAACTGGCCACCGCGCACCCAATTCCGCCGGTGCCGCCGCGCGTGCCGGTCGGCCTGCCGTCTGAACTCGCCCGTCGCCGCCCGGACATTCGCCGGGCCGAGGCGCAACTGCATGCCGCGACCGCCGATATCGGGGTGGCGACGGCCGATTTCTATCCGCGCGTCACGCTGGGCGCGAGTGCGGCGATCCAGGCGACGCAGTTCAGGGATTTGGGCAACTGGGGACAATCCGACACCTGGGCGTTTGGGCCGAGCATCAGCCTGCCGATCTTCGAGGGCGGGCGGCTGCGCCGGATGCTGGAACTGCGCGAAGCCCAGCAGCAGGAAGCCGCCATCGTCTATCAGCGCACCGTGCTGGGCGCGCTGCATGACGTGGACAACGCCATCAGCGCCTACCGCGCCGAGCAACTGCGCCGCGTGCAATTGCAGGAATCGGCCACGCAAAGCCGCCGCGCGCTGAAACTGGCGCAGGACCGCTACGCGCAGGGTGTCGCCGACTTCCTCGCCGTGCTGGACGCCCAGCGCAGCGTGCTGGCGGCCGAGCAGGCCTTGACCGACAGCACCACCACGGTTTCGACCAATCTGGTGCAGATTTACAAGGCGCTCGGCGGTGGTTGGGAGAGCGATTTCCCCGAGGTTGCCGAACCGCCGGAAGAAGACCTGTTGTCGCTGAAGAAACTTCTGCCGTAGGCTTGCGCCATGTACACCGGCCCCATCGTCGACCCGCATTTCCACTTCTGGGACCTCGGCATGCGCAAGCATCCGTGGCTGCTGCCGTCGGAGGGTGGCGTGCAGGCGCTGGGCGGGCTGGACAAGCTGCGGCACGACCATCTGCCGGTCGACTATCTGGCCTCCGCCGCCGGGCAAAATGTCGTCGCCACTGTGCATATCGAGGCGCTGTGGGAATTCGGCGATGAGATCGGCGAGACATTGTGGCTCGAATCGTTGGACAAGACCGGCGGTTTGGCCGCGCGCTACATCGCTGCCGCGCCGTTCGGCACGCCGCGCGCCGCCGAAGTGATCGCGCAGCAAGCGGCGGTGAAGCGCGTCGCGGGCATCCGCGCCGTGCTCAGCTACCACCCGCACGAACCGGCGCGCAATTTCGCCCCGCGCGACGGCATTGCCTATGAACCGGCGTTCCGCGCCGACGTGGCGCGGCTGATCGGCCACGGGCTGATGCTGGAACTGATGATGTATCCGTATCAGCTTGCCGGCGTGCTCGACCTTGCCCGCGCGCTGCCGGATTTGCGGATTGTCGTGAACCACTGCGCCAGCCCGATCGACCGCGATCCGGCCGGCTTGCAGCGCTGGCGCGATTCGGTGCGGGCGTTGGCCGATCAGCCGAATATTCTGCTGAAAGTCTCCAATATCGGCGCCTACGACCCGACGCCGACCGAGCAGAGTGTGACCGGCGTGGCGCTGCACTGCATCAACAGCTTCGGGCCGGAGCGGGCGATGCTGGCGACCGACTGGCCGGTTTCTGGGCTGCACAGCACGTTCGCGGGGCTATACGACGAATTCCGCCGCATCACCGCCAGTTTCAGCGCCGCCGATCAGCGGGCGCTGTTCCACGATACGGCAAAGCGCGTTTACGCGATCTAACCAGCCCGGCGCTGGAACAAATCGCTGGCCAGTTGCTCGATCCTGTCCCGCCACGCCAGCCTCGCCAGCCATTCCGGCGGAATGGCGGACGCGCCATATAACGCTCCGGCCAACTGCCCGGCCACTGCGCCGACGCTGTCGGCATCATCGCCCAGGTTGGCCGCCAGCAGCACCGCATCACGGAAATTGCCGGTGTTCCACACCGACCACAGCGCCGCTTCCAGCGTGTGCACCACGTAGCCGCTCGACTGGATCTCATCGCGCGACTTGCGGCGCCATTCTCCGGCCGAGATGAACAGCAGGTTCGGCGCCAGCGCCAGCACGCGCTGCCGCGTCGCTGCGTCCTTGTCCGCGCCATTCAGCGCATCCACCAGATAGGAGACCAGCAGCGCGCAGGCGTCCAGGCATTCGACGGTGCCGTGCGTGGTGCGCGATTGCTTGATCGCACGGGCACGGGCCACGGCGCTATCGTTGGCCGAGATGATCGCCACCGGAGCGAGCCGGGCAATCGAGCCGTTGCCCGCCGTGTTGCCGTCCTCGCTGCCAGCCGATGCAATGCCGTCGCTGGCGAAGCGCCGAATGGCGCTGCTGGTGGCGTTGCCGATATCGAAGCAGCGCCCCGGCACGGTGTTTTCGCCCCGCTCCAGCCAGCCACGCAGCCGCGTCATCAGGTCGAACTGATCGACATCTGGGTTCACCAGCAGCGATTGCCCCAGGCAAAGCGCCATCGTGGTGTCGTCGGTCCATTCCCCCGGCTTCAGGTTGAACGGACCGCCGCCGGTCATGGCCGTGACTGGTGCGAAACTGCCGCGCGGCTTGAATTCGACCGAGGCCCCCACCGCATCGCCGACGGCAAGCCCGAGCAGGCAGCCCAGCGCGCGGTCGCGCGCGGCGGCAGCGTCCAGCTTCGGCCAATTGGCTGGCGGCAGGCGCGGATCGGCAGGCGCGGTGATGCCGGGCACCGTTGCGTCCGCCGTGGCCGACATGCGCTGAATCATTTCGCCCGACGGCGGCGGCAGCAGATAGTCGTATTGCTGCAGGCGCTGCGACAACGCGACGATGGCCTGTTCCTCGGCCGATAGGTCGTTGCCGCTCATCATACTTCCTGCACTGTGATGTAGACTTTAGCGGATGCGGGCGTAATCAACTTGCCGCCCACGACTTCGCGCGGATGCTGCATGGCCAGCGTCTTGAACTTGGTGCCGGGCGGAAACAGCACTTCGCCGCCGCCTTCACCCTGCGCGCCTGACATCTTGGCGATATCCTTGCCGGTCTTGCCGTGGATGGTGATGATCAGCCGGGGGCCCACGATGGAGTGCGCCTCGACGACCCCGGTTCGCCCGGTGCTCCAAAAAATCTTGGTCGAAAACACTTGCCCGGTGACGAACTGCTTTTCCCAGTCGTATTTCGCGCCATCCTCCAGCCGGAAAGTCGGCCAAGCCGCCGCCGGATAGCTCGGCATCTTCTGCAAAGCCTGCACGCACAGATCGATCTTGGTGCGAATTTTCGGATTTTCCGGGATCAGCCCCAGCAGCAATTGATGCATCGGCGTGTATTCGGCCTCTGGCACCGTATAGGTGTGGATCGCCAGCACTTCGGCCGGCGACAGCGGCCGGAAATCGACGCCGTGCAGGTTCTTCAGTTTTTCGATGTTGCGCAGCCGCGACCGGGTGACGACCTCGCCGGTGGCTGCGGCGATGCGGCCAATATCGCTGTCCGGATTCTTCTTGGCCGCCGCCAGATTGCTCTCGACGCCCGCGACCTGCGCCGCCGATAGATTGAGGAACGTCGCCAGGCTCAAGTCGCTGATCTGCTTGGACAGATCCTGCAACGCGGTCATCACCTTGTTATGGTGCGACGCGCTGAAATCGGTATCGGCGCCGTGCCGGGCGACTTCGGCCTGTAGCGCAGTCAGCGCGTTCTGGCTTTCGCGGGCCAGCGCCGGGTTGGTCATCTGACCGATATTTCCTAACGCCGACAATGCCTTGGCATTGCTGTCCTGGATCAGCTTGCGGCGCTCATCGGCCCGTTGCTGCTCCTCGGCGTACGCGGTCATCACGGCGAGTGCCTTGTCCGCGCGCGCCTTCAGTTTGTCCTGCGCCGCCAGCACCTGCGCTGGCGTGCCAGCGGCGGACAAATCCAACAGCTCCCGCTCGATCCCGGCGCGCAGCTTCAGGTGGGCCGGATCGACCGCCACGCCCAGCGCCGTCACCTTGTCGAGTTCGTCCTGCATGGCTTGCAGCAGGCCGCCGATCTTGCTGTCCTTCTTTCCTATGGGCTTCTCGGCCCAGTCCTTGCCGTATTTCCCGGCGGACATGACATTGACGAAACGCGAAATCGACACGCTCATCGGCCAGCCTCTCCTGCTGGGGGTATTGCGGACCCGTCCATCACACCAGCGCCACTTGCAGCGCGGCGGCCATCTGCTGCAACGCCGGCGTCAGCGTGGCGCGGATCGAAACTGCCGCGCCGAACGGATTGGCGTCGCACACCTCGATCTTTTCGCTGCCCGCCAGAAAAGCCTCGAAATCGCGGATCAGCCCAAGCGCCTTGGGGCCGGATTTATGCGTCGCAGCCGGCTCGCCGCCGCCGAGTTCCATGATGGCCGCCATCAGCTTCACCCGATGGTTCTCGGTGACGGCGTTCAGCCCCTGTTCGGCAATCTCGGTCAGCGCTTCGGCCAGCCCGTCCATGCCGTCGCCGCCGCCCTTGGCGTGGTTCAGCAGCGCGGTCCGCAAGCCGTTGATCTGATCGTTCACTGCATCGTTGGCGTTCTGCCATGCCAGCCGGGCGGCCTGCCAAGCCCGGCCATCCAAAGCCTTGACCGTGCGCGCAACTGCCACGCTCACCCCGAGCACCTGCTGCACCCATCGCGCTTGGTCAGTCGCCGTTTCGCTCACGCCATCCTCCCGCCAAGCTGCGCTGAACTCTATGGGGAATAGGGAGCATTGTGTAAGTGGGCCACTGAATCCACACTTAATTGCCGGACTTTGCCCGGCGGCCGCGTTCGTGCGGCTTGACCCCGGCCGTTCACGCTGGTGTGCTGACGCTGCGCGACCCCGGCGGGCAGCCGGGGCAGGGGAGATTGCTCATGTCCAAATTGCTCGCCGCGGCGCTCGCTAGCACGTTGCTCATCGGCATCGCGGCCACGCTGGCGCCGGCCCACGCCAAGACCGGCATCACCGTCGGCATGGTGCTGGAGCCGCCGGGCCTCGACCCGACCGCCGGGGCCGCCTCGGCGATCCGCGAAGTAACCTATGCCAACATCTACGAAGGCCTGACCCGCATCGACGCCAAGGGCGAGGTGCAGCCGGCACTGGCGGAAAGCTGGACCGTGGCGCCGGACGGGCTGACCTACATCTTCAAGCTGATCCACGGCGTGAAGTTCCACGACGGCACGCCGTTCGATTGCAGTATCGTCAAATTCTCCTACGACCGCGCCGTGGCCCCCGACAGCGTCAACGCGCAGAAGCAGTTGTTCGAGGCTATCGCCAGCACGGAATGCCCGGACGCCAACACGGCGGTGGTCAAGCTCAAGCGCCCCACGGCGCTGTTTTTGTTCGACATGGGCTGGGGCGACGCGGTGATGGTGGCGCCGAAATCCGCCGCCACCAACAAAACCAACCCGGTTGGCACCGGCGCGTTCCGGTTCAAGCAGTGGATTCCCGGCGACCGGGTGGAACTGGAGCGCAACCCTGACTACTGGGGCGCGCAGCCCAAGCTGGCCAGCGTGACCTTCAAGTTCATCGCCGACCCATCAGCCGCCACCGCTGCCGTGCTGGCGGGCGACATCGATGCTTTTCCGTTGTTCCCGGCGCCGGAAGCCATCGACCAGTTCAAGGCGGACAAGAAATTCGCGGTGCATATCGGCACCACCGAAGGCAAGACCATCCTGGCGCTGAACAACGCCCGCAAGCCGTTCAACGATGTGCGAGTGCGCCGGGCGCTGGCCTATGCCATCGACCGCGCGGCGCTGATCGAGGGTGCCCAGTCGGGCTACGGCGCGCCCATCGGCTCGCATTACACGCCGGGTGACCCCGGCTATGTCGATCTGACGGGCGCTTACCCGTTCGATCCGGCGAAAGCCAAGGCCCTGCTGGCCGACGCGGGGGTGAAGCCCGGCTTCAGCATCACGCTGCAACTGCCGCCGCCCACCTACGCCCGGCGCGGCGGCGAAGTGATCGCGGCCATGCTGGATCAGGTTGGCATCAAGGCCAAGCTGGTGCCGATTGAATGGGGCCAATGGCTGGATCAGGTGTTCACCCGTACCGACTTCGACGCCACGATCATCAGCCACACCGAGGCGCGCGACCTGGATATCTATGCGCGCGATAAATATTATTACAATTACAACAGCCCCGAGTACAAGGCGCTGTATAAGCAGTTCGTCGAAAGCACCGACCCGAAGGCGCAAGCCGAACTGGTGGCGGCGTTGCAGAAGAAGCTGTCCGCCGACGAGCCCAACGTGTTCCTGTTCGCGCTGGCCAAGGTCGGCGTGGCGAACGCGAAAGTGAAGGGCCTGTGGGACAACGACCCGGTGCCGGCCAACGACATGACCGGTGTGAGTTGGGCCGAATAGCGAGCCAAGGCGCTAACCTCTCCCCGTCCCGTTGTGGGAGGGGGTTGGGGGGAGGAGTAGGCCGCACAGTACCGGCGTGACCGCCTACCTTGCCCGCCGCGCCGCGATTTTGCTGCTGACGCTGCTGGCGGCTTCCATCGTCGTATTCGTGGTCCTGCAAGGTCTGCCCGGCGACCCCGCCGCGCTGATGCTCGGCACCGGCGCGCGAGAAGACACGCTGGCCGCGCTGCGCCAGCGCCTCGGCCTCGATGCGCCGTTCTGGCTGCGCTACGCGCGCTGGCTGGGCGGGATGTTAGTCGGCGAATTCGGCGTCAGCTACACCTACGGCGTGCCGGTCGCCGACCTGATCCGCCAGCGTGTCATGGTCAGCCTGCCGCTGGCGGGCATGGCCATCGTGCTGTCCACCGCGATCGCCATCCCAACCGGCGTGCTGTCGGCGGCCAAGCGCGGCCGGGCGGCGGATGCGGCGGCGATGGGTGCCGCACAATTGGGCGTCGCACTGCCGAATTTCTGGCTCGGCATCCTGCTGGTGCTGGCCTTCGCGGTGAAGCTGCCATGGTTTCCCGCCAGCGGCTTTCCCGGCTGGTCCGATGGCGCGTGGTCCGCGCTAAAGGCGCTGATCCTGCCCGCCGTGGCGCTGGCCTTGCCGCAGGCCGCCATCCTGGCGCGCGTCACCCGTGCGGCCGTGCTCGACACGCTGGGCGAGGATTTCGTCCGCACCGCCCGCGCCAAGGGGCTGACCCGCCGCGCGGCACTCTGGCGGCACGCGGTGCCGAACGCGCTGGTGCCGGTGGTGACGTTGCTTGGCCTGCAATTTTCGTTTCTGCTGGCTGGCACGGTGATTATCGAAAACGTGTTCACCCTGCCGGGTCTTGGACGCTTGGTGTTTCAGGCCATCACCCAGCGCGATCTGATCGTGGTGCAAGATCTCGTGGTGCTGCTGGCGGGCAGCGTCTTCGTGGTGAATTTCGCCGTCGATCTGGCCGCCGCCTGGATCGACCCGCGTTTGCGCGGCCTGCCGGCATGACCCGTGCCGGCAATCACGGCGCCCATCCCGGCGCCCATCCCGGCGCATGGCGCAGCCGCAGCCTGCTGGCGGGCGGCAGCATCACCGCGCTGATGGTCGCCGTGGCGCTGCTGTCGCTGGCCTGGACGCCGTATCCGCCCACCGCCATCGACATTCCGCACAAACTGGCCGGACTGTCGCCCGCGCATCCGCTCGGCACCGATCCGCTGGGGCGCGATGTGCTGTCGATGCTGATGGCGGGGGCGCATTCCTCGCTGTCGGTGGCGCTGATCGCGGTTGTGGTGGGCGCTGGTTTGGGTGTGCCGCTCGGCGCGTTCGCTGCGGCGCGCGGCGGCTGGATCGACGATCTGCTGATGCGCGCGGCCGATTTGGCGTTCGCCTTTCCGGCGCTGCTGACGGCGGTAATGATCACCGCACTGGCCGGGCCGGGCGAGGGCAACGCCATGCTGGCGATTGGCATTTTCAACATTCCGGTGTTCGCCCGCATCACCCGGGGCAGCGCGCGCGGCATCTGGCAGCGCGACTTCGTGCGCGCCGCCCGCACCGCCGGGCGCGGCGACGTGGCCATCACATTGCTGCACGTGCTGCCGAATATCGCCGCTGTGCTGCTGGTGCAGGCCACCATCCAGTTCGCGCTCGCCATCGTGGCCGACGCCGGGCTGTCCTATGTCGGCCTCGGCACCCAGCCGCCGCAGCCGAGTTGGGGGCGGATGCTGAACGACGCGCAAACCTATATCTGGCGCGCGCCGCTGCTGGCGGTATTCCCCGGCCTCGCCATCACGCTGTCGGTGCTCGGGCTCAACCTGCTCGGCGACGGGTTGCAGGATTTGCTCGACCCGCGTTTGCGGCGGCAACGATGATGCTGACGGTGGAAAACCTCACGGTAGCGTTGCCCGGTGCCGGAGACATTCTGTCCGGTATCTCGTTCGGCGTGCCACGCGGCGGCAGCCTCGGGCTGGTCGGCGAAAGCGGCAGCGGCAAGTCGATGACCGCGCTCGCCATCATGGGCTTGCTGCCGCCCGGCGCCGTCACCGGCGGGCGGGTGCTGTTCGATGGCACGGACTTGCTGGCGGCCAGCGAGGCGGCGCTGTGCCGCGTGCGGGGCCAGCGCATCGGCATGGTGTTTCAGGAGCCGATGACCGCGCTGAACCCGCTGATGCGGATCGGCGCGCAGGTGGCCGAGCCGCTGCGCCGGCATTTGCAACTCTCGCGTGCCGAGGCCGAAGCCCGGGCCCGCGCGCTGCTCGGCCGCGTTGGCCTGTCGGACATCTCGCCGCAGCGGTACCCGCACCAACTCTCCGGCGGCCAGCGTCAGCGCGTCGGCATCGCCATGGCACTGGCCTGCGGCCCGGACCTGCTGATTGCCGACGAACCTACCACGGCGCTCGATGTCACGGTGCAGGCGCAGGTGCTCGACCTGCTGGCCGATCTTTCCGCCGAGCGCGGCATGGCGCTGTTGCTGATCACCCACGATCTCGGCGTGGTGAGCCAGACGGTGCAAACTATGCTGGTGATGTATGCCGGGCGGGTGGTGGAGCAGGGGGCCACCGCCAGCGTGTTCGCCCGCATGGCGCACCCATACACCCGCGCCCTGTTCGCCGCCTCGCCGCACACCGCCGAAGGGGCGGCGGAACCGATCCCCGGCCTGGTGCCGGACCCGGCGCACCGCCCGCCCGGCTGCGCCTTCGCGCCGCGCTGCTCCCGCGTGCAACCGGGTTGCAGCGCCAGCGTGCCGCCGCTCGGCGCATCCGGTGCCGCCTGCTTTCACCCGCACCCGCCGCCATGACCGTGCCATTGCTGCACGTCGAGGGTTTGGTGCGCGACTACACGCTGCCGCGCCCGCATCTATTCGCCGCCGCCGCAAAACTGCGCGTGCTGCACGGTGTCAGCCTCAGCGTGCCGCACGGCGGCAGTCTTGGCATCGTCGGTGAATCAGGCAGCGGCAAATCCACACTGGCGCGTAGCGTGCTGGTGCTGGAACGCCCGCAGGCGGGCAGCGTCAAACTCAACGGCATGGATTTGTTCGCGCTCACGCCGTCCGAACTGCGCGCCGCCCGCCGCCACATCCAGGCGGTGTTCCAAGACCCGTACGGCTCGCTCGACCCGCGCATGCGGGCCGGGCGCATCGTCGCCGAACCTGTTGCCTCGCTGGAGCCGCAGGTCCATGCTGCGGCGCGGCGCGAGCGGGTGCTGGCGATGCTGAACGCGGTCGGCCTCCCCGGCACGGCGGCCGGCAAATACCCGCACGAATTCTCCGGCGGCCAGCGCCAGCGCATTGCCATCGCCCGCGCGCTGATCACCGGCCCGGCGCTGGTGGTGGCCGACGAACCGGTGTCCGCCCTCGATGTTTCGGTGCAGGCGCAGGTGCTGGCGTTGATGCGCGATCTGCAACAGCGGCTCGGGCTGGCCTGGCTGTTCATCAGCCATGATCTGGCGGTGGTGCGCGGCATCACCGCCGAGGTTGCGGTGCTGTATCGCGGCCGCATCGTCGAACAGGGGCCGACCGCCGAGGTGTTCCGCGCCCCGCTGCATCCCTACACGCAGGCGCTGGTGGCCGCCGTGCCGCGCCCTGGCCAGCCGAGCCCTGGCCAGCCGCCCCCGGGCCAGCCGCGCCGGGCGGCCGCTGCATGGACAGAAACCGCCCCTCCGCCGGATGGCTGCGCCTACGCGCCGCGCTGCCGCTTCGTTCAGGCCCGCTGCCAGCAGCAGCGCCCGGCATTGACGGCGGCAGGCGGCCGTGCGGCCGCCTGCCATTTTCCGTTGGGGTGAGCTCCCCCGCAATCCGTTACCCGTGTCGCCACGTCATACCGGCGCAGGCCGGGGTGACAAAGCCACAGAGTGAAGAGCGGCACTCATACCAAATCTCGCTGACCAAAACGCATCGTCGGTGCCGTGCCCGACCCGGCGATGACGATTGAATGTATCAGGCGTTGGCATCAGTTGATGTTGTAAGCGTTCACGTGCGCGCCGATGTAGCCGCCGAGATCGCCATCGGTCACCGTAATCGTCGCGCCGTTCTTGCCTTTCAATTTGAAGCTGTAAGTGGTCTTGGTTGGCGCCTTGCACTTGGTCGCCGGATTACACAGCGCCGCGTGATCTTCGGCCTTGTATGCGCCGGTGAACTTGAAATACTCGTACTGCTTGGTCACTTCGCGGTTGCCCACCGGGATCACGTCGTCGCCGACATCTTCCATCTCCACCGCTGCCGGATTCAGTTTCGGCGCGCGTTGCAGCAACGACCAATGCACCGCCTTCGGCGTCTTGGCGGCCTGCACGGCCTTCTTCTGCAATTGATCGAGCAGCGCCCGCTTCGGCGCGAACAATGTGGTGACCTTCACCCAATATGCGGTGCCGAACTGCAAATCCGGGTTCAGCGCCGGGTCTTTTTCATGCTCCGGGGCCTGCGCCACCTCGTGTACCGCCGGTGCTGCGCCCGCGACCGGAACGCCGTAATACAGTTGCGGCGAGGGCGGGATGGAGGCTTCGGCGGCGGCGTTGATCAATTGGCCGGCGGCCAGCGGGTTGGGGATCTTCCAATGATAGCTGATCAGGCCGGGCGTCACGCCATAGGCGAAGCTGATGCCGAAATGGTCGCAGCCACTGGCCGGATAGGCTTGGCCCAAGCCATAGTACCAGCACGAATCGCCGTTGGTGTAGGTCGGGCTGGCGACATACGGCGTGCCGTTGCCCGCCACCTGCGCCACGCCGAACGGTTGATTACCAAACTGCGCGACCCACTGCGTGCCGTTCCAGGTGGCGGCCCAGGTGATCAGCACGCCCTTGTGCCCGGCATCCGCCGCATGCGCCGCGTCGGGGCTGGCGACGGTGAAATCATAGGCCGTCACCGCCGGCAGGCCGTAGCGGATCACCCAAGGCGTGGTGGAGAAATTCGACGGGAATTCCCGCGTCAGGTCGGCTTTGCTGACGTCCTGCACGTCGATCTCGAAGCCTTCGGCGGTCACGCCGGTATCGTTGAAGCAATCGAAATTGTCGTACGAGCCGATGACTTGCGCCTTAGCCAAATCGGGCGCCAGCACCGCTGCCGCACTGGCGAGCAAGGCAATTGTCAGAGAGCGCATGTTACATCCACCGTATTGCTGTTGTTGGCCCGGCGGGATAGCGCGCCGGGTTCTATCAACAGACGGTGAGCGGCGGCGGCCTATTCCGGCCTGCCGCGAGAATTGTCACCAAAAGTTGTGTCTGCTCAGCCGGGCCGAAACCGGTCATGCCAGGACGGTTGCGCGTTCGGGTAGGGCAGGGCGGCGGCGGCAAACACGCCGCGCGCGATGGCGCGGGCGACGCACTGCGCCGCCGTATCGCCGATAGCGGTCAAGTCGCGGACCGGGTCGCTGAGCGGGATCGAACCGGCCGCCGCCGCGAACATGGTGTCGCCGTCCATCGGCGCGTGAGCGGGCAGCACCGCGCGGGCCAGTCCATCATGCGCCATGATCGCCAGCCGTTTGGCCTGCGGCTTGGTCAGCGCCGCGTCGGTTATGACCAAGCCGATCGTGGTGGCAGGCTGGGCCAACCCCTTGATGCGCAGCGCGACGTCGGACGGCGTGATTTGCGCCGGCCACCCCAGGCCGCCGAACTCGCCGTCACGCTCGAACGGGGCGGCCCAGAAATGCGGGCCGCCGCCGATCAGCGGCGTGCCGAGCGCGTTGACCGCGACGATAGCCTGCACGGAATGACCGAACATCGTGGTGGCGTGCGCGGCCCCGAGTCCGCCCTTCACGCTGGCCGTGCTGGCCCCGGTGCCGGCGCCCGCAGTGCCGAGCGCGAACGGACCGGCCACGGCGGCACGCGCAGCCGTGTAGCCCAGATCACGATAGGGTGAATGGCGCCCCCAGTCCTTGTCACCGCCGTTCACAAGATCAAATATGATCGCCTGCGGAACGAGTGGTACGCGGACGGTGCCGGCCAGAAAACCGCGCCCGTCCTCGCGCAGTGCCGCCTGCACGCCTCCGGCGGCATCCAGGCCAAAAGCGGAGCCGCCGGCCAGCACGATGGCGTCGACCCGGTCGATGGTGGACTCCAGATCGAGCAAGCCAAGTTCGCGCCCGCCCGGTGCGCCGCCCAAGACGGCCGCCGATGCAACGGCGGGTTCGGCAAACACAATCGCAGTTACGCCCGACCCCAACCGCAAATCCGTCGCGTGTCCGACCGCAACGCCAGCGATGCCGATGCAGGAATAGTGCTGTTTCATATTGATCGGTCCCACAACAACTAACATCCCGATAGATTTTGACGAACCACTAGCAAATAATTGCCGGGGTGGGCGATTTGTCCATTGACACGTATCGAATATGCAATACGACTGGTTCCGCAAGATCGTGCAACGGCAAGCCGGCAAGTCCGTAGGTCATTAATAATGAGCAACAAGGAACGATTACCCAGCGTGACAGACACAGAGGCACATGGCGGCGTCGCAGCGGCGTCCGCGCCGCCGATGCCGGCCCATCTTGAGGACGCCGAATTTGCCGTCCTGCTGCTGCTGGCACTCACCAGCATGGCCGCGCGCAGCAACCGGCGGCAGGCGGATTTGGTTGCGGCCCTGCGCGGCGCGAAGCTAACCGCCGAGCCGCGCCGGGTGCGTGCGGCGCTGCGCCTGCTGCAAGCCCAGGGCGCAATTGAGAATCTGGTGCCGCTGTCAGACGGCGGCTTGCTGCTGTCGGTCACGCCCGCGCCCAGCGACCAGTTCGGCGGCATCGCGCAATGGCTGACACCGGACGACTCGGTTGAGATTCGCTACTGATCACGCGCGTCATGCCAGGCGGGCGAGCAGTGCGGTGGCGCTCGACAAAGCCTGCGCCACGCTGAGATCGGCGATTGCCTTGCTGTCCGCCACCGCTGCTGCGGCGCGGGGCCCCGATGGCGCATATTCGGCAGCTGGCGTCGGGCCGAACAGGCCCAAGGTGGGCGCGCCGGCGGCGGCGGCCAGATGCATCAGCCCCGAATCGTTGCCAATGAACAAGGCCGCGCGCGCCAAGCAGGCGGCGGCTTCCGGCAGGCTCAATTGCCCCGCGAGGTCGATGGCCTCCGGCAGTGCCGCCAGCACCGGGGCTGCCAGTGCGCGTTCGTGCGGCCCCGGCCCGGCCAGCACTGCCGCGCGCGCGCCGGGCAGCGGCCCGCTGGCCAGCGCCTGAAACAACGCGACGAACCGCTCCGGCGGCCAGACCTTGCCGGTCCAGTTCGCTGTTGGCCCCAGCGCGATCACCGGCGGGCCGGGCAGCAGCAGCAGCGCCGCCTTGGCACGGTCCTCGGGCGCGGTCCAGGCCACCGGCAGCGGCGGCGGCGACAGGCGCAGCAGGCTGGCGAGTTCCGCGGTTTTGTGCCCGCCGCGCTGGCGCCGCACCGCGCGCCGCCGGGTCAGCACCACGTACGACAGCGCGGAGGCCCGGATATCGACCACCAGATCCCACGCCTGCCCCACCGTCGCCGCCCACAGCTTGAGCCAATGCGCCCCGTAGCGCCGCTTGGGCAGCACGATCAGCCGGTCCAGATTGGGCATCCGCACGAACACCCCCTCCGCCGCCGGGCCGCAGGCCACGGTGATGCGGCTGTCCGGGTAAGCGCGGATCAGGTGATCGAGCAACCCGGTGGACAACACGGCGTCGCCGACCCGGTTGGAGGTGATGAACAGGATTCGCATTGCCGCCGCGATAGCATGGCGTAGCGCCGGGCGTGACGGTTTTACGCGCAGGGTGCTAATGCCTTGACGGTAAAGACTCGAGGACGCGCATGTGCGGCTTGGCCGGAGTGATGACGCGCGACGGCAGCGCCCCGGACCCGGCGCTGCTGCGCCGCTTGCAGGACGCGCTGGCGCATCGCGGACCGGACGGGCGCGGCATGCTGGTGCGCGGCGATACCGCGTTGATTCACCTGCGTTTGTCGATTGTCGATCTGGTCACCGGCGCGCAACCGCTGATGGCGCCGGGCGGTGCTGCACTGGTGGCGAACGGCGAGATCTATAACGACCCGGTGCTGCGTGCCGAGATGGCCGGCACGCCATTTCAAACCCGCTCGGACTGCGAACCGGCGGTCTTTCTCGCCGAGCGCGATGGCGCGGGCTTCGCCGACCGGCTGCGCGGCATGTATGCCATCGCGGTACACGACCCGGCCCGCCGCCGCCTGCTGCTGGCCCGTGACCCGTTCGGCATCAAACCATTATACTACATCGCCAACCGCAGCCTGTTCGCCTTCGCCTCCGAACCGCAGGCGCTGCTCGCCGCCGGTCTGGCGCCGCGCGCGGTCGATCCGCTGCGGCGGGCGGAATTGCTGCAACTGAAATTCAGCACCGGCCGCCAGACCATTTACCCAGGTATCTGCCGCGTGCTGCCCGGTGAAACACTGGTGATCGAGCGCGGCCTGATCGTCGAACACCGCATGCGCCCCGCGCTGCCTGCGGGCGGCCCGCGCCCGCAGCCCAAGGCGGCGGCGGTGCAGCAACTCGGCGCGGTGCTGCTCGACAGCGTCACCGCGCATCTGCGCGCGGACGTGCCGTATGGCTTGTTCCTCTCGGGCGGCATCGATTCCTCGGCGCTGCTGGCGCTGATGCGCCGCGCCACCGGTCAGCGCATCCATGCGCTCACCGTCGGCTGGGACGGCGCCGGGGCGCTCGATGAAAGCCGCGAGGCCGAGCGGCTGGCCAAGGTCATGGGGGCGGATTGCCACCGGCTGGAAATGAACGATCATCATTTCTGGAGCCTCGCCCCACGCATCGCCGCCGCCATCGACGACCCGACGGCGGACGCCGCTGTGCTGCCAAGCTGGATGCTAGGGCAGGCGGCGGCGGCGGACGGGCTGAAAGTCACGCTGTGCGGCGAGGGGGCGGATGAGTTGTTCGGCGGCTACGCCCGCCACCGCAAGCAACGCGCGCCGTGGCGCTGGTTCGCCCGCAAGCCGCGCAGTTCCGGCCTGTTCGGCGACCCGGCATCGTGGGCGGGCTGGCGCGACGGCCTCGCCACGCTGGAGGACGCCGGCCAGGGCCAACGCTCGCCGATGCAGGCGGTGCAGGCGCTGGATTGCGCCGAGTGGCTGCCGAACGATCTGCTGATCAAGCTGGATCGCACGCTGATGGTGCATGGCGTGGAGGGCCGCACGCCGTTCCTCGATCCGGTGGTGGCCGATTTCGCCTTCCGGCTGCCGGATGCGCTGAAGGGCGGCGCGCGGTTCGGTAAAGTGCTGCTGCGCGACTGGCTGAGCACCGCGTTCCCGCAGGCTGGCGCCTACGCGCGCAAAAAGGGCTTCAAGCCGCCGGTCGGCGCCTGGATCGCCGCCCGCGCCGACATGCTGGCCCCGCTGATGGCCGCCCATCCGGGGCTGGCCGACGTGCTGCCCGCCGAGCGGGTGCGCGCCGCGATCAACCAAGCGGGCGACGCGGCGCAACCGGCGTGGTCACTGCTGTTCTACGCACTGTGGCACAGCCGCCATATCCTCGGCCTGCCGGTGGAGGGCGATATCGGCCACGTGCTGCGCGAGGCGGCCAAAGCGCGCGGAAAATAATTTGCGATGCGGCGAATAAAACGCCCGCAGCGCCGGTCATCTCCAGCACAGTTCTGGGGAACCAAGCGATGAGCAGCCAACCGGCGCGGCGTACTGTTCTTGAATGCATGTTGTGGGCTGGGGCCGGGGTGGTCTGGAGTGTGGCCGGCGGGGTGCCGCGCTCCCGCCTGCTCGGCGGCCCGGCGCAGGCCGCTGAAGCGGCGTTCAGCTTCGTGCAGATCAGCGACAGCCATATCGGCTTCAACAAAGACGCCAACACCGATGTGCCCGGCACCTTACAGGCGGCGATGGGGCAGATCGCCGCCCTCAAGCAGGCCCCGGCCCTGGTGCTGCACAGCGGCGACGTCAGCCATTTGTCCAAACCGGCACAGTTCGACACCGCCGCGCAGATCATCGGCGCGGGCAAACTCGATGTGCATTACGTGCCCGGCGAGCACGACATGCTGGAGGACGACGGCCGCCCGTTCATCGAACGCTTCCAGGGCCGCGAGAAAGCCGGTGCGGCGGGCGGCGCGTTCTACAGCTTCGACCAGAACGGCGTGCATTTCATTGGCCTGAACAACGTCACCAACCTGAAGGCGGGCGGCCTGGGCATTCTGGGTGCCGCGCAACTGGCGTGGCTGGCCGACGATCTGAACGGCCGCGCTGCCAGCCAGCCCATCGTGGTGTTCGCGCATATCCCGCTGTGGACGGTCTACGCGCCGTGGGGCTGGGGCACCGAGGACGGCGAGCGGGCGCTGGCACTGCTGCGCCGCTTCGGCTCGGTCACAGTGCTGAACGGGCATATTCATCAAGTCATGCAGAAGGTCGAAGGCACGGTGGCGTTCCACACCGCGCGCTCCACCGCCTTTCCGCAGCCCGCACCGGGGGCGGCGGCCAGCCCGGGGCCGATGAAGGCCGATGCCGGGAAGTTGCGCGGCGTGCTTGGCATCCGCGAGGTGCAGGTGATCGCCGGGCAGGCCGAACTCGCCATCGTCGACACGTCGCTGGCGGGCTGAGTCATGCCGGGCAAGATGGACCGCCGCGCCCTGCTGGGTGCGGCGGCGGCGGTACTGTGCGCGCCGCACCGCGCCTTCGCCGCCGAGGCCGCGATTGAAATCAAGGATTTTGCCTTCAACCCGGACGCGCTGACGGTGCGGGCGGGCACCAAGCTCACCTGGACCAACCGCGACGACACGCCGCATACCGTCACCAGCACGGCCACGCCGCCGCTGTTCAAGTCCGGCGCGCTCGACAGCGACGACAGCTTCGCGTTGGTTTTCGACAATCCGGGCACCTTCAGCTACTTCTGTTCCCTGCATCCGCACATGCAGGGAACGGTGATCGTGAGATGACGCTGCCGCAGCCCCGTGCCTGAGCCGGACAATGCCGCCGCGTTCGCGCGCATCGCGCTGCCGCATCTGGACGCCGCCTATAATCTGGCGCGCTGGCTGGTGCGCGACCCGGTGCTGGCCGAGGACGTGGTGCAGGATGCGATGCTGCGCGGCCTGACCTACATGCACGCGTTTCGCGGCGACAACCCGAAGGGCTGGCTGCTGCGGATTGTCCGCACCACGGCCTACGATCGCCTGAGCGAACGCAAGCGCGCCGCCGAAGTGCCGCTCGACACCGGCCCGGCGGCGGCGCTGCCCGACCCGGCGGACACGCCGGAAGCCGCCGTGGCGGACGGACAGCGCCGCGCCGCGCTGGACCGGGCGCTGGCGGCACTGCCCGATGAACTGCGCGAGGTGATCGTATTGCGTGAGTTGGAGGAGATGCCGTACCGCGAAATTGCCCGCATCACCGAAGTGCCGCTGGGCACGGTGATGTCGCGGCTGTGGCGGGCCCGCTTGGCCCTGCGCGGTGCAGCGCAATGAACAACCCGCAATGCCAGCGCTGGCAGTTGCTGGTGCAAGCCGACCACGACGGCGAGTTGGGTGTTGCCGACGCGGCGGCGCTGGCGGTGCATCTGGACGGCTGCACGGCATGCCGCGCGCTGCGCGACGGCCTGGCCGGTTTGTCGCGCCGGTTGCACGCCGATGCGCCGCGCCATGCCGCCCCGGCTTCCTTGCGTGCCGCACTGGAGCGCCAAGCCATGCCGCTTGCGTCGCCGCCCGCCATCCGGCGCTGGCGGTTGCCGCGTGCGGCCATCGGCGGCGGCGCCGCACTCGCCATCGCCGCCAGCGTCACGCTCGCGTTGCTGCCGCGCGGCGGCGATCCCGGCGAGGCAGCCGTCGCCAGCCACATCCGCGCCTTGCAGCCGGGGCACCTGACGGACGTGCTGTCCACCGATCAGCATACCGTGAAGCCCTGGTTCAACGGCCGGCTGGATTACGCGCCGCCGGTGCGCGACTTCGCCGCCGCCGGATTTCCGCTGCACGGCGGGCGGCTGGACTATCTGGATGGCCGCGCGGTGGCGGCCCTGGTGTATCAACGCGGCGGCCACGTGATCGATCTGTACATCTGGCCCGGCAACGCCGATCCAGCGCGCGCCGAAGCTTTCGCAGGCTATAATGTGGTTCACTGGCATGACGCGGGTATGCGCTTCCTCGCCGTGTCCGACCTGAATTTGGCGGAATTGCAGGGTTTTGTTGCATTATGGCGGGACACGCCGCCCTGAATTGTGCGATTTGATCGGGGACGATAGCCCCCGGTCTGCCATACTGGCAGCCAGGGCGGCAGAGTAACGTCACTCGGCAAGGGAGATAACGTGGCATGAGCAGGGTTGCACTGGTCACTGGTGGTACGCGCGGCATCGGCGCGGAGATCAGCAAGGAACTGAAGGCCGCCGGGCGCACCGTGGTTGCCAACTACGCCAGCAACGACGCGGCGGCAGCGGCCTTTGCCGAAGAAACCGGCATCATGGTGATGAAGTTCGACGTGTCGGACTTCGCCGCGTGCGAAGCGGCAGTCAAGAAAATAACCGAAGAAGTCGGCGTTATCGAAGTCCTAGTCAATAACGCCGGCATCACCCGCGACGGCACGCTGGCCAAGATGACCCGAACCATGTGGGACGAGGTGATGGATACCAACCTCGGGTCTTGCTATAATTTGTGCAAGCTGACCTTCGACGGGATGAAGAACGCCAAGTTCGGCCGCATCGTTAATATCGGCTCGATCAATGGGCAAGCTGGGCAATACGGGCAGGTCAATTACGCCGCCGCCAAGTCCGGTATTCATGGCTTCACCAAGGCGCTGGCCCAGGAAGGGGCGCGCTTCCACATCACGGTCAACGCCATCGCGCCGGGCTATGTGGATACCGAGATGGTGCGCGCGGTGCCGCCCGACGTGCTGCAAAAGATCATCGCCCGCATTCCAATCGGCCGCCTGGGCCATGCCGACGACATTGCGCGCGGCGTGGTGTTCCTGACCGCCGACGATGCCGAGTTCATCACCGGCTCGACGCTGTCGATCAACGGCGGTCAGCATATGTACTGAGCGTCCTGCGTTCATGATGTGACGGTCATTCCGGCCTGCGCCGGAGTGACAAGGCAGCGACGACCGTATGCCCAAGGTGCTGCGCCGGGTGAGGCATCGCCACGGGCGCAGAACCGGGACAATCCGCATGAAACCCGCCACGCTTGCCGGCTGCGGCGCCATTGCGCTGTGGGCCTTTCTCGGCCTGCTGTCCCGCGCAGCCGCGGCCATCCCGCCGCTGCAACTGACCGCCATGAGCTTCGCGGTTGCCGCCGTGCTCGGCATCGGCGTGCTGGCGGCGCGTGGCCGTCTGGCCGGCCTGCGGCAGCGGCCGCTCGCCTGGGTGCATGGCGTGGGCGGGCTGTTCGGCTTCCACGCGCTGTATTTCACTGCACTCGCCTGGGCCCCGGCGGCTGAGGCCAATCTGATCAACTATACGTGGCCGCTGCTGATCGTGCTGCTGTCCGCGCCGTTGCTCGGGTTGCGGCTGACCGGCAAGCACCTGGCGGGCACCGTGCTGGGGGCCGCCGGGTGCGCGCTGCTGCTCGGCGGCAATGCCAGCCTGACGGCGGCCTATTTGCCCGGCTATGCGGCGGCCGTGCTCAGCGCCATCACCTGGGCCAGCTATTCGGTGCTGTCGCGCCGCTTCGCCGCCGTGCCGACGGGCGCGGTGGCCGGGTTCTGCGCCGCCAGCGCCGTGCTGGCCGCCGCCAGCCATTTTGCCTTCGAGCCGACGGTTGCCCCGGACGCGCTGGGCTGGGCCGCCGTGCTGGTGCTCGGCGCCGGGCCAGTCGGCGGTGCGTTCTTCCTGTGGGACATCGGCATGAAGCGCGGCGACCCGCGCTTGTTGGGCACGCTGGCCTACGCCACGCCGGTTGCCTCAACGCTGCTGCTATGCGCCGGGGGCTACGCAACGTTCGGTGCCACCACGCTGATCAGCGCCGTGCTCGTGGCGGGCGGCGGTTTTATCGCCGCCCGCAGCTAGGCCTAAGCGGCAGGCGGCTCGGTCTGCGCCATGCAGGGGTTCTGCCGGAACGCGGCAAACCACGCCGCCAGTTTCGGGTGCGCGTCGCGCCACGGCTCATGGCCAAAGCGGAAATCCAGGTAGCCGAGCGCACAGCCGATGGCGATGGAACCGATATCGACCATCTGATGCGGCACGTCGGCCTCCAGCACTGCCAGCGCGCGGTCGATGGCGGCCTTTTGCCGGTTCATGTTGGCGGTGCGGGCGGCCTCGGCCGGGCGCAGGCTTTCGCCCCGGCGCAGCACGGCCGCGTCCATCATGCCATCGCCGAGCGCTTGCAGCTTCAGCGCCTTCCAGCGCGCGCCGCCGCTGCGCGGGAACAGCGCCAGCGAGCCTTCCAGGCTGTCGATGTATTCGCAAATCACCGGGCTATCGTATAGCGCGACGCCGTCGCCGGTGATCAGGCATGGCACCTTGGACAACGGGTTGGCGGCGATCAGGCCGGCCGGGGATTCGCCCGCTGCCGTGACGGCCAGTTCAATGGTCTCGGTGATTTCGTGGGCGATGGCGCAGGCGCGCACCTTGCGGACGAACGGACTGGCCGGGGAATGAAACAGTTTCACGGTGCGGTCTCCCTAGAATTTGTCTTTGGCCGACCGCAGCGCGGCCAGCGTTGCCACGTCCGGCGCGCGCAGGAACGGGTTGGCAGCCAACTCATCCGACAGCAGGCTCGGGATGGTCGGCTGCTGGCCGGCCCGCAGCGCCTTCACGTGCGCGGCATAGGCTTGCAGTGCGGCGTTGTCCGGGGTGGCGTGCAGTGCGAAGCGGGCGTTGCTTTCGGTGTATTCGTGGCCGCAGCACACCAGCGTGCCGGGCGGCAGGGCTGCGAATTTCTGCAAGCTGGCGAACATGTCCGCCGCCGTGCCTTCCAGCAGCCGTCCGCAGCCCAGGCTGAACAAGGTGTCGCCGCACAGCAGCACGCCGCCATCGGCGAAGTAGTAGGCGATGTGGCCCAGGGTGTGCCCCGGCGTTTCCAGCACCCGCGCCGTGGTCTCGCCCAGCGCCACGGTGTCGCCCTCGGACACCGCGCGGTCCAGCTTGGGCAGCCGGCGCGCATCGGCGGCGGCGCCGACGATTTTGGCGCCGTAGCGGCTGCGGATTTCCTCCGCCCCGTCGATGTGATCGGCGTGGTGGTGGGTCAGCAGGATGGTGTCCAGCCGCCCGCCCGCTGCCTCGATGGCGGCCACGATGGGCGCCACTTCGGCAGGGTCGACGATGGCGGTCGCACCGGTCGCCGCATCGCGCAGCAGCCAGGCATAGTTGTCGGACAGGATCGGGACGGCGTGTGCGGTGATCATACCCCCGATCTAGCATTGCCCCGCCGCCGCGCAAACCGCTGCGCGATGAATGTTTCCGGCTGTGGTAAGCTGGGGCATGGCAACGGACGCACATGCGGCGGCGGACTTCTACGCCTCGACACGCGGGGTCGTGGTGGCGCGGTTGCTGCGCGAACGCTTGGCGCTGCTCTGGCCGTCGCTGCCCCGGCAGAACGTGCTGGGGATCGGCTACGCCGCCCCGTATCTGCGGCTGTGGCGTGAGGACGCAGCGCGCTGCATCGCGCTGACCCCGGCACAGATCGGCGCGGCGCGCTGGCCCGCCGGATCGCCGAACTTGTCCTGCACCGCCGAGGAAGACGCGCTGCCGTTCCCGGATTTGTGTTTCGACCGCATCCTGCTGGTGCACGGCCTGGAGGCCGCCGAGAATGCGCGGCGGATGCTGCGCGAGGTGTGGCGGGTGCTGCGTGACGACGGCAAGCTGATCGTGGTGGCGCCCAACCGGCGCGGCATGTGGGCGCATGTGGAAAGCACGCCGTTCGGCCAGGGCCAGCCCTACTCCCCCGGCCAGATCGGCCGCCTGCTGGCCGGTGCCATGTTCCGCATCGAACGGCGCGACACCGCGCTATACGTGCCGCCCACCCGCGTGCGGATGCTACTGCGCGGCGCGCAATTATGGGAACGCAGCGGCCGCCTCGTGGTGCCGACCCTGGCCGGTGTCACCGTCACCGAGGCAGTGAAGGACGTCTACGCCGCCGTGCCGGTGCAGGCAGTGGTGCGGCGGCGAATGGTGCTGGCGGAGGCGGGGTAAAAGTGATGGGTGAAACCCATCAACGTTCGTGATTTACGCCTTGCGCAACTGAAACAACCCCTGTTCCCCGAACAGGTTTGCCAGCCCGGAAAACCGCCGCCACGGGGCCCGCCGCCCGGCTTCGTCCACCGCCAGCCACTTCTCCACCGCATAACCCTCGTCGGCGCACAGGGCGAAGAAGTCGCGGATGGTGCAGGGGTGGATGTTTGGCGTTTCGTGCCAGGGCCTGCTCCACACGCTGGTCATCGGCATCCGCCCGCTGCGCAGCAACTGCCAGCGCACCAGCCAATGGCCGAAATTCGGGAAACTCACGATGGCGCGCTCGCCAATCCGCAGCATCTGCCGCAGCACCTCGCGCGGGCGCTCCACCGCCTGCAACGTGCGCGACAGCACCACGTAGTCGAAAGCGGCATCCGGATACTGGCTGAGGTCGTTGTCCGCGTCGCCGTGCATCACCGGCAGGCCGTGCGCCACCGCACGGGTCACTTCGGCCATGTCGATCTCGATGCCGCGCGCGTCGCAGCCACGGGTGCGGAACAGATGGTCGATCAACTCGCCGTCGCCGCAGCCGATGTCCAGCACGCGGCTGCCGGGCGCGATCATGTCGGCGATCAGCGTCAGATCGAGCCGCATGTTCTTCGCCACATAGCGAACCGGGTCGAGCGGCACACTCATCCGGGCAATCCGGCATGTTCGGCGCAACCGCGCAGGAAGCCCGCCAGCGTGCGGTGAAAGTCCGGCTCATCGAGCAGGAACGCGTCGTGGCCCTTGTCCGAGGCGATTTCCACAAAGCTCACATTGGCCGCCGCCGCGTTCAGCGCGCGGGCGATGGTGCGGCTTTCCGGGGTTGGATACAGCCAGTCGCTGCTGAAACTGATCACGCAGAACCGCGTGCGGGTTTTGGCGAACGCCGCCGCCAGCGTGCCGCCGTGCTCCTCGGCCAGATCGAAATAGTCGGTGGCGCGGGTGATGGTCAGGTAACTCGCCGCGTCGAACCGGCGCACGAAGCTGCTGCCCTGGTGGCGCAGATAGCTCTCGACCTCGAACATGTCGCCGAACGGTGCCAGCGCCTGCGCGCCGCGCACCCGGCGGCCGAACTTGCGGGTCAGCGCCTGCTCGCTCAGATAGGTGATGTGCGCCACCATGCGCGCCACCGCGAGGCCGCGCGCCGGGATCAGCCCTTGTTCCCAGTAGCGCCCGCCATGCCAGTCGGGGTCGGCGAAGATCGCCTGCCGCCCGACCTCGTTGAACGCGATGTTCTGCGCCGAGTGATGCGCCGCACAGGCAATCGGCACCGCCGCGAACACCGATTCCGGGTAGGTCGAGGCCCATTCCAGCACCTGCATGCCACCCATCGAGCCGCCGATCACCGCGAACAGCCGGGCGATGCCGAGCTGTTCGATCAGCCGCTTCTGCGCCCGCACCATGTCGCGGATGGTGATGGTGGGAAAATCCACCCCCCAGCGCGGCGGGTCGGGCAGGCCGGTGTCGTCACGCGCGCTGCGCGGCCCGGTCGACCCCATGCAGCCGCCCAGCACGTTCGAGCAGATGACGAAATAGCGGTTGGTGTCGATCGGCTTGCCCGGCCCCACCACCATGTCCCACCAGCCGTCGCGCCCGGTCACCGGGTGCTGCTCGGCCACGTATTGGTCGCCGGTCAGCGCATGGCAGATCAGGATTGCGTTCGTCCGCCCGGCGTTCAGCGCGCCGTAGGTGCGGTACGCCACCGTCAGCCGGTTCAGCGTCTGGCCGCAGTCGAGCGTCAACCCGCCGGGAAGCACGGCGTGCTGGTGGGCGACTTCAGGGACGTCGGGCAAATCCATCGGACTGCCGATATGCCCCCCCGGCCCGCAAGCTGCAACCATGGGGGCGCTGCCGGGCCAACCGGCTTTGCAGGCGCGGAGGGTTCCGCTATTGCAAATCGCCCCGCACAGAAGCCCCATGACCAATACCGATCTGCCCGCGCTGCCCACGCTCGCCGAGTTGCGGGCCGAACTCGATAGGCTGGACGACGCCGTCCACGACCTGCTGATGCAACGTGCCCAAGTGGTCACCGGTGTTGCCGCCCTTGGCACACGCGGCAAAATCCCGTTCCGGCCCGGCCGCGAGGCCGATATCGTGCGCCGCCTGCTGGCCCGCCACACCGGCCCGCTGCCGCGCCGAGTGCTGCCGCGCATCTGGCGTGAGCTGTTCGCGGCCACGACCAGTATGCAAGGCAGCTTTGTTATCGCGGTATGCGAACCGGAACCCGGCGCCGGCTTCGTCACCTGCGCGCACGAGCATTTCGGCGTGCTGACCCCGCTGCGCGTGCATCAAAGCCCGGCCCACGCCATCGCCGAGGTCAGCGCCGGGCGCGCCACCGCCGCCGTGGTGCCACTGCCGGCCGACGACGAACCGGCCCGCGCGGCGTGGTGGACCGCACTGCTGCACCACGACGCGCCGCGCATTCACGTGGTCGCCAAACTGCCGTTCTGGGCCCCGCGCACCGAAGGCGCCTCCACCGCGCAAGCCATGGTGCTGGCCGCCGCTGCCCCCGATCCATCCAGCCGCGACCAGACGCTGATCGGCTTCGAACTGCCGATTGAAATGAGCCGCGCCCGGCTATCCTCCGCGCTGGCCGGGGCTGGGCTGACGCCCACCGGCATGATCCTGCGCCGCGATCCGGCCGGACAGATCGCCCACGCGCTGATCGACGTCGAGGGCTACGTGGCCAGCGACGACGCGCGCATCGTGAAATTATCCGAGTCGGTGCACCGCCCGGTGGTGCTTGGCGCCTACGCGGTGCCGGTGGATGGAGAAACCCCATGAGCGGCCCGCAGCCACGCGCCGAGGTGATGCAAATTCACGCCTATGTCGGCGGCGAATCGAAACTGCCCGGTATCAACCGGGTGATCAAACTGTCGTCCAACGAGGGTGCGTTCGGCCCGCCGCCCGCAGCGCAAGCCGCGTTCGCCAAGGTCGCCGCCGAAATCCATCGCTACCCGGACGGCGGCTCGGCCGAGCTGCGCCGCGCCATCGGCGCCCGCTTTGGCCTGCCGCCCGAGCGCATCGTCTGCGGCACCGGCTCGGATGAACTGATCCAGCATCTGTGCATGATCTACGGCGGCCCTGGCACCGAGATCATCATGAGCATGCACGGCTTCTCGATGTACCAAATCGCCGGCACCTACGCCGGCAGCCGGGTGCTGAAGACGCCGGAACGCAATCTGACCGCCGATGTGGACGCCATGCTGGCCGCCGTGTCGGCCGATACCCGCATCGTGTTCCTTGCTAACCCGAACAACCCAACCGGCAGCCTGCTGCCACAAAGCGAAGTCGAGCGCCTGCGCGCCGGGCTGCCGGATGAGGTGCTGCTGGTGCTGGACGCCGCCTACGCCGAATATGTCACCGATCCCGGCTACGACGCCGGCGTGAAGCTGGTGGACGCGGGCGAGAACACCGTGATGCTGCGCACCTTCAGCAAGGTGTTCGGCCTCGGCGGGATGCGCGTCGGCTGGGCCTACGGCCCGGCGGGCGTGATCGACGCGCTGAACCGGGTGCGCGGCGTGTTCAACGTCAATATCGCCGCCCAGGCCGCCGCCGTTGCCGCACTGGCCGAACCCGGCTGGGTCGAGCGCAGCGTGGCGCACACCACCGAGTGGCGCGAGCGGCTGCGCGCGGCGCTGGAAGCCGTCGGCATCGCCACCTGGCCGAGTGCCGGCAATTTCTTCCTGGCCGATTTCGCCACCGCCGAGCGCGCCGCCGCCGCCAATGCGTGGCTGAAGTCGCGCGGCATCATCGTGCGCGCCATGGGCACGTACGACCTGCCGCACTGCCTGCGCATCACCGTCGGCACCGCCGAGGAATGCGGCCTGGTGGCCGACGCGCTGCGCGATTTTGCCCAACATGGCTGAATCCCAAGGGGCTGAACCCCTATTCCGCCGTCTGGCGCTGCTCGGCATCGGCCTGATCGGCAGTTCGGTCGCCCGCATCGCCATGCAAAACCGCGCCATCGCGGGCGAAGTGGTGGCCAGCGCCCGCACGCAGGCCACGCTCGACCGGGTGCGCGAACTCGGCATCGCCGACCGGGTGGAACTCGACCCGGCCCGCGCCGTCGAAGGCGCCGATTGCGTGATGCTGTGCGCCCCGGTGGGCGCTTACGCGGCCCTGGCCGAGGCCATCGCGCCGCATTTGGCCCCTGGCGCGATCCTCACCGATGTCGGCTCCACCAAGCAGTCGGTGATCCGCGACGTCGGCCCGCTGGTGCCCGGCGGCGTGCATTTCGTGCCCGCCCATCCGCTGGCCGGCACCGAGTATTCCGGCCCGGATTCCGGTTTTGTCACACTGTTCCAGAACCGCTGGTGCCTGCTCACCCCGCCGCCCGGCACCGACGCGGACGCGGTGGAACGGATCGCCGAGCTTTGGCGGCGGTTCGGCTCGATGGTCGAGGTCATGGAACCCTCGCACCACGACCGCGTGCTGGCCATCGTCTCGCATCTGCCGCATCTGCTGGCCTTCACCATCTGCGGCACCGCCGACGACCTGGAAGGCGAAAGCCGCCAACAGGTGCTGCAATTCGCCGCCTCCGGCTTTCGCGACTTCACCCGCATCGCCGCCAGCGACCCGGTGATGTGGCGCGACGTGTTCCTCAACAACCGCGAAGCGCTGCTGGAAATGCTGGCCCGCTTCACCGAGGACGCCCAGGCCATGGCGCGCGCGGTGCGCTGGGGGGATGCCGCCTATATCGAGGAAAGCGTGCAACGCGGCCGGCGGATTCGGCGGAGTTTGATCGAGATGAAGCAGGCGTAAGCGGCGCGGCCCTGGATTCGGCTGCCAGCAAGCGTAGCCCGGATACCGAAACCTCGTAGGGCGTGTGCAACACGCCGGCGCAATTTTCCGTCTATGCCGACGCCCCCCGAAGCCGGTAAGACACTCGTCACTTCGTCTTGGACGGTTGAGCCGCTGTGCCGGCGGGTTACACCCGCGCTGCGCCGTGGCGCCGCCAGCGTGGCCGAAGTTGCCGGGCAAGTCGGATACGGATCGGCGAGTGCCTTTAGCGCCGCCTTCACACGTCACGCCAGCACGCCGCCGGTCACTTATACCAAATCTCTTGGGCGAGAACCCATGATCCATTGAATTGTCATCGCCGGGCTTGACCCGGCGATCCATGCCAACACTCCGTGTTAGACGCGAGATGCTCTGTGCGGCGCCATGGATTGCCGGGTCAGGCCCGGCAACGACAATGAGTTTTGGTCAGCCCGCGTAGCCCGGATACCAAAACCTCGTAGGGCGTGTGCAACGCGCCGACGCAATTCCCGTCCGGCTGATCGCCTCGAGTCAAAGTCCGAATGCTTTAACGTAGTTGGCGAGCCGGCAGGCACGCGGCAAGGGTTCCAGCAACCATCTCTGTTTCGGCTGAACAGCGCGGCACCTGAATCAATCCAAGTCCGGAACTGCGGCGGCTTGGCCGGTGCCGGCCAGGTTGACCGAAAGCGTCGAACGGAAACTCACGGTTCGGCTGGGATGGCGGCGGGCCTGGGCCCCGCATCTGCCGTCCAGGCTGCCGCGCCGGAATGACGTCCGCCCCAGCCCAGGCCAATCGCCCGCGCGCCGGTTAATTCGCCCGTGGAGCATGTTTATTGAAGCGGGTCTTATTTGCCGTTCTGTGCATTGCGGTCGCTGCGTGCGCGCAGCGGCCGCAGGGCGCGAGTGTTGCCGATCCGTTTGCGGAGGGCGGGCCGCTCTGGAGCAACGGCAACGGCAGTTGACCGGAAGGCACCGCTCCAAAGTCATGGTTCCCAAAGGCGACCGCCTTTGGCGGGGTCCGGGGCAGCGCCCCGGCCTTGCCGCCTCGCCATGATTGCCCGGCCATCCCGGTTTGTGTTACTAAAACAAACATGGATACCGCCATCATCGCTAACCAATTCACCGCGCTGGCCACACTGCTGTGCGGCCTGATCGCGCGGCACGGCCATTTGCGGCGGCTGGCGGCGCCCCTCGTCGTGCACATCTGGTCCCGGGTGCGCGGCATCGAGGGTCAGGTTGCCGGATTGCTGGCGAGACTGCGCGATGGCCAGTTGCGCCGCTACTCCGCCCGCCGCAAACCGCGCGCACCCGCCGCGCCGCGCCGCCGCCCCGCCCCGGGCGGGTTGCCGCGCAAGCCGGCATGGCTCATCACCCTGCTGCCGGAAACCGCCGCGTGCGGCGCGCAATTGCAAATCCTGCTGGCCGCACCGGAAATGCCAGACCTGCTACAGGCCGCCCCGCAACTGCGCCGCAGCCTCCGCCCGCTCTGCCGGATGCTCGGGGTCACGTTGCCGCCGCCGCCACTTTCTCCTGAAACCACGCCACCGCCTGTTCCTGCTTCGGGCGCAAAGGCCCCGGCCGGTACGCGTCGGAGGCGAGGTTGCGCTGGGAGTGTTCGCAAATCGAAAAATCCTGGCGCGCGATGGCGCAGTTGGTCTCGATGGTGCGCGCCCGCGCCGCCTCGGCCGACTCCGAGGTGTCAGCGAAATAAAAATGATCAATCAATTCGGTGCTATCCGCCGCAAGCGGGCTGATCCGCATCCACTGCCGCTTGCTGCCGTGGATCGCGGTCGAATCGCGGCTCAAGGTTGCCCAGCCTGCGGCGTCTCCGCGCGCCGGTCGCGCCCGATCAACGCCATGCCTTCGGCCACCGAGACAAACTCGCCGCCGCCGGTCACCCGCGCCGCACCGAAGCGATCGGTAAAGATGCGCCGCACCGCTGGCACCAACGAGGTGCCGCCGGTCAGGAACACCCGGTCGACGGCGGTTTCCGGCAACCCGGCCTCGGCCAGCGCCGCGTCCACGGTGGCCGCGATCCGGGCGATGTCCGGGGCAATCCAGGCTTCGAAGTCGCTGCGGGCAATGTCCGCCGCGATGGCAAAGTCCGCGTGGCGGAAGCTGAGCGTGGCGGTTTCGGCCGTGGAGAGGGCGGCCTTCACGCCGGACACCGCGCGATACAATTCGTAGCCCAACTCGTCGCGGATCAGTTGCAGCAGGGCGGCCAGCCGGTCCGGATGGGCGGCGGTGTGCATCACCTGTTCGATATCGCGCAGCATCTTCGGGGTGCGCATCAGGCTCAGCCGGTGCCAGCGGGCGAAGCTGGAATAATAGTCGGGCGGCACCGGCAATTCGGTGCCCATCACCTTGTAACTGGTGCCCTTGCCAAGCCTTGGTGAGACCACGCGGTCCATGATGCGGTAGTCGAAACTGTCACCGGCGATGCCGATGCCGGAATAGCCCAGCGGCTGCACCGGCTGGTTGCTGCACGGCGCAAAGCGCATCACCGAGAAATCGCTGGTGCCGCCGCCGAAATCGCCGATCAGCACCACGGCGGGGGCGGTTAGGTTGCGGGCAAACCGGTAGCCCGCCGCTTCCGGCTCAAGGGCGGTCTGAATGCCGGGCCACCCGGCGGCGGCAAACGCGGCGCGCAGCCGGGTTTCGCCCAGCGCATCGTCGGCCGTCTCGCCGGCAAAGCGCACCGGGCGGCCGGCCACCAGAACGTCGCCCGGTTGCGGCTTGGGCAGGATCGCGCGCAGGAACAGCGCGATCAGGTCCTCGAGCCCAAAATGCCGCCCGAACACCCGCGTGCCGGAAAAGCTGCGCTGCGCCAGATAGGATTTCAGCGACATCATCAACCGGCTATCGAGCGGATCGTCCAGATACGCCGCAATCGCCGCTGGACCGGCGGCGTGGCGCAGCGCCAACAGGTTGCCGTGCCCCTCGTTCCAGAAGCACAGCACCGAGCGGATCACCTCCTGCTCGGCGCTGCCCAGCGCATGGCGCAGCGCCGCCACCGTGCCGTCCGGCTGCAAGCAGGTCACCACGCTGTTGGTGGTGCCGAAATCGACCCCGTAAACCGTCAAACCCGCAATCCGCCCGTTCTAAGCCGCGCCTCGGACCATCCCATCAGGCCCGCGCGCCCATGAAGGCGTTGAAGGTGATCAGCGTATAAGTGTCTTTCACGCCGGGAATGGTTTGCAGTTTCTCGGTGACGAACAAGCCGGTGTCCTGGCTCGGTTCAAGGTAAAATTTGCCGAGCAAATCGTATTGCCCCGAAGTCGAATGCAGTTCCGACAGTTCCGGGATGGTGTCGGCTGCTTCTTGCGCCACCCGGTAGGCTTGGCCCATTTCGCATTTAATCATCACATAGATCGCGCGCATATCGTGTCCGCCTCAGTTGCCTGCGGCAGCGCGGCTGCCGCCCGGATGAAACTGATTTTATGGAAGGTCTGATAAATCTTCGCTAGACCTGCCCATCCGCCGGGATATGATCGCGGCGGGAGAGGCAGCGGCCGGGCGTCCAAGTCGGCACGCGCATCCGCATAGCCTCGAGTCCAACAACCGCGCCCGCACACGGGCGCACGGGAGGATCACTTGAAGCATCTCACTATCGCGGCCGCTGTGGCCGCTGCCCTGGCGTTCGGCACCACCGGCGCGTTCGCGCAGTCCGGCACCCTCAGCAAAGCGGTCGGCGGCTATTCGTTCGACGACGCCGCCAAGGAATCGCCGGCCACCAAGAATTTCCACGGCCACAAGAAGCTGACCTTCGCCATCGTGACCCACACCGCCGGCAACGGGTTTTTCGACCCGACCTATGTCGGCGCCAAGGTGGCTGCTGATGCGTTCGGCATCAACCTGATCATGCTCGGCTCGGAAGCCCCGGTTGACGATATTCCCCGTGAAATCGCCATCCTGAACCAGATCGTCAACGACCCGACCATCGACGGCGTCATCATGACCACGCCGCAGTCGGGCGCTTACGACGATCTGGTCAAGAAGCTGGAAGAACACGGCGTTCCCATCGCCACCACCAACAGCTTCGACGGAAACCTGTACGACCGCTCGAACATCTCGCACACCGGCCAAGATAGCTCGGCGGCCGCCATCGGTGGCGAAGCGCTGGCCAAGTGCCTGCTCGCCAAGGGCGTGAAGGGCGGCAGCATCATCTTCCCGTCCACCACCACGCTGGGCAACGAAGAAGTCAACCGCCGCATCACCGCTGCCTTCCAGGCGACCGTCAAGACGCTGAACAAGGCCGGCGTGCTGAAGAACTTCAAGGTCGATGCCGGGCCGCAAAACATCGGCGTCGATGTCGATAAGGACAACGTCGTCAACTCAGTGGTCAACCTGATCGAGAGCCGCAAGGACGTGGTTGGCGCCATGGCCGCCAACGGCTTCGTCACCCCGGCGCTTGGCGATGCCATCACCCAGTTGAAGATGCAGGGCAAGATCTGCGCCTATGGCTTCGACCTCGGGCCGAAGCAGCAGGAGCAGATCAAGACCGGGGCGCTCACCGGGGCACTCGGCCAGCAGCCGTTCCTGCAAGGCTTCTGGCCGGTGGCGCAGCTGTACCTCCAGATCGACCGCAACATCGCCGCCGCCAACCTCGACACCCGCGCCCAGCTGGTGACCAAGGATAGCCTGGGCAACGTCGGCAAGCGCTTCGAGAACTAATCCCACGCACTGCGGCGCCTAACCCGTACCTCGCCCCCTCCCGCCGTGGGAGGGGGATCGGGGAGGGGGCCACCGCGACGAAGCCGCAGGGATGCACATGTCCGCCAACACCACGAGCCTGCCAGCCATTCCCCGCCTGCGCCTGCCCATGCAGCTCATCGGCGGCTGGGAATTCGGCATCCTGCTGTTCATGGCGGTGCTGTACGCCGCCGGTATCTACATTAATCCGGATTTCTTCGGCTCTACCGACGCCCTATCGGCCGTGCTGCGCGACACCGCGCGCTACGGTGTGATGGCGGTCGGCATGAGCTTCGTCATCGTTAACAAGGAACTCGATCTGTCGGTCGGGTCCACGGTGGGTCTGGTCGCCACCGCGTTTGCGACCTTCTACGACCCGCATCATTTCGACTGGTCGGTCGGCTGGTCGGCGTTCGGCGCCGTGATCGCTGGCCTGCTCATGGGGCTGATCAACGGCCTGCTGGTCACAAGGCTGAATGTGCCCGCGTTCATCGCCACGCTGACCATGCTGTTCATCGGTCGCGGGCTGGTGCTGGGCTTCACCGGTGGCAAGACCATCGCCTTCGACAGCAAGGCCACCGCCGACCACTGGTTCTTCGGCCTGGGCGAAACCAACAGCCTCGGCTTCAATTCACAAATTCTGATTTTTGCCGTGGTTACCATCTTCGGCATGTTTTTGCTGTCGAAAACCCGCACCGGCTACGAGACATACGCGGTCGGCGGCAACGCCCAGGCGTCGCAATACGCTGGCATCGCCACCCGCTTCGTGCGGATGCGCTCGTTCCTGTTCGCGGCCCTGGCGGCCACCATCGCCGGGCTGATGAACGTGGCGCAGGACAAAGGCATGACCTCGCAGGTCGGCCAGGGGTCCGAACTGATCGTGATCGCGGCGGTGATCGTCGGCGGCGCCTCTATCGCCGGCGGACGTGGCCGGGTGCTCGGCGCCTGCTTGGGGGCGGCGCTTGTGGTGCTGATCGACAAGGTGCTGCGCGAAGGCGTGCCGATGACGCATACCATCGACGTCGATGGCGTCGAGATGGAAGTGCGCACCATGGCGCAGTTGCCGGGCGGCGCGGTGCAGGCGTTTCTTGGCATCATCCTGCTTTCCGCAGTGCTGATCGAGCCTTGGGCTATTCGCGGCGGCGGTGCGGCGCGCATCTGGGCGCGGCTGCGTGGCGGCGAAGCGCCGCCGCCGCCCGATCGTGGCGAAGCGGCCATCGTCGGCGCACAGACGCGCGGCAGTGCGGTGGACGCGCGCAGCATGGCTGCGACCGGCCTGAAAGCCTTCCTCGGGCGGCGCGACGCGGCGGCAATCATGCTCACCGTAGCGTTGTGGATCGTTGGCATGGCGCTGCGGCCGGATTTCTGGGGCTCGCTCGACAACACTTTCTCCCTGCTGCTGGCGTTCACCGAAATCGGCTTTGTCGCCACCGGCCTGACGTTCGTGATTGCCAACGGCGATATCGATTTGTCGGTCGGCTCGGTGCTGGCGTTCTCTGGCGCCACGGCGGCGTTCCTGATGAAGGAACTGGAATTCTCGCCGCTGCTGGCCATCGCCATTGCCATGGCGTGCGGCACCGCTTGCGGCGCGGTCAGCGGCTGGCTGACGGTGCGCTTCCGGCTGCCCGCCTTCGTCTCAACGCTCGGAATGTTCTACATCGCCCGTGGTTTTGGCGCGTGGCTGGTGGCGGGCCGCCAACTCGCCGAGTTCTCCGACGACTTCAATCTGATCGGCCGCAATCTGTATGAGATTCTGAATGCGGTTGGGGCAGCGCCGGGCCCTGGTCTGTGGCTGCTGGTCGCCAAGGCGGTCAGCGCGCAAACCTTGCTGATGATGCTGTTCGCGCTGATCGCGGGCATTGTATTGGCAAAGACGCCAGTCGGGCAAATGATCTACGCGGTCGGCGGCAACGAGCGGGCGGCGCGCTATTCGGGCATCAACACCGGCGCGGTGCGCTTCTGGTCGCTGGTGTTCAGCGCATTCTGCGCCTCGATGGCCGGCGTGATCTACGTGGCGTATTTCCGCTCGTTCAACCCCTCCGCCGGCATCGGGCGCGAGCTGGACGGCATCTCCTCGGTCATTATCGGCGGCGGCTCGGTGTTCGGCGGCTACGGCACCATCCTGGGCGCGCTGGCCGGCGCCGCCGCGATCACGCTGATCCGCTCGCTGCTGTCGCTGCAGATCCTGCTGCCCGACGGCACCTCGTTCGTGATGCCGCAGCACTGGATGAACGTGCTGATCGGGCTGATCCTGATCGGCGCCGTCGTGGGCGACATCTGGCTGCGCCAGGAACGCATCCTGTCGCGCCTGTTCAAGCGCCGAACTGGATTACGCCGAACCGGAGACGCCGCATGACCCCCGTGCCGATCATCGAGATGCGGCATATCGACAAGCATTTCGGCGCGGTCCACGCGCTCCGCAATATCGACTTCCATCTGATGCCCGGCGAAATCCTCGGCCTGGTCGGCGACAACTCGGCCGGCAAGTCCACCTTGAT
>JANYDF010000033.1 GCA_025359905.1 Rhodospirillales bacterium
GCAGGCTTGCCCTCAATTTAGCCAAGTTGGAGGGGTCCAGGGGGTCGATGAAGGGAAAGCTCAAGCGTGCCGGATGGAATGACGAATTCCTCACCAGTCTGCTCATACAATTTGCTAAAGGGCATATGCGATAGCCCTGCAACGATCTGGCCATCGGCTTGAATTTGCCGCGCTCATGCGGTAAATGACTTGGTGTTAGGTGGCGTGATGAGGGTTATAGCGATGGCAAAGCCAATTCTGCCGATTGTCTAGCGCGACTGTGTGGCTGTCCCCAACACCCGCAACGCCGCGCACGCAGCACCGTAGCCGTTGCCGATATTGACCACCGTCAGCCCCGGCGCGCAGCTTGCCAGCATGGCGTGCAGCGCCGCGTGGCCGCCCCCGGCGACGCCGTAGCCGACCGGGGTGGGCACGGCGATCACGGCGCCGGGGACCAGACCGGCCAGCACGCTGGGAAGGGCGCCGTCCATGCCGGCGCACACGATCACCACCGGCAGCGCGCGCAGTTCGTCGATCCGCGCCAGCAGCCGCCACAGCCCGGCCACGCCGACATCGGGCACTAGCAGGCAATCCTCGCCGTGGCAGCGCAGCGTGCGGGCGGCTTCGGCGGCCACCGGCAGGTCGGTGGTGCCCGCCGTTACCACCGCGACGCGCGCCGGGCCGGTGAGCTTCGGCGGATCGCCGTAGATCGCGGTGCGCGACTGCTGGTCGTAGTCCAGGCCGGGCCGCGCCAGCACATCGGCAAGTTCGGGTGCCAGGCGGGTCAGCAGCAGCGGGCGCGGCGCGCTTGCCAGAATGGCGTCGAGCTGCCCGGCGGTCTTGCCCTCGGCGTAGATGGCTTCCGGCAGCCCGATGCGCAGGCCGCGCCCGGCGTCCAGCACGAACGGCGGTTCGCTCATGCGGTGTGGCGCAGAAACGCGCTGCCGGTGCGGTATGCGGCGAAGCTGACGGCTTGCCCGGCGATGCCCGCCAGTTCGGCGGCCAGTGCAGAACCGGCCCGCCCCAGCGCGTCGGCGTCCAGTTCCACCACCACGCCGGCCCCGCGCACCCGGCAGCGCACGGTGCGCGGGGCGAGGGCCGCCGACGCGTGGGCTTCGACGCGGTGCACCAGATCGAGCAGCCCGGCCTCGACGCGAATGCCGGTTTCGATCCGGCTCGACAGGCAGGGCGAGGCGGGCAGGGCGGCCACATCGCCCAGTCCCAGCAGAGTCGCCAACTGGCGCACGGTCGCCTTGCTGATCCCGGCCTCGACGAACGGGTGGCGCACGCCGTGCTGGGCGGCGGCTTGCAGGCCGGGGCGGATGTCGGCCAAGTCGTCGGTATTGGTGCCGGACAGCACCGTGCCGCCGCCATGCGCCGCCGCGTGGGCGGCGAGCGTGCCGTACAGGCTGGTTTTGCACCAGAAGCAGCGATTGGCCGGGTTGGCGCGATAGCGTTCATCGGCAAACTCACCCGCGTCGAACACGGTCAAATCCCAGCCGCGCGCCGCCGCGAGCGCCTGGGTGCGGGCGGTGGCTTCCGGCGGCACGGCGGGGGAGACCGCGTGATGCATCCGCGCCGCGCCGCCGAGAACGCGATGGGCGGCGGCGGCCAGCGTCAGGCTGTCCACACCGCCACTGACCGCGATATGCGCGCCGTTCAGGCTGCGCAGAACGGCGTCGAGCCGCTGCAAGGCCGCCGCGCTCATAGCCCGTCCCGTTCGGCGCGGTGGCGCAACTGCTGGCGTTCGGCGTGGCCTTGGCCGTGCGCCGCGTCGTCGGCTTCCAGTTTGGCGGTGACGCCGTCCGGCCGCTCGGCGCGCTTGATCCGCATCGTCTTGCCGTCCAGTTCGAGGCTCACCATGCTCCGGCGCAGCACGCGGCCTTCGGCTTGCTGCACCCGCAGCCCGATGGTGGCGGTCTCGCGGAAGCACGCCTCAACCGCCTGCTCCACGGCGGCGGGCGTCACCAGGACTTGCACATGCGTGGCCATGCGGCCCTTCTTGCCGAAGGCAGGCATTTGCAGCGCGTCCAGCACGCCGTCCAGCGCCCGAATTCGGTCCAGCCCGGTCGCAAGATCCTCGGCGGTTTGATCGTCCACCTCGAAGCAGATCACCGACAGCGCGCGCTGGCCGTGCGTTGTGGCGGCGGCGCTGGCGCTGGCGGTTTCGCCGATCAGCACGCGCAGCATGTTGGGCAGGCCGGGCAGCTTGCGGGTGCCGAAGCCGATGCCGGTGGCCAGCATGCGCCGCGTGCCGCTGGGCGGCGGGTGTTGTGCGCCCAGATAACGCAGGATCGCCGCCCCGGTCGGGGTCACGCGCTCGCCGCCGATGCCGTCGTCGTGCACGGCAAAGCCGGTCAGCAGCAATGCTGTGGCCGGGGCGGGCACCGGCAGCACGCCGTGCGCGGTTCTGACCTGCCCGCCGCCGAGCGGCAGCGGCCCCACGCTCCAACTGGCGTCCGCTCCGTCCTGCGCCAGGGCTGCGATCAACCATGCGGCGGCGGTGATATCGGCGATGGAATCGACCGCGCCGACTTCATGAAACGTCACCGCTTCCGGTTCGATGCCATGCACGTGCGCTTCCGCCTCGGCAAGAGCCGCGAAGATGCCGATGGCGTGGCGGCGCACCGGTTCGGGCAGGGCGGATTGCTGCAACCGGGCGCGGATGTCGTGCCATGCGGCGTGGTGGTGGTGATGGTGGCCGTGCGCCGTATCGTCCAGCACCTGAAACCGCGCCCCGGCCAGCACGCTGTCGTGGTGGCGCAGCAGGCGGCACGGCACATGCGCCACCATCTCAGCGGCGCGCAGGCAGGCGGCTTCGTGTTCGGGCTGGGCGTCGAGCAGGGCCGCGGCGAACATGTCGCCCGCGATGCCGCCCACCGCGTCCAGATGGACATGGCGGCGGCCGCCGCTGCCGGGCAAGGTCACGAGGCGGGCATTCCGTCGACAATCTCAATGATCGCATCGCCGAGTGCGCCGATGGTCACCGGCTTGGTCAGCACCCGCTGCATGCCGGATTGGCGGCATGCCTCATGCTCGGTGGCCGCTGCGTGGGCTGTCAGGCCGATGATCGGGATGCGCCCGGCGGCGTCCGGCAGCGCGCGGATGCGCTTGGTGGCCTCGATGCCGTCCATCTCCGGCATCATCACGTCCATCAGCACCAGATCGTACGGCCGCGCCTGCGCCGCTTCCAGCGCTTCCAGCCCGTTGCCCACCAGATCGGCGCGGTGGCCGAGTTTGGACACCATGGCGCGGATCACCACCTGATTGGTCTGGTTATCCTCCGCCACCAGCACGCGCAGCGCGCGGCCGCGCGGCGTGGCGCCGCCCGGCGAGGAACCAGACGGCGTGGCGCGGCGGCGCGGCGGCGGGGCAGGGGCGGCCGCTTCCTGCTCCGCGGGCGTCATCGCGCGCAGCCGGGCGGTGAAGCGGAACGTGCTGCCATGCCCCGGCTGGCTTTCGGCGGAGATGGTGCCGCCCATGCCGGCGAGCAGTTTGCGGCAGATCGCCAGGCCCAGCCCGGTGCCGCCGAAGCGGCGCGAGATCGAGCTGTCGATTTGGCTGAATTCCAGGAACAGCTTGGGCAGGTCGTCCGGCGCGATGCCGATGCCGGTGTCGCTGACCGCAATCTTCAGCACCATCCAGCCTGCCTCGGCGTCCGGCTCGGCCGCGACTTCAACCCGCACCTCGCCTTTTTCGGTGAACTTCACCGCGTTGCTGACCAAATTCATCAGCACTTGGCGCAACCGCCCTGGGTCGCCGCGCATTTGCGCGGGCACCCCGGGGTCGATCTTGGCCTCAAGCTGCAGGCCTTTGGCGCGGGCGCGATGGCGGATCAGGTCGAGTGCGGAGTTCACCACGCCAGCCGGTTCCAGCACGATCTCCTCGTACGACAGCCGGTTGGCTTCCAGTTTGGTGAAGTCCAGCACGTCGTTGATCAATTGCAGCAAATGCTCGCCCGCCTCGCGCAGCGTTTCGGCGAAGCGGCGGGCCTGCGGGTCGAGCTTGCTGTCCAGCAGCAGCCCGGTCATGCCGATCACGCCGTTCAGCGGCGTGCGCAATTCGTGGGTGATGACCGCCAGGAAGTCCGACTTGGCGCGGTCGGCGCGCTCGGCGGCGTCGCGCGCGGTTTTCAGGCCTTCTTCGTAGGCCAACTGCGTGGTCAGGTCGCGCACGCAAATGGTGAACAACTGGCCGCCCGCCTCGGGCACCAACTGCACCTGCACGTCCATCGGGAACGTGCTGCCGTCGCTGCGCTTGGCCACCACGCGGCGCGAGGCGGCGCCGTGGATCAGGTCATCCGGCTCGCCGCCCTCGGACAGCATCACCGATAGCGGGCGGCCTTCCAGCGCCGAGGCGGGCATTTTGAAGATATGCCCGGCCGAGCGGCTGGCCGAGCGGATGGTGCCGCGAATATCGGCGGTCAGGATACCGTCGGCCACCGTGTCGATGATGGCGCGCAGGCGGCCTTCGCTGGCCTGCAATTCGGTGGTGCGGTTGTCGACGCGGGCTTCCAGTTCGCGGTTCAGCGCCCGCAGCGAGGCGTTCAGGCCGCGCAGCGAGAATTCCTGGCTCGCCTCGCGCGCCACCATTTCGTTGTACGCGGCGATGATCTGCCCCATCTCATCGCCCGCCTCCCACGCAATCGGCTGCCGCTCCTGGCCAGCCGTGCCGTTGCGGATCGAGGCCAGCATGCGGGCGATCGGCGGGCTGACCCACAGCCGCATCGACAGCCATAGCGCCAGCACCGCAACCAGGAACGAAGCGATGCCGCTGCCCGCCAGCAGCACGCCGAGCCGGGCCGAGGCATCGTGCGGCACTTCGTCGCTGAAGCGCAGCCGCAGGGTGGCGGGCGGCGCCTTGTCCAGCGGGATGTCGGATCGCGTCTCATCGGCCACGCCGCCGATATTGTCGCAGCCAATCACGGGCCACGCCGCCAGCCGCTTGCCGTCGGCGCTGATCGCCTCGGCGCACAGGAATGCCTGATCGCCGGACAGCGTGCCCAGCACCGCACGCAGCAGTTTCGGGTCTGCCGGGGCCGGGGCGCGCATCGCTGCGGACAGCGCCAGCGACACCTTGCCGGCCAGTGTGCCCAGCCGCGCGGCCAGCGCGTCGCGTTCCTGGTCGCGCCCGTAGTCCAGCAGCAGGCGCGTGCTGATGACCGTCAGCACCACGAAGATCGGCACGAAAACCAGCAGAACTTTGGCCAGCAGCCCGAGTTTGCGCCCGGGCCGCCCCGGCGCATTCAGTGGCTGGGTTCCCGCGCGGCCGAAGCTTACTCGAGCAGGGACGCCGCGCCCTTCATGAGCAGTGCTTGCAACGGCTCGCGGTTCCCGATCTCGGCCTGAAAGATCACGTATTGTCCATTGTCCTTGATCGCATAGAAATCAGCGTTGACCACTTTACCGTCCGCCGTGCGCAGGTCGGCGCACAGCACTACCACCTTGTTCATCCGCACGATCATCGGGTGCTGGGTTGCCGGATATAGCTTCAAAATGTCGCCGGTGTGCGGGTCGATGTGCCAGAACGCGTCGCCGATCGTATGTTGATCGATATATTGCGACATCATTGTTTGCAGGCTCACGCGCTCCTCGATGCTGATCTGGTCAGCCGCGTGCGCCACACCTGCGGTGAGGATACATCCGGTGAGCCACAGCCCGAAGGCGGCCGCCCGCGCGTGCGATGGTCTCAAGCGGCGTTTCCGCATCGATTCCTCCAGCGGGGACGTCCCCGCGTTACGCCGCGAAGCAATAGCATATCTGGCGCGGCCGTGCATCCTGCGCGCCCGCCGCAGCTGACATTGGGTGCGGCGAATAGTGCATCCGGCGCTGCAGCTCCCACGTAGATCATCCGAGCCGTTTTCGCGCGGCCCTGCAAGGTGTTAAGACAATGGCCGGACTGTTTCACAGACAGCACTGTAACTTGACCGGCGGAACCACCGCAGGCTGGCAGGACGGACATGGCGGCTGATGTGCCACAAAATTCGCGTGATCTCGCGGAGCTGCTGGGTTTGGTCGCCGCTGGCGACCGCGCCGCGTTCCGGCGGCTGTACGACTTGCAGGCGGGGCGGCTGTATGCGGTGGCGATGCGCATCGTCCGCCAGGGGCCGCTGGCGTCCGATGCGGTGCACGACGCGCTGTTGCAGGTCTGGCGCAATGCCGGGCGGTTCGATCTGGCGCGCGGCAACCCTGAAGCTTGGCTGATCAGCCTGGTGCGCTACCGCGCCCTGGACATTGCCCGCCGCCGGGGCCGCGAGGTATCGGACGACGATCTACCTGAAGCCATCGATGAGGACCCCGATCCGTTGCAGCGCCTCGCCAGCACCCGCGACGCCACCGCGCTGCGCCGCTGCCTGAGCGCGCTGGACGAGGACCGCCGCAAGCTGGTGGTGCTGGCCTTCGTGGAAGGTCTGACCCATAGCGAGGCCGCCG
>JANYDF010000065.1 GCA_025359905.1 Rhodospirillales bacterium
GGCGGGTGTTATTTCTTTACCGTCAACCTGCTCGACCGGCGCAGTTGTCTGCTGATCGAGCAGGTCAGCGTCCTGCGGGACGTGGTGCGCGCCCGGGCACCCTGTCACATCGGCGCCAGGGTGGTATTGCCGGAGCATCTGCACTGCATCTGGACGCTGCCACCCGGCGACGACGATTATTCCGGCCGCTGGCACGCGGTGAAGTCCCTGTTCTCCGCTGCCATGCGACGCACGGAACGGCGCCCGGCGGCGCGGGTTCGCCACGGCAAGCGCGGCATCTGGCAGCGCCGCTTTTGGGAGCACACCGCGCACATGGACTCTGTACATTTCAACCCGGTGAAGCACGGACTGGTTGGCTGTGCTGCGGACTGGCCATATCGGTCGTCTGGCCGTTGCGTGGCACGTGGTCCGTAGCCCGCCGGCTGGGGCATGCGCGGCACCGGTCCGTCCGAAACGGGGGAACGGCGCTGAGAGTGCCTTGTGAAGCTTGGGCCGGCGGGTTGCACCGGCCCTACGTAACGTTTGGGCGAGGACAACGCTGGCTAAACTGGCTTGAACATGCTTTGAGCACTATCGGAGTGTAAACGACCGTAGAATTCCATCGCGTATCGGTCTGTCATTCCCGCCACAAAGTCGCAAACTATTCGCATCCGCGCATTGGGGTCTCTTTGACCCTCGTATTGACCTCGGACGTCCTCTGGCATAAGCAAAAAGCCTTTTTCTCCTGACAGGGCAGCGAATATTCCGGATACTACCTCGTATCCCCGGTATTCTGGAAGTTTTACTCGTGATGAAGAAATCATTGAAATAAACACGTATTGCTTTAGAACTTCTACCCTTTCAGAAATCTTTTCTGACAGAGACACTTTGGATAACGACGGATGCTCATAATTATAGTCAAGGGTCACTGACATAATAGCCTCATTTACCAATTGAGACGATAATTTGGTTCGAAGATGTCCAGACGATGCTAGGTTGCGGTAAGCACGGTATTGTTCGATGAAGTTTTCTGTTGGGTCCTGCGGCATATCCCCTGCACCTTGAGGCAAGAAAATTTCCGTAAACACTCGCAGCACGGCAGCGTGCGACATGATAGGCTCGAGCTTCAACGCGGACGAAACCTTCTTTGCTACCTCATCAAGCAATGCATCCTTAGAGACAAGAATTTCTGACGGTGACAGAAAACCCGCTTTGAAGCTATCTTCAAGATCATAAGTCGAATAGGCTATATCGTCTGCCAGATCCATTATCGCGCATTCTATTGTTTTCAAAATTTGCTTTGGTGGCAGTTTATCTCCTCCAACTTTTTTTCTTATCTTATCAACTAACAATTTTTCGGAGCCATAATAACCTTTGACAATTTTGTCCCCGGGCGGACGGGATTGCGGGATTTCCTGATCATATTTTAGAACCGAGGCGAGCACGCGGAATGTCAAATCTAATCCGAGGGGTTGCTTGTCGGTTCCCTGGGGTTGCCTGTCGTTTCCCTGGACCTTTTTCTCCAGCCTACTCACTATCCGAAGTGTCTGGGCATTTCCCTCGAATCCACCGTGACAGCGCATTTTGTCGTCCAGCGCTCTCTCTCCGTTGTGGCCGAACGGAGGATGCCCTAGATCGTGGATCAATCCTGCAACCGCACACAGTCTGCCATCTAGCTGCTGGTCAGTACTCGCATTTTTGAGAACTGGGTGCTCATAATTAAGTCGAGCGGCTATAGCCTCAGCAATTTGTGAAACTTCTAGAGAGTGAGTCAACCTATTACGAAAGAAATCAGACTCGTGACCGGGGAAGACCTGGGTCTTTCCTTGTAGCCGACGGAAGCTGGCGGAATGGAGAACCCGGGCATAGTCTCGAAAAAAGACCTTTCTCCAGCTTTGCTCTGGCGACACTCCCGTTCCGCTTTCACGCTCAAAGTCAGCTTGATGGTACAACAAGACGATTACGCCTTCTTAGCTGCTTTGCCGCCCTGTGTGTCCGGATGCTTTTTTGTTGGAGTCGTAATAGACTGCCCATGGCTAGCCATCGGAGGCGTCTCACGCGACTTATCTCTCAGCGCCTCCCGCAATGTATCATTTTGCGTGCGAGCAAGCCGAAAAGCTTCATTCACTGCAGTGAATCCTGACATGGTCCTCTCCCCCGCTCGCGTCATTCAAGCGCATTCAACCTCGAGCCGCATAGGTGGCCCAACAAAAAAATCTTCTGCCAGTCTCTCCTGCGCTGTGAGCGCCCCGCTTCGTGGTCCTATTATGTTCTGATGAACGCACCGCAAAAAAGCAAGACACAATCGGAGCACCTAATCGCGCCCGAGGATAGCAGCTCAGACGCCTGTCACCCCCTAGGCACCTCCTCTAACCGGACTATCCGGTTTCCACCCAAACCACCCCTTAGCCACCCGCGCCTCCACCCTTCCCGCCACCATGGCACCCGGCTAAACCCCCGGCATGAGTTTGCTCACCCTCACCGGCATCACCATCCGCATCGCCGGGCGCACGCTGCTGGACAACGCCGATCTGGCGGTGGACCCGGGGCGCCGCATTGGGCTGGTGGGGCGCAACGGGGCGGGCAAGTCCACCTTGCTGAAGGCCATCGCGGGCGATCTGGCCGTGGATGGCGGGGACATAAGGCTGGCGGCGCGGGCGCGGATGGGGCGGGTGAAGCAGGAGGCGCCGTCCGGCCCGCAGAACCTGCTGGAGACGGTGTTGCAGGCCGACACCGAACGGGTGGCGTTGCTGGCCGAAGCGGAGCACGAGCACGCCGACCCGCACCGGCTGGGCGAAGTCCATGACCGTCTGATCGCCATCGGGGCGGACGCGGCGCCCGCGCGGACGGCGCTGCTCGGCTGGCAGCGCAGCAACGACCCGGCGCTGGACGTGCTGGCGGATGGCTGGGCGGTCGCCATGACCGAGATCGCGCCGCGCGTTTGGCAGGGCATATTGCCGCGCGGCACCGGCAACATCTGTCTGCGCAGCCGCTGTTTCGTGCCTGCCGACATCGATCCGTCCGCCGAGGACCGGCGCGTGCTGGGGATTGCCGTGACGGCGCTGCGGTTGAATAGCCAACCGCTTCGCTGCCTGCCGGGCTGGCACGACCCCGAGCCCGGCTGGCGCTGGACCACCGGCGAAGCCTATTGCACCGCCGGGGCCGGGGTACTGGAAATCACTGCCGCTGCCGCAGCGCCCTGGTACTGGGTGGCTCCGGACGCGCGCGGAACGGCGGTGCGTTCAGGTGCGTGGGGTTAACCCACGCTCATTCAACATCGGGAAATCGCGCTGGTGCCAGACCGGGTAAGCAGGCGTCACGTGGCTCGCACTTTCGAGCGCGGCGATCTGCTCGGCCGTCAGCGCCCAGCCAACCGCGCCGATATTCTCGATCAACTGTGCTTCATTGCGCGCGCCAATGATCACGCTAGACACCGTCGGGCGGCGTAGCAGCCAGTTCAACGCCACTTGCGGGATGGTCTTGCCGGTTTCCTGCGCCACGATGTCCAGCGCGTCGACGATGCGGAACAACCGCTCCTCCTCGTAGCGCGGGCCGGTGTCCGGGATCGTGTGGGCGCGGGTGCCCGGTGCCGGCGGCTGATCGCGGCGGATCTTGCCGGTCAGCTTGCCCCAGCCGAGCGGGCTCCACACCACCGCACCGACGCCTTGGTCGCGGCCGAGCGGCAGGAGCTCCCACTCGTAGTCGCGGTTCAGCAGCGAGTAATACGCCTGATGCGCCACGTAGCGCGCGTAGCCGTGACGGTCTGACGCCGCCAGCGACTTCATCATGTGCCAGCCGCTGAAATTCGAACCGCCGATGTAGCGCAGCTTGCCCGCGCGGATCAGTTGATCCAGCGTGGATAGGGTTTCCTCGACCGGGGTGTTGTAGTCCTGGCCGTGCAGTTGCAGCAGGTCGATATGCTCGGCGCCGAGCCGCTTCAGCGAGCCGTCGACCGCGTCGATGATATGCTGGCGCGACGAGCCGAAATCGTTCGGACCTTTGCCGCTTGGGAACGTGCATTTGGTCGAGATCAGCACCCGGTTGCGTTTGCCCTGGATGGCGGTTCCAAGAATTTCCTCGGCCAGTCCGGCCGAATAGACGTCGGCGGTGTCGAACATGCTGACGCCGTGATCGAGGCAGACGTCGATCAAGCGCGTGGCACCCGCTGCGTCGGTGGTGCCCCACGCCTTGAAGAAGTCATTGCCGCCACCGAATGTGCCGGTGCCCATGCAGAGTGCCGGGACGCGCAGGCCGGAATGGCCGAGACGATTGAATTCCATGTAACCCCCCAGATGACCGGCGCCCGATCCGGCTACGCCGGTGCGAAGCTGCCGTCCGATTGCAGCAGTTCTAGCACGCCAAACCGGATATCGAACGAGCCGCCATGCAGCCGCAATCGCCCGTCCGCCACGCGCTCGGCGATCCACGGAAACGTCATCAGGTTTTCCAGCGACAGCTTCACCGCTTCGTGCTCGCACGCGGTCTGCGCTTGTTCCACCGGCATGCACTGCAGCACCCGCTCACGTGCCGCCCGCGCGATGGACATCCAGGGGGCAACGAAATCTGGCGGCGCCAGCGACGGATCGAGCAGCGCGCGGATACCGCCGCACATGCCGTGGCCGAGCACGATCAGGTCGGCGACTTCCAGCACGGTGACGCCGAATTCCAGCGCCGCACTGGTGCCATGATAGGCCGAGTCCGGCGAATAGGGCGGCACCAGATTGGCGACATTGCGTACCACAAATAGCTCACCGGGGCCGACGCCGAAAATCACTGCCGGGTCGACGCGGCTGTCGGAACAGGCGATCACCATCGCACGCGGACGCTGGCCGCGCGCCGCCAGTTCCTCGTACCGCGCCCGGCGCTCCGGCCAGATGGTGTCGCGAAACTCCCGGTAGCCGTCCAGCAGGTGCTGCATTGCGCGCTATACCAAGTAGCGAGTGGTGAGATGCGCTTCGAAATCGGACGGATCGAGCGGTTTTCCGGTGGCCGCGCGCAGCAGTTCGTTGAAGCCGAGCAGGCTGCCCTGGCTGTGCACCTTGGTGCGCAGCCAATGGCGCAGCGGTGCCAGATCGCCTTCGGCCAGTCCGGCGTCCAGCCCGGTCACCTCGCGCCGCGCAGCGGCCATCAATTGCGCGGCAGCCATGGCGCCCAGCGTGTAGCTGGGGAAGTAGCCGACGGCGCCGTCGTACCAATGGATATCCTGCAGGCAGCCGCGCGCGTCGTCCGGCGGCGTGATGCCGAGCAGATCGCGCATGCCGTCGTTCCAGGCGCCCGGCAGATCGGCCACCAGCAAATCGCCGGACACCAGCGCCTGTTCCAGCCGGAAGCGCAAGATCACATGCGCCGGATAGGTCATCTCGTCGGCATCGACGCGGATGAAACCGCGTTCGACGCGCCGCCACAGCCGGGCGAGGTTGTCGCCGGCATAGGTGTCCGGATCGCCGCCAAAGCTTTGCAGCAACAACGGACCGAGCCAGGACAGATAGGCGTCCGAACGGCAGGCCTGCATTTCCATGATCAGCGATTGGCTCTCATGCGCCGCCATTCCGGCGGCCTCGCCGACCGGCTGGCGGGCGTAGGCGGCGGGCAGGCCGCGCTCGTACAGCGCGTGCCCGGTTTCGTGCATCACGCCCATCAGGCTCTGGGAAAAATCGTGCTGGTTGTAGCGCGTGGTGATGCGCACGTCGGTCGCGGTGCCGCCGCAGAACGGGTGCGTCGAGCGGTCCAGCCGGGAGTGCGACGGTTCCAGCCCAGCCGCTTCCGACAGGCGGCGGCACAGCGCTTCCTGCACGTCAGGCGCAAACGGGCCGCGCGGGCGGATCGGTGCGGACTTGGCGGCCTGGATCGACTCGGCCAGCGGCAGGGCCGTGTGCAGGAAAGTGCTGTAGGCGGCGAACACCGGGGCGACGTCGGCAGCCCCAATGCCGCGCTGATAGCCGTCCATCAGGGCGTCGTATTCGGACAGGCCAAGTGCGGGTGCCAGGGCTGCGGCTTGCTCGCGGACCAGCCCGACCACCTCGGTCAACTGCGGCGCGACGGCAGCGAAGTCGGACGCGCGCCGCGCCTCGCGCCAGACTTTCTCGCATGACGAGTTAGCGCGCGCCTGGGCTTCCACCAGATCGGCCGGAATGGCGGTGGCGCGGGTGTGGGCGTGGCGCATCAGCGCCAGATTGGCGTGCTGCCACGCGTCATCCCCGGCAAAGGCCGCAGCGAGGTCGTCGGCGGTGGCCGGATCGGTCAGCAGCCCGTGCGCCAGCCCGGCCAGCACCGCCAACTGGTCGCCGCGCGCGGCACCGCCGCCGGATGGCATCATCGCGGCCGCGTCCCACGACAACATGCTGGCCGCCTCGCCGATGGTGGCAATGCGGGCGAAACGGGCGGTCAGGCGGGCATAGGCGGTCATGCGCGGGACCTTCGGACAAAAAGGACGAATACCGCCAGCAACACGGCGGCGAGCGAGAACCAAGTGATGGCGTATTGCAGATGGTTGTTCGGCAATTCCGGCAAGTGCCGCGCCGGATCCGGGGCGCCGGGCGGCGCCGGGCCGCCAAGCGCCACCACGGTGAACGGCGCCACGGACGGCAAACCTAGACCGGCGCCAATCGCGGGCGGGTCCAGCGTGTAGAACAGACGCCGGGCCGGGTTATCCGTCGCTGCGAACCAGCCCGGATGTTCGCCGGGCCGGACGAATCCGGTCAGTGTCACCGTGCCGCTGGGCAAGCGCACCTTGGCAGCGCCGGCAACCCAGCCGAGATCGGCCAGCACGGTGGGCGCAGCGGGGCGTTCCAGCGGTACGATCAATTGCGTGCCGAGCACATCGACGCGCAGTTCGGCGGCGTACGAGGCGGCCAGATCGGCGCGCAGCGTGCCGGTGACCGAGACGATGGAGAATGGCGCGGGGTTGCCGGTCAGCGGCAGCGGTGGGTTGCGCTCAGCTTGCGCGAACGCGTCCAGCACACCGAACTTCCAGGCCCGGCGCTGCAACTGCCAGACGCCCAGGCCGATCAGCACAATCAGCATCAGCACAGTGGAGATCGCTGGCACGACCAGTCCGGCGGATCGCCGGGCCGGTGCCGTCAAAGCCCCATCTCGCTGGAGCGGTGCTTGAATTGCAGCGCCACCATGGTGGCCTTGAACGGGCGCATCAGCGCGATGGCCAGCACCACCGTGACAATGGGCCACACGACGACATGGACCCAGACCGGCGGCGAGAAGCGGAATTCCACCCACAGCACCAGCACGACGATGATGGTGGCCAGCAGGAAGAACACCAGCACGGCCGGGCCGTCGCCGGTGTCGTGGTCCCGCAGATCGAGCGCGCACACCGGGCAGCGGTCACGCACCGTCAGCACGCCGTCAAACAAAGCGCCCTGGCCGCAGCGCGGGCAGCGGCATTGCAGGCCAGCGCGCCAGAACGGGACGGCTGCCGCCGCCCCGCCCGGACCTTCGGTGTTACTCACCAACGATGATGCCGGCGCCCCACCAGTAGATGGCAGTGAACGGGAACAGCCACACCACGTCGACGAAGTGCCAATACCAAGCCGCCGCCTCGAAGCCGAAATGCTTCTCCGGGCTGAAATGGCCGGCGTTGGCGCGGAAAAAGCACACTGCGAGGAAGATGGTGCCGACGATCACGTGGAAGCCGTGGAACCCAGTGGCCAGGAAGAACACCGCCGGATAGATGCCGCCGCCGACCAGTTTGAACGGTGCGTGCGAATATTCGACGATCTGGCAGGTGGTGAACGCCAGACCCAGCAGCACCGTCAGGCCCAGCCCGGTCACCAGCACACGCTTGTTGCCGGTCAGCAGGGCATGGTGCGCCCAAGTGACCGTGCAGCCGGACAGCAGCAGCAGCATCGTGTTGAGGAACGGCAGGTGGAACGGGTCGAAGGTCAGCGTGCCCGAGGGCGGCCACATCGGCGTGGCGGTGCCCAGCACATGCTCGGGGAACAGCGCGAAGTGGAAGTACGCCCAGAAGAATGCCACGAAGAACATCACTTCGGAGGCGATGAACAACATCATACCGTAGCGCAGGCCAAGGCGGACGACCGGGGTATGCACGCCGGCGGTGCGGCTTTCCACGATGACATCGCGCCACCACATGGCGGCGCAGAACAGCACCACCACAAGGCCGAGCACCAGGAACACGTAGCTGCCGTAGTGCGCCACGCGGATGAGGCCGGCCACGGTGATGCCGCCGCCGATCGCTGCCAGCAGCGGCCACGGGCTGGGGTCCACCAAGTGATACGGCTGCTTCAACCCCGAACTAACCGGGAGTGCGGTGGCGCCGTGGGTGTCGCTGCTCATGCCATGCCCATCCATAAAAGTGGCCGCATCATCCCCAAATCGCTGGCCGCATCAAGGGGAAACGGGACGTTTTGCGTTACTGCGTCAGTGGTCCCACATGTTCCCCCGCCTTGGCCAGAGCGCCGCTGTGCTGCGCGTCGTCCAATGAGCGGAAGAAAGTGTAGGAAAGCGTGATCGTGGTGATGTCGGCCGTGTTGGGATCGTCCGAGATCGCTGGATCGACCCAGAAGCTGACCGGGAACTGCATCGACTGACCAGCGGCCAAAGTCTGCTGGTTGAAGCAAAAGCAGGCCGTCTTGTGGAAATACTGCGCCGCCTTGTCCGGGGTCACCGTATACAGGGCAATCCCTGTCACCGGCTCGGCGGCCTGATTGCGGGCGGCGTAGAACGCGACTTGTTCCTCACCCAGCTTCAGCGTCACTTGCTTCTGCTCGGGCAGAAATTGCCAGGGTAAACCGGGATTGGTGTCGGCATTGAAGCGCACCGTGATCGCGCGTTCGCTGATGCTCGCGCTGCGCTCCGGTCCGATCTTCGGGGTGCCGCCATATCCGGTGGCGGCGCAAAACATCCGGTAGAGCGGCACGGCGGCAAACGACATGCCAGCCATGCCAGCGATCACCGCAGTCAGCGCGGCGGCAATGACGGTCGATGAACGGCGGCGCGACATTCGGCCGGCCTAATACAACGCAACACGGCTCAAGGCTGGAACCCCGGCGTGGCCATTTTCACCATCGCGATGGCATAAAATAGCGCGGCCAGTCCAAGCAGCACGGCAAGCATCGCGAGGTTGCGGCCACGGCGGCGCTTGGCGACCAACTCGGCTTCCTCGCGCGATCCCGGCATCGGCAGGGGCGGCGGCACGGGCTGGGCTTTAGCCAACGAACGCGTCCACAGCAAAAGCCGCGAAGATAACCGCCAGATGGTAAAGCGAGAACCGGAACAGCTTCTTGGCCGGCGCATCCTTGGTCAGGCTGACACCCGCGCTGTCCTGCTTGTCGCGCAGCACGCGCCAAGCGCCGACAATGAACCACGCGCCCATCACCAGCGCCGACAATCCGTAGACCGGGCCGCTGAGATGTAAGGCCCACGGCACCAGGGTCAACGGCACCAACGCCAGCGTGTAGCCGAACACATGCCATCGGGTGCTGCGCGCGCCCGCCGCCACCGGCAGCATCGGCACGCCAGCCCGCTCGTAGTCGGCATGGGTCCACAGCGACAGCGCCCAGAAATGCGGCGGGGTCCACATGAACACGATGGCGAACATCAGCACCGGCAGCCAGCTAATGCCGCCAGTCACCGCCGCCCAGCCGATCAGCGGCGGGAATGCGCCGGCGGCACCGCCGATGACGATGTTCTGCGGCGTGCGGCGCTTCAGCCACATCGTGTAGACGAACACGTAAAAGCCAATCGACATCGCCAAGATGAAGGCAGCGGCGGCATTGGTGGCCAGCCACATCAGCAGCACCGAGGCAACGGCCAGCGCCACGCCGAAACCCAGCGCCTCGGCCGGCGCGATGCGCCCAGCCGGGATCGGACGGCGCGCGGTGCGCTTCATCACCGCGTCGATATCGCGGTCGTACCACATGTTGATCGCGCCGCAGGCCCCGGCGGCAACGGCGATGCACAGCACCGACGTCAGCGCCAGCACCGGGTTCAAGTGCCCTGGCGCCGCCAGCAGGCCCACCAGACCGGTGAACACCACCAGCACCACGACACGCGGCTTCAGCAGCGCGAGCCAGTCGCCAGCGGTGGACATGGAAAGTGCCGCGACCGGCAGCGCGAGGGGGGACATTGCGTCCCCCCCGCCCTGGCCGGTCACCGCCGAAGCAGTGTTATCCATCATACAACCCAGTCAGCTTTAGCCATTAGCGAATGCGTGGCAGTTCTTCGAAGGTGTGGAACGGCGGCGGCGAGGCCACGGTCCATTCCAGCGTGGTCGCACCTTCGCCCCAGTAGTTCTCGGCGAGCTTTTCGTTCGACGAAAACGTCTTGAACACCACGTAGAAGAACACCAGCAAACCCACGCCGCTAATGAACGCGCCGATGGTGGCCACTTCGTTCCAACCACGGAAGGCTTCCGGATAGTCCACATAGCGGCGCGGCATGCCGGCGAGGCCAAGGAAGTGCATCGGGAAGAAGGTCAGGTTCACGCCGACGAAGGTCAGCCAGAAATGCACCTTGCCCCAGAATTCCGGATACTGGCGGCCGCTCATCTTGCCGATCCAGTAGTAGAACCCGGCAAAGATCGAGAACACCGCGCCCAGCGACAACACGTAGTGGAAGTGGGCCACCACGTAGTAGCTGTTGTGCAGGATCTGATCGAGACCGGCGTTGGACAGCACCACGCCGGTGACGCCGCCGACCGTGAACAGGAAGATGAAGCCGATCGCCCACATCATCGGCACCTTCATCTCGATCGAGCCGCCCCACATGGTGGCGATCCACGAAAAGATCTTGATGCCAGTGGGCACGGCGATGATCATCGTCGCCGCCATGAAGTAGGCGCGGGTATCGACGTCCATGCCCGAGACGAACATGTGATGCGCCCACACCACGAAGCCGACCACGCCGATGGCGACCATCGCGTAGGCCATGCCGAGATAACCGAAGATCGGCTTCTTCGAGAAGGTCGAGATGATGTGGCTGACGATGCCGAAGCCCGGCTGGATCATGATGTAGACTTCGGGGTGGCCGAAGAACCAGAATAGATGCTGGAACAGCACCGGGTCGCCGCCGCCGGCCGGGTCAAAGAACGCCGTGCCGAAATTGCGGTCGGTGATCAGCATGGTGATGGCACCCGCGAGCACCGGCACCGCGAGCAGCAGCAGGAACGCGGTCACCAGCATCGACCACACGAACAGCGGCATCTTGTGCAGTGTCATGCCGGGCGCGCGCATGTTGAAGATCGTGGTGATGAAGTTCACCGCGCCGAGCAGCGACGAGATACCGGCCAAATGCAGCGCAAACAGCGTGCAATCCATCGCCGGGCCGCTGTTGTAGGTGGCGTTGGACAACGGCGGATACAGCGTCCAGCCGGCGCCGGCGCCGTCGCCGATGAACATGCCGCACATGATCAGCACGAACGCCGGCACCAGCAGCCAAAAGCTGATGTTGTTCAGGCGCGGGAACGCCATGTCCGGCGCGCCGATCATCAGCGGCACGAACCAGTTGCCGAAGCCGCCGATCAGCGCGGGCATGACCGAGAAGAAG
>JANYDF010000086.1 GCA_025359905.1 Rhodospirillales bacterium
AAACGCCGATCCGTCATGGCCGGGTTGCGCCCCACAGGCGCTAAGAAAGTACTTCAAGCCGTGTTTTTGTCCCTCTCCCCCCAAGCGGGGCGGAGAGGGTACGTTCTTGCGCTTATCCTTGCGCCCATGAGGCGCGCGCCATCCGGTGCGCCATGCTCCGCGCCATGCGCTGCCTCGGGCATGGCGCGTACATGGCGCAAACGTGGTGCGCTACATGGCGCAGATGGCGCAGGACGCAGGTGGTTCTTGAGATGCGCGGGGGCGCGCAGCGTGTGCGCCATGCGCGAGTGGGCGGGGGACCTCACGCCATGCGCGCCATGCCTCCCCCCTAAAGGGGGAGGACATGGCGTCACAAGGCGCACGAGGCCCGCCGCCCCACGGCGCCGCTTTGGGGCACCATGGCGCAAATCTGGGCGCAGTTCTCCTGCCGGGTGCCGTGTCCCCAAAAAGGACACCCGGAGGGGTAGGCTCGGCGGGCAGCGGACGGGGCGGGGGACGCGCCGGGCCGGGGCCACGATATGTTTGATATACTAACATAACGCGACGGCGCCGGGCAATTGCGGCCTTCGGGCATGTCAGCGGAGGGTGGGCTAGACGGCGCCGATGCCGCCTACCGCCCGGCCAGAAACCGCGAGAACGCCGCCAGTGTTGCGTCCGACACATGGTGCTCCATGCCTTCGGCGTCCTGTTCGGCGGCTTCGGCGGGCACGCCCACCGCGCGCAGCAGGTCCACCACCACACGGTGCCGGGCGCGCACCCGGGCGGCCAGCGTCTCGCCCGCTTCGGTGAGGAACACGCCGCGATACGGGCGCGCGGTGGCCAGGCCCTCGCGCTTCAGCCGGGCAATCGCCTTGATCGCGGTGGCGTGCGACACGCCGAGGCGGCGTGCGATGTCGGTGGGCCGCGCCTCGCCGCCGGTGGCCAGCAGGTCGGCGATCAGTTCGGCATAGTCCTCCAGCAGCGCGTGCGACTGCGCGTCGCGCGTTTTGCCGAAGCGGCGGGCCTGCGCTGGTTCCTCGGGCAGCACGATGGGATCGGGGTCAGCGCTCAACATCGTCTCCCTCGCCGCGACGCCCGCAGCGTGCGCCGCGTACCGTCCGCCGCGCCAGAAGGCAACAAATTGTGTGACCGCTTGACGCAAAGCGCGGCGGAAACCACATCCCCGGCCATGAAGTGTAGCCACGGCTACATTTTCATGTCAGTACTGACAGCGTGAGGTGCAAGGAATGAGCGATACGGTGCTGCGGCCGTCCGTTTCGGATCGTACCGTGCTGGCGGGGCGCGAGGTGTTGAGCGGGCACCGGCGCGGCTGGCGCGCCGTGCTGCCGTTTGCCGGTCCTGCCGTGATCGCCTCGGTCGCCTATACCGACCCCGGCAACTTCGCCACCAACATCCAGGCCGGATCGCAATACGGCTACACGCTGCTGTGGGTGGTGGTGGTGGCCAACGCCATTGCCATGCTGTTTCAGGGCCTGTCGGCCAAGCTCGGCATCGTCACCGGCAAAAGCCTCGCTAGCCAGTGCCGCGACCGCTTCCCGCTGCCGCTGGTGCTGGGCATGTGGGCGATCAGCGAAATCGCCGCGATGGCCACCGATCTGGCCGAATTCCTCGGCGCCGCACTGGGGTTGTCGCTGCTGACCGGGATGCCGCTGATGGGCGGGCTGGTGCTGACCGGCATCATCACCTACGCGCTGCTGCTGGTCAGTGGGCGCGGCTTCCGGCCGATTGAACTGGTCATCGCCGGATTCGTGGCGCTGATCGGCGCGAGTTACCTGATCGAATTGTTCATCGCCCCGCCCGCCTGGGGCGCATTGCTGCGCGGCAGCGTGGTGCCGCATTTGTCTGGCGCGGGCGGCCTGACGCTGGCGGTTGGCATCATCGGCGCCACGGTGATGCCGCACGCGATCTACCTGCATTCCAGCCTGACGCAGAACCGCGTGCCGGCGCGCAACGACGGCGAGCGCCGCCGCATCATCCGGTTTTCCAACCGCGAGGTGCTGCTCGCACTCGGTTTCGCCGGGCTGGTCAACATGGCAATGATCGCCATGGCCGCCGCCGCGTTCCATGCCGGACACCCCGAAGTCGCCGAGATCGAGAGCGCCTATCACACGCTGGCCCCGTTGCTGGGCGGCGGGGCGGCGGCGGTGTTTCTGCTGTCGCTGCTGGCCTCTGGTCTGTCGTCCTCGGTGGTGGGCACCATGGCCGGGCAAGGCATCATGCAGGACTTCCTGCACCTGCGCACGCCGCTATGGTTGCGCCGCCTGCTGACGATGGCGCCCGCTTTCGTGGTGGTGGCGCTGGGCGTGGACGTCACCCAGGCGCTGGTGCTGAGCCAGGTGGTGCTCAGCCTCGCGCTGCCGGTGCCGATGCTGGCGCTGGTGTGGCTGACCGGCCAGCGCGACGTGATGGGCGCATTCGTCAGCGCCCGGCACGTGCAAATCGGCGCGGCGGCGGCGGCTGGCGTGGTGCTGGCGTTGAACGTGGTGCTGGTGGCGCAGACCTTTGGGATGGCGATTCCGGGCTTGGGGTGAAGCCCGCTGGCTTCACCGCACGAGGTTGGACGGCTCCCGCCCGGCCAGCACCGCGTCGATGCCGTCCAGCACGATGTTGCCCATCGCGTCGCGCGTCTCGGTGGTCGCACTGCCCAGATGCGGCAGCAGCACGACGTTTTGCAGGTCCAGATAGGCCGGGTTCAGCTTCGGCTCGCCATCATACACATCCAGCCCGGCGTAACCCACCTGACCGTCGCGCAGCGCGTCGATCAGCGCCGCGTCGTCGATCAGCGTGCCGCGTGCCGCATTCGCCACCACTGCACCGCGCGGCAGCTTGGCGATGCGTTCGGCGTTCAGCCATTTGCGGGTGCTCTCGCCGCCGACCGCGTTCAGGCTGATGACATCGCAGGCGGCGAGGAAACTGTCGTCGTCGCCGTGCCAGATGGCGCCGTTTTCCAGGTCAGCGGGCAGGCGGGCCATGTCGCGGTAATGCACCACCATGCCGAAGGCGCTGGCCATGCGGGCCAGTTCGCGGCCGATGCGGCCCATGCCGAAGATGCCCAGGCGGCGGCCGGAGACCAGCGTGCCCATCAACTGCGTCGGCGCCCAGCCGTTCCATTGCCCGGACCGCACCAGCCGCTCACCCTCGCCAGCGCGGCGGGCGGCGGCCAAAATCAACAGCATGGCGCACTCGGCGGTGGCCACACTCAGCACATCCGGCGTGTTGACCACCGGCAGGCCGCGGGTGCGGGCGGCGGCGATGTCGATGTGGTCGTAGCCGACGCTGAACGTGCCCAGCACCTTCACCGTGGCGGGCAGCGCGCTGATGGTGGCCCCGTCCAGCTTCTCGGCCGGGCAGCACAGCACCGCGTCCGCCCCCTGCGACAGACGCAGCACGTCTGCCCCGGTGCGCACGGTGTCATCGGTATTGAGCCGCACCTGATAGTCGCGGCTGGCGCGCGCCTCGATGGCGGGCGGCAGGCGGCGGGTGACGAGCAGAACGGGTTTGGCCATCGCGGTGTTTCCTCAGGTCCAGAGCGGGTCGATTGGCGGCTTGCCAGCCAGCACCGCCGTGATGTTGTCCAGCGCCCGCATCCCCATCGCGGTGCGCGTCTCCATCGTGGCACTGCCCATGTGCGGCAGCAGGAAGGTGTTGGGCAGCTTGGCGAGGCGTTCGTCGAACGCCGGTTCGTTGTGGAATACATCCAGCCCGGCGGCGAACAAATGGCCGGATTCAAGGGCGGCGATCAGCGCATCCTCGTCCACCAGCGCGCCGCGCGCGGCGTTGACGAACACGGCGCCGCGCGGCAGCAGCCCGAAGGTGGCGGCGTTCATGATTTTGGCGGTGCGCGGCCCGCCCGGCGCGTGCAGCGACAGCACGTCGCAATGCGGCAGCATGGCTTCCAGGCTGGGGTAATAGGTGGCCCCAAGCTCCTGATCTTCCGGCAGACGCCGCGTGTTATGATACAAAATCTGCATCCCGAACCCGCGCGCCCGCGCCGCCACCGCCTGACCGATGCGGCCGAGGCCCAGAATGCCGAGCCGCTTGCCCCAGACCCGGCTGCCCAGCATCTCGCCCAGGCCGAAGCCGCGCCGCCAGCCCGCCCGCATGATGGCTTCGTATTCGTGCGCCCGGCGGCTGGCGCCAAGGATCAGCAGGAACGTGAGGTCCGCGGTGCATTCGGTCAGCACGTCCGGCGTATTGCTGACCGGCAGCGCGCGGGCCTTGGCGGCCGCCACGTCGATATGTTCATAGCCCACGCTGCACGTCGCCGCGATGCGGACATGATCGGGCACGCGGGCAATAACATCGGCGCCGAACTTCAGATGCGAGGTGAGCATCAGCGCGTCGGCGTTGGTCTCGGTCAGGGCCGCGATCACCTCATCGGCGGTCATGTCGCGGCCTTCGGGGAACGGGCAGTCGAACGCGGCGCGGATGCGCTCGGCCACCGCCGGTGGGATCTGGCGGCTGACGATCAGGCGTGGCTTCATCGTGACGTGCTCTCCCCTAGGTGGGAGCATCCTGCCTGTGGCGGCGCGGTTGCGAAAGGGGCGCGGGCGGCCCAGGTTTTACGCATGACGGCAGGAGGCCACCGATGCGGCGCAATCTGACCCCCGATACCGATTTGGCGGCCCGGCTGTTCGTGGCCCTGCGCGACCGCACCTTCGACGGTGTGGGCATCACCCGCGAAGCGTACGGGCCGGGCGAGCGGATTGCCCACGCACTCGTGACCAAGGCTGCCGAGGAACTCGGCCTGGAACTGGCCACCGATCCGGCGGGCAATCTGCTGATGACGCTGCCCGGCGTGGACCGCGCCGCACCGCGCGTGGTGATCGGCAGCCATCTGGACAGCGTGCCGCGCGGCGGCAATTTCGACGGCGCGGCAGGCGTGCTGGCGGGTCTGGCCGCCGTGTCCGGCCTGCGCCGCGCCGGGGTGACTCCCGGTCGCGACATCACCGTGCTGGCGATCCGCGCCGAAGAAGGCGGCGCGTGGTTCCCCACCAGCTTCCCCGGCAGCCGTGCCGCCCTCGGCACGCTGCCGCCCGCTGCGTTGGCGGTGCAGCGCATGGATAGCGGGCGCACGCTCGCCGCGCACATGGCCGAGGAAGGCTTCGACCCCGAGGCAGTGCGCGCCGGGCAATGCCTGCTGCCGCCCGAATCGGTCGCCGCCTACGTGGAACTGCATATCGAACAAGGGCCGGTGCTGGAGGCCGAGCAGATCCCGGTTGGCGTCGTCACCGGCATCCCCGGCTCGCGGCGCTGGCGCGACGGGCGGGTGATCGGTGAATACAACCACTCCGGCGCCACGCCGCGCCGCTGGCGCAAGGATGCCGCGATCGCGCTGGCCGAACTGGCGCTGCGGCTGGACGACGCCTGGGCCGAGCTGGAGGCGGCGGGGCACAGTCTGGTGTGCACGTTCTGCGTACTGGCCACCACGGCAGAGGCCGGGTTTACCAAAATCCCCGGCGAGGCGCGGTTTCAACTGGATATCCGCAGCGTCTCGCAAACCAGCGTCGATGCATTGGCCGCCCGTCTGCACGCGCTGGTGCCCGAAATCGCGGCGCGGCGCGGGGTGCGTTTTGAACTTGGCACCGAAATGACCGCCGCCCCCACGCCGATGGATGCGGGCGTGCAGGCCGGGCTGGCGCGGGCGGCGGCGGCGCTGGGCATCGCGCACCGCGCCATGCCCAGCGGCGGCGGCCACGACGCGGTGGCGTTCGCGCAGGCGGGCGTGCCGGCCGGCATGGTGTTCGTGCGCAACCAAAACGGCAGCCACAACCCGCACGAGGCGATGCGGCTGGAGGATTTCGCCGAGGCGGCGGCGGTGGTGATGCACGGGGCGGCGGCGGCGGCCGGGTAGGGCGGTTTTCATTGCCGGCCGCCGGGCGCGCGTGCGATTATCTGGCGAAGGTGGACGATATCGAGTCAGCCGAATACGCCAAGGTGGAAAAAGAAATTGCCGACGTTTCCTCCAAAACCAAGAACATGGACGCCAATTTGAAGAAGTTCGAGGCGGCGGAGGAGAAGGTGAAGAAGAAGTATAAGCTGTGAGGCTGGGTTTTGTTTTGGGTATGTCATCGAATATGCTGCTTTGAATCGAATGACGATCACTTTGCGGCAGCGCCATTCGCTATACGCTATACGCTAACGCCGCCGGAGGCTGTGCCGTGAGCGCGTTGTACGACGCCGATTTCGTGCTGTGGAGCGAGCAACAGGCCAGCCTGCTGCGGCGGCTGGCGCGCGGCAAAAAGGTGAACGATGTCGACTGGCCGAATTTGGTTGAGGAGGTCGACAGTTTGGGCCGGTCCGCTATCAGCGCCGTGCGCAGCCTTGTCCAGAACGCTCTGGAACACCTGTTGAAAGCGGCAGCGTGGCCGATGGCGGCGACCGTGCCGAAATGGCTGGCCGAGGCCGAGACGTTTCTCGACGCGGCCGAGGACGACTGGACCGCCAGCATGGCGAGCCGGATCGATCTTGCCACGGTCTATGGCAAGGCGCTGAAACATGTCCGCAAGCTGCAATTCGAGGAAGGCCCAGCCGGGCCGCTGCCCGAAGCCTGCCCGGTGACGCTAAGCGAATTGATCGGCGGCGATGTGGACCGCTTGGCCGCGCGTTTCCGCGTGCCGAACCGGTGAAGGAGGCGGCGGTGAGCGCGTTGTACGACGCCGATTTCGTGCTGTGGAGCGAGCAACAGGCCAGCCTGCTGCGGCGGCTGGCGCGCGGCGAAAAGGTGAACGATGTCGACTGGCCCAATTTGGTTGAGGAGGTCGACAGTTTGGGCCGGTCCGCGCTGAATGCCGTCAATAGCTTATTGCAGCGCGCGCTGGAGCACTTGCTGAAAGGCGTGGCGTGGCCCGATGCACCCTCAGCGCGCAAATGGCAGCATGAGGCGCGTGCTTTCTTGACCCCGGCCCAGCGGGAGTGGACGCCCAGCATGGCCACGCGGATCGATCTGGCCCGGCTCTATGCCGAGGCAGCGGACCTCGTGCGCGACCTCGATTTCGAAGAAGGCCCGCCCGCCCCGCTGCCCGCCGAATGCCCGGTCACGCTGGCGGACCTGATCGGCGGTGACATGCGCAGGCTGCTTGCGCGCTTTCATGCCAGTACATCGTCTGCCGCTTGACGGCACGGGCTTGACGCACAGCCGCTTGTGGGCAACCTGCCGGCATGACCAGCGCTCGACCCATCTCCGCCCGGCTCGCCGTCGATATCGGCGGCACCTTCACCGACCTTGCCATTGAACACGACGGGCGGCGCAGCACTGTCAAAGTGCTGACCACCCCCGCCGCGCCCGAACAGGGCGTGATGGCCGGGGTGCGCGCCATTCTGCGCAACGCGGGGCTGGCGCCCGGCGACATCGCCATCGTCATTCACGGCACCACGCTGGCCACCAACGCGATCATCGAGCGCAAGGGCGCGCGCACCGCGTTGATCACCACCGAGGGCTTCCGCGACGTGCTGGCGATGGGCAATGAGAGCCGCTACGACCAGTATGACCTCAATATCGTGCTGCCCGAACCGCTGGTGCCGCGCTATCTGCGCCTGCCGGTGGCCGAACGGCTGGACAACACCGGGCGGGTGCTGAAACCGCTGGACGAGGCCGGGCTGCGCGCGCTGATCCCGCTGTTGCAGCGCGAGCGGGTGCAAAGCATCGCGGTCGGCTTCCTGCATTCGTTCGTCAACCCGGAGCACGAACGCCGCGCCGGGCGCATTTTGCATGAGGCGCTGCCGGATGTGCCGGTATCCTTGTCATCGGACGTGTCGCCCGAAATGCGTGAGTGGGAGCGGTTTTCCACCACGGCGGCCAACGCCTATGTGCAGCCGCTGATGGCCAGCTACCTGCGCCGCCTGGAAGCCGATCTGCACGCCGAGGGGCTGACCGCGCCGGTGTTCCTGATGCTGTCCGGGGGCGGGCTGACCACCATCGGCACCGCGTGCCGTTTCCCGATCCGCCTGGTCGAAAGCGGGCCGGCGGGCGGGGCGATTTTCTCGGCGCATGTGGCGCGCGAATGCGGGCTGACCGGCGTGCTGAGTTTCGACATGGGCGGCACCACCGCCAAGGTGTGTTTGATCGACGATTTCCGCCCGCAGACGGCGCGCACGTTCGAGGTGGCGCGCGTCGGGCGGTTCCGCAAAGGCTCGGGTCTGCCGCTGCGAATTCCGGTGATCGAGATGGTGGAAATCGGCGCGGGCGGCGGCAGCCTCGCGCATGTCGATACACTGGGGCGAATCGCGGTGGGCCCGGAGAGCGCCGGGGCGGCGCCCGGCCCGGCCTGCTACGGGCGTGGCGGCACCAAACCCGCTGTCACCGACGCCAATCTTTTGCTCGGGCGCTATAACCCGGAGACGTTCGCGGGCGGCACGCTGTCGCTCGATGTCGCTGCCGGGCAGCGCGCGATGGCGGCGCATGTCGGCGAGCGATTGAAGCTGGCACCGGAAATGGCGGCGCTCGGCGTGATCGAGATGGTCGATGAAAACATGGCCAACGCGGCGCGGGTGCACGCCATCGAATCGGGCAAAACCTATGCCGGGCGCACCATGATTGCGTTCGGCGGCGGCGGGCCGGTGCATGGCTACCGGGTGGCCGAGAAAATCGGCATCGACCGCGTGCTGGTGCCGTCCGGTGCGGGCGTCGGCAGCGCCATCGGGTTCTTGCGTGCGCCGGTCGGCTACGAAGTGGTGCGCAGCCTGTATCAACGCTTCTCGCGCTTCGACGTGGCGGCGGTGAATGCGCTGCTCGACGACATGGTGGCCGAGGCAAACAGCGTGGTACAGGCTGGCAGTTTCGGTGCCGCCACCCGCCAGGAGCGCATTGCGTTCATGCGCTATGTCGGCCAGGGCCACGAAATTCCGGTGGCCTTGCCCGCGCGCACGCTGACGCCAGACGACGTGGCGGACATTCGCGCCGCCTATGACCGCGAATACAGCCGCTTCTACGACCGGCCAGTGCCCGGCTCGGATGTTGAAATCCTGTCGTATGCCGTGACGGTGGCAACCCTGATGGACCACGAAGCCTCGGTGCCGGACATTGTCAGCGACGTGGCGGCGGTGCCGTCGCGGGTGCAGATGGTGCGCGACACCGCGAGCGGCGAGGAACTGGCCTGGGCGGTGTATGACCGCGCGGCGCTGACCACCGGGTCCACGCTGAGCGGCCCGGCGATCATCGCCGAGGATGAAACCTCAACGCTGGTCGGCCCCGGCTGGACCGCGCGCATCGAGGGCCACGGCTACATCGAACTGCGGCACGGAGCAGCCAAATGACCAGCGCGGCACTGGCTGAAATCCAACGCCAAGTGATGTGGAACCGCCTGATCGCGGTGGTGGAGGAACAGGCGCAGACCATGATCCGCACCGCCTTCAGCACCACGGTGCGCGAGGCAGGCGATCTGTCGGCGGGCATTTTTGACATGCAAGGCCGCATGCTGGCGCAGGCCGTCACCGGCACGCCCGGTCATGTCAATTCCATGATGGAAAGCGTCGGGCATTTCCTGGCGAAATTCCCCGCCGCCACCATGCAGCCGGGCGACCACTACATCACCAACGACCCGTGGCTCGGCACCGGGCATCTGCACGATCTGACCGTGGTGACACCGGCGTTCCGCAACGGTGCCATGGTGGGCCTGTTCGCCAACACCGCGCATGTGATCGACGTCGGCGGCCTCGGCTTCGGCCCGGAAGGGCGCAGCGTGTTCGAGGAAGGGATGTACATCCCGATCGTAAAATGCTTCTCGCGCGGCGTGGCCAACGAGACGTTCTTCGACATCATCCGCGCCGGATCGCGCCTGCCCATCGAACTGGAAGGCGACATCTATTCGCTGTGTGCCTGCAACGACGAAGGATCGCGGCGGCTGGTGCAGATGATGGACGAGTTTTCGCTCGACAGCCTCGATCCGCTGGCCAGCTTCATCTTTGAGAATTCGTTGCGCGCCACGGTGGCCGAAATCGCCAAGTTGCCGCGCGGCAGCTTCAAGTCCGATATCAGCTCGGACGGCTACGACAGCCCGGTGATGCTGCGCGCCGAAATGACCATTCTGGACGACGCCATCGAGGTCGATTTCGCCGGCACCTCGGGCCTGTCCGGGCGCGGCATCAACGTGCCCGCCGCCTATACGCGGGCGTATGGCTGCTTCGGCATCAAGGTGGTGGTGGCCCCGGAGATTCCGAACAACTGGGCCAGCCTGTTGCCGTTCCGCTTCCGCATTCCCGAAGGCTGCATCCTGAACGCGCCGCGCCCGTATCCGGTGGCGGTGCGCCACGTGATCGGCCATCTGCTGCCGGACATGATGATGGGCTGCCTGCATCAGGCGGTGCCGGACCGGGTGGCGGCGGAAGGCTCGTCGTGCCTGTGGAACCCGCCATTGCGCGGCGGCAGCGCGGTTTCGGGCCAAGGACGCGGCAACAAGCCGGTGCTGGCGGATTTCGAGATCATCACCTTCAATTCCGGCGGCACTGGCGCCCGCCCCGCGCATGACGGGCTGGATGCGACCGCGTTCCCGTCCGGCGTGCGCACCATGCCGGTCGAAGCCACCGAAAACGTCGCCCCGGTGGTGTTCTGGCGCAAGGAACTGCGCCCCGATTCGGCCGGCGCCGGGCGCACGCGCGGCGGCTTCGGGCAGATCATGCAGATCGCCGGCAAGGACGATCTGGAATTCGCGGTCAACGCCGTGTTCGACCGCGTCGCCAACCCGCCGCGCGGGCGCGACGGCGGGCAGAGCGGGGCGGGCGGCGTGGTGGCGCTGGCCTCAGGCGCCACGCTGCGCACCAAGGGGTTTCAGGTGATCCCGGACGGCGAACATTTGCTGCTGCTGCTGCCCGGCGGCGGTGGCATGGGCGAGGCCACAGCGCGCGACCCGGCGCTGGTGGCCGCCGACGTGCGCGACGGACTGGTGACGCCCGATGCGGCGGCGCAGCGTTACCATGTGGCGATTGCGGCGGACGGCAGCGTGGATACGGCGCGCACGGCGGCGCTACGCGGCGGCGGCTAAGCATTGCAATCACGAACCGTCATGGCCGGGGCCGGTCCCGGTCAAGACGGTCTTATACCGCAGACATTATGGCACGCAGGTCTTGGCCGCTGCTTGCGTGAGCGCGCTCAGGCTCGGAAAACTATACGCCCCGCCGGTGGCGCTCGACGGCGTTTGCCGCTCGAACCATTGCAGCAGCGCCTCACTTTGCAGCGTATACTGGCCGGGGCGCGGCCCGCCCGCGACATTCTGTTTCCACAATTGCGTGGCCGCCGGAGCGTTCTCGATGGCGTCGCCGGTTTCGATTGCGGTGTCCATGCAGGTATTGCCGCTGAATGGGTCGCCCCATTTCTTGGTCTGGCTGGTGCCGAACGGGTCGTGAATGGTCTCGGCGATTTCGTGCGATAGCGTGGTGGCGTTCGGCGAGGGCGTGCTGAACGCGTCGTTCACCCCCTCCAGCCACGAAGTGTAGGTGTACACAACATCCTTGGTGCCGCCTGCGATGGACTCGTCGCTGTGGTAGCCGAATGCGTCGTGTTCCAGCGCGTTATAGGTCACGAACACGATGAAGCTGTTCGCCGGATAGGTGCCGGCGTCCAATGCCGCCAGGATCGGGTTGTCGATCTGGGTGTCGTCGTTGATGGTCGCCAGATGCGCGCCGCTGGCCGCCTTGACCACCTTGGACTTGCCTTTGGCGATGGTGATGGGCAGCGTGGCCCCAACCGTGGCGGTGAAATTGGTTGCCCAACTCGCACTGGCGGTGGGGAACTCGGCGTGCAGCATGGCGTCACCGAACTGGCGTTTGCCGGTGGCAAAGGACGACGCGGTAAAGATTGGGCTGCCCAGCACGTGCGAGACAATCGGCGTGGCGTCCAGCACCATCGGCGTTTTTCCGTCCAGCGAGTAGTCGCTGATGGTCAGTTTAATCGGCACGATTATTGTAGGAATATTGGCCGCCACCGCGCCCGCCGGGGCCGCGCCGGTGATGGTGTAGTGGTAGGTGGTGGCCCCGATGACGAACTTGCCCTGCCACGCCGGCAGCGTCGCCACGGCGGCGGGCGGCAGCGCCGCGGGGGCGGCGATGCGCGGCGGCGCAATATGATGATAGCCAGGATGCAACTTCACCGGCAGCGAACTGACCGGCTGCGGGCTTAGAAACACCGGGGCGGTCTGCGCCGTGGCGGCCATGGGGAATAGTACTGCGGCGGCGAGTAGGGGAAGGCGCATGGCGAGAGTTGGTCCTGCAAGGCTTGCCGCCATTCTAGCGGAACGGTGGCAAGTTTGTCACGAATTGTTATTGGTGGCAGGTCATACCAAATCTCGTGGGAGAGAACCCATGATCCATTCGATCGTCATCGCCGGGCTTGACCCGGCGATCCATGCCAACGCTCGGTATTAGACGCGAGATGCTCAGTGCGGCGCCATGGATTGCCGGGTCAAGCCCGGCAACGACG
>JANYDF010000134.1 GCA_025359905.1 Rhodospirillales bacterium
CCTTGGCCATTTCGCCGAGGATATGCAAGCGGCCGTCGCGCGCCTGATCCAGCGCCACGCGCATGATTTCCGGCGTGATGGACGTGATCTTGATGTCCATCTGCAAGGAGGTCACGCCCGTCTCGGTGCCCGCCACCTTGAAGTCCATGTCGCCGAGGTGATCCTCGTCGCCGAGGATGTCGGACAGCACGGCAAAGCCGCGGTCTTCCTTAATCAGGCCCATGGCGATGCCCGCCACCGGGCGCAACAGCGGCACGCCGGCGTCCATCAGCGACAGCGAAGTGCCGCAGACAGTGGCCATCGACGACGACCCGTTCGACTCGGTGATCTCGGACACCACGCGCAAGGTGTACGGGAACTTGTCTTTCGCCGGCAGCACCGGATGGATCGCGCGCCACGCCAGCTTGCCGTGGCCGATTTCGCGGCGGCCCGGGCTGCCCATGCGGCCAGCTTCACCGACCGAGTACGGAGGGAAGTTGTAGTGCAGCATGAAATGCTCGCGGTACTCGCCTTCTAGCGCGTCCACGATCTGCTCGTCCTGGCCAGTGCCCAGCGTGGCGACGCACAGCGCCTGCGTCTCGCCACGGGTGAACAGCGCCGAACCATGCGCGCGCGGCAGCACGCCGACTTCGGCGATGATCGGGCGCACGGTGCGGGTGTCGCGGCCGTCGATACGCAGGCCGGTGTCGAGGATGGCGTTGCGGACCACGTCCGCCTCGATCTCCTTCAGCAGCCCCTTGGCCTTGGCGGCCACATCGGGCGAACCGCCCTGTTCGTCGGTCACCGTCGCGACGGCAGCCTTCTTGGCCGCGGCGACTTTGTCCTGGCGGGCCTGCTTGATCGGCTCGCGGTAGGCTTCGGCCAACGGGCCAGCCGCCAGTTCGCGCAGGCGGGCCGACAGGGTCTTTTGTTCCTCGGAGATTTCCGGCAGCGCCCACGGATCCTTGGCCGCCACTTCGGCGAGCTCGATGATCGCTTGGATCACCGGCTGGAAATGCGCGTGCCCGAAGGTCACCGCACCCAGCATGATGTCCTCGGACAGTTCGCTGGCCTCGCTCTCGACCATGAGCACGCCCTCGGTGGTGCCAGCCACCACGAGATCGAGCTTGGATTCCTCGGTCTGCGCTGCGGTCGGGTTCAGCACATACTGGCCATTGATATAGGCCACGCGCGCACCGGCCACCGGGCCAAAGAACGGAATGCCGGACAGCGTCAGTGCCGCCGAGCAGCCGATCAGGGCGACGATGTCGGGATCGTTTTCCAGGTCGTGGCTGAGCACGGTGGCGATGACCTGGACTTCATTGCGGAATCCGTCCGGGAACAGCGGGCGGATCGGGCGGTCGATCAGGCGGCTGACCAGGGTCTCGTTCTCGCTCGGGCGGCCTTCCCGCTTGAAGAAGCCGCCGGGGATCTTGCCGGCGGCGAACGCCTTTTCCTGATAGTTGACCGTCAGCGGGAAAAAATCCTGCCCCGGTTTGGCGGTCTTGGCGCCAACCGCCGTGCACAGCACGATGGTGTCGCCGTAGCGGGCCAGCACGGCACCGTCGGCCTGACGGGCAATCTTGCCGGTCTCCAGGATCAGCTTGCGGCCGCCCCAGTCGATCTCTTTGCGGAAATAATTGAACATCGCATCATCCTTGTCGCATTGCGCGCAGCGCACGGCATACAGGGCGGCGATCCGTCTTCCGGTGCGGAGGAACGGCGTCTCGGGCGGCATGGGGGCGGACTGCGAGACCCGTGCCGGGTGCAGCCGCGAACCATGTGGCCGGAAACGCCGTCGATTCCCCCAGCCGCGCGGGAAGATGCCGGATCGTCCGACTGTCGTGCCACCGCCTGCGCGGCGCCGGAGCCATCGCCCCGGCCGGCATTGCCCCGCGCCACCATGGCCCGGGGATAGCACCGGCCAGCGTCATATAGGGACGCTGGCCAGCAGAACTACTGTCCGGACGATCAGCGGCGCAGGCTGAGACGGCCGATCAGGGTTTCGTAGCGCTTCTGGTCTTTCTTCTTCAGATAATCCAGCAGCGAGCGGCGGCGGCCGACCAGCACCAGCAGGCCGCGGCGGCTGTGGAAGTCTTTGGCGTGGGTTTTCAGATGCTCGGTCAGCGAGATGATCCGGTCCGAATGCAGGGCCACCTGCACTTCGGGGCTGCCGGTGTCGCCGGGATGGGTCGCATAGGCGGTCACGATCGCAGCGCAGCGATCCGTTGTCATCGACATCGTGATACTCCTGATGGGGGTTAAAACGGCGCGTGCGGCTACAGCAGCCGTTCGGGTTTGAGCCAGCCATCTGCAAGCCGGCACAGCCCGATCACGCGGTTCCCCGCCATGGCGCGAGCCAATCCCCCGTTGGGATTGGCCGCCTGTGGAATGCGGCCCATCAAGTTTACCAAGCTGATGGCTTGGCCATTGCTGAGGCCGAAGACCTCCGCTTCCGTCAGGGCCAGCGCCGGGATGTCGGCCAGCGCGGTCGCAACGGGAAGCAGAAGGTCCGGGGAAGCCGGCGGGGTATCCTCCTGCGGCTGCAATTTGTCCAGCGGAATCGCCTGCGCCTCACTGAACGGGCCGACCCGCAAGCGGCGCAGGGCGGCGACGTGGCCGAATGTGCCGCAGGCCAAGGCCAGATCGCGGGCCAGGCTGCGCATGTAAACGCCCTTGCCGGACTGCACTTCGAACACCGCCGTATCGGCGTCCGGCCGCTCGATCAACTCGAATCGATCCACCCGCGCCGGGCGCGCATCGAGCACCGGCGGCGCACCGGCGCGGGCGAGATTGTAGGCACGCTCGCCGTCCACCTTAATCGCGGAGAACGCGGGCGGCACCTGCATGATGTCGCCGGTCAGCGCCGGAAGGGCGGCGCGGATTTGGTCGTCGGTTGGCCGCACCTCGGACGATGCGACCGGTTTGCCGTCGGCATCGTCGGAATCGCGGGCTTCGCCAAGCCGCAGCGTGAAGCGGTACACCTTGGTGCCGTCCATGATGTACGGCACCGTCTTGGTCGCCGCCCCGAACGCCACCGGCAGCAACCCAGTCGCCAGCGGATCGAGCGTGCCGCCATGCCCGGCTTTCTGCGCGTCGAACCAGCGGCGCACGCGGTTGACCACGTCGGTGCTCGTCATCCCGGCCGGTTTGTCGACGATCAGCCAGCCGTCGAGCGCACGGCCCCGGGGTTTGCGTTGGCGCATCTTCAACTCCTGTCAGCGCCAGCGCGCCGTGCCCGTTTGCGGACGGGACCGTTCAAATAGAATGGAAAATAATCAGGCGGCCGTCGCTATCAGGACTTGGACGGCGATTCCAGATCGCGCTTGACCTCGGGGGAATGCAACACATCGTTGATATGCATCGCATAATCCAAAGTCTCGTCCGCTTGGAACGAAATATCCGGCACCGCGCGCAGCCGCAGTTCCTTGGCCAACTCATGGCGCAGAAACGGTGCCGCGCGCCGCAGCGCCGGCAGCTTGGCGGCGATATCGGAGCGTCCGAGCCGGGTGACGAAGGCCGTGCAGCGTTTCAGATCGGGTGCGATCCGCACTTCGGTCACGGTGATCAGCACGTCGGCCAAATCAGGGTCGCGTACTTCGCCACGGGCAAAGATGCCGGCGAGCACGTGGCGGATTTCCTCCGCCACGCGCAATTGCCGCTGGGTCGCCGGCTTGGCCGACTTGCCGTGAACGCCGGAACGCCGCGCTGGCGCCCGGGTAGACTCCTGCTTCACCCCGGCACCATCTCGATTTCGTAGCACTCGACCACGTCGCCTTCGCGCAAATCCTGATACCCGGCGAACGACAAGCCGCATTCGTAGCCGCGCGCCACTTCCTTCACGTCGTCCTTGAAGCGCTTCAACTGCGTCAGTTCGCCGGTGTGCATCACCACACCGTCGCGCAGCAACCGCACTCCGCTGCCGCGCTTCACCACACCTTCGGTGATCATGCAGCCAGCAACCTTGCCGGTCTTGGTGATCTCGAAAACCTTGCGAATTTCGGCGTAGCCCAGGAACTTCTCGCGCGCCTTCGGGGCGACCTTGCCGCGCACCAATTTTTCCACGTCGTCGGCGACGTCGTAGATGATCGCGTAGTAGCGGATATCCACGCCTTCGCGTTGCGCCAACTCGCGCGCCTGGCTGGTCGCGCGGACGTTGAAGGCAACGATGACGGCGTTGGACGCCTTGGCGAGTTGCACATCACTTTCGGTGATCTGACCCACGCTGGACAGCAGCACCCGCACCCGCACTTCTTCGTGCGCCAGCTTGAGCACAGTGGCCTGAATGGCCTCCGAACTGCCCTGCACGTCAGCCTTAACGATGATCGCGACCTCTTTCTGCTCGCCCGCTTGAATGCGCGCCAGCATCTGGTCGAGCGTGCCGCGTGCGGCGGTGACCGCTCCGGCGCTCTTGTCGCGGATCTTGCGCTGGCGGAACTCGCTGATTTCGCGGGCGCGGCTTTCGTTTTCCACCACCACGAACGGCTCGCCCGCCGACGGCACGCCGGCCAGCCCCAGGATTTCCACCGGAGTCGACGGCCCAGCATCCTTCATCTGACGGCCCTTGTCGTCGAGCATGGCGCGCACGCGGCCCCACTCGGCGCCGGCCACCACGATGTCGCCGGTCCGCAACGTGCCCTTCTGCACCAGTACAGTGGCCACCGGCCCGCGTCCACGATCCAGGCGGCTTTCGATCACCGAGCCTTCGGCCGAGCGGTCAGGGTTCGCGCGCAAGTCGAGAATTTCGGCTTGCAGCAGGATCGCATCCTGCAGCGCCTCAAGCCCGGTGCGCTTCAGCGCCGAAACCGGCACGTCCTGCGTCTCGCCGCCCATTTCTTCGACGACGATGTCGTATTGCAGCAGTTCCTGACGCACGCGCGCTGGATTGCTGTCGTATTTGTCGATCTTGTTGATCGCCACGATGATCGGCGCGTTGGCCGCCTTGGCGTGCTGGATCGCTTCGATGGTCTGCGGCATCACACCGTCATCGGCAGCCACCACCAGCACCACGATGTCGGTCACGCTGGCGCCGCGCGAACGCATCGCGGTGAACGCTTCGTGGCCCGGCGTGTCGATGAAGGTGATGTGCTCGCCGGTGGCAAGTTCAACCTGATAGGCGCCGATATGCTGGGTGATGCCACCCGCCTCGCCCGCCGCCACATCGGTGGAGCGCAGCGCATCGAGCAGGCTGGTCTTGCCGTGATCGACATGGCCCATGATGGTGACAACCGGCGCACGCGGCAGCAATTCCGTGTCGGTATCGGTCGCACCGGCCAAGCCGATTTCAACGTCGTCTTCCGAGACGCGCTTCACCCGGTGGCCGAATTCCTGCACCACCAACTCGGCGGTATCGGCATCCAGGCTTTGCGTGATGGTCGCCATCACGCCCATGCGCATCAATGCCTTGATGACGTCCGGGGTGCGGGCAGCCATGCGGTTGGCCAGTTCCTGCACGGTAATCGCATCCGGCAGCACGACTTCGCGCACCACCTTCACCTGATCGGCGCGCAGACGCTCCAGTTCGGCCTGACGGCGCTCACGCTCACGCTGGCGGCGCACCGAAGCAAGGCTGCGAACGCGGTCGTCCTCGCCTTCAATCGCGGCCAGCACGTCAATCTTGCCAGCACGGCGGCGGTCATCCGTACTTTTCTTCGGGGCGGCAACCTGCGGCTTGCGCGGCGCGGCACCCGGCACGGCGCCGGGACGGCGCACGGTGCGGGATTCTTCTTCTTCCTCGCCGGGACGCGCGGTTTTCAGGCGCAGCGTTTCGGCAGGCGCCGCCGGAGTAGCGGCTGGCTTACCGGCAGCCGGGCGCTGGCCCGGCCGCGCCGGGGCAGCACGACGGTCGTCCGTCGCAGCGCCCTGGCGCGGCGGCGGGGCGGGTTGGGCAACAGGGGCAGGCGGAGCGGGCGGCATGCCAGCCGCGGCACGCGCCGCAGCGGCCGCTTCGGCGGCGCGAAGGGCTTCCGCCACTTCACGTGCCCTGGCTTCCTCCTCAGCGGCGCGGCGCGCCTCTTCCTCGGCAGCCTTGCGGGCTTCTTCCTCGCGGCGCCGCGCTTCCTCGGCGGCCGACAGGATCGAGATTTTTTCCTGCTCACGGCGCTCGGCCTCGCGGCGCGCGGCTTCGCGCACCTGCTCGGCCAGCGCACGCTGCCGGGCGGCGAG
>JANYDF010000140.1 GCA_025359905.1 Rhodospirillales bacterium
GCGGGCCGAGATCGACGGTGTTGTCGCTGAAAAACGTGGCCGCGGCCGCGCCGCTGCCAAAAGTCTGCGAGAAGTTGATCCCGTCGGCGGTAATATACAGGGCCACCGTGGATACCCCGGTCACGGTGCTCGCGCCGCCGAACAGACCGAGTATCAAATGCTGGCTGGTGTCCGTGCTGTTGAGAGCGACCGCGAGATTGATATCGCTGGAACTGTTTTCAATGCCGCCTGCAGCATTGGTGTGGGCGCTGCCGAGTTCGCCGAGCGCCAAATAGGTCGCACCTGTCCCGGTGGCACTGGTGATACCGCTATTGGCCGCCAGAACTGGGGCGAGACTTGCCGCCGTTGGCGCGCCGAACAACACGGTGGTGCCCTGTCCGCTTGGCAGGAAGCTGGGCGCGGTGCCGCCGAGCACCGCCGTAGCATTCATCTGCGCGGTTGCCGAGGTGGCCCCGGAAAAATTGGTCGAATTAGCAGCATCAACTAAAGCGATGTGGCTGCCGGCAGGCAGCCCGATTTGAGCATGCGCCGAGACGATTCCGGACAGGCCGGTCCCCGACGCCGCAGCGCGCGCCTGGCCGGCCCCGCTCGGCCCCCGCCCGCCGATGGCGAACGCGCTAGACGAGATTTTGCCGCCGATGGCGCCGGACGTGGCGATGGCGCTGCCGCCATTTCCGCCGACGCTGTCGCTGCTGCCTGTGTTGCCACCTGTGGCGCTGGCACCGGCGGTCACGCTGCTGCTTGCGCTGCCGGTCAGCTTCGCCGTAGCCACCGCGGCGCCGCCGCTGCCCCCGGCGCTGCCGTCCAGCCCGGCCCCCCCGCCGCCGCCAATCGCGGTGCTGTTGGCGATGAATGTGCTGCTTTGGGTCGCATTTTTGGTGTCGTCGATGCTCAACCACGCGGTTGCCAGGCCGCCTTTTCCCGCGATGCCACCGTCGCTTTCGCCGCCGCCGCCGCCGATTGCAGTTTGCAATAGCGTCAGTTGGCCGCCAGCCGTCATGCCGCTCACCGCGTTTGTCAGCGTGCTGGCGCCGCCATTGGCGCCGTTGCCGCCAAATCCGCCGCCACCGCCGTAGCCGCCGCTCTGCAGCGCGGTTGCCTTGGCATCGCCGCTGCTGGCAATGGCACTCGCCGCAGTACCGGCCACACTGCCTGCCGCTCCACCGGCCGATCCAGCGCCGACACCCCAATTGCCGGAGCCGCCGCTCGCAGTGCTCGTAGCGGTCGCCGCGGCGCCAGTGGCTTTAGCGATTGTGCCCAGCACTGCGCCACCCGCGCCGCCATTCGCGGTCGATCCGCCATTCGGCGAATTCGAGTATCCGCCGCTGCCCCCCTGTGTGGAGGCGGACGCGGCGGCGGCACCGGCGCTGCTGACCGCCTGCGCATTGGCCTGCGCCACGCCGCCGCTGCCACTCCGGTTGGTGCCCGAGACCAGATACAAGTTTCCACCGCTGCCACCCGAGGCTGTGGCCTTTGCCACTACGGACTGAATTCCGATGATCTTGCTCGCCGCCGTCCCAGCGCCGCCGGCGGCCCCAGGAAGCGTGGCGCCGCCGCCGCCGCCACTGCCACCGGTGGCAGTGCTATCGCCTTCAACGTCAGCGCTTTTGGTAGCGCTCGTCCGGTCATCGAAATACAGGCCCGACTCGGCCAACCCGCCCAAGCCGGCCCGACCGGCACCCCCGCCGGAATTGCCCCCCGCACCGCCGATCGCGGTCTGCGATAGGCTCAGAGTGGCGTTGTGAGTGCTGCCGGTGACCGCGTTAGTCAGCATGCTTGAGGCGCCATTGCCGCCCCCCGCCACGCTCAGGCCATTGCCGCCAGCGCCGCCAGTTTGCGTGACGGTGGCCGATGCATCGCCTGATATCGCCGTGGACGCAGCGTGGGTGCCGGTTGCTCCACCGCCAGCGCCGCTCGCATAGCCTGCGCTCGAACCCTGGCCCCCAGCGCCGCCGGTGGCGGAGGCCGTAGCGGTGGCGCTGGCACCCGTTGCCGTGGCGTTGACTCCGGGGACACCACCGCCCGCCGCGCCAGCCCCCTTAGAAAATGGTGCGCCGTTGCCGCCCATGCCACCGGCACCGATCGCAGTGGCGGTGGCCACACCGCCGCTGCTGTGCGCCGCAGCCCCGGCCAGCGCCGTGCCGCCACTGCCGCCGTTGTGGGTTGAGACGCTGCTGCCGCCGGCCCCGGCCGTCGCAGTCGCGTTGGCGGCGACGGCGTATGTGCCGGTGATGACGCTGCTGCTGACTGCGCTACCGCCAAGCCCGCCGGTGAATTGCTGGGCGCCGCCACCGGCGCCCGCCGTGGCGATGGCGTCGCCGCGCAGGTCAACGCTCGGGGTTGGGCTTGTCGCGTCGCTAAAAGTGAGATCCGACGTCGCGTTGCCGCCGACCCCGGCCGTGCTGTGGTTACCGGCACCGCCCGCGCCGCCGATTGCGGTTTGCGACAGGGTCAAATTGCCACTGTTGGCGCTGCCGCTGACCGCGTTGACCAACATGCTGCCGGCCCCGTTGCCGCCACCGGCGCCGTTGCCGCCCTGACCGCCATTGCCACCAGTCTGAACGGCCACAGCCCAGGCGTCACTTTGTCCGGCCGCCGTGGCCTTGACGGCCGAGGCCTGCCCGCCATTGCCGCCCCGGCGGCCCGCGCCAAAGCCGGTGCCGCCATTGCCGCCTGACGCGGTGCTGGACGCCGAGGCGGACAGCCCAAGCGCAATCGCCGTACTACCGGCCACCGCGCCACCGGCGCCGCCATTGCCGATGCCGGCGACGGCGCCACTGGTATTGCCACTGCCGCCAGCGCCACCCGTGGCACTCGCCGCCGCTAGAGCTGCCCCGCCGGTGCTAGTCGCGGTTGCCTTTGCGGTGGCGGTGGCCCCCGCGCCGGCGCTGCCACCGCCATCGGTGCTGCCGCCTGCGCCGCCGGTGGCGGTCGCCTGGGCAGTGACAGATCGGGCGCCACTAATATTGCTGGTGGCGCTCGCCGTTGCGCCGGAAGCGGCGCGCACGCCTTGGCCGGCGCCACCCGCGCCGCCTGTGGCGATGGCAATGGCGGTGACAGCGGAGCTTTGCGTTGTGTTGCTGGAGTCGTTGAAATGCAGGCTCGATAGTGCCAGACCGCCCAGACCCGCCGCACCGCCGCGGCTTTGCCCACCCGCGCCGCCGGTGGCAGTTTGCGACAGGGTCAATGTGCCGCCGTTGCTGGAACCACTCACTGCATTGAATAGGCGGCTGGCCGCGCCCGCGCCGCCGGCAGCGCCTTGCACGCCGCCGCCGCCGCCGCCGGCGGTCTGCACCACGGCGGCCGATGCTGCGCCTGCCTGGGATTGCGCGAGGGCGACTGACCCCTTCGCCACTCCGCCCGCGCCGCCTGCCTGACCGCTGCCCCAGCCGCTGCCGCCATTGCCGCCCGTCACCTTAGTCGAGGCGGTTGCGGAGACGCCGACGGCAAACGCATTGCCGGTTGCTCCGCCGCCCATGCCGCCGGTTGCGCCATCGGTAGTCAAAGGCTGCGCACCTGCCGGTCCAGCAGCACCGCCCACGCCGCCGGTCGCCGTGGCGATGGCGCTTGCGGCGGTCGCCACCGTTTTGGTCCCAGCCGCCGCGGTCGCCATGCCGCCGCTGCCGCCTGCTCCGCCATTGCCGCCCACGACGGCCCCGGCGCCATCGGCGCCATTACCCCCGGTGCCACCCGCGCCGCCCGTGGCTTCAGCAGTGTTGGTGGAGTCCGGCGCGCCGGTGTTCAACGCGGAGGCGGTACCCCCGGTGCCGCCAGTGCCACCCGGCCCGCTAGGGGCGATACCTGGCGTGCCGGAAATTCCGGCCCCGCCGCTTTGAGCGATATCGGACATTGCAGTGATCCTCCCCAATGTGCCCGCGTCCGGGCGGCGGCGTGCGGCGCGCAAAAAACCCGCCAGAGGGTGCCGATGTCCGGCGTATTATTTTCATAACAGGTCAAAATTCAACTTTCATCGAAATTGCGCATTGTGCACGGCGGCCAAACCAAACCGCCAAGTCAGGCCGAGGTGATGTGGTGGACGATCCTCCCACCTGGATTGAGGTCACACCAGTCCGATCCGGCCCAATACGCCCCGGTCATCGCGACCTCGAAGATCAGTTCACGCACCCCGCAAACCGCGAGCGACGCTGCCCCATCAGTCCAGCGCCAGTCCGGCTCCGGCGCGTGCCATCCAACATTGAGGGACGGGCTTTGCAGACTTACCGCGCGGCGATCCAGCCACATCTGCCCAATCGCCACGCCGAGTGCGCGCGCGTCAGTCTCGCCTGGCCGCATATAGGCGGGCCGCCACACGCGTGAGGTGATCTGAACCTGCCGCGTGCCATCCGGCAGCCGCGCCCGCCAGCGCCGGCCGCTCACTGCGGTGGCAAGCTCCACACCATCGGCCAGCAGCCGGATGGCAGGGTCGTCGGTCATCGCATGGCCAAGCACTGCGGCTTGCGCCAGCACCCGGCACTGCGCGGCGGCCAGATGCGGCCCGTCGAGTACCAGGGGCGCGCAGCCCTGAGTCTGCCACATACCGCGCGCGAAATCAGGGTGCATCGCGGTAGCGCCGCCGCCATTGGCGAAGGCGCCGCGATTGCCGGTATCAAGATAGCTCTCGCACGGCAGCCCCTCAGCGAGCAGCACGCCGTGCCGCTCCAGTTCGACATGCCAGTAGGTGACGCTGCCGGCCGGTTCCTGCACGATGGTGGCGCCGTTGAGCAAATAGCGCACCGGGATCAGCACGCCGCCGGTGAACACCGCATGGTCCGGCGACAGCAGCAGGTCGCGCGCCGGCATCTGTGTGCCAAACGCGCCGGCGCGCACCCGCACCGGCCAGACATCCCACGGGCGCGGATGGCGGCGGCAATGCACCCGCCGGTGACCGATCCAAGTGACCGCGGCGGTGACGCCGAACACGGTTTGCACCACATCGCCCACGCGCAGCGCTTCCACCACGGTGCTGCCGCTGCCGGTTGCGATCAGCGTGCCGCTGACGAAGCATGGCGTCACGGCAGCGATCTGCGGCGTATCGGCAGCGACGCCAGTGGCGGTGAAGATGACGCCGTGGACGCTGTACAAATCCGCAATACTGGCCTCGAAACTGGTCAGCCAGCTTTGCCCCGCCTGGGTGCCCCAGGGATTGCGGATGATAAAATCCCCGGTCGTGCTGTCGTAGCCGATGCCGGAGAACATGTGCCCCGAGACGAACGCCGTGGTGCCGTTGATGCTGGTCGCACCATACGAGGCGAAATCGACTTCCTCGCCGCCCTGAATGGCGGTGACGAAACTGGCTTTCAGGTCGGCCCACGCCGTCGTGGAATAATTCGCTGAACTGTAGGTCACCACGCTACGCCCGGTGATCTGGGTGATCGGATCCGCAAAGCCGCCGTTGATCAGGTTGTAAACATTGCCCGCGGGATGCTGCAGAAATCCTGGCTCAGCGTTTAGCTGGACATAGGCTTTTTCCAGCAGGCTGCCCCAGATATCTGTTGCCCGGTTGCCGCACAGCAGTCCGGACGCCACGTATTCCGGCAGCGCCGTGTTGATGGTGACGTAGACCGGCTGGCCATTGATGTAGAACCGGATGCCTTACGTCTGATTGCCGTTGCTGGCGAACATCGACTGGATGGCGGCTGGCTGGTCCTGCGCAACCTCGGCCAGCGAGGCGAGAAGGTAGCAATCGCCCAGGTAACCCTGATTGATGTCGTTGATGCTCGGCACACCGCCTGCGCCAAAGAGCGGGTTATTGTCCGTGACGTACGCGATCGTCCCAGCCGCGCTGTCGAACACTGGGGCGGGCAGGTCGGTACCCAAGAACCATTTACCGATCAGTTCGTTCATCTGGGTTTGCGTGCTGCCGGGCGCCAGATTGCCCAGCGCCACCGCACTCATGGCACCGCCGGTCCAGAATGCGTTTGCGGCATCGCCATTGATCAGGCGCGTGCTGATATAGGCCAAGTACGGCGAGACCTGGATGCCGTTGGTCTTGTTGAAATACGAGACGATGGTTTGCAGGTCTTTGAATTCGCTCGCCGTGACGCTTCCGGCGGCGGCATCGTCGAGAATCGACAGCATGCCGCTATAGGTCAGCGTGCCGTTGACGATGTATTTCGCTGCATCCGCCTCGATCCCCGCATCGGTCAGCGCCGCCAGCACCGAATTGACCGCCAGCGTGCCTTGCGTGGTGACCACCGAGGTCGCGAAGCTGGATTGGTTGGCGGCATCGGACACCGCCACGTCGATGGTCTCGCTGCCCGCCGAGGCGCCAGCCACAAACTGCAACTTCGGCAAGTCGGCCGCGCTGACGGCGATCCAGTGACCCGCTGTTTGCTGCACGCCATTCAGCGCCAGATATCCACCGCCGCCGCCATCGTCGCGGAAATCGTATTCGGTGATCGTGAAGCCAGCCGGGACGCTGGCCGACGCGATCAGCGCCGATGCCTGGAGCGTGCCAGCCGATTTGACCGTCTGGTCTTGCGCGGCAATCACTGGCAGCGCCACAGCCTGCGTGGTGACCACGGCGGTTTGATAGTTCGACCAGTTCACCCCGTCCGAGACCGCCACGTCGATCGATTCGCTGCCCGCCGTGGCGCCGCCCATGTATTGCAACTGCGCCAGATCGGCCGTGCTGACCGTGATCCAGGTGTTTGCCGCCTGAATCACGCCGTTCAGGCTGAGATGGCCGCCATCGGCGCCAGCGTCGCGGAAATCATAGGCGCTGATAGCGTATCCGGCCGGATCGCTGACCGAGGCGACCAGCGCCGCCGCCTGGATCGTCCCATTGACCGCCAGCGTCTGGTTTTGTGCTGCGATCAGCGGGCGTGCGACCTGTGGCGCTTGCGTGGTGATGGTGGCGGTCGCGGCGTTGGACCAGCTTTGGCTGTTCCAGACCGATACCTCGACAGCCTCGGTGCCGGGTGTGGCGGTCCCGGTGAACAGCAATTGCCCCAGATCGCTGGCGCTGACCGTGATCCAGCTCCCGGTCGCTTGCCGCAATCCATTCAGGATGAAGTAGCCGCCGGTGCCGCCTTGATCGAGGAAGCTATAGTACGAAATGCCCAGCTTGCTGGGATCGGACACCGAGGCGATCAGCGACGCGGCCAGCACCGATTGATTTTCGCCAATGGTCTCGTTTTGGGCGATGACGCCGGGCGGATTGATGTTCTGCGCCGGCTTGGTGATCACCGTCGCAGTTTCGATCACTGACCAAGAATATCCATCCCAGGCCGCAACATCCACCGTCTCGCTGCCGGCGAAGGCGCCGCCAGCGAACTGCAAGTTGCCAAGATCGGACGTGGCGACGGTGATCCAGGCGCCGGTCGCCTGCGTGGCGCCTTTCAGGCTGAAGTGCCCGCCGGTGCCGCCATCGTCGCGGAAGTCGTAATAGGTGATGTTGAAGTTGTTCGGATCGTTGACAGAATTGATCAACGCTGCCGCAGGGATGGTCTGGTAGGCTCCGACCGCCTGGTCGCTGACGGTCAGCACCGCCGGCAGTATCGGCTGCGTGGTCACCACGGCGGTCTGGTAATACGACCAGTTTGTCCCGTCCGAGGCCGCCACGTCGATGGTCTCGCTGCCGGCCGACGCGCCGCCGACGAACTGCAATTGCGCCAGATTGGCCGCGCTGACGGTGATCCAGCCGCCGGAGATCTGCGTCGCGCCATTGAGCACCAGCGCGCCGCCACCGCCGCCATCGTCGCGGAAATCATACGCTGTGATGGCCTTGCCGCCAGGATCGCTGACCGAGGCAATCAGTGAACCGGCCTGGATCGAGCCCCCGGCAATCACCGCCTGATTCTGCGCGGTGATCACCGGCAGCACCACCTGCGCCACCACTGTGGTGACCGTGGTGGTCTGGTAATACGACCAATTCACCCCGTCCCAGGCCGCGACATCGACGGTCTCGCTGCCCGGCGCAGTGCCGCCGACGAACTGCAACTGCGACAGGTTGGCGGCGCTCACGCTGATCCAGCCGCCGGCCGCCTGCGTCACGCCGCTCAGGCTGAAATGTCCGCCGCCACCGCCGCCGTCGTCGCGGAAATCGTATGAGGTGATGGCGTAGCCGTTCGGGTCGCTGACCGAGCCAATGAGCGTCGCGGCGAGGATCAAGCCGTTGCTCTGCACCGTCTGAGCTTGCGCCACGACGACCGGCAGCGCCGGGCCCTGCGTTGTCACCGTCGCGGTCTGGTAATACGACCAGTTCACCCCATCCCAGGCCGCGACATCGACGGTTTCGCTGCCCGGCGCGGCGCCGCCGACATAACTCAAGCTGGCGAGGTTGGAGGCGCTGACCGTGATCCAACCGCCGGACGCCTGGGTGATGCCGCTTAAGCTGAAATAGCCGCCGCCGGTGCCATCGTCGCGAAAATCATAGGCCGTAATCGCGTAGCCGTTCGGATCATAAACCGAACCAACCAACGCCGACGCCAGGATCGTGCCGTTGATCAAGACCGCCTCGTTCTGTGCGGTAATCACCGGCATGCCCGTCACTTGCGTGGCCTCGACGATATTATTTGCAAACCACTTTTTCACTGCCGCCCCCATGCTTTCTGGGGATTTGCCCAATCAAGGTGCCAATTGAGCCCCTATTACCGAACGGTAGTCCCCGCTCACTGCGGATGCCAGCAAACTATGAACAAGCGCCGGCTCTGGGTCGGATCGCACTCCCAGAAGCCACAGCTTGCCGTGCCGACCAGCGCCGAAAGACCGCGCCAATCCACAACTGAAAAGCCTTGCAGGCTGTTCCAAACGCGGATGCGGACGAAGCGCGCGGCACCATCCACCCGCGTCCGCCGCCCTGGGCGCAGGTCACAAGGCCTTGTGTCCCACCGGCCAGAGCGGTCTTCGCCGCATCACGGCCGGAGCCTGGCGCCCCCAGGAGGCCGGCGCGATGCAGGTGGTCTCAAGCCCATACGGGCGCGAGCGCGTGCATTTCGAGGCCCCGGAGGCCAGCCGGCTGACCGCAGAAATGGCCGCATCCTGGCTTGGTTCAACAATCCGGCGGCGCTTGATCCCGTCCTGCGGGCTGGCATCGCCCATCTGTGGTTCGTCACCATCCACCCTTTCGAGGACGGCAATGGCCGCATCGCCAGGGCGATCGCCAATATGGCGCTGGCGCGCGCCGATGGCTGCCGCGAACGGTTTTACAGCATGTCGTCGCAGATCGAGGTCGAGCGCAAAGACTACTACGCGGCGTTGGAACGCCAGCAGCGCGCGCTACGGTGAGCGGCATTCCCGCCGACCCCATGCCCGGCCGCCGCTGGCCGCTGCATCCGCAGCCGTCCGAGTGGGAAGGCCTGGAGACGTGGGTGCGCCGGATCGCGGACACGTATGGGGTCAGCTACGACACGTTCCTCAAGCGCGCTCTCGGGCGCACAGGGCGCGGAGCACGCGACCTGAACGGGATCTCTGAGGCGGAGCTCGCCCGTCTGTCGGTCGGCACGGGCGTGCCCATCGAGCGGATGCGGGCGATGTATCCTGCAATGATTTGGGCACGCGTGAACGAACTGCAGGGCGGGCTGCTGACCGAGGGCGGGAACAAGGCGGCAGGCGAACTGGGCAGGCGAACTGGGCGGGCGATGTCGCGAGCGGCGCGGCGGCGCAACGCGTACGCGACGGCCGACGCGGGTCGTCTCGCCAGGCAGAACTGGACGGTTTATAGAGCATAGACAGAGTGACGGCTTACGTGACAATTTTGCGGGTGCCGGCCAGGGGATTCGCATATGACGGATTTCCGTGATTTTTTGCTTGCGGCGCGGCGGCGGTCTGGATTCCAACGCTGGGATTCGACCGAAGGATGCCTAGCGCATGGACGAGTTCGTCGCCTGTTTTTCCGAGATCACCGACCC
>JANYDF010000151.1 GCA_025359905.1 Rhodospirillales bacterium
AGGAGTTCCGCTCGCGCGCCGAGAACGGGGCTGGTATCACCGCACGCATGTTAAGTGAGGCATACGACATTGCTGCCGCCAACCGCGCCGCATTCGATGCGCTGGCCGGGGGGTTCCACGGCGTGCTGACGCCAAGCGCCCAAGGCATCGCGCCGCCGGGCCGCTGGCCGGGCAACCCGGTGTTCAACCAGATGTGGAGTCTGCTGCACGTGCCGTGCGTCAACCTGCCGGGCTACCGCTCCGCCGAGGGGATGCCAGTGGGCGTGACCCTGACCGGCCCGCGCTTCGCCGACTTCGCGCTGCTGGACGTGGCGGACGTGATCGCGCCGATTATTGCCGCGTGAGTAGCACCGCTGCCGCCGCCCAGCCGGTCTACAGCCACCGCGAGGTGATCCGGGTGATCGGCGGGATTGCTCTGTGCATCCTGCTGTCCGCACTCGATCAAACCATCGTCGCCCCGGCGATCCCGGCCATGTCGGCCGATCTGGCCGGGTTTGGCGATTTCTCCTGGATCATTTCGGCCTATTTGCTGACCTCGACGGCGGCGACGCCAATCCTGGGCAAGCTGAGCGATATTTACGGCCGCCGCCCGCTGACGCTGCTGTCGATCCTGGTATTTACCGCCGCCTCGATCTTGTGCGGGCTGTCGCAGTCGCTGGCGCAACTGGTGGCGTTCCGGGCGTTGCAGGGCATTGGCGGCGCCGGACTGATCGCCATGGCGCACGCGGCGATTGCCGATGTGGTGACGCCGCGTGAGCGGGGCCGCTATCAGGTGTACATGAGCGGCATGTGGGGGCTGGCCAGCATTGGCGGGCCGGTGGTCGGCGGGCTGATGACCGACCATTTGTCCTGGCGGGCGATTTTCTGGGTCAATCTGCCGCTGGCCGCCATTGCCTATCGCCTGAGCAGCCGGGCGCTGCGGCTGTTGCCGCCGCGCACCCCGGAAGGGGCGCGCATCGATATCGCCGGGGCCGGACTACTGACCGTCGCGGTGGTGTGCTGCCTGTTGCTGATCAGCCGCGCCGGGCAGCCGGGCGAGAGCAGTGTGGCGGTGACGGCGGCTTTGGTGCTGGCGGGCTGCGTGGCGCTCGCGCTGCTGATGGCGCAGGAACGCCGCGCGCCGGACCCGATGCTGCCGCTGCGGATGTTCGGCAATACCGTGGTGGTGCGCGGGCTGTTCATGTCGTTCAGCAACGCGCTGATCACCTTCGCCACCACGCTGCTGGTGTCGCTGCACGTGCAGTTGGCGATGGGCGGCACCGCTGGCGGCTCCGGGCTGGTGCTGACGCCGTATTTGCTGACGTTCGTAGCACTGTCGTTCAGCGGCGGCCGATTGTCGCGCCGCCTGGGCCGCACGCGGGCCATCATGTCGGCAGCGTTTGCCAGTTGCGCCGCCGGGTTGTTGTTGCTGGCGACCATCGACGGGGCCACGCCGGTGGCGCTGATGATCGCCTATTCGTTGCTGGTCGGCGCCGGGATTGGGCTGGTGCAGCCCAATATCACTGTGACGATTCAGAACGCCTGCGAGCGCCGCGACGTGGGTGTTGCGACCGGCTGCATGTTGCTGTTCCGCTCGATCGGCGGTGCGTTTGGCGCAACGCTGGCTGGCGCCATCGTGGCGCGCGGCATCGGTGGCAGTGCTGCGCTGCTGGATGCCGGGTTTCAGTGGGCGTTTCTGGCCTGCGCCGCCGTGGCGGTGGTGTCGCTCGGGGTGGCGCTGACCACGCGCGACCTTGCCCTTCGTTCGGCGTGATACCATTTCTGCACCGCACATTGGATGGTTCTTGAATATGCCTGCTTTGGACGCCGCTGCTCTCGATACCCTGTTCCGCACCGCCCGCACGCAGAATGCGTGGCAGGACAAGCCGGTCAGCGATCAGACTTTGTATGAACTGTACGAAACGTTGAAGTTCGGGCCGACCTCGGCCAATTGCTCGCCCGCGCGCTTCGTGTTTGTGCGGACCCCGGAAGGCAAGGCGAAACTGCGCCCGGCGCTGTCGGCCGGCAATTTGAACAAGACGATGACGGCGCCGGTCACGGTGATTGTTGCCACCGACACCGCGTTTTACGAGCAACTCGGCACGCTGTTCCCGCATGTCGATGCCAAGCCGTGGTTTCCCGCCGGGTCCGCCGTGGCCGAAGCCACCGCGTTTCGCAACGGCACGCTGCAAGGCGGCTACCTGATCCTGGCCGCCCGCGCGCTGGGGCTGGATGCGGGGCCGATGTCGGGCTTCAACACCGGGTTGGTGGACGAGGCGTTCTTCGCCGGCACGACCTGGAAGACCAACTTCATAATCAATCTGGGCTACGGCGATCCGGCCGGCGTGCAGGGCCGCCTGCCGCGCCTGGCGTTCGGCGACGCCTGCGTTTTGGCGTGAACTGACGCGTGGCCGGGGGCGGCGTCCCCGGCCGCCGATGCTTAGGCCGCCGCCCGGTCGATCCGGTCGCGCAGGCGTAGCCACGAGCCGACCAGCGGCAGGAACCATGGGCGGCCGTCGTAGAACGGCAGGCCGGGGAAACGCTGCAAGTCCAATCCGAACGGCGCATTGGCCGCCCCGGCCAGTTTCAGCGCCGCCTGATGGCCGAGCCAACTGGCCATCGCCACGCCCGAGCCCTGGCACCCGGCAGCGAAATGCACGCCGTCCTGCACGCCGATATGCGGCAAGCCGTCGAGCGTGAAGGCGACGTTGCCGGTCCAGGCATGGGTGATCTTGGCGTCGCGGAGTTCGGGGAACACCTCGGTCATCGCGCGGTGCAGCACTGGGGCGGCTTGCTCGGGCGCGGTGCCCACCGGGGCGAAACTGGCGCGGCCGCCCCATAGCACGCGCTCGCCATCCGGGCTGGGGCGGAAATAGTTCAGCACCCGCTTGGTGTCGGCGATCATCCGCGCGTTGGGGAATAGCTTGCGCACCCGCTCGCGGCCGAGCGGTTCGGTGGCGATGATGTAGCTGGCGACCGGGACGAGGCGCTTGGCCAGCCACGGCATTGCCCCGCCGCCGCCCGGTGCCCGCGCATAGCCGTTGGTGGCGACCAGCACGGCGCCCGCGCGGACGGTGCCCTTATCGGTTTGCAGCGTGAAGCCGCTGCCGGTGCGCGCGATGCCGCGCACCCGCACGCCTTGCACCAGTGTCGCCGCGGCGCGCAGTGCGGCCTCGGTCAAGCCACGGGCGTATTTGCCGGGGTGCAGCGAGCCGGTGGCGCCGGCCACCATGCCGCCATGGTAATGGTCCGAGCCGAGTTCCTCGCGCTGGCGGGCGCGCGGCAGCATCCAGGCCGGCAGGCCGGTGGCGTCGGCGACACTTTGTACTTTGTGCTCCAGGGCGCGGTAGTGGGCCGGCGTCCAGGCCGGCACAAAACGGCCGCAGCGCACGTAGTCGCAATCGATGGCTTCGCGGGCCAGCAGGTCTTCGATGAACGGGAACGAGGCCGCTGCTGCCGAAACGATGGCCCCGGCCTGCTCGGCGCCGAAGCGTTCGGCGAGCGGTCCGGCGGCGACCTTCAGCCCGCCCGAGACCATGCCGCCGTTGCGCGAACTGGCGTTCCAGCCGATCCGGTCGGCGTCCAGCACCAGCACGCCGTGGCCAAGGCGGCGCAGCGTGAGCGCCGCCGACAGTCCGGCATAACCGCCGCCGACAATGGCAATCGGGGTTTCGCCCGGCAATGCCGTGTCGCGCGCCGCCGGTTCGGCGGCGTCCCACCAATAGGGCGCGGTGCGAAAGCCTGGGGCGAAAATTCCGCTCATGCATCCTCCGCCGGCGGCACGACATGGCGGGCGGTGCGGTCCACCATTGCAATCGCCAGCGTGGCCAGGGTGAACACCAGGCTGACTCCGCCCATCACGAGCAGTCGGCCCATCTCCTCGTCTTCCAGGAAGGCGCGCAGCAGATGGATGGCGGCGATCATCGCCACCGAAACCGCCACTTTCACCTTGACGTTGCCACTGTCCAGTTTGCCCAGCCATTCCGGCTTGCCGCCCCGGGCGGTGATACGCGAGACGTAACTTTCGTACGACGAGACCGCGACCATCACCAGCAAATTGGCGAGCAGCACAAGGTCGAGCACCGAGAGCAGGATATTGACCAGTCCGGTGTCGGTGATGGTCATGATGTCGGTGGCGGCGTGCCACAACTCCCGCCCGACGACCACATAAATCGCCAACAAAGCGGCCAGCAGGGCCACATACAGTGGCAATAGCAGCCAGCGCATCCCCAGCAGCAGACCTTCGATTGCGCGTTCCATGCGAGCTCCGTGCGGGGTTTGGTGAAGCCTAACCGAATCGGCGGGGGCCGCAAACCGGCACCGGCTCGCCAGCTTGCCGGGCGCTGGACCCGCTGGCCACGAAATGCGCCGTGGCGCACTGGTTTGATTGACAGGGGCAGGCGCTGCGGCATAGTGCGGCGCGATGCAGCGGCGATGCGGTGCCCTGTGCCGTTCCGGCCAAACTTCACCGGACGGGCTGGTCAACGTAAAGTGCGCCGATGTCGCAACGGGGGAAGCAATGACCGAGAAGACGAACGAATCACTCATTGGCGGAACAGCCGACCGCCGCGCCGTGCTGAAGGGCGCCGCTGGCTTCGGCGCTGCCGCACTCGCCGCCGCCGGCCCGCTGGCAACGCTGAGCATGCCCGCCACTGCGCGCGCCGCCAGCAGCAACGCCCAATTCCGCGCCGACCTGGTGAAGGTGCCGGGCGTCGGCAAGGGTTCGCCCACCGATGCCGATTGGCAGAAAGTCGGCGAAATGTGCCTTGGCCCGACGAAGGCCAATGTGCAGCCGGGCGAGTTCAAGGGCGTCGAACTGACGTTCATGGGCCTGAACAATCAGAACCTGCACAACTTCCTGTTCCGTGGCTTCCTCAAGCCGTGGGAAGCCTACACCGGCGCCACCATCAAGTGGATCGATCTGGCCCAGGCCGACTACAACCCGCGCCTGCAACAAGCCATCGCCACCAAGACCGTCGATTTCGACATCATCGAAATGGGCGCGCCGTTCGAAGGCGACGTGTGCGGCAAGGGCCTCGCCTCGCCGATGCCGGATTGGGTGAAGCAGCAGATCGAGGTCGACGACCTCGTGAACTACCTCAAGCCGCCGGTCGGCACCTGGGAAGGCAAGACCTACCGCGTCAACATCGACGGCGATTGCCATAGCTGGAACTATCGCACCGACTACTTCAAGGATGCGAAGCTGGCCGCCGCGTGGAAGGCCGAAGGCCACACGGGCGACTGGGCGCCGCCGAAGACGTGGCAGCAGGTGAACGAAATCACCAAGTTCCTCAAGGGCAAGAAGATCAACGGCCAGGATGCCTATGGCTATCTCGATCCGGCCAAGGGCTGGGGCGGCTTCGGCTTCTACTTCCTCGAAGACCGCGCTACCTCGTACGTGAAGGTTCCCGGCGATAAGGCGTGGCTGTTCGATCCGGACAACATGAAGCCGCTGGTCAACAATCCGGGCTGGGTGCGCGCCATCCAGGACGCCATCGACTGCCTGCCGTCCGAACCGGCCGACCAGTTGAACGCCGATCCGGGCACCACCGGCTTCCAGCAGTTCCTCGCTGGCACCGGCTCGATGCTGTCCTGGTGGGGCGACATCGGCCAGATGGCCAACACCTCGGACAGCTCGGTGATCGGCACCACGATTGGCTTCGACATCAACCCTGGTTCCGACACGCTGTACAACCGCAAGACCGGCAAGTGGGAAACCCCGGCGGGCGGCATCAACTTCGCGCCGAACATGGCCTACCTCGGCTGGGGCGTTTACGTGATGGCGCGCGCGGATGCCGACCCGAAGAAGTCCAAGGCGGCGTGGAGCGCGGCTGCGCATCTCGGCGGCAAGGACATCTCGCTGTGGACCGTGATGTATCCGTCGGGCTTCCAGGCCCACCGGAACAGCCACTTCCAGATCGACGAGTGGGTGGCCGCCGGCTACGACAAGGGCTACATCAGCGGCTACCTGGGCTCGCTGGACAAGTCGTACAACCACCCGAACTCGGCCATCGAGCCGCGTATTCCGGGCATCTTCCAGTACTACAGCGTGGCGGAAGACGAACTGGCGAAGATCTACGCCGGCAAGGCGACCGCGCAGCAAGGGGCCGACGCGATTGCCGCAGCGTGGGAAAAGATCACGGACACCATCGGCCGTGACACCCAGTTGAAGCTGTACCGGGCCTCGCTCGGGATGTAATACTTGGCGGTATTGCTAAGCCACGCCTGCGACGTGCCTGCGGCTGGTGGCGTTAACTTCGCCACCAGCCGTTGCCTTTTTGAGAGAGCGTGAGAGTGCAATGACGGACGTAATGCCGGACGTGGGACCCGTTGTTGACGATCAGCCGATCGGCATTGCGATGCACGGTGTCTCGCCCGAGCGGCGGCGGGCCGGGCGTTGGCTGGTTTGGCTGGCGACGCTGGGGCTGGCGGCCATTGTGCTGGCGCAGATTCTGTTCGTATCCGGCGTGACGGCGTTCGGCTTCGCCAACTGGCGGCCGATTGTCTATGCGTGGCTGGTGTGGTCGGTGGTGATCGCCGCCGGGCAGGTAATCGTGCGCGGCGAGCGCGGCCAGCGGGCGTTGTTCATTTTGCCTGCGGTGCTGTTCACCGTGGCGATGGTGATTTTCCCGACGCTGTCAGGCTTCTATATTGCCTTCACCGACTGGAATTTGAGCCAGTTGGAAGGCCGCCACTTCAACGGCCTGGATAATCTGCGTTCGTTGTTCCAAGACGCGTATTTCTGGAATGCGCTTGGCAACATGGTGTACTACGTTCTGGCGGTGCTGGGACAATATACGATTGCGTTTGGCCTAGCGTTGCTGCTGAACGCCGATATTCATGGCCGCAAATTCTTCCGCGTGGCCTTTTTGATGCCTTTCATGCTGAGTCCGGTGGCGGTAAGCTGGATGATCGGCAAATCGATCATGGAATTCCGTTTCGGCCCCGCCGCCCAGGTGGCGCGGTTTCTCGGCTGGGACAGCCCGTCGTTCTTCACCACGCCGATGATCGCCCGCGCGGCGGTGATGGCGATGGATGGCTGGGTGTCGATCCCGTTCGTCATGGTGCTGCTGCTGGCCGGATTGCAGGCGCTGCCGGGCGAGGTGATGGAAGCAGCCAAAGTGGACGGTGCCAGCCCGTGGCAGGCGTTCTGGAAGATCGTGTTTCCGCTGACCCTGCCGGTGAGCGTGACCGCACTGATCCTGCGCATCATCTTCGAACTGAAGCTCGCCGACATCGTCATCACGGTCACCGACGGCGGGCCGGGCGGGGCGACCGACACCATCTCCAGCTTCATCTTCCGCGAATACCGCGAGCGTTCCAACGTGGGCTACGGCACCATGCTGGCGCAGTTCTATTTCATCATCATCATCGTGTTCGTCACCCTGCTGCTGAGTTTGGCCGCCCGCGTGATGAAGCGGTATTCGTGATGCAGCCCGTGCAACCGTCCCGCCTCAGGGAGCTGACCGCGTGAACCGTTTTGCCCATGCCTCGGCGCGTCAGCCGGAGAACCACGCCATGCGGCGGGCCAAGAAATCGGCCGGCCGGGCGATCATCTACGTGCTGCTGCTGTTCTGGACGGTGATTTCGCTGTTCCCGATCTACTGGACGGTGACCACGTCGTTCAAAGTCGCGGTGGACGTGACCCAGGGACACATGATCCCGTGGTACGACTACACCCCGAAATGGCTCGGCTGGCGCTCGCTCGGCCTGTCGCCGGATACGATCTTCACGGAATCGACCGTCCGCAGTGAATTCCTCTTCCGCTTCCAGAACAGCGTGATCCTGTCGGTTGGCGCCGCCGTGCTCGGCATCGCCATCGGCTCGCTGGCCGCCTACGGCCTGACGCGATTCGAGTATAAATTTGGCCCGTGGCGCAATAAGGACATCTCATCGTTCTTCCTGTCGCAGTTGATCCTGCCGCCGGTGGTGCTGGCGATGCCGTTTCTGGTGCTCTACAAGCAAGTCGATCTGTTCGATACCCGTATCGGTTTGATCCTGATCTACACGCTCAGCGTACTGCCGATCATCATCTGGATCATGCGCGACCAGTTCGCCGCCATTCCGCACGAACTGGAACAGGCGGCGTTCATCGACGGCTGTTCGGTGTGGGGCGCGTTCCTGCGCATCGTGCTGCCGATTGCGCTGCCCGGCATGGCGGCGGCGTTCATTTTGTCGGTGATCATCTGCTGGAACGAATACTTCTTTGCAGCACTGCTGAGCAGCACCAGCGCCAAGACGCTGCCGGTGATGGTGGCCAGCCAGACCGGCTCGCAGGGCATCAACTGGTGGTCGATGGCCGCCCTGTCCACGGCGGCGATTGCCCCGCTGGCGCTGATCGGCATTTTCATGGAACGCTATATCGTCAAGGGCCTGACGGCGGGCGCGGTCAAATAGCCGCAACGTTTGCCTCGGCCGCGAATTCGTGGTTGGGATTAGCAACTTCGAGAGGGGAGAGCCAAAATGCGTCGTCTCGGCCTGGTCACCGCCGCCGCCGTTCTGTGCCTGCTTGCGTCACCGTGGCATGGCGCACATGCCCAAGCGCCCGCACCGATCCCGCTCGAACTGAACAAGCTGGAGCCGATCGCACCCGGCGCCGGCTGCCGGGTTTACATGGTGGTGAGCAACCCGGACGCCGATCCGATCACCCAGTTGCGGCTCGACCTGATGCTGTTCGGCACCGATGGGGTGATCTCCAAGCGCATCGCGCTCGATCTGGCGCCGCTGGCGGCGAAAAAGACTGCGGTGCGGCTGTTCGATCTGGCCGACGCCGCGTGCGACAGCATCGGCAAGATCCTGGTCAGCGACGTGCTGGCCTGCCAGGGCGGCAAGGCCCCGGCGGCGGACCAGAATCCGCAAGTCTGCCTGGACCGCTTGCAGGTGACGGCGCGCGGCAAGGTCGAACTGACGAAGTAGCCGCCGCCCGCCGCACCGCGCCGCAGCCGCGCGCGGCGAGGGCCAGTATTCAAGGATTTCGGACGATGAATTTTACCCTGCTGTCGCCGCGCGTGCTGCTGGTGGGTGCCGGCGTGGTGAACGAACTGGCGAGCGTGTTGGCGCGGCTCGGGTTGTCGCGTCCGCTGGTGGTGACCGACCCGTTCATGGTCTCGTCCGGTCTGGTGCGCCGCTGCCTCGATCCGCTGGCAGCGGCCGGGATCGCGGCGCCGGTGTTCAGCGACACGGTGCCCGATCCGACCGATACCGTGGTGCAGGCCGGAGCCGAAGTGCTGCGTGCGGGCAATTACGATTGCCTGATCGGCTTCGGCGGCGGCTCGCCGATCGATACCGCCAAGGCCATCGCGCTGGTGGCCAGCGGCGATGCGCCGATCAGGTCGTTTAAGGTGCCGGTCTCGGCGGATCAGGCGGCGGTGCCGGTGATCGCCATTCCCACCACGGCGGGCACCGGCAGCGAGGTGACGCGGTTCACCGTGATTACCGACACCGCGCATGACGAGAAAATGCTGATCATGGGGCTGGCCTGCCTGCCGCTGGCCGCCGTGGTGGATTTCGAACTCACCTACGGCCTGCCGCCGCGCATCACGGCGGACACCGGCATCGACAGCATGACGCATGCGCTGGAAGCCTACGTGTCGCGCCGCGCCAACCCAATGAGCGACATGTACGCGCTGCAATCGATGGCGCTGATCGGCGCCAATCTGCGCATCGCCTACACGGAGCCGCGCAATGCGGCGGCCCGCGAGGCGATGATGCTGGGCGCCACATTGGGCGGCATGGCGTTCAGCAACGCCTCGGTGGCGCTGGTGCACGGCATGTCGCGGCCGATTGGTGCGCATTTCCATGTGCCGCACGGCCTGTCCAACGCCATGCTGCTGCCCGCCATCACCCGGTTTTCGGTCGGTCACGCGCAGGCGCGCTACGCGCAGGCGGCGCGGGCCATCGGGTTTGCCGCCGCCGCCGACAGCGACGAACTGGCCTGCGAGAAGCTGACCGATGGGCTGGTGGCGCTGAACGCCGAACTGTCGGTGCCGACGCCGCGCGCCTACGGCATCGACCCGGCGGTGTGGGAGGCTAAGCTGCCGCTGATGGCCGAGCAGGCGCTGGCCTCCGGCAGTCCCGGCAACAATCCGCGCGTGCCGGATGCGGCTGAGATCGTCGCGCTGTATCGTGCCGTCTACGCCGCCAACACTTGATCCGCCAACACTTGATCCGCCGGGAGCAACGCCATGCCGATCACCGTGAAAGACCTGCTCAGCGCCGCCAACGCCGCCGTGCCGAAGCTGGCCGCCGATGAGGTCAAGGCGGTGCTGGCGGGCGATGTGCTGCTGCTCGACGTGCGCGACGGCACCGAAGTGGCGGCCAGCGGCAAGATCAAGGGCGCGCTGGCGGTGTCACGCGGGATGCTGGAATTCCGCGCCGATCCGGCCAGCCCGTACTACCTGCCCGAATTGCGCCAGGACCGCAGCGTGCTGGTGTATTGCGCCAGCGGCGGCCGCTCGGCGTTGAGCGGCAAGACATTGCAGGACATGGGCTACACCCGCGTGTTCAACGCCGGCGGCTTCAAGGATCTGGTCGCGGCGGGCCTGGAGGTCGAACCGGCCTGATCCGGCGTCCAGCTTCGTGTCCGGTCTGGACAAGGCGCGGCTGCTGCGTACCGGCGGCCCGCCGCTGTTCGTATTCATGTGGTCGCTGGGCTTCATCTTTCTGCGGATTGGGTTGGACGATGCCGACCCGCTGACCCTGCTGGCGCTGCGCTACGCGCTGGTCGAGGCGGTGCTGCTGCCGGTGGCGCTGATTATTCGCCCGCCGCTGCCGCGCGGAAAGCAATGGCTGCATTTGGCGGTGGTGGGTTTGCTGGTGCAGGCCATCCATTTCGGCGGCCTCAATCTATCGCTCGAACTCGGCCTGTCGCCCGGTGCCTCGGCGCTGTTCACCGGCTTGCAGCCGATTCTTGTCGCATTGCTGGCCCCGTGGCTGGCGGGCGAGCGCGTGTCGATCCGCCGCTGGCTCGGCCTCGTGCTGGGGCTGGCCGGGGCGGCGGTGGTGATCCTGTCGCGCTCCTCCATCGCCTCGCTGCCGGTGTGGGGCATTGCCTCGGCAGTGGTGGCGCTGCTGACATTGACGGCGGGCACGCTGTACGAGCGGCGTTTCGGCGTCCGCCAGCACCCGGTGAGTGCCAGCATCGTGCAATGCGGCATGGGCCTGCTGGTGGCGCTGCCGCTGGCGGCGATCTTCGAGCCGATGCACGTGCATCTCACCGCCGGGCTGGCGATGTCGCTGACCTATCTGGTGCTGGGCAACTCCATCGTCTCGCTCACGCTGCTGATGGCGATGATCCGGCTTGGCGAGGCATCGCGGGTCTCGGCGCTGTTCTTTCTGGTACCGCCGACCACGGCCGTACTCGCATGGCTGGCGCTGGGGCAGGCGCTGCCGTTGCTGGGCTGGGGCGGGCTGGCGGTGTCGGCCCTCGGGGTCGCCATCGTCACACTGGAACGCCGCCCGCGCGCCAAACCGGCCTGATGCCGGTTGCAGCCGTGTTGCAGCACGGTAAGGATGGCCGGTGAACGCAGAGGAGCCGGCGATGCATTGGGGTTTGCTGATCGATTGGGCTGAGTTGCTGGTGCGCTGGACCCATATTGTCGCCGGCATCGCCTGGATCGGCAGCTCGTTCTACTTCATCGCGCTGGACGCCAGCCTGCTGCCGCACCCGCGCCTGGACAAGCGGGTGAAGGGCGAAGCATGGCAGGTGCATGGCGGCGGCTTCTACCAGATGCAGAAATATACCGTGGCACCGGATTACCTGCCGGACCATCTGACCTGGTTCAAGTGGGAGGCCTACACCACCTGGATCTTCGGCTTTATTCTGCTGGTCTCGGTCTATTATGTGAACGCCAGCGTCTATCTGGTCGACAAATCGGTCGCCGGGCTTACCCCGCTGGCGGCGTCCGGCGTCGGTATCGCCACACTGGCGGCGGGCTGGCTGGTGTACGACCGGCTGTGCAAGTCATGGATCGGCCAGAACACGCTGCGGCTGGCGGTGGTGGGGTTCGTGCTGCTGGTTGCGGCCACTTATGGCTACCTGCACGTCTTTTCCGGGCGCGGCGCGTTCATCCATGTTGGCGCGCTGGTTGGTTCGATCATGGTGGGGAATGTGTTCTTCATCATCATCCCGAATCAGAAGATCGTGGTGAAGGATTTGCTGGCGGGCCGCGTGCCCGACCCGGCGCTGGGCGCGCAGGCCAAGCAACGCTCGCTGCACAACAACTACCTGACGCTGCCGGTGGTGTTCGTGATGCTGAGCAACCACTACGCCTTCACCTATGCCACCAAGTATGCGTGGCTGGTGCTGGCGGCGGTGTTCATCTCCACCTTCCTGGTGCGGCACTGGTTCAATCTGGGCCATGCCGGGCAGAAGCCAAGCTGGCTGCTGTGGCCAGCAGCGGCGGTGCCGATGCTGGCGGCGGCGGGGCTGACCATTCTCGGCCAACCGGCCAGCGTGGCGCTGAGCGGCAGCGTCAAATTCGCCGGCGTGCAACAAATCGTCGCCACCCGCTGCGTGACCTGTCACGCGCCGCGCCCGACCTTCGAGGGTATCGAGGAAGCGCCAAAGGGCATCATGTTCGACACGCCCGCGCGCATCCTGGCGCAGTCGGCGCTGATCTATCAGCAGGCGGCGGTGACGCGCATCATGCCGCTGAACAACGCCACCGAGATCACCGAGGAGGAACGGCAGATGATCTCCCAATGGTATCAGTCGGGAGCATCCGGCCAATGAGCGCGGGCCGCCTGACCACGCATGTGCTGGACACGGCGACCGGCCGCCCGGCGGCGGGGATGCCATTGGACTTATACCGCCTGATCGATGGCGAACGGCTGCATCTGGGCCATTTCCGCACCAACGCCGACGGCCGCTGCGATGCGCCTTTGCTGGCGGGGCCAGCATTGCTGGACGGCGAATACGAAATCGTGTTCGCCGTGGCGGCCTGGCACGCGGGCGGGTTCTACGACGAAGTGCCGATCCGCTTTCGCGTTGGCGACCCGAACGGGCATTATCATGTCCCGTTGATCTTGGCGCCGTTTGGTTATTCGACGTATCGGGGAAGCTAGGGACCTTTCTTAAGGGGTTGTTCATGCGTCTGCTCCTCGCCAATCCGAACACCACGCAAGCCGTCACCGACACCATTGCCGCCGCCGCGCGGGCGGTGGCGGGGCCTGGGACCGAGATTGTGCCTGCCACCGCCCGCTTCGGCGCGCGGGTGATCGGCACGCGGGCCGAGATGGCGATTGCCGAACATGCCAGCCTGGACACGCTGGCGCGTGCGGCGGGCGGCTGCGATGCGGTGGTGATCGGTGCGTCCATCGACAGCGGCCTGCGCGCGGCGCGCGAGATGCTGGCGGTGCCGGTGCTGGGGCTGACCGAGTCGGCGCTGCATGTGGCGTGCCTGACCGGCGGGCGGTTCGGCACCATCACGCTGTCGCGCCGCAGCGCCTATCCGTTGCGCGAAATGGTCGAGGCATACGGGCTGATGCGCCGCTGCGCCGGGATGCGCGCCGTGGATGTCAGCCCGCTCGATTTGCTGGCCGCACCGGAACGGGTGGCGGCGCTGATTGTCGAGCAGGCCACGGATTTGATCGAGCGCGATATGGCCGATGTGATCGTGCTGATCGGCGCGGTGATGGCGGCGATGCCCGCGCGGGTGCAACCGGCGGTGCCGGTGCCGGTGATCGAGGGGGTTAGCTGTGCCGTGGCGCTGGCCGAGGCGCTGGTGCGGCTGAAATTGCCCAAGGCGCGCGCCGGCGGCTACGCGGCACTGCCGGCGCGGCAGGTGATTGGCATCGATCCGGCCCTCGCCGCACGGTTCGGTGAGTGATACAAAACCCCGCTAATCCCGGCCCAGCGCGGCCACCAACAAGAATGAGGCATTTATGACCGGAGCTACCCCCGTCGTTGCGCAAAAAGCGCCTTACCAGGTCGCCGTTGAAGCGGGCAAGGATTACTGGTGGTGCGCCTGCGGCAAGAGCAAGGCCCAGCCGTTCTGCGACGGTTCGCACAAGGGCAGCGGCATGGTGCCGATGCAGTACACCGCCGAAAAGACCGGCGATGCGTGGTTCTGCGGCTGCAAGGCAACCGCTTCCGCGCCGATGTGCGACGGCAGCCACAACAAGATCTAGTGCGATGTTGGCGGCGCTCGACACCTCGGCGCGCGGCCTGTTCGTTGTCTCGGTGACCCCGTTCCTCGCGGACGGGGCGCTGGACCTGGACAGCGTGGCCCCGCTGGTTGAGTTCTATCTGGCCCAGGGTGCGAATGGGCTGACCATTCTGGGCGTGATGGGTGAAGCGCCGAAGCTGACGCTGGCCGAGTCGGTGGCGTTCACCCGTAGGGTGGTGGACTGCGTGGCCGGGCGCTGCCCGGTGGTGGTGGGCGCGACGTCGCCGGGCTTTGCCGCGATGGCCGAGTTGACCCAGCAGGCGATGGCGGCAGGGGCGGCAGGGGTGATGGTGGCGGCTGCGGCCAGCGTGCGCTCGGACGCCTCCATCTTGCAGTATTATCAGCAGGTTGCCGAACTGCTCGGCTCGGTGCCGTTCGTGTTGCAGGACTATCCGCCGGTGAACGGCGTTACCATTCCCACCCCGGTGATCCGCACGATCATCGAGACCATCCCAACCTGCGTGATGGTCAAGCATGAGGACTGGCCGGGGCTGGCCAAACTGACCGCACTGCGCGACCCGTCGATTGCCCGCCGGGTGAGCATCATGTCCGGCATCAATGGCTTGTTTTTGGCCGAGGAATTGCGGCGCGGCATCGACGGCGCGATGACCGGGTTTTCGTTCCCGGAAATGGTCACCGCCATGGTGGCCGCGCACACCGCAGGCGACACCGCGCGCGCCGCCGATCTGCACGACGCCTATTCGCCGCTGCTGCGCTACGAGTTGCAGCCCGGCGTCGGGCTGGCGGTGCGCAAGTATATCCTTGCCAAACGCGGCGCCATCGGCTGCGCCGCGCAGCGCGCGCCACGCAGCGCGCTATCGGCGCAGGACATTGCTGATGTGGAATTTCTGCTCGAACGGCAGGCAAGGCGTGTCGCGGCGCTGACATAATCCGTTGACCGGCGGCGGGTTTTGCTGCCACCGAACACCGTACCGCTCAGGAGCTCGTGAATGTCCGCCACTTCGACCGCCGCCGCACCGGACGCGCGCACCAATTCCGGCATTGTCGCCGCATGGCGTCAGCGCACGCCCGGCTCGGCGGAACTGGCGCAGGAAGCGGGCGCGATTTTCCCCAGCGGCATCACCCATGACGGGCGGCTGGTCGATCCGTATGGGCCATACATTGCCCGCGCGCTGGGGGCGCATAAATGGGACGTGGACGGCAACAAATACATCGACTTCTACGGCGGCCACGGCTCGCTGATCCTCGGACAAGCTCACCCTGTGGTCACCGCGCGCATTGCCGAGGCGGCGGCGCTGGGCACCCAGTTCGCGGCGGGCAATCTGGATGAAATCCGCTGGGCGCGGGCGATCCAGAAGCTGATCCCGTCCGCCGAGCGGGTGCGCTTCACCTCGTCGGGCACCGAGGCCACGCTGATGGCGCTGCGGCTGGCGCGCGCGTTTACCGGGCGCGAGAAATTGCTGCGCTTCAAGGGCCATTTCCACGGCTGGCACGACCACATGACCAGCGGCTGGGCCAATCACTTCGACGGCTCACCGACGCCGGGCGTGCTGCCGGGCATCGCCAGCAGCCTCGTGCTGGCCACGCCGGGCGACGAGGCGGAGGTCGAGCGGCTGCTGGCGCCGGGCGACGTGGCGGCGGTGATTATCGAGCCGACCGGCGCCAGTTTCGGCCAGGTGCCGCTGCGCCCGGAATTCCTGCATTTCCTGCGTAAAGTGACCGAGCAAACCGGCACGCTGTTCATCATGGACGAGGTCATCACCGGCTTTCGGGTGTCGTCCGGCGGCGCGCAGGTGGCGTTCGGGGTGAAGCCCGATCTGACCAGCCTCGCCAAGATCGTGGCCGGCGGGCTGCCGGGGGCGGCGGTGGCCGGCCGCCGCGATATTCTTGACCTGCTCGATTTCGCCGCCGCTCCCAAGGCCGGGCGGGAGAAGGTCGGCCATCAGGGCACCCACAACGCCAACCCGGTTTCGGCGGCGGCGGGCATTGCCGCACTGGAGATTATCGGCAGCAGCGATGTGTGCGAACGCGCGGCGGCGGCAGCAGCCCTGGTGCGCGACGCGCTCAACGCGGTGATCGCGCGCGAGGGACTGCCTTGGGCGGTCTATGGCACCTCGTCGGGGTTCCATTTCTTCCTCAACGCTGGCAAGCGCGCCATCACGCCTGCCACGTTCGACCCGTTCGATTGCACGCTGGAGGAACTGAAGGCCCAACCGCAGCCGCTGACCTCACGCCTGCGCTTGGCGCTGCTGGTCAATGGCGTGGATGTGAACGGGCGGCTGAGCGGCTTCACCTCGATTGCCCACACCGAGGCGGACGCCGGCGACGCGGCGGCGGCGCTGGCGGCCAGCATTGCCATGCTGCGCGCCGACGGCGAGCTCTGAGCGGCAAACGGGCCAGCCGCCGCAAGCGCAGGCTTGGGGCGGCTGGCACAATCGACTAGGGTCGGCACTCTTATTCTGCTGCAAGGACGACATGCTTTCCAGCCGCGCGAAATATGCCATCCGGGCTGCCCTGTATCTGGCAGACCGGGTCGGCGAACCCGGCTGGATGCCAACCGCGTCCATCGCCGAGCACGAGACCATTCCGCGCAAATTCCTGGAGGCGATTCTGGTGGATTTGCGCACCAGCGGGCTGCTGGAAAGCCGGCGTGGCCCCGGTGGCGGCCACCGGCTGCGGCTGAAGCCGAACGCCATCGCGGTGGCCGACATCATCCGCATCGTCGATGGCCCGCTGGCGCTGACGCCGTGCGCCAGCCGCACCCAGTTTCAGGCCTGCGCCGACTGCCCGGACGTGAACACCTGCCGCCTGCGCGGGCTGATGCAGCGGGCCCGCGACGCCGTGGCGGCGGTGCTGGAGGACTGCACGCTGGCCGATCTGTCCAACGCGCCGCATGTGCTGCCGGTGCTGGGCATGGCGCAGGCCGCTCCGGCGGCGCATTAGCCAGCCGCCAGGGTTGACACCCCTGATCGGCGCGCCAGCATGCGCGCCGCATTGGGGGATAAGGTTATGGCGCTGCCGCAGGATCGCGGTCGTATTGATTTTGCGGCATACGTGCCGCAGCATTTCCAATTCAAGCTGTCGGGCCGGGTGGCCACCGTCACGCTGAACCGGCCCGAGCGGAAAAATCCGCTGACCTTTGAAAGCTACGCCGAACTGCGCGACATGTTCCGCGCGCTGCAATACGGCGACGCGGTGAAAGCGGTGGTAATTACCGGTGCGGGCGGCAATTTCTGCTCCGGCGGCGATGTGCACGAGATCATCGGCCCGCTGGTGCGGATGCAGCAGGCTGGCGACACGGCGGGATTGCTGGATTTCACCCGCATGACCGGCGATTTGGTGCGCGCGATGCGCGCCTGCCCGCAGCCGATTTTGGCCGCCATCGACGGCGTCTGCGCCGGGGCAGGGGCGATCCTGTCGATGGCGTCCGATCTGCGGCTTGGCACCGCGCGGGCCAAAGTCGCGTTCCTGTTTACCCGGGTCGGGCTGGCCGGGGCCGATATGGGCGCTTGCAACATGCTGCCGCGCATCGTCGGCGCGGGCCGGGCGGCCGAATTGCTGTTCACCGGGCGCAGCATGGACGGGGTGGAAGCCGAGCGTTGGGGCTATTTCAACCGGCTGTGCGAACCCGATGCGGTGCTGGCCGATACCGAGGCGCTGGCCGCCGAACTGGCCAATGGCCCGACCTTCGCGCACGCGATGACCAAGCGCTGCATTCATCAGGAATGGAGCATGGACATCGACGCCGCCATCGAAGCGGAAGCCCAGGCGCAGGCAATCTGTATGCAAACGCGCGACTTCGGGCGGGCCTACGACGCCTTCGCCAACAAGCGCAAACCGGTGTTCGAGGGCAATTGATGGCCGATTTTTCTTATCTGGCGTGGCCGTTCTTCGACGACAGCCACCGCGATTTTGCCCATCGCCTGGAGGCATGGGCGGCTGACAACATCGGGCACGACGCGCACACCGATGTCGATGCCACCTGCCGCGCGCTGGTGCGCCGGTTGGGTGACGGCGGCTGGCTCGGCGCCGCCGTGGCGGAGCCGGGGGCGGCCTCGGTGGATGTCCGCACCATCTGTCTGGCCCGCGAAATCCTCGCCCGCCATGCCGGGCTGGCCGATTTCAGCTTCGCCATGCAGGGCTTGGGCACCGCTTCGGTGGCGTTGTTCGGCGGGCCGGAGGTGTGCGCCCGCATCCTGCCCGAAGCCCGCACCGGGACGCGGCTGGCGGCGTTCGCGCTCAGCGAGACCGAAGCCGGGTCGGACGTGGCGGCGCTGGCCACCACCGCCACGCGCGTGCCGGGCGGCTGGCGGCTGGATGGGGAAAAGACCTGGATCTCCAACGGCGGCATCGCCGGGCACTACGTGGTGTTCGCCCGCAGCGGCGAAGCCCCCGGTGCGCGCGGCATTTCGGCCTTCGTGGTCGAAGCCGATACGCCCGGCCTGTCGATTGCCGCGCGCATCGAGGTGATCGCGCCGCATCCGCTGGCCACGCTGCGGTTTGAGAATTGCGTGGTGCCGGACGCCAACTTGCTCGGCAAGCCGGGCGAGGGGTTCAAGGTGGCGATGACCACGCTGGATATTTTCCGCCCCAGCGTTGGTGCCGCGGCGCTCGGGTTCGCCCGCCGCGCTTTGGACGAAGCGCTGCACCGCGCCACCACGCGGAAAATGTTCGGGGCCACGCTGGCCGATCTGCAACTCACCCAGGCGAAGCTCGCCGACATGGCGCTGGCGGTCGATACCAGCGCGCTGCTGGTCTACCGTGCCGCCTGGACGCGCGATGTGCAGGGCCGCCGCATCACCAGCGAGGCAGCGATGGCCAAGCTGCACGCCACCGAAGCGGCGCAGCAGGTGATCGACGCTGCGGTGCAGATGTTCGGCGGCCTCGGTGTCACCAGCGGCGTCAAGGTCGAGGAACTGTACCGCGAAATCCGCGCGCTGCGCATCTACGAAGGCGCCAGCGAGGTGCAGAAACTGATTATTGCCAAGCATTTGCTGGCCGGGCAGCGGAACTGAAAACATGAGCCGTGATGCACGGACTTCCTCCGCGCATCACGGAGTACCGGCTACGCGCGGATCGAATACCCGCCGTCCGCCGCAATACCGGTGCCGGTGATGAAGTCCGACGCCGGGGCGGCGAGGAATACCGCCAGCCCGGCCAGATCGCGCGGCGTGCCCCAGCGTCCGGCGGGGGTGCGTGCGAGCACGTTGGCGTTCAGGCCGGGCACCTGCGCCTTGGCCCCCTCGGTCATCTCCGTCTCGATCCAGCCGGGCAGGATGCAGTTCACCTGAATGTTGTTGGCGGCCCAGGCGGTCGCCAGCCCCCGGCTCATTTGCAGAATGCCGCCCTTGCTGGCGGTGTACGGCACGTTGTGCGGGGCGGCGATCAACGAATTCAATGAGCCGATATTGATGATCTTGCCCGCCCCGGCGCGCAGCAATTCCGGATAAGCGGCTTGGCACATCAGGAACGCGCTGGTCAGGTTGGTGTTCAGCACGTGGTGCCACTGCGCCTCGGTGAAGTCCTGCGGCGGCTGGCGGATCGAGGTGCCGGCGTTGTTCACTAGAATGTCGAGCCGGCCGAATTGCGCCACGGCGGCCTGCGCCAGCGCCTCGCAGTCGGCTTTGCGGGTCACATCCGCCACCATGAACGCGGCGCGCGCCCCCAGTTTGGCCGCCGCTGCCGCGCCCTTTTTTTCATTGCGCCCCGCCAGCAGCACGCTCGCGCCGGCCTCGATTAGCCCCTCGGCGATCCCGTAGCCGATCCCGCCGTTGCCTCCGGTGACGATGGCTACTTTGCCCGTCAGGTCGAACATCTGCATAAAACGCATTCCTTGCCCCAGTGCCCAATGATTGCCCGGCCAGCTTGGGCTCGCAATCGTCTCACGGCGCAAGACCCAACCGCCGCTTGCGCCGGCTCGGTGGCCGGCCGAGACTGCGCACTGGAATGAGTTTGCCTGCGAACGCCACATTGCCGCCTTGTCAGCACTCCCCGGCGGTTCGGGCGGTGTCGTGCTGACGCGCCTGAACCCCTTCACCATGGCGCGCCGCTTGGTGGAAATCGTGCGGCGCAGCGTGAGCCACGCCGTGCTGGCGCTGCTGGCGGTGGCGATGATCTGGGCCGGGATCGCCGCCCATTTGTATCAGGCACGCATGGCGGCCGAGCACGAAGCCGTGGCCGATTCCAGCAACTTTGCCCGCGCCTTCGAGCAGAACATCGTCCGTTCGCTCGATACCATCGATCAAACGCTGCTGTTCGTGCGCGAAAGCTACATGCGCGATCCCGCCCATTTCGACCTGACCACGTGGGCCAAGCAGCGCCAGTTCGTCAGCGGCCTGACGTTTCAGATCTCGGTCGTGGACCGCGACGGGATTGTGGTGGCGAGCAATCTCGGCCCGGTCTCCGCACGGATCGACCTGTCGGAGCGCGCGCATATCCGGGCCCAGAAGGACGCCACCGAGGATCGGATCTTTGTCGGCGTGCCGGTTATTGGCAGGGTATCCGGCAAACGGTCGATCAACGTGTCCCGCCGCATGACCGATGCCAGCGGGCAATATGCCGGGGCGGTCGTGGTGTCGATCGATCCGTCGTACTTGTCGCACTTCTTCGATTCGCTGGAATTGGGGATCGGCGCGGTGCTGCTTTATGGCAGCGACGGCGTGGTGCGCGCGCGCGCGGCAACTGCGGTGCTTCTGGCGCAAGACGCTGCGGCCGGCAGCGTGGCCCCCGAGCGCCTTGACCCGGTGCGTGCGGCACGTCTGCTAGGACCGGCCCCGAGCGGCACATTCCGCAGCGCCGTGGCGCTCGACGGCATCGACCGCTTTATCAGCTACCGCCGGATCGCCGAATACAAGCTGTCCATCGCCGTTGCGATCGACGCCAGCACGGTATTCGCGCCGTTCGAGCACGAAAGCGCGCAGAATTCGATTGTCGGCGGGCTGCTCAGCGCGGTGGTGGTCATCGTCGGCTTGGTGCTGATGCGCCAGCGCGAGCGGTTGTTGCGCAGTCAGGCGGCATTGCACGCCACGCTGGAGAATATCAGCCAAGGCATCCTGATGGTCGATGAAACCGGACGGGTGCCGGTCATCAACCGCCGGGCGCAGGAACTGCTTGGCCTGCCGCCGGAGTTGATTGGCGTTGCCTCCAAGTTTTCCGACATCCTGTTGTGGCAACTGGAAACCCGTGAATTTGGGCCGGCCCAGACGGTGGACCCGAAATTCCTCAAGTTCATCGAAAGCGGCGGCTTTGCGCCGGAGTTCAGCGCCTATGAACGGGTGCGGGCGAACGGCACCGCGCTTGAGGTTCGCACCCAAATGCTGCCCGGCGGCGGCGCGGTGCGCACATATACCGACATCACCGAGCGCAAGGCGAACGAGCGGGCGCTGGCGGCGGCGCGCGATGCCGCCGAGGCGGGCGCGCGGGCGCGGGCGGAGTTCCTGGCGGTGATGAGCCACGAAATCCGCACGCCGATGAACGGCATCATCGGCGTGGCGGCGCTGTTGCTCGACCTCGAGCTCGGCCCGGTGGAGGCGGACTATGTTCGCATCATCCGCGATTCCGGCAACCATTTGCTGCAACTTATCAACGATATCCTGGATTTCTCCCGGCTCGATACCGCCCGGTTCGAACTGGAGGATGTCGAATTCGATTTGCGCGGCGTGGTGCAGAGTGCGGTGGAAATGCTGGCGCCGGATGCGCGGGCGCGCGGGCTGCTATTGTCGGCCAGCGTGGCGGACGGCGTGCCACTCCACCTCACCGGCGACGGGCGGCGGTTGCGGCAAGTGCTGCTTAATCTGATCGGCAATGGCATCAAGTTCACCAGCCACGGCGGTGTGCGCATCGACGTGACTTTGAGCAGCTTGAAGGACGGCCGCGCGCAATTGGTGTTTGTGGTGACGGACACCGGGATCGGCATTCCGCCCGCTGCGGTGGGCAAATTGTTCAACGAGTTCACCCAGGTGGACAGCTCGATCTCGCGCCGGTTCGGCGGCAGCGGACTTGGGCTGGCGATCAGTAAACGGCTGATCGAGCTGATGGGCGGCGCTATTACGGTGGACAGCACGCCGGGCACCGGCAGCACGTTCCGCTTCACCGCGATGTTCCGGGTGCTGACGGACGCCGAACGGGCCGCTGCCGTGCCGGCGCCTTCCGGCGCCACGGCGGGCGCCGATAGCGGCAGGGCGCTGGTGCGTGTGCTGGTGGCCGAGGACAACGCGGTGAACCGGCTGGTTGCCACGCGGATGCTGGAGCGGATGGGCTATCAGGTTGACGCGGTGGAAAACGGCCACGCGGCGCTCGCGGCGGTGCAGGCCGCGCCGTATGCCCTGGTGTTGATGGATGTGATGATGCCGGAGATGGACGGCCTGGCGGCCACCAGCGCGATTCGCGCTTTGCCGGGCGCTGTGGCGGGCGTGCCGATTATTGGCCTGACCGCCAACGCGATGGAGGCTGACCGGATCGCTTGCCTTGAGGCGGGTATGGACGATGTGGCGACCAAACCGATCACCGCTGGCCGCCTCGCCAGCGTGATCGATCAGGTTTTGGAACGGCGGGTGTCGGGTCTGGCGGGCCAGGGCGGCACCGCCGGCGCAGCGCCAGCCCCGGAGGGCTGACGCCGCGCGGCGTGGTTAGCAATTCGGCGGTTAGCAGTTGGGGTGATTCGCCGGGCAGCTACGCGACGGTGCCGAATAATGTTGTGCGGGAGCCGGCGGAATATACTGGCGCGCCGCCGGCGGGTTATAGTGTTGCTGCGGCGCAACAGGGGCCGAGTAGTGTTGCTGCGGCGCTGCCGGGGGGTTGTAGTGCGGCTGTTGCGGCGCTGCCGGGGGGTTGTAGTGCTGCTGCGGCGCGGCGGGCGGCGAGTACTGCTTCGGCTGTGCCAACGGTGCGGACACATGCGGCTGTGGGGCCACATAGGGTTGCGACCGCGGGGCCGGGGCCGGTGCAGGGGTCTGCGGATGCGCTTGCGGCAGGCTGGCCGCCGGGCGCGGCGTTGCCGCCGAGCCAGAGCCGCCGATGGACGGCGCTCCCTGCGTCGCCGGGCGCGGCGCAGACGGCGTCAGGGCCGGACGCAGCACTGGTGTGGCCGTGCCAGCCGGGCGTGGCGTGATCGCGGGGCCCGGAGCGCCGGTTGACGCACCGGATGCTGCTGGCGTGGATGCGGCAGGCTTGGCAGCCTGACTGCCAGCCGCCACCGGCGGCCTTAACACTGGCGTGGCGGTACCCGTTGCAGCGCCCGGTGTCTTGGGCGCGATGGCAGGGCCGGGCGCGCCTTGGGTGGCGGGCTTCGCGGCGGTACCGCTGGTGCCCGGCTTAGCGAGGCCCGGCGTCCCGAGTGCCGGCGTCCCAAGTGCCGGCGTCCCAAGTGCCGGCGTCCC
>JANYDF010000047.1 GCA_025359905.1 Rhodospirillales bacterium
AACACCCGCAGGCTGGTGATGGAAGAAACCGAAACGCTGTACGATTCCGACTCGTACAACGACGACCTGCCCTACTGGACGCAAGTCTCCGGCAAACCCCGCCTGATCGTCCCCTACGCGCTCGACACCAACGACTTCAAATTCGCCACCAGCCCCGGCTGGATGTCCGGCGACGACTTCTTCACCTACCTGAAAGCCGCCTTCGACCAGCTATACCGCGAGGGCGAGCACGAACCGAAAATGCTCTCCATCGGCCTGCATTGCCGTCTGGCCGGCCGCCCGGCACGCGCCGACGCGCTGGCGCGGTTCATGGATTATGTGCAGCGGCATCCGCAGGTTTGGGTGTGCAAGCGGGTGGAGATTGCGCGGCATTGGATGGAGCGGTTTCCGCGCTGAAGCCAAGGGGCGCTGCCCCTTGACCCCGGCCACGGCTCGCCTTTGCGATCCGGATGTCGTGATTTCCTACCGCGCCGGGGTGACCCCACATCGAGTCGGGTTATCCTCCATGGCGAGTGGTTCAATCTTGACGCCTCTGTGGCTTGCCCCGCCGCGCCCAGCTATGCGCCGTCATCGCAACGTAATCGCGGAACCCCGCAGCAAACGAAACGGTCCGCAACACTTCGTAATATGACAGGCGCGATTGCAAAATAATATTTTGTTGCCGCGAGGCAATCGGGCTTGTTCCGTTACGGGTTGCCGTGGTGAACTTGTTTGGGGATCTATCTGGGGGACGTATTATGGCAACCGTGGCATGGAAATCGGCGGTGACCGGCAATTAATCGAATTTCGCCAACTGGGCCACCGGTAAGGTGCCCAAGGCCGTCGATGCGGTGCAGATCGTGGTGCCTGGCACCTACACGGTGACCATCGACGGAGCCGAGGTTGCCAATTCCCTGCTCGTGAACAACGCCACCGCGTCGGTGGTCCAAACTGGCTTTCTCACCCTGGGCACCGCGCTCACGTTGACCGCCGGCACCTATACCATGCAGGGCGGCACCATTGCCGGCGGCAAGGTCACTGTGGCGAAAACGGCGGCGTTCGTGGCGACGCAATCCGGCGGCACGCTGGATGGCGTGACCTTTGGCGGTGTGTTGGACATGAGCCAATACAACGCCAACCTCAACTGGATCGACGGCGCCACGCTGACCGGCGCGGCAACGATTAACCTGACCGGAGCGTATGCCCGGATTACCGTCATCGGCGCGGCCGATATGGACAACGCCACGGTGAATATCGGCAACGCGAGCGGCCAGACCGATACGATCTACGTTAATGACCAATATGGCGCGCCGGCCACGTTGACCTTCGACACCGCGCTGATCATGAAGGCCGCCGGTGCAGCCACCCTCAGCGGCAGCAATAACGCGGAAAGTCTGATCAACAACGGCACGATCAGCGTCGGCGCGTCCAACTCCAATTTCTCGATCAACGGCTTCGGTAACGTCATCAACAGTGGCAAAATCGCCGATTCGGCGGGCGATTTGCTGACCATCTCGACGCAAAGCTTCAGCAACACTGGCAGCATCTCGGTCGGCGCGGCCACAACAACGATCACCGCACCGCTGGGCTTCGACAACAGCGGCACCATTTCGGTCGCCGCGTTCGGCGACCTCGTCATCGCCACCAACAGCGGCAATTTCAGCAACGAAGGCCGCATTGCGGTCGCCGCCAAGGGCTTGCTGGAACTGCAAACCGGTATCACGCCGGATCAATTGGCGGCCTTCGCTGTCACTGCTGGCGGAACCGTGGAATTCGATGGCGGCGGCCTGCTGGACAACAGCTTCAACACGCTGACGGCAGGAACCGGCGTGCTGTTGCTGGGTAGTGGCGGCGTTATTTCGGGCGGCACGGTGAATGGCAACGCCTTCACGGTCGGCAATGGCGGCACGCTGGACGGCGTGGCGTTGCTCGGTACGTTGAATGTCGGCGCCAATACGCTGACGCTGACCACCGGCATCGACGTGTCCACCGCTACCGGCGCCATCAAGGTCGCCGCTGGCGGCGTGCTGAATGTTCGGGCCGATATCACCACTGGGCAACTTGCGGCCGTCGCGGTGGCGACTGGCGGCACGGTGGCACTGGGCGGCGCGCTCGATAACACCAGCAACACACTGTCAGAAGCGACCGGCACATTCGCCATGGCTGGCGGCACGATCTTGGGGGGCAAGCTGAAGATCGCCCCTACCGCCGCGTTCGTGGCGACGCAATCCGGCGGCACGCTGGACGGCGTGGCGTTCAATGGCGTGCTGAATATGGGGAACTACGGTGCCAGCCTCAATTTGATCGATGGCACGACGTTGACCGGCACTATGAACATCACCGGCTATGGTGCCGCGCTCAGCGTCACCGGCGGCATGACACTGGCCGGGCTGAACGGAACGGGCGCCGCAACCATCAACCTGACCGGCCCGACTTCACGTTTGAACGTGTATGGCTCGACCACGATCGATAATGCCACGTTCAATATCGGCAACGTGAGCAACCAGTATGACTATTTATCACTGATCGATCAGGCGGGTGTTCCGGCGACGCTGACGCTGGGCAGCCTGCTCAACCTCAAAGCTGCCGGCTACAGCTATCTCCAAGGCGCCAGCGACCAGACCTTGATCAACAACGGCACCATCACCGCCGGCGCCACCAGTTCGGATTTCCAGGTCCAGGGGTTCGGCAGCATTATCAACGCCGGCAAGATCACCGCATCGGCGGCTGACGCGCTGACCATCGCCACCAACAGCTTCAGCAACGCCGGCAGCATCGCCGTCAGCGCCACGTCCGCTAGCATCACCGCGCCGCTCGGGTTCGCCAACACCGGCAGCATCACGGTCGGGGCCTACGGCAATCTAGTCATTCAGACCAAGGTGTTCGGCAACACCGGCAGCGTCGCGGTCGGCAATCGGGGCACACTGACAATGCAGGCCGGAATCACGGCGGCGCAGCTTTCAGCGTTCTCCGTCGCCGCTTCCACCAGCATCGCGCCGGGCGGCACCGTGGCGCTGTATGATCCCAGCGCCCGTTCGATCACCGTGTCTGGCACCTATACCGTGCCGGGAGGCACCCTGCTGTTGCCGCAGGCTGTTATCGGCTTCGGCGTGCTGAACATCGCGGCGGCTACGACGCTCGAATTGGGTAGTTCGCTGGATGGCAACGAGACAATCAATTTCGCCGGGACCGGCGCCACTCTGCGCATCGATCATCCGGGTACATTGAACGCCACCTTGGCGGGATTGTCGGTGGGCGATGCGATCGATTTGGTGGGTGTCACGAATGCGACCGTAGATTTTACCGGCTCGACAATGTCGGTAAGCACCAATCTCGGCATTTTCAACTACAGCTTGGCCACCTTGCTGCATCTGGGCAACTACACTACGGCCGGGGACCAGCATGGCGGCACGGTCATCACGCTGACCGGCAGCGCCTATAATCTGGCAGCGCCATCGCTGCCGTCCAGCACCATCGATCTCGGCATCGTGCATGTCGGGGATACGCCGGCCGTGTCACTCACCTTGACCAATGCCGCACCGGCGGGCAGTACCTCCGAAGCGCTGGACGCCTCGTTCAACGGCTTCACCGGTGCGGCCAACGGGGCCGGTAAAGTCAGCTTGCTCGCGGCGGGTTCCAGCAGCACTGCGCTGAGTGTCGGCGTCAGCACGATCGCCGCCGGTACCGTGACCGGCACTGCCAGTCTATCGCTGGTCTCGGACGGAACCGGCATCGACTCCCTGCCGCCCACAAGCCTGACCGGTCAGACCATCACCGTCACTGGCACTGTCGACAACTACGCCGTCCCCGCGTTCCGCCAGACCACATCGCTTGGGACATTTTCGTCCAGCGGCAGCGCCTACACGCTCAATCTCGGCCCCGTGGTGGCTGGCTCCAACGTGACGGTCAAACTAGCTGCGTTGAACGCAGCGGCCGGGATAGCCGATCTGCTGGCAGGCAGTTTCGCCATTGCCGGTAGCCCGGCCTTTGCCAATAGCGGGTTTGCTGCGTTCTCCGGCCTTGGCGCCGGGGCGGCGGATAACGCGCTGTCGGTCACGCTTAGCACCGTTACAGCCGGCCAGTACAGTGAGACGATCACGCTGTCCGGCACCGGCAGCAACGCCAGCGGCTATAGCGGCGCAGTGGCGCCGGTTACGCTCACCATCATCGGCACAGTTACCGCCCAGGGCAGTAGCTTCATCGCGCTGACCCAGGGCAAGGATGGCTTCGTTGGTCCGGGCAACGACACCATCGTGGCGCTGGCCAATACGCTGAACTCCCGCGACAGCATCGACGGCGGCACCGGCACCAACACGCTGCAACTATCCGGTGGCGGCGCGTTCGACCTAGGGGCGCCCGCGAAGCTCGCCAACATCCAAAAGGTGACCGCGACGGAAGGGCAAGCCGCGAGCGGCGCGCTTCCGGCGACCGCCCCGGTCATCACGCTGCGCGATGGGCTGAATGTGACGCTGACAATCGCTAACGGCGCTCCGGCCACCGGTAACGCGAATCCCGAGACCGTCACCATCTTCGGCGGTGCGGACGCCTCCACGATCAATCTGGGGACGGGAACGGCTGTGGTTTATCTCGACGGCGCGGCGGAGACACTGAACGCCAAAACCGGCACTGCTTTTGTCATCGGCGCATCGAGCACTGCCGGGACGCTAATCCAAGGCAATTCGGCCGCCAAAACGAACCTCGAACTCACGACTGGCGGCACAGCGGTCTTGAATGCCGCCAGCACCAAACTGACCGTGACACTGGATGCGGCGACCAACCTGAGTTTGTCGGGCATGGGGTTTGTCAACGCCATCGGCAGCGCGGGCGCCGATACGATCACGGCGAAGGCGGCCGGCCAGACTCTGACCGGCGGGTTGGGCGCCGACACGCTCAACGGCTTCGCCAGCGGTGGCGACACGTTCAGCGATACCAGCGCTGGCCTGAATCTTGACACGATCACCGGATGGGCGGCGGGGGACGTGATTGCGCTGACCGATATGATCTTCGCCAAGACAACCGAAAGTTACGTGGCCGCAACCGGCGTATTGACCGTAACGGACGGCACGCACGCCGCCGCCATCACCTTCGGCGGCAGCTTCGCGCAGAGCAACTTCACGCTTGGCGCCGGAGCGGCCGGTGTGGCGATTGCGTATCACGCCTGATGTGAAATGCCTGAGATAACGATCCTTCAAGCGTTCATATGCTCATGGCCGGTGCCCGGGCTTCAAACCGGGTCCGGCCATGATGCCGCATCGAAGGCTTGGGCGGCTACAAAGCACAGGCCAACTGAATTACCCACCGTCTGGCCTTGCCTCACGCTGAAGCCGCCTCCAAAGCCTCATGCGCCTCCAGCCACTCCATTTCCGCCGCCTCGGTCTCCCGCCCGATGGCGGCGAGGCGGGTTTGGGCGGCGGTGATGTCGGCGGGTTTGCCGGAGGTATACAGTTTCGGGTCGGCCAGCTTGGCTTCGATTTTGGCGCGTTCCTCGGCCAGTTTGGCGATTTTAGTTTCGGCGTCTTTGGCGCGCTTGCGCAGCGGTGCGGTGGCGACGCGGGATTCGGCGCGGTCGCGGCGTTCGTCGCGTTTACTGGGGGCGGCGTCGGCTTTGGCGGCCGGGCGGGCGCGTTCGGCGAGCAAAGCGCGGTAGTCGTCCAGATCGCCGTCGTAGTTTTTCACCGTGCCGTCGCCGACCAGCCACAGCCGGTCGGCCACCAAATCCACCAGATGCGGATCGTGGGTGATCAGCAGCACCGCGCCGGAGAAATCCGACAGCGCGCGCACCAGCGCCTCGCGCGCGTCGATGTCCAGATGGTTGGTCGGTTCGTCCAGGATCAGCAGTTGCGGCGCGTCGCGGGTGGCCAGCGCCAGCAGCAGGCGCGCCTTCTCGCCGCCGGACAGGTTCTTCACCGCCGTCTCCGCCCGGTCGGCGTCCAGCCCGAAGCGGGCCAGTTGCGCGCGCAATTGCGGCGGCAGCGCGCGCGGCAGGGCGCGGGCCATGTGCGCCACCGGCGTCTCGTCCATCGAGAGTTCGGCTTCCTGATGCTGGGCGAAATACCCCACCCGCAGCTTCGGCCCGCGCCGCACCTCGCCCGAGATCGGCGCGAGGCGGCCGGCGATCAGCTTGGCCAGCGTGGACTTGCCGTTGCCGTTGGCGCCGAGCAGCGCGATGCGGTCGTCCATGTCGACCCGCAGCGACAGGTTGGACAGCACCGGCTTGCCGTCATAGCCGACGGTGACGCGGTCCAGCGCCAGAATGGGCGGCGAGAGTTGCGCCGGTTCGGGGAAGTTGAATGTCGTGACCGTGTCTTCCACCACGGATTCGATCTGCGGCAGCCGGGCAATCGCCTTCAACCGCGCCTGCGCCTGCCGCGCCTTGGTGGCCTGGGCGCGGAAGCGGTCGACGAATTTCTGCATGTGGGCGCGCTGCTCGGCGACCTTCTCGGCCGCGCGGTTCTGCTGCATCGCCCGCTCGGTGCGGATGCGCACGAACTCGTCATAGCCGCCGGGCGTGAGGGAAATCTTGCCCCGGTCCAGATGCGCGATCGCCTCCACGCAGCGGTCGAGCAGCCCGCGATCGTGCGACACCACCAGCGCCGCGCCGGGAAACTTCGCCAGCCAGGTCTCCAGCCACAGTGTGGCTTCCAGATCGAGATGGTTGGTCGGCTCGTCCAGCAGCAGAATGTCCGGCGCGACGAACAGCGCCGAGGCCAGCGCCACGCGCATCCGCCAGCCGCCCGAATACGACTCCACTGGCAGCACCTGCGCCGCCGCGTCGAACCCCAGCCCCGCCAGAATCGCCGCCGCCCGCGCCGGCGCCGCATCCGCCCCGATGGCGATCAGCCGGTCATGGATTTCGCCCAGCCGGTGCGGGTCGGCATGCTCGTGCTCCGCTTCGGCCAGCAGCGCCAGCCGCTCGGTATCGGCCTGCAACACCGTCTCCAGCAGGTTCTGCGGGCCGGACGGCGCCTCCTGCTTCACCCGCCCCATCCGCGCCCGCGCCGCGAGGCGGATTTCGCCGCCATCCACGGCCAGGTCGCCCGCGATGGCCTTCAGCAAGGTGGACTTGCCCGCCCCGTTGCGCCCCACCAGCCCAATGCGGCGCCCCGGGTCCACCGCCAGATCGGCGTTGTCCAGCAGCGTGCGCCCGGCGATGCGGATGGTGATGTTGGTGAGGGTGAGCAAACTCATGCCGGGGGTTTAGCCGGGTGCCATGGTGGCGGGAAGGGTGGAGGCGCGGGTGGCTCCCGATTGCCGCCGCCCCCCGCCGCACTTAAATGATCATCCTGGTCACGGAGACGCGCGATGCACGAAATCCAATTGCGGGACGCCGAGGCGGCACTCTCAGCCGTCATCGACCGCGCCTGCAACAGCGAACCGTCCATCATCACCCGGCATGGCCAGCCAGCCGCCGTGGTGATCAGTTTCGAGGAATGGCAACGCCTGTCGCGCGTGCCCTCATTCGGGCGTCTGCTGATGGCAGCCCCCATCGAGGACGGCGACATCCCGGCCAGAGGCGAAGTAGCACCGCGGGAGCCGGACCTTTAGCGGATGTATCTTGTCGATACGGATGTGCTGTCTGCCGGCGCGCCGACCAAGGCTGTCCGGCCTGCCGGCCTCGCGGATTGGATGGACCGAAACAGCGGCCGGCTTTTTCTCTCCGTGATCACCGTCGCCGAAGTCGAGGACGGCATCGCCAAGGCGCGGCGGGAAGCAGCGTCTGCGTGCCCGTTCAGTGTGTCTCCGGCATGGTTACATCGACCGAGGCAGTTCAGAAATGGCCGATCAGACGCGCCCAAGCCGCCACCTCTGGCATCAGCAAGCGCTGTCAGACGCGAGCAGTCCGGTTCTCCGATGTGTCCGTATTGCGCTCCCTATTAAGACCGCCCCAGAGTCAGACGGATGCGGCCAGTACCGTTTTAACGTTTACGAAATACTCCCCTTTCCGAAAAATCTTTTTTGCGAGGGAAATCTGTGTCCGGAGATTGGGCGAAAACTCATCGGTCTTGCCGAGCTTTTCCGACTTTAAAAACGCATTGAGGGCATTTGTTTTTTTGTATTCCGGCTCCAGATAGATCGTATCATCTCCACCCTGGACTAGATAATCGTCAATCACATCGACTGCGGCATCTCCATAATGTTCCAATAGACCCGCGTGAGCGAGCGCTTGCACAGCTTTTACAAGATCGGTCTTCTCACTTTTTCTTTCCAATTGGATAAGGCTGTCTTTCACCAGACCGACGACTACCATCATGAACAAGTAGCGGGTTTGCCCCCTTGAGGGCTTCGTCGCGCCGCGGCCGAAGCCATAGCGTGCCGCGAGTTTCTGGAGTTGGTAGGCGGCGAAGAGCGAATTGGTGCCAAAGCCCGCCTCGTTGACAATTTTGTTGAAGAGCGACCCGCCCGGCGCAAATGGCGGGTTTTTCCCATACGCGATACCTGGCTCGATCAGCCAGCCTGCGGCATAAGCCTTAAGGAGATCAAATGCGTTGGCCGGTTCCGTGTATTGCGGCAATGCCAATGGATTTTGCTTCTGATATGCTCGCCGCGCCTCCCATGCGCCCCGCTGGATCTCCAAAAATATACCGAACTCCTTATTGAAGGCCGGTGCCCAGGTTCGGAAGTCCGCTTCAAGGGCAATGAAGTCTTTTTCTCCGACCGCATTCTGAGAGTCTGTCCGGAAACAACTTGAATCTGTTGAGTGCCTGTGATTCGCTATCGGCGTTGCGATTCGCAGGAGATTGCCGATGTGGACGCCGGAGAACCGGCCTCGCTATGACCGGAGCAAGCTGCGCTACCCGAGTGATGTGACCGGCGAGGAATGGACGCATGTGGCGCCGCACATCCCGCCGGCCAAGCGTGGTGGCAACAAACGCTCGGTGGATG
>JANYDF010000048.1 GCA_025359905.1 Rhodospirillales bacterium
CCTGCCAGGCGATCTCGGCGTGTCCGCGATCACCGGCACGATGGACGCGCAGGGCAACACCCAGAAAGGCGAGCCCGCGCCGATCCCCGGCCCGGCCGAATTGCGCGCGGCCCTGATCCAGGCAGCGTTCGCGGCCAAGACCGGCGAGCCGGCCAAACTGGTGCAAGCCCCGAACGCGCCGAACGGCGGGCAGTCGTTCTTCGCCCTATCGGTCGAGGAAATCATCCCGCCGGCCCCTCGCCCGTATGCCGAGGTGGCCGAGCAAGTAACGTCGGAATGGATGGGCGACCAGATCCGCCATGGCCGCGAAGAAATCGCCGCCAAGCTGCTCGCGTCGATCAAGGGCGGCAAAACACTCGCCGAGTCGGCAGCCGAGGCTGGCCTGACCGTGCGCCGCCTGCCGCCGACCGGCCGCGCCCAGCCCGCCAAGGACGTGCCGCCCGGCCTGCTGGAGCCGCTGTTCGCCGCCAAGAAGGGCGATGCGACGATGATCGAGACCCGCGAGGGCTTCGTGGTGGCGGTGCTGGCGGAGGTGCAACTGCCGGACCCGAAGGCCGATCCGGTCGGCTACGGACAGGTCAAGGACGCGCTGTCCCGCGCCGTGGGCGACGATATCCAGGCGGTTTTCGCGAGTGCGGTGCGTGACCGGGCCAGCCCGCGCGTCAACCGCGCCGCCGTCGAGAGCCTGGTGGGTGCGGCGAGCGGAGGCGAATGAGATGATCCCGTCGCCGGATTTCGCCAATTTCCGGGAGCACTACGACCAGGGCCACGGCCGTCTGGTGTGGACCACCAGTGTTGCCGACCTGGAAACCCCGGTGGCGGCCTATCTGAAACTGGCCGACGGCAAGCCGTACGCCTTCCTGCTGGAAAGCGTCGAAGGCGGCGCGTCGCGCGGGCGCTATTCGATCATCGGGTTGGCGCCCGACCTGATCTGGCGCTGCCGGGGCGGCAAGCCGGAATTGAACCGCCATGCCCGCTCCGCCCCGTACGCGTTCGCGCCCGATGACCGGCTGCCGCTCGACAGCCTGCGCGCGCTGACCCAGGAGTCGCAACTGGAAGTGCCGGAAGGCCTGCCGCCAATGGCGGGCGGTCTCGTGGGGTATCTTGGCTACGACATGGTTCGCCAGATGGAGAGCCTGCCGGACAAGAACCGCGCCGAGATCGACGTGCCGGAAGCGATCATGATCCGCCCGACGCTGTTCGCCATCTTCGACAACGTGACCGACCTGCTAACCATGGCCGCGCCGGTGTATCCGCGGCCGGGCGTTTCGGCGGCGCAGGCATGGGAAGCGGCGCAAGCCGCGCTGGCGCAGGCCGAGGCGGCGCTGGCCCGTCCCATTCCGCTGGCCGCCCCCGCCGTCTCGCTGCCGCCGCTGCCGCAACCGGCGTCCAACTTTACCAAGGCCGGCTTCATGGCCGCTGTGGAGCGCGGCAAGGACTATATCCGCGCTGGCGACGTGTTTCAGGTGGTGCCGAGCCAGCGGTTTTCGGTGCCGTTCGCGCTGCCGCCGTTCTCATTGTACCGCGCGCTGCGCCGCATCAACCCCGCACCTTTCCTGTTCCATCTGGATTTCGGCGGCTTCTGCATCGTCGGCAGCAGCCCGGAAATTCTGGTGCGGCTGCGCGACGGCACCGTGACCATCCGTCCGCTGGCGGGCACCCGCAAGCGCGGCGCGACGCACGAGGAAGACGAACGTCTGGCCGCCGAACTGCTGGCCGACCCGAAGGAGCGCGCCGAGCATCTGATGCTGCTCGACCTGGGGCGCAACGATGTGGGCCGGGTGGCCGAAATCGGCAGCGTGCGGGTAACCGAAAGCTTCGCCATCGAGCGGTTCAGCCACGTGATGCACATCATGTCCGACGTGCAGGGCAAGCTGAAGCCGGGGCTGGACGCCATCGACGCGCTGGTGGCCGGGTTCCCGGCCGGCACGCTGACCGGCGCGCCCAAGGTGCGGGCGATGGAGATCATCGAGGAACTGGAGCCCTCGCGGCGCGGCATCTATGCCGGCTGCATCGGCTACTTCGCCGCCAACGGCACCATGGACACGTGCATCGGCCTGCGTACCGCCGTGGTGAAGGACGGCACGATGTATGTGCAGGCAGGCTGCGGCGTGGTGGCTGATTCCGACCCGGAATCGGAATATGAGGAAACCCGGCAGAAGGCCCGCGCGCTGTTCCGCGCCGCCGAGGAAGCGGTGAGCTTTGCCGCGCGCAAGGCCGGGTAGCAGCGGGCGTCGCCACAGGCTCATCGTCGTGGCGGCCGGTACTGCTCAATTGCGCTCGGCATAGCGGTACCACGTTCCGTTAAGGCTTTTTGGTGAAGCTGCGATACCGCCCGGTGGCCGGGCCGCGTTCGCACAGCGCCAAAAAGGCACGCCTTCCCCATGGATCAGACGGCTTCCGGCCGCGTGCTGCTGCATGCGGACAACCGCTCCGACGCTGAAGCCGGCGAGCAAGCGGTGGTGGCCGCCAGCCTGGACGCCGCGTTTTACCTGCGCCGCTACGGCGATGTGCGCGAAGCCCGGCTCGATCCGGCGGCGCATTACTGCGACGCGGGGTGGCGCGAGGGGCGCGATCCGGCAGAGTGGTTCGACACCAGCTTCTATTTGCGCGCCAACCCAGACATCTGGGCCGCCGCAGTCAACCCGTTCTGGCATTTCCTTGTGCAAGGCTGCCACGAAGGGCGGTTGCCGCAACCACAGGGACGGATCTGGCGGCGAGAATTGGAAACCGCGCTGCCGCCTGCGCAGCGCCCGGCTTACTGGTCGGTGCGCGACGACGCGCCGCCACTGTCAGCCGCAGCGCTGGGCGGCCACGTCCAAGCTGCCTGCTGCGGCGCACGCGGCTTGGTGGTGGCGCTCAGCCACGACCGCTATATTGAGGTGCCCGGCGGCACCCAACTGTTGATCGCCGACGAACAGCGCAAGTTCAACGGCGACGGCGCGGTTTATCTGCACCTCTCGCCGGTCGCAGCGCGCTTGGGATTGGCGCCGCCGCAGGACGGGCCGATTTGGCTGAATGTGATTCTGGACGGCGCGATGCTTGGCATTGCAACGGCCGAAGACGCGGCCGAAGCGCTGTCCGCCCTGCCCGGCCCGGTCCGCCGCTTGTTGGTGGTGCATAATCTGCATGGCCAGCAGCCTGAAACGGTGGTGAGCCTAGCGGCTGCGCTGCGGCCATCGCGGTCGATCTTCTGGGTGCACGACTTCGGCGCCGGGTGCGGCAGCCCACGGCTGCTGCGCAACGACATCGCGTTCTGCGGCGCGCCGCCCGCCGCCAGCATGGCTTGCCGGATCTGCGTGTACGGCAGCGAGCGCGCGGTGCATCTGGCGCGCGTGGACGCCTTGTTTCGCGGGGTGGCATTCGATTTGGTCGCGCCGTCGGCCATCGCCCTCGACCTGTGGCAACGCGCTGCTCCGGTTCCAGTGGCCAGCGTCAGCGTGCATGGCCATGCCGCACTTCTCCCCTGCCCCGACAGCACCCCGCCCGTCACGCTGGACCGCAGTCCGGCGCGGGTGGCGTTCGTCGGCTATCCGGCGTTCCACAAAGGCTGGGGCGTTTTCCGTGAATTGGCCTTGGCGGCGCGCGACCTCGGAAACTACCAGTTCTTCCATTTCGCCAGCGCGGACGCTTTGCTGGCGCATGATGGCCTGACCTCGGTGGCCGCCGAAACCTCGCCCGCCCAGCCATTCGGCATGGTTCGGGCGCTGGTGGCGTGGCGGATCGATTTGGTGCTGGCGCTGTCGCCGTGGCCGGAGACTTTCGGCTATGTGCCGCTGGAAGCCATCGCCGCCGGGGCGGACGTGGTGACCACCGAGGCCAGCGGCAACGCCGCAGCCGAGGTGAGCGCTGCCGGGCGGGGCGTGGTGCTGGCCGATGACGCGGCGGTGCTGGACTGGTTTCTGCACGGGGCCGCCGCCCGCCACGCCATGGCCCGGCGCCGCGATCCGATGGCGCCGCTGATGCTTCGGCATGGCGGCTCGGCCGCCACCCTGGCCTTTGACGGCGCGCCGGTCAGCACCACTGACCCGGACCTGCATTTGCTGCTCGACGGCGTGCGGATCGACGGCAAACGGGCGCTGAACCGGTGGCGGTTCCGGCTGCCGCGCACATCGTCTGAATCGCGCACGCTGCGGCTACGGTCGCGGCATTTCCAGCCGGTGTGGGACACGCTGCACGGCGCCGACACCCGGCGGCTCGGCGTGGCGGTCACCAGCCTGCGGCTCAACGGCAAGCGCGTCGCGGCAGACGACGCGCGGCGCCGGGCAGCGGGATGGCATCCGCCGGAAAGCGGTTGGCAGTGGACAAACGGCGACGCCAAGCTGTGCGTCGGACGCGCGCAGCGGCTGGACGTGGGGCTGCTGCCGCTCGGCACCTACTGGCAAGCGCCGCTGCTCGCCCCATGAGCACGGTGTGCTTCACCAGTTTCAGCTACAGCTACCTGCCCCGCGCCCGCGTGCTGGCCGAGACGCTGCGGCTGGCGCATCCGGATTGGCCGCTATGGGCCGTGCTGGTCGATGAGCCGCCGCCCGGATTGGACGCCAGCGCCGCCTTGGCCGGGTTCGATGCGGTGCTGGCGGCGGACGGCCTTAGCATTCCACGCTTCCGGTCATGGCTGTTCAAGCACGATCTGGTGGAAGCCTGCACGGCGGTGAAGGGTGCCGCCCTGCTGCATCTGCTTGGCCTGGGCTTCGACCGGGTGGTGTATTTCGACCCCGACATCGCGCTGTTTCACCCGTTGACCGCGCTGGACGGCGCGTACGCCGCTGCCTCGGTGGTGCTGACGCCGCATCAGTGTGCGCCGAACGAGACCGCGCTGGCGATTGGCGACAACGAACTGGCCGCGCTGCGGCATGGCGTGTTCAATCTGGGCTTCATCGCGGTGCGCAACGACGCACCGGGGCGCGCCTTCGCCGCATGGTGGGCGGCGCGGCTGCACGACGCCTGTTACGACGACATGGCGAATGGCGTATTCACCGACCAGAAGTACTGCGATCTGGCCCCCGCGCTGTTCGCCAACGTCGCGGTGGCGCGCGATCCGGGCTGGAATGCCGCCAGTTGGAACATCAGCCGCCGCCGCCTGCATTTTACTTCGGATGGCGGCATCGCGGCAGGGGACGACCGGCTGGCATTCTACCATTTCACCAAACACGGCGGCGCGGGCGACACCATGACCGAGCGGTATGCGGGCGAGGCGCACGTGCCGCACGAGCTATGGCGCTGGTACGGCCGCTGTCTGGCCACTCACGCGGAACCGGCGATCCCGCCGGGCTGGTGGCACTACGCCACCTTCAGCGATGGCACGCCGATTCCGCGCGCCGTTCGTTTGCGCTATCGCCAGCGCCCCGAGGTGATGCGCCGGTTCGACGACCCGTTTGCCAACGCCGAGGATTTGTTCGCCAGCCTCAGCCTGCCCTGAAATCCAGCGTCACCCCGAACGCCGCATCCGCCGCCACGCGCAGACTGGCCGGGCCGGTTACGGTGAACGCAATGCCGCCCTCGGTCAGCGCCGCCGCCGTGCGAGCGGCGTCGATCACGCGCAGCCCGAGTGCCACCATGACGTGCGGCCGGCCATCCGCAGCCGGGGCGGCGGCGCCAAAGCGGCGGTCCACTTCGGCGCGCTCCACCACATCGACACTTGACAACCCAACGCCAAGCCGCAGCCCGCCCTGGATCGGCGCCAGCGCGTCCGCGCCGAACAACTGGGCGAACACCGCGCCAAGCTGCGCCGGATTGTCCGCCGCGATCACCATATCGTCGATCCCGAGCACGCCATTGGCATGCCGCCGCCATTCGTCGCGCCACACCACGTCGCGCGTCAGATGGTGGCAAAAATACACCCGCCCCGCCGCCACCGCCTCGCGCGCCACCCGCACCGTGCGGAACGACGCATCGCGCGGCCCGCCCGGCAGCGCCACCGGACGCGAGAACGCCAGCGGCGGCAGCACCGGCGCACCGGATTGCGACAGTACGCCGTACAGCGCATCGGCATCGTCGGTGCCGAACACCAGACCGTTCAGCCCGTCCGGCCAGTCCATCGGGTCGGTGCCAGGTGCGCCTTCTGGCGGCACGCCGACCAGTTCCAGATAGTCGGTGCCGAACATTGCCAGATGATTGATCGAGCCGAGCGTATGGCGGCCCTGCGGCGTTAGCGTGAAACCGAGGCGCCGGTACAAGCTGGCGGCTTCGGCCATCCGGTTGCGAACATTAACAACCACATGATCCAGCGTTGGCACAGGCAGGCTATGCAGTAAGATCTGATCGGGCATCGTCTCACCGTTACATGTCGCTAAGTTCATTTGCAAAATAGCGCGGCAAATCCCACTTCGGAGGTGTAGCGCGGTGGGAGCCCGCTACACGCCTTTCGAGGCGTTCCCCCTTCCAAACTTTGGGCGGCGCGCGCGGTATTCCGCGCAACGCCGCCCACTTTTTTTGTGGCGAAGGCGCGCTAATCGGGGTCCATCAGCCAAGGCTGCGCCTCGCGGCCTTGGGCGAAGCGGCGGTTGCTGTGCTCGGGATCGCGATTGACCAGCGGGCGGCAATACAGCGGGTGACGCATGCTGCGCACCTCATGCTCCATTTCCACCAGCAGTTCGCCGCTTGCGGGATCGACCAGCGACACGAAGCGGTATTGGTGCTGGTCGCTTTCCTCGGTGATCAGCCCGCGCGCCAGCAGGCGTTGATGCGGGCCGGAGAAATCGGCCAGCGAGATCTGGATGTGGTTGCCGTCGTACGGCGGCAGCGGCGCATCGGTTTCCCGGTAGATCAGCGTGGTGGTCGGCCCGGCGCCGACGCGGGCACTCGTGCCGTCGAGTTTCGCCGCAGTGCCGAGCACTTCGCGGTAAAAGCGCACAATGCCCGGCGCGGTGCCCACCGGCGTGTCGAAGGCAACGTAGGCGGTGCCCAGAATGATCGGGCCGAATTGCCCCAAGTCGGGCGCATGCAGCCGGATGCGGTTGCCCCAGGGGCAGGTCACATCAATACCGCCGTCGCGCTCGGCGTAACTGAACTTCGTGTGCGACAGCTTCGGGCCGTAGCGGCGCAGACGCCGCATGGCGGCTTCCAGATCGGGCACCACAATTCCGGTAACGCCGCGCAGCACTTGCGGGTTGCCCATCGGCAGATGGAACTGATCGGTGCCGATGTTGATCCACATGTTGTCCGTGCTGGTCAGCAAGTAGGGATCGCGGGTCAGCCCCAGCGCCGAGACGTAGAACAGCGTGGCCAGGATCTGGTCCGGCACCAGCACATTAACGTGGCCGTATTCCACGATGTTGCCGACGTCTTCCACGGTGCGGTCATAATGCGGCATGGTTTTTGTTGCCTCGCTCATTGGGGTTCCTCCACGGCGCGTCAGCTATCGGTCCACACCGGCGCGCGTTTGGCCAGAAAGGCATCGATGCCTTCCGCCGCGTCGCGCGCCAGCATGTTGCGCGTCATCGCCTCGGCGGCGTAGCGGTACGCAGCGTCCAGGTCCATTTCCGCCTGCCGGTAGAACGCTTCCTTGCCGATGGCCAGTGTCAGGGCACTTTTGCCGGCGATCTGCCCGGCCACCGCCGCCACCGCCGCGTCCAGCGCCTCGGGCGATACCACGCGGTTGATCAGCCCCAGTTCACGCGCCCGCGCCGCGTCGATCATCTCCCCGGTCAGCAGCATTTCCATGGCTGCCTTGCGCCCGACAGCGCGCGACAGCGCCACCATCGGCGTGGAACAGAATAGCCCGATATTGACCCCCGGCGTGGCAAAACGCGCATCACTGGCCGCTACTGCGAGGTCGCAACTGGCAACAAGCTGGCAGCCGGCGGCGGTGGCGATGCCGTGCACCCGGGCGATCACCGGTTTGGGCAGCCGCACGATCCGGGTCATCAGCGCCGAGCACTGGGTAAACAAAGCTGCGGTGAAATCACGGCCAGGATTGGCCCGCATCTCGCGCAGATCGTGGCCGGCGCAAAACGCCGGGCCATTGGCCGCGATCACCACCACCCGCACCGATGCGTCGTCCGCCACCTCGGCCAACGCTGCGCCGAGTGCCGCCATCAGCCCCACCGATAGCGCATTGCGCGCCGCCGGGCGGTTCAAGGTCAGCCAGGCCACACCCGCCTCGGTGCGGCGCAGCAGCAGTGCTTCACTGTGTTCTTGGCTCATGCGCGATCTCCCCGGACCGGGATGCTCCATGGTTCCATCCCGTCTTCCAAATGCATTGCGCGCCCATCTGCTGCGCCAAATTTGTCTCACATTAGCGCCAGGCAGTGCCGCAGTGCTATACGTGCGTTCAACGGAGGATGCATTCATGCAATCAAAACTGTTCGGCACCATGCCCGACGGCACGCAGGTTCACGCCTTCACCTTGCGCAGCAGCGCCGGATTGACGGCCACGATCACGCAATACGGCGGGCGGATCGCCGCGCTTTCGGTGCCCATGCCCGAGGGGCCGCGCAACGTGACGCTGGGGTTTGACCGGCTGGAGCCGTATCTGAGCGATGTGGCGCATCTGGGCGCCATCACCGGCCGCTACGCCAATCGCATCAGCAATGGGCGCTTCACGCTGGACGGACGCGACTACACCCTGCCGATCAACAGCGCCGGCAACACGCTGCATGGCGGGCCTGGAGGCTTCGCCTACAAGGTCTGGCAGGCCGAGCCGGACGGCGAGACGCTGCGGCTGACCCTGCACAGCCCCGACGGCGACCAAGGCTTCCCTGGCGGGCTGGACGCGGTGGTGGAATACCGGCTGGACGGCGACGCGCTGGTGATCGATTACGCGGCAACGAGCGATGCGCCAACCGTGTTGAACCTCACCAACCACGCCTATTTCAATCTGGCGGGCACCGGGACGATCTTGGGACATGCGCTGCAAATCCCGAGCACCCGTGTGACGCCATTGAGCGAGGCGTTCGTGCCGAATGGAGAAATTCGCGATATTGCGGGAACCGCATTCGACTTCAGCACGCCCACGCCCTTCGGCACCCGCATAGACCAGGACGACCCGCAGCTTCGCCTCAGTAAAGGCTACGATATCTGCTACGTGCTGGCGGATGCGCCGCGTGCGGCGCTGGTTCTGGCGGCGACGGTGACGGCTAGCGGAATCGTGATGCACACCCTGACCACCGAACCCGGTGTACAGCTTTACACTGGCAATCACCTTGGCGGAGCTTTCCCCCGATTCGGCGGATTTTGCCTTGAAACTCAACATTTTGCCGATAGCCCGAACCGGCCAAATTTCCCTTCGACGGTGCTGCGCCCAGGTCAAAGATTTGCGTCCCGGACAACGTACCGTTTTTGCGCCGAATGATATTGAGCAGGGGGAATAAAACAACGATGACCCGCAGTGCACATCGGACACTTGGCAATAACGCCCGGCCGGACAGCCCGAAAATGCGCGGGGTGTATTCAAAAAAATGTTCAGACTTGTGTATAAAATGGCATTCAAACTACGCTAGGGTGCCTGGGCACGATTCGCCGCGGGGGAGCGTGCGAATCGGCAAATAGTGCTGAACGTCAACGAGGCCGGTGGGAATTGACCAATCAAGGCCAACCTCCGGCGCGGGCGGGACAAAGGAACAGACGCTATGGACTCTTTCACTTCGCCTGACTTGGCTATGCAGACGCTACGGGAGGTTATTGTCGCCCTGGTTCGCCGCGATGGCCCAGCGTTGTCCGCCCACCAGCTTGCGGTCTATCTGACGTGCTACCTGAAGCAAGGCGACCACACGGTGCGCGGATTGGCGGCCGATCTCAACGTCTCGAAGTCGGTCATCACCCGCTCGCTGGACAAACTGGGTGAAATGGACCTGACCCGGCGCGCGCCAGACCCATCCGACCGGCGCAGCATTCTTGTGGAACGGACCGGGACCGGTAACCAGTTAATGGCCGAATTGCGTGGCATCGCCGCCGAAGTGGCCGCGCCGTCGAAGTCGGCCAACTAAAAATCGCGATGCGCCGCACCAACGGCGCCAATCGCTAGCGCCTCGCGCCATTGCAGCTTGACCCTGGCCAACTGGGACCAATCTCCCTACGCATCGCAGGAAATTGAACGATGCAATTGTTCCGCCAGAGCATATTCACCGCCGCCGTGTTGTTCGGCTGCACGGCGGCCGCCGTGGCGCAGACGCCAACCCGGCTGCGCGGAACCATCGATGCTGTGACGGGCGATGTCCTGACACTGACCACCCAGGCCGGCGGGAAGACTGAGCTCACGCTGACCGCCAGCACGGGGGTGTCTGCCATCGTGCCGTTCAATCTGGCGGACATCAAGCCCGGCAGTTACATCGGCACCGCCGCGGTGCCGGGCAAAGGCGGCGTGCTGGTTGCGCTGGAAGTTCATGTTTTCCCCGAAGCGCTGCGCGGCACCGGCGACGGACACCGGCCGTTCGACCTGCAACCGGACAGCACGATGACCAACGGCACGGTCGGCGACGTGACCGCCAGCAACGGTGAAACGCTAATCGTAACATATAAAGGCGGCCAGCAAACCGTCGTGGTGCCGCAGGGCACGCCAATCGTCACCATCGCCCCCGGCAGCCGCGCCTTGCTGACCCAAGGCGCCCACGTGATCGCGTTCGCGGACAAGGCGGCCGATGGCAAACTGACCGCCGCCCGCATCCTGGCCGGCAAGGACGGGCTGGTGCCGCCGATGTAGACGGCCTGCTTACGCCGCAGCCGCCGCGCCGCGCGGCCGGCGTGCGGCAGCGGGGTGCTTGTGGAACACGCCGTCCTTCATGATCATCATCAGCCGGTTGCGGTCCTGCATGATGCGCACGTCGCGGGTGGGATCACCGTCCACCAGCAGCAGATCGGCGAGGAAGCCTTCCCGCACCACCCCAGTGTCGAGCCCCATCAGCGCGCCGCCAGCCTGGGTAGCGCAAGCCAGCGCCTCGGCGGGCGCGTAGCCGAACAGATTGACGAAATGCTCCAGGTCGCGGGCGTTGGTGCCCTGCGGGGTCCAGGCAAACCCATAGTCGCCGCCGATCACCACCCGCACACCGCGCCGCCGCAATTCGTTGTAGGTGCGGCAGGACTGGTCCAGCACGCGCTGCATGCCCAGGTTGGCCACCACGTCCGGCGTCACGCCAAACTCGCTTGCCTCGTGGATGGTGTTCCAAATCAGGCCGATGGCGGGTCCGACAAAGATGCGGTCCTTCGCGGCTTCCAGCAAGTCGAGCGCCTCGTCATCGGCCTGCTCGCAATGGTAAATCACGTCCACGCCGCATCGCAGCGCACGCTTGACGCTTTTGCTGGCGCGGGCATGGCAGGCGATGCGCTTATCGAAGTCGTGCGCGGTCTCCACGGCGGCCATGACCTCCGCTTCGCTCATCACCGTCATGCCGCCCTTGGCGGTCACGAAGTCGTCGCCCGAGATGTTGATCTTGACGTTGTCGGTGCCCTCCCGCACGCACACCCGCACGGCGCGGCGGATCGCGTCCGCCCCGTCGGCCACGATACCGAAGCTGCTGCGGCTCTGGTGCAGCGTGGCTTCATCGCCAAGTCCGGCGGTGACGGTGATTTCCGGCGTCGAGGCGCGCAGGCGCGGACCGCGCGCCCGCCCGGCATTGATTTCGTTGCGCGTGACGATATCGAGGCGGATTTTGGCGGATGCCGCGCTGTACAGGCTGGTAAACCCGTGATCGAGCAACAGCTCGGCGTTGCGCATGGTGGCGAGCAGGTGCTCCTCCACCGGAATGTCGCCCAGATCGGTGTTGGTGCGCGCGCCGCAAAAGCTCGGGTGGGCGTGGCCTTCCACCATGCCCGGCATCAATGTCATGCCGCCCGCGTCGATCACTTCGCAGCCGGGGGCATCCAGATTGGCACCGGCCCCAGCCACGGTGCGAATGCGGTTGCCGCGCACCACGATCTCGCCAGGGCGCACGCCACTGCCGGTACCGTCGAAAATCATCGCGTTGCGGATATGGATATCCATGGCAATCATGCGTCTCCCAGTCGGCTTGGCGGACCGTACGGGTGGGGAAATCGGGCGTCAAGCGCTGGGGACAATGCGGTCAGCGCGGCGTCACTGCCCGCCGTTCGGTGGACGGCGTCAGCAGCCTGATTAGTACCTGTGCAACTGGGGCCCGGCAAATGAAGGGACGTTCGATGCTGAGAAACGTGAATGCCGTGAACGCAGCCACCGCGACAGCGACGGAAGGCATCAGCAGCGAAATTTGGGCGGTGGTAAAGCGGCTCGTCAATGCAGTGCCGTCTGAAAAAAGGCAGGCTCAGGGCAATTCCGTGCATCAGGTAAATGCCGAACGAACATTCGCCGAGCGCCTGTGCCCCAGAATTACGCAGGAAGCCACCGAAGGTGTTGCTGCAAGCTACGGCAGCAAAGAACAGGCCGAGCAGCAGAATTTCGGGCATCCAATTGGCAGAAGCCCGCGCACCAATCCTGCAACGAGGGACAAACCGGCAGGAACGGAAACCATGGTGGGCTAAGCTAGCCACGTATGGTCTCGCAATGCTGCGGCTCGTTCGCCAGCATGCCGATGCCAATAGCGGCAAATACAGCAGCATTCCTTGCGGATGCAATGGCCGGACCGCCAGCGAGACGGCCAGCAGGGCAACCGGCAGCACCCAGCTCGGCAGGCGGTCGCGCATGGCATCCATCGCAAACGTGGCTGAACAGCGCGAACAGATAGAACATCCTTTCGTACCAATGCGACCACAGCACGTAGGCATCGAGCCGACCGGAATCTGCATAGCCCAAAATGCCAGGCTGCTCCCACCAGCTAACCCAAATGGTGAATGCGTTAATCTCGTAGAGCGAGGGCCGGACATGGGTCCGAACCGCAATGACAAGCGTTATCAGCAGAACGAAGAACACCACAAGCGGCAAGATACGGAAGTCAAGTGACGTGTAGATTTTCACCCCTGAGGTAGACTGAACCGCTCAGGATATACGGGTAGAACACCAGCCCGGTGGTCATGAAGAACAGTGCCACCGTGCCTTGGCCAAAGTTGTTGAATACGTCGACCGTAGGCTTCGCCCATGTTCCTCCCGGACGATCAATCTGGACCCAGATGAAAAAGTGATGCGCTAGAACGAACAGAGCTAGGTAGCCGCGCAGACCGTCAGTGCAGCCGATGCGGTCTTTGCCCGAAGCCAGCGGAAAGCCCACCGCAACCGCACGGGTACCTGCAAACGATACACACACAATAGCGACCGAAACCCCAAGCAGCATTGGACCGACCGGAATTCTACCCGTCACTGTGGAAAATTCGACAACAAGCCTTAGTGTCTGTCCGGGAACAACTTGAATCTGTTGAGTGCCCTGTGATTCGCTATCGGCGGTGCGATTCGCAGGAGATTGTCGATGTGGACGCCGGAGAACCGGCCTCGCTATGACCGGAGCAAGCTGCGCTACCCGAGTGATGTGACCGGCGAGGAATGGACGCATGTGGCGCCGCACATCCCGCCGGCCAAGCGTGGTGGCAACAAACGCTCGGTGGATG
>JANYDF010000127.1 GCA_025359905.1 Rhodospirillales bacterium
ATCACCTTTGCGGCAGGGCGTGTTCGATGAAGCTGCGCTACGCCAAGGTTTCGTGCTAGATTTCAGTTCGCCGGCATCGGCGGGCCGCGCATGGTGGCAGCGGGGCTCGACCCGCTGTTCCCGATGGCCGACCTGGCGGTGATGGGGTTGCTGGAAGTGCTGCCGCGCGTGCGCCAGTTGCGCCGCCGCCTGCAACAAGCCGTGGCCGACGTGATGGCCCGGCGGCCCGATGTGCTGGTGACCATCGACAGCCCCGGCTTCACGCTGCGGCTGCTCAAGCAGTTGAAAACCAGCGGCATCAAGCGCGTGCACTACGTCGCGCCGCAGGTCTGGGCGTGGCACGCGGAGCGGGTGAAAACCTTCCCCGGCCTGTGGGATAAGCTGCTGTGCCTGCTGCCGTTCGAGCAGGCGTTCTTCGACCGCCACGGCGTGCCCAGCCGCTTTGTCGGCCATCCGGTGCTGGAATCCGGCGCCAATCACGGCGACGCCGCCTGCTTCCGCGCCCGCCACGGCTTGCCGCCCGGCTCGAAGATCGTCGTGCTGATGCCCGGCAGCCGCCGCAGCGAGGTGCCGCGCCTGCTGCCGGTGTTCGCCGATATGCTGGCCCGCCTGGCACCGAAGGTGCCCGGTCTGGTCCCGGTGGTGCCGGTCGCGTCCGCCGTCGCCGCCACGGTGCAGCACGCCACCGCGCGCTGGCCGCTGCGCCCGTTGATCGTGACGGCGTTGGACGACAAGCACGACGCCTACGCCGCCGCTTCGGCCGCGCTGACCAAATCCGGCACCTCGACGCTGGAACTGGCGCTGGCCGGGGTGCCGATGGCGGTGACCTACCGGGTCAATCCGCTGACGGCGGCAATTGCCCGGCGCATGATCAAGGTGCCGTACGTGGCGATGGTCAACCTGCTGGCCGGGCGGCTTGTGGTGCCCGAGTTACTGCAACAGGACTGCACCGGCCCTAAGCTGGCCGCCACGCTGCACGAACTATTGAACGATGCCACGGCGGCGAACGCCCAACGCGCGGCGTTTGTCGAAGTCATGGCAAGCCTCGCGCCGCCGCACGGCCTGCCCTCGGCAGCGGCGGCGGCGGAAGTGATCGCGCTGTTGCCGGGCGGGGGAACCCGGCCCGCGTTTAGCGCGCAGAGGGATTGAGACAAGCACAGATCGCGCACCTTCTCCCTCTGCGCCAAGCTGCCCTCAACTGCGCCCGTAACTGTCCTCCAACCGCTCGATATCATCCTCGCGCAAGTCGACGCCGGTTTGCACTTCGATGAACACCATATCGGCGCCGCCGGGATTTTGGATGCGGTGTATATCGCCCAGGCCGATGCCGATCGACTCACCGGCCACCAAATCGATGGTGTTGGTATTGCGCGTCACCCGCGCGGTGCCGGTCACCACGGTCCATTCCTCGGCGCGGTGCTGGTGGCGTTGCAGCGACAGAATGCCGCCCGGCACCACGCGGATACGCTTCACGCAGAAGCCCGGACCAGCGTCCACCACCGCCCAGTCGCCCCAAGGGCGCGAGTCGGCTTGACCGGTGGCGTAGTCGTTGCGATAGGCGGTCTGGCTCATCGTCGTCTCCTTGCCGGGCGGGCACCCTAGCGCGGTGCCGCCATCAAACGGTATTCCGTAGGTGCACGCCTGCCGGGTGGCGCTCGCAATTAAACCTGTGCAGTTTGTCGATCAATGACGGGCTGCGAGAAGCGCCGTTGAAGAATGAGAGGGAAACCGCCATGCGCCGCCTGTTGCTCGCCGCCGCCGCCGCCTGCCTGCTGCCGGCCGCAGCCTTTGCCCAAGCCCCCGGTTGCGCCGAACTAGCGGCGCGGTGGGACGCCGGTAAGACGGAGTTGCAAGTCCCCCAGATCAGCGCCCTGCTGTTCAACGCCAGCGATCGCGGCTGCACCGCGCTCGGCAAGACGCTGCTGGACGCCGGTGCGCTGCTGGAGGCGAAGGACCGCTTCGGCAACACCCCGCTCGGCCACGCCGCCCGCGAGGGACAAGTGGGCATGTTGGACCTGCTGCTGGCGCGGGGGGCGGAGATCGACCATCGCAACCTCGGCGGGTCCACGGCACTGTTCGCCTCTATCGAGCGCAAGCGGCCCGAGGCGGCGCTGTTCCTGCTCGGCCACGGGGCCGACCCCAATCTGCCCGGCCGGTCCGGCACCACGCCGCTGGCCGCCGCCGCATTCACCGGGCTGGACGCGGTGGCGCTGGCGCTGCTGCAACACCATGCGGACCCCAAACTGGCCGACAACACCGGCAAGTCGCCGATTGTGTATGCGGCGGCCGGCAGCGGATCGGCGGCGATTGCCGGGGCGCTGCTGGATGCCGGCGTCGCGGTCAATGCGCGCTACGGCAACGACCTGACCGCGCTGATGTGGGTGGCCGGGCACGCCGACACGGTGAGCGAGGCGCAGGGCGTGGCGCTGGCCGAATTGCTGCTGGCGCGCGGCGCGCAAGTGGACGACGCCGATAATCGCGGCCGCACCGCGCTGATGATCGCCGCCGAGCAGGGCCACGCGGCCCTTGCCAAGCTGTTGCTGGCGCGCGGGGCCAACGCGGCGGCCAAGGACAAGCAGGGCAAGTCGGCGCTGGATTTGGCGGCGGGCGACGACGTGAAGGCGGTGCTGGCGAAGGGGTAGCTTAGCGCCGCCGTGCCAGCCAAACCCCGCCCAGCGTGACGGCAAAGCCCAGCATTTGCAGCACGCTGAGCGTCTCGCCGAACAGCATGAAGGTTTCCACCGCGACCAACGGCGGCACCAGCAGCAGCAAGGCGGTGGCGCGGGTGGCGTTGCCGCCGCGCACCATCCACACCAGCAGCGTGGTGCCCATGCCGGACAGCACCAGCACCGCCCACGCGAGCGACGCCCATTGCGGCAGGCCGCTGGCCCAATGGCCCTCGCCCAGCAGCAGCGCCAGCGCCGCCGTGGCCGCCGCCCCGCCGGCGTTTTGCACCGCGCTGGAGGCGCGCAGATCGACGCTGGCCATCGAGGTTTTTTGCAGCAGCGTGCCCGCCGTCATGCTGAGAACGCCGATCATGGCCGCTGCCAGCGCCAGCTTGCCGCCGATGCTGCCGTCGGCGGCCGCCAGCCGGGGCAGGATCACCAGTCCGACGCCCGCAATGCCGATCAGCAGCCCGGCCCAGGTTTGCCCGCCTGCCCGCTCGCCGAACAACGCCCGCGCAGCCAATGCCACCAGCATCGGTTGCATCGAGCCAAGCAGCGCCATCACCGCCGCAGGCAGGCCGTGCGCCACCGCCCAATAGCTCGGCCCAAGATACAGCCCGTTCAGCAGCACCCCGGCCAGCCCATGCCGCCACACTGCGCGCCAGCGCGGCCAGCGCGCGCCCGCCGCCACGGCGAACGCCACGAACAGCAGCGCAGTCAATCCGAAGCGGGCGCTGAGGAACAGTTCCGGGTCGATCTGGCCGCGCACCGCGCGGGCCACGACGAAGCCGGTGGACCAGATCAGCACGAATGCCGGGGCGGCAACCGTGTTGAGCAGCGGGGCCGCCCGGCCCATCGGCGCGCTACTTCCCGGCCAGATACCGCGCCATCGCGTCGATATCGCCGTCCGTGTAGGTCTTCAACAAGGCGGCCATCCACGGATTGTTGGCGCGCTCGCCGCTGCGGAACTGCACCATCGTCTCCCGCAGATATTGCGTGCCCTGCCCGCTCACCCGCGGCGTCACGCTGTCGCCTTCCCAATTCTCCTGGTGGCAGCCCCGGCAACCGGCCGACCCGGCGGTGGTTTCGGCGGATACCGCCAGATCGTGCGGCGCGCTCGGCTGGCCCAGATTGGGCCACGGCTTGGCGGAAAAATACGCCGCCAACTGCTTCATCGAGGGCTTATCCAGCCCGGCGGCAATCTCGGTCATGTTGACGTTCTTGCGGTTGCCCAATTTGAAGTCACGCAACTGCAAATAGATGTAGCCTTCGTTCTGGCCCCACAGCACCGGGATGGATTTATCCACCGGCACGCCGTTTTCACCGTGGCAGGCGCTGCAAATGGCGGCGGCTTCCTCGACATCGCCAGCCAACGCGGCGGGGCCGGATTGCAGCAGCAGGGCGGCGGCCAACGAGATCGCGCCGCAGGCTAACAGTGAAGCTCGCATGGTCATTCCGAATTCGTCTCCGCGCACGCGACGGGACATAAGAACAAAGGGCGGAGCCGCAAGACGGCTCCGCCCCCAGGCTCAGGCTTCGTCAGTCAGCTCAGTCAACCGTGAACGCGATGATGTTGTTGCCGCGCTTGGAGTCGATCTGGGCATTGCCGCCCGCGCCGACCACGACATACTGCTTGCCCTCGACGGTGTACGACGACGGCGGCGCGTTGACGCCCGCACCGGCGTGGAACTGCCACAACGTCGCGCCGGTCATCGAGTCCAGCGCCTCGAACGTGCCGTTCGGCTCGCCGGTGAATACCAGCCCGCCGGCCGTGGCCAGGATGCCGCCGATCATCGGCTGGCTGGTCTTCACCTGCCAGCGGATTTTGCCGGTGTTGTAGTCCACCGCCGTCACGTTGCCCCACTGCTCCTCGGACGGGATCACCTTGAAGGCGCCGCCGAGCCACAGCTTGCCGCCCGGATAGGCCGAGTTTTCAACGTGGTAGGTCATCGGCTGGTGCAGGTTGATGGCATACGCCAGCCCGGCCCACGGGTTGGTGGCAATCGGCGACCATTCCACGCCGCCGTTCGCACCCGGCAGCATCCGTGCGCCATCCTTGGTCGGCAGCACCCACATATTCTCCTGCGGCACCATCGCCTCGGAGAAGCGGATCAGGCTGCAATCCTTGCGGTTGTTGACGTAGATGTGGCCGGTCTTGCCGGCGTGCAGCACCGCCGGAACCATAGCGCCGCTGGCGTCCTTGGCATCGACCAGCACGGTCGGGCTGACCGCGTCCAGATCCCACACGTCATGGGCGATGTACTGGAAGTGGCAAACATACTTGCCGGTATCCAGGTCGATCGAGACCATGCTGTCGGTGTACAGGTTGTCGCCGGGGCGAACCGAGCCGTCGAGGTCCGGCGACGGGTTGCCGACGACGAAGAACAGGCGGTTGCTCGCCGCGTCGTACGACGGGTTCTGCCACACGCCGCCGCCCAGGGTTTTGTACGGGTCGCCGTTCTTGCCATACGCGGCCTTCTCGGCGGCGATGTCCCGGTGCATGTCGCGCCCGGTGGCGTCCGTGGTCGCCCACACGCCCTGCGAGTTTTCCGGGGTGGTGTCGAACGTCCACAGCAGCTTGCCGGTCTTGGCGTCGAACGCCTTGACGAAGCCGCGAATGCCGTACTCGCCGCCGTTGGTGCCGAGCAGCACTTTGCCGTTCACCACGGTCGGGGCCATCGTTTCCGAATAGCCGAGTTCCGGGTCGGCCACGTCGGTCGACCACGCCGGCTTGCCGGTCTTGGCGTCGAGCGCCACCAGCTTGGCGTCGAGTGTGGCGAGGTACACCATGTCGCCCGCGACGGCCACGCCACGGTTGTTCGGGCCGCAGCAATAGGTCGAGATCGGGCCGAGCTTCTGCTTGTAGTGCCAGATCTCCTCGCCGGTGCGCGCGTTCAGCGCGTAGACATGATCGAACGAGGTCGTGACATACATCACGCCGTTGACCACGATCGGCGAGGTTTCCAGGCTGTCCTTCACGTCGGTCTGGAAGATCCACGCCGGATGCAGCTTGCTGACGTTGCCGGTATTGATCTGGCGGTTCGGATAGAACCGGGTTTGGGCATAGTTGCCATTGGTGTGCAGGAAGTTATTGCCGTCGTCGCTGGCGCGATTCAGCAAGTCCTGCGTGACCGTGGCCATGTCGCCGAATTTGGTCGCATTGCGCACTTCCTGCGCCTGCGCCATCCCGGCCAGCGCCACAGCTACCGCACCGGCCACCAGGGCCAGCGATGCAATTTTCGCCATATGTTCCTCCCAAAACGATCTGATCGGATTTTTTTATCCTTTGACCGTAAAGCAATGGTAAATCTGCGCCTCTGCAATGACAAGTCCCAGAATGCGCCGCCGCCGCCGCGCTTGACAGCAGCGGCGCGCGAGCAAAAAGATGGCCCCGATCAAGGCTCTCGCAGCCAGCGATGGCGCGCGGGAACAGCAAAACGGCCGCAAACCGGTCAGGGACAGGAAACGCCTTATGAAAACCATCAAAGGCCCGGCGATCTTCCTCGCGCAGTTCGCCAGCGACGCGGCACCGTACAACAGCCTCGCCAGCATCGCCCGCTGGGCCGCCGGGCACGGCTACCAGGGTGTGCAAATCCCGTCCTGGGACGGCCGTCTGTTCGACCTGAAGCGCGCCGCCGAAAGCAAGGATTATTGCGACGAAGTGGCCGGTATCTGCGCCGAGGCCGGGGTGGCGATCACCGAGCTTTCCACCCATCTGCAAGGCCAGCTGGTTGCGGTGCATCCGGCCTACGACGCGGCGTTCGACGGCTTCGCTGCCCCCGAAGTGCGCGGCAACCCGGCGGCGCGCACCGAATGGGCGGTGCAGCAATTGAAATGGGCCGCCGTCGCCTCCCGCCATCTGGGCCTGACCGCGCACCCCACCTTCTCCGGTGCGCTGGCGTGGCCGTTCGTCTATCCGTGGCCGCAGCGCCCGGCGGGCCTGGTGGAACTGGCGTTCGACGAGCTGGCCCGGCGCTGGACGCCGATTCTGAACGCGTTCGATGAGCAGGGCGTGGACGTATGCTATGAAGTCCACCCCGGCGAAGACCTGCACGACGGCGCCAGCTACGAGATGTTCCTCGAACGGGTGAACAACCATCCGCGCGCCAACCTGCTGTACGACCCGAGTCACTTCGTGCTGCAAGGCCTTGATTATCTGCAATACATCGACTTCTATCACCAGCGCATCCGCGCCTTCCACGTCAAGGACGCCGAGTTCAACCCGACCGGGCGCGGCGGTGTGTATGGCGGCTTCCAGTCCTGGGCCAATCGCGCCGGGCGGTTCCGCTCGCTGGGCGATGGGCAGGTGGATTTCGGCGGTATTTTCTCCAAGTTGACCCAGTACGGCTACGACGGCTGGGCGGTGCTGGAATGGGAATGCTGCATCAAGGATAGCGAACAGGGTGCGGCCGAGGGCGCGCCGTTCATCGAAAGCCACCTCATCACCACCGCCGCGCGCGCGTTCGACGACTTCGCCGCCAGCGGGGCCGACGACGCCGCCAACCGCAAGATGCTGGGGCTGTAAGATGGCAATCGAAGGCAGCAAGGATAGCTCAGCCCCCCGCCGTTTGCGGCTGGGCATGGTGGGCGGCGGGCGCGGCGCGTTCATCGGCGCGGTGCACCGCATCGCCGCCCGGCTGGACGACCGCTGGGAACTGGTGGCGGGTGCGCTGTCGGCCGACCCGGAGCGCGCCATCGCCTCGGCCGCCGATCTGCACATCCCGGCGGATCGTGCCTACGCGACCTATACCGAAATGGCGGCAGCCGAGGCGAAACGGGCGGACAAGATCGACGCGGTGGCGATTGTCACTCCTAACCATATGCATTTCGGCCCGGCCAAGACCTTCCTGGAAGCCGGGATCAACGTGATCTGCGACAAGCCGTTGACCAGCACGCTGGACGACGCCTTGGCGCTGGAGAAAATCGTCGCCGACAGCGGCGCGTTTTTTGGTCTGACGCATAACTACACCGCCCACCCGCTGATCCGGCAGGCCCGTGCCATGGTGGCCAACGGCGAGCTTGGCGATATCCGCGTGGTGCAGGTGGAATACCCGCAGGACTGGCTGGCCACCAAGCTTGAGGATAGCGGACAAAAGCAGGCGGCGTGGCGCACCGACCCAGCGCGCAGCGGCGCGGCCGGGTCGGTCGGCGACATCGGCACCCACGCCTTCAACCTCGCCGAGTTCGTCACTGGCCAGCAGGTCGAGGCGCTGGCCGCCGACTTGTCGTCGCTGGTCGGCGGCCGGGCGCTGGACGACAACGCCGGGATGCTGCTGCGCTTCGCATCGGGCGCGCGCGGCATGCTGTGGGCCAGTCAGGTGGCCATCGGCAACGAGAACAACGTGCGTCTGCGTATCTATGGCAGCAAGGCCAGCCTGGACTGGTGGCAGGAGCAGCCGAACTGGATGACCTACAGCGTGCTGGGCCAGCCGCCGCAGACCATCCGGCGCGGCGGCAGCGGGTCCAACGACGCCGCCGGATACGCCACCCGCGTGCCGGCCGGGCACCCGGAGGGCTATCTGGAAGCCTTCGCCCAGTTGTACCGCGACTTCGCCGAGCAGATTTCCGCCCGCCTCGAAGGCCGCGAGCCGCACCCGCAAAGCCTGCTGGCCCCCGGCATCGCCGCCGGGGTGCGCGGTATGCGCTTCATCACCGCCGCCGTTGCATCCAGCCGGGCCAATGCCGGCTGGACCAAAATCTAGGAACCAAGATATGTCCGAGTTCTTTGCCGGTATCGCCCCGATTAAATACGAGGGTCCGGCCAGCAAAAACCCCCTCGCCTTCCGCCATTACGACGCCAGCCGCGTGGTGATGGGCAAAACCATGGCCGAGCATTTCCGCTTCGCCGTCGCCTACTGGCACACGTTGTGCTGGCCGGGCAGCGACATGTTTGGGCCCGGCACCTTCAACCGCCCCTGGCACGCCGCCGATACCTTCGCCATGGCCGAGGCCAAGCTGGACGTGGCGTTCGAATTCTTCCAGAAACTCGGCGCGCCGTATTACTGCTTCCACGATGTCGACGTCGTCCCCTTGGGCGAAACCCTGCGCGAAGGCTGGTCCAACATGGACCGCATGGCCGACCTGATGGCCGCCAAGATGCAGCAAACCGGCGTGAAGTTGCTGTGGGGCACCGCCAACCTGTTCAGCCATCCGCGCTACCTCGCGGGTGCGGCCACCAACCCCGACCCCGCCGTGTTCGCCTACGCCGCCGGGCAGGTGAAAGCAGTACTGGAAGCCACGCACCGGCTGGGCGGCACCAATTACGTGCTGTGGGGTGGGCGCGAGGGCTACGACACGCTGCTCAATACCAATATCGGCCATGAACTGGACCAGTTGGGCCGGTTCATCAATCTGGTGGTTGAGCACAAGCACAAGATCGGCTTCACCGGCACCATCCTGATCGAGCCGAAGCCGTGCGAACCCACCAAGCACCAGTACGACTACGACAGCGCCGCGGTGGCCGGGTTCCTGCGCAAGTATGGGCTGGAAAACGAGGTCAAGCTCAACGTCGAGGTCAATCATGCCACGCTGGCGGGCCATACCTTCGAGCATGAACTGGCCTTCGCCGCCTCGCAGGGGCTGCTGGGCAGCATCGATGTCAATCGCGGCGACCCGCAGAACGGCTGGGACACCGACCAGTTCCCCAACGCGGTGGCCGACTGGACGCTGGCGGTCTATCAGATCCTGAAGGCGGGCGGCCTGGGCAATGGCGGATTTAATTTCGATGCCAAAATCCGCCGCCAGTCGATCGACCCGGCCGACTTGTTCCACGGCCATGTCGGCGCCATGGACGTGTGCGCCCGCGCGCTGCTGGCCGCCGCCGCCATGATCGAGGACGGCACCTTCGATGCCTTCACCGCCAACCGCTACGCGGGCTGGAACAGCGGCAACGGCGCCGCCATGCTGGCGGGCAAGCTGTCATTGGCCGAAATCGCCGAACAGGCTGCGGCCGCTCCGGCGCCGAAACCGGTGTCGGGCCGTCAGGAATACCTGGAGAATTTGGTGAACCGCTTCGCTTGAGTCAGTCGATTATCCGCAGATGGCGCGGATTTCTTTAACTGCGTCATCTGCGGATAACTTTCTTGGGGTTTTAGGGTGCCGCTGAACATCTGCATGGCCGGGTACGGCATGATGGGCGTGTGGCACTCGCAGGCGCTGGCGGGCAGCGATGCGGTGCTGCATACCGTGGTCGGCCGCCGCGCGGAGATGGCGCAGGACTTCGCCGCCCGGTTCGGCTACCGGCGCTGGACCACCTCGCTGGACGCAGCGCTGGCCGACCCGGACATCGACATCGTCATCCTCGCCACCCCGAGCGAACAGCACGAGGCGCAGGCGATTGCCTGTCTGGAGGCGGGCAAGCACACGCTGATCGAAATTCCCATCGCCATGACGCTGGACGGCGCGCACCGCGTGGTGGCGGCGGGCGCGCGCAGCGGCAAGATTTACGGCCTGTGCCACCCGATGCGCTTCCGCCCGGAACGTGCCGCCCTGCTGGCCCGCACGCGCGGCGGCGGCGAGCGCATCCGCCACATCGCCGGGCGCTTCTTCATCAACCGGCTGACCAACGTCGGCGCCACCGGCTACCAGCGCAGTTGGACCGACAATATCCTGTGGCACCATTTCTGCCACTTCGTTGATCTTGGCATGTATCTGCTGGACGGCGCCAAAGTGCGGCGCGTGCAGAGTCACCTGGGTGCTTTGCATGAGGTCACCGGCACGCCGATGGAATGCTCCGTTTTGGTGGAAACCGAGGCGGATCAGACCTTGCTGGTGCACGGCTCGTACTGCGCCGGGTTCCGGCTGTACGACGATTTGATCGTAACGGACCGCGACAGTTACCTGACCGACACTCTGGCCAACACGCTGCGCACCACCGCCGGGACGGCGCCGCTGGAAGCCGAGCAGGCCAATTGCGCCCGCGTGCTCCACGATTTCCTCGACGCGGTGCGGGCCGGGCGGCCGCCGCTGGCGTCCGGCCCCTCGGTATTGCCTGCGATGGCGGTGTTGCAGGCGGTGCAGGACGATTGGGATGCGCGGTATGGCGCGCGGGGGATTGCGGGGCGCGGCGGCTGAGGCCGGGCGGCCCGGCTGGCAGCGGCGGCAATGCCACCCCCAGCATCCGGCACAGCGGGCGCAGGGTGCGGCGGAGTTGCGGGGCTGCTGCCAGCGCCTCGGCAAACCCTGGTTCCGTCAGCAGGGCTTGCAGTTGCGCCCCGCTGGCCGCCGTTTCGGGAATCAGCGTCACCAGCCACGCCTCACGGCGTGGCAGCGCGGTGCGGCGCGGCGTGCGGCGGGGTGTGGCCGATGGGCGCGGCGCGCGGCGGGCGGAGTAGCGGCGGAGAGTTCCGTTCTGCAACCGCTGTAGCACCAAGGCGGCCTCGGCGGCGATGCGGCGGACGCGGCCCCAGATCAGCACCACCAGCGGCCCGGCCAGCCGCCGCAGATAACCGTGCCGCGCGATCAGGCCGCAGAGTTGGTCCAGGCCGAGCGTGAGGCGGGCTGTGTGGGGGGCGGGGTGCATGTTATTGAAGATAACATTTTTCGGGCGGCGGGGTAAGGTGGATTTGGACGGACATCAATTTAGGCTACCAGCGTCCGATTGCCTTTATCGAGCCATTGGCAAGCCCGGCCCAGTTCAGGCGCCGGCGCTGAGCGGCATGGTGTCAAGACAACCGAGATGAGCTTTCTAGCTGGCAGGCGGCCGCATCGTGCTTGTTATGCCCTTTGCCGGACTGCCTCTTCAGCATCCCACCGCGCGTCCTCGTTGGCGTAAATCCGATCCATTTCAGCGTCGAACGCGGCACGCAGTTCGGCGGCTTCGCCGCTTGGCAGCCAGCCACACATTGACCGGAAGCCAATCTCCTCGATTGTCATCCGCGTGAGATCTTCCCATGGCTGAAATTGCGCGCCGCGCACCAACGCCAGCGTCGCAAGCAGACGCTGCCGGATGCGGTCCACTTCGTGTGGCGGCAGCGGTTCGGGGCGTGGATTGGGTGCTGGGTCGAACAGGTCGCTGGATGGGGCGAACAGGTCGGCTTGACGGCGGGGAATCGGTTTGCTCATGCCTCAGCATAACCCGGCCACCGATCCGGAAAACAGGGTTGCGGCGCGGCCTTCCGCCTGTGCATCGTTCGGCATGACCAATCACTGGCGACAGCACGACCTACCGCAAATCGCTATGGCGTTAGCCGCGCGCCCCGGACACGAGGCTGTGCGCGTGCATATGGCGGACATACTGCGCAATGGCTTCGGCGCGTCCTACCACGCGCTGGACCACGAAGTGCGGCTGCCGGAAGTACATGGCCGCATCGACACGATGTTTGGCCGCACGGTGCTGGAATTCAAACACGATTTACGCACCGAGTTGCGCGATGTGTTGCGCAAGATGCCGGATTACCTCGGCGAACGGCAAAGGCAGACCGGGCGCCCGTTTATCGGCATCGCGACCGATGGCGCAACATTCATTGCATACGAATTGCGCGCTGGCGCGCTGGTTGAATTCAGCCGCCACGAACTGCGCGCTAATCAGCCGGGCGCGCTGCTGGCATGGCTGGAACCGGCACTGTCCGACTGTGATGGGCTGGCGCCGGAGCCATTTGTGGTCCAGCAGGAGCTTGGGCGCTTCAGCCTGACCTACGGCAGGGCGCGCGGCGTGCTGGAACGGTTGTGGGCGCTGCTGCAAACCCACCCGGAAGTGGCGCTGAAACGGCAGTTGTGGGACGGACTGCTACGCGAGGTGTATGGCAACCCGGTTGGCGACGACAGCCTGTTTCTGCAGCACACCTATCTGACAATCGTGGCGAAAACCATCGCCGCCCGCGTGCTGGACCTGCCCTCAGGCGATGCTGCCGCCATCCTGTCCGGGCAGGCGCTGGCCGACGCAGGCATCCACGGTGCGGTGGAAGCGGACTTCTTCGATTGGGTGTTGCAGGACGCCGATGGCCGCGCGCTAGTGGAAGGCATCGCCCGGCAGGCGGGACGGTTCCGCCTGCAACAGGCCGAATCGGACGTACTGAAGGCGCTATACGAAAGCCTGATCGACCCGGCGCAGCGGCACGACCTTGGCGAGTATTACACGCCCGACTGGCTGGCGGCCAAGATCACCGCTGCCGCTGTCACCGACCCGCTGACGCAGCGCGTGCTCGACCCCGCCTGTGGGTCCGGCACGTTTCTGTTCCATGCCATCCGCCGTTTGCTGAGCGCCGCCGACGCGGCCGGATGGACGCCGGAACGCGCTTTGCGTGCCTGCGTGGCCAATGTGCGCGGGCTGGATATTCACCCCGTCGCCGTCATCATCGCGCGGGTCACGTGGCTGCTGGCGTTGCGCGACACCATCCTGGCGCGGCCGGCCGATTTGCATGTGCCGGTCTATCTGGGCGACGCGCTGCAATGGAACCGCCGCCCGGTGGCGGCGCGCTACGAAGTGACGGTGCCTGTGCCCGGCGAACGGCCGCTGAAGGTGCCGATGGGCTTCGCCGAGGATCAGGAGCGGTTCGACCCCGGCTTGCGCCGCCTGACCGAGGGGCTAGAGGACGACGCCACACCGGCGATGGTGGCGCGCAATTTGCGCAGCATCGAAGGCGTGTCGGAAGCCGATGTGCGGGACATGGCGGCGCTGTTCGAGCAGTTGCAGGCGCTGTACCGTGCCGGGCGGGACGGTATATGGCCGTTCGTGCTGCGTAACCTCGTGCGGCCGTTCTGGCTGTCCTCGCCCGCGCAACAGGCCGACGTGCTGATCGGCAATCCGCCCTGGGTGGCATACCGGCATCTGAGCGCCGAGATGCAAACCCGGCTGCGCGATGCCTGCGAGGCGCTGAACCTGTGGGTCGGCGGCAGGCTGGCGACACAACAGGATTTGTGCGCGCTGTTTTGGGCGCGGGCGGCGCAATATTACCTGAAGCCCGGCGGTACGATGGCGTTCGTGCTGCCCTACGCCGCGCTGAACCGTGCCGCCTACGCCAAGATGCGGCGTGGCGAGTTGGGTCCGGTGTCCGTGCGGATCGTGGCCGGATGGGGGCTGGAGGGCGCGCGCCCTGTTTTTCCAACCGCCGCCTGCGTGTTGTTCGGGCGAAGGGAGCGGCCGGCGGCGTTGCCGGGGAAAATACTGCGTCTGTCGGGCAATTTGCGACGCCGAGATGCGACGGAACGAGAAGCTGACTGCGACTTGACGCGCGAGACCGTCAAATGGCCGCCAATGCCGACGTTGTTGGCAGCCTCGCCATATCGAGCGCGGTTCAAGAATGGGGCAACGATTTTTCCGCGCCGCTTCTTTCTCGTAGAGCGTCAGCCAGCAGGTCGATTGGGCGCGAGCCGAACAGCACCAATGGTCCAAGGGAAAATCGGAAAATTAGACAAATCACCTTGGAATTCAGTCACTCCGCCGATCGGGCCAGTGGAGAATGAGTTCATAAGGCAGGTTTTATTGGGAGAAACTATCGCTCCATATAGAATATTAACTCCGGTATTGGCCGTAATGCCAATTCTAGGAAGGCGTATTCTGAGTTCTACTACGGCCGCTGCCGGCGGATATAGACACTTAGCGGCTTGGTTGCGAGAGATTGAAAGCGATTGG
>JANYDF010000011.1 GCA_025359905.1 Rhodospirillales bacterium
TCGGTCGTCATCGTGTTCAACGGCGAGATCTATAATTTTGCCAGCCTGCGGCCACGGCTGGAAGCGCTGGGCCATGTGTTCCGCAGCCATCACTCCGATACCGAGACCATCATCCATGCCTGGGAAAGCTGGGGGCCGGACTGCCTGCGGCATCTGAACGGCATGTTCGCCTTCGCGCTGTGGGACCGCAATCGCGGCTGCCTGTTCCTGGCGCGCGACCGGCTCGGCAAGAAGCCGCTGTACTACGCCACCGACAGCGGCGGGCGCTTCGTGTTCGGCTCGGAGATGGCGGCGCTGGCCTGCGTGCCCACCCTGCCCCGCCGCATCGACCCGCACGCCGTCGAGGATTTCTTCGCGCTCGGCTACGTGCCGGAACCCGGCAGCATCTATGCCGGCATCAAGCGGCTGCCGGCGGCGCATTTCCTGCTGATCGAGCGCGGCGGCGGCACGGCGGAACCGCGCCGCTACTGGGACGTGCCCGCACAAAGCCAGGATATCGATGAAACGGCGGCGGGGGCCGAACTGCTCCGCCGGCTAACCGCCTGCACCGCCAGCCGCATGGTGGCCGACGTGCCGCTCGGCGCCTTCCTCTCCGGCGGGGTCGATTCCTCGGCGGTCGTGGCCGTGGGCGCCGGGCTGCGCGCCACGCCGCTCGACACCTTCACCATCGGCTTCGAGGGCGGCGAGGACGAAACCCCGTACGCCGCCATGGTGGCCAGCCGCTACGCCACCCGCCAGCACAACGAGCGCGCGGCGGCGGTGGACATCATCGACGCGGCGCGCTTGCAGGGCCGCATTTTCGGCGAGCCGTTCGGCGATATCTCCTCGGTGCCGACGCACAGCGTCTGCGCGCTGGCCCGCCGCCACGCCACCGTGGCGCTGTCCGGCGACGGCGGCGACGAGGTGTTCGCCGGCTACCGCCGCTATCGCTGGCATGTGCTGGTCGAGGGCGTGCGCCGCCATCTGCCGGCCGGGCTGCGCCGCCACGCCATCGGGCGGCTGGCCCGGATCTACCCAAAGCTCGACCAAGCGCCGCGCTGGCTGCGCGCCAAGCACACATTGACCGAACTCAGCCTGGACAGCGCGCTGGGTTACGCCGGCACCATCACCAAAATCCAGCGCGCCCGCCGCCGCGCGCTGTATGCGCCGGGCTTTGCCGCGCGCCTCGGCGATTATGACCCGGCCGGCCGGTTTGCCGGGCTGATGGAGGCCTCCGGCAGCGCCGATGCGCTGATGCAGGCGCAATACGCCGATCTGCACACCTGGCTGCCGGGCGACATCCTGACCAAGGTCGATCGCGCCAGCATGGCCAACTCGCTGGAGGTGCGGGCCCCGCTGCTGGATTTCGAACTGGTGTCGTGGGGCATGACGCTGCCCGCCGCGCTGAAACTGCGCGGCGGCAACGGCAAATACCTGCTCAAGCGCGCGCTGGAGCCGCTGCTGCCGCGCGAGGTGCTGTACCGGCCCAAGCAAGGCTTCGCCAGTTCGCCGGCGGCGGTGTTCCGCGCCCAGGCCGGACGGCTGCGCGAACGGCTGCTCGGTGTGGCGATGGGCGATTCTGGCCTGTTCGCCCCGGCGGCGCTGGCCCGCATGATCGATCAGCACGAGGCGGGCGTGTTCGACCACAGCGCGGCCTTGTGGCTGCTGCTGGTGTTCGAAGGCTTTCTGGCCACCGAAGCCACGGCGGCGGTCAAGCTGGCGGCTTAACCGCATTGGCCGCCACGGGCGGCAGGACTAGAACGGGCCGATTGGTGGCCGGAAGGATTTCCCAATGAGTCAGGTCTGCCTCGTGGGCGCCGGCGTTATTTCGCGTGTCCATGCCGATGCGCTGCGCAGTGCCGATGCGCTGCGCAGTGCCGGGGCGCTGCGCGGCCATCGCATCGTGGCGGTCGTCGATCCCAATACGGCGGCGGCGCAACGGCTGGCCAAGGCCGCCGGCGGCGCTGCGGTATACGCCTCGGTTGCCGAGGCGCTGGCGGCGGGCGGCTTCGAGCGCGCGCATGTGCTGGTGCCGCCGCAACTGCACGCCGCCGCCGCCATCCCGCTGCTGGAAGCAGGCAAGGCGGTGCTGCTGGAAAAGCCGCTGGCGGCCAGCGGCGCGCAGTGCGCCGATTTGCTAGCGGCTGCAGCGCGCGGCGGCGGCCTGCTCGGGGTCAATCAGAATTTCATTTATCATCCGGCGTTTGCCCGCTTGCAGGCGCTGGTCACCCGCCGGGCGCTCGGGCGGCCGAGCTTCGTCTCGTGCCTGTACAACGTGCCGCTGCGCCAGATGGCGGCGCGCCAGTTCGGTCATTGGATGTTCGCCAGCCCCGGCAACATCCTGCTCGAACAGGCGGTGCACCCGCTGTCGCAATTGCTGACACTCACCGGCCCCATCAGCGATGCCCGCGTGCTGGCCGATCCGGTGGAGGAGATCGCACCGGGGGTGCATTTCTGCCGCTCGGCCACCATCGCATTGCGCGGTGCGGCGCTGCCCGCCGAGTTGCGCTTCGCGGTCGGCCAGAATTTCCCGTTCTGGCAAATCACCGCGATCTGCGACGACGGCGTGATCGTGGCCGATATCCTGGCCAACCGGGTAAGCTGCCATACCCGCACCCGCTGGCTGGAAGTGGTGGATGGCCTGGCCTCCGGCTTGGCCACGGCGGGCGCCCTGGCGCGCGACAGCATCGCCAACGCGGCGCGCTATGTCGCGTCCACCGCCAAGCTGCGCCCGCGCAGCGATCCGTTCTTCCTGTCGATGCAGGCCAGCATCGCCGCCTTCCACGCCGCCGCCGATGCCGGCCGCCCGCCCGCCGCGGATGGCCGCTTCGGCGCCGATCTGGTGGCGCTGTGCGAGGCCATCCGCGATCAGGCCTTCCCCGCATCCGCACCCGCACCCGCAGCAATCCAAGCCCCGCAAATGGCGGCACCGCCAAGCGGCGTGGCGATCCTGGGCGGCACCGGCTTCATCGGCGCCAAGGTGGTCGAACACTGTCTGGCGGCCGGGTTCAACGTCTGCGTGATGGCGCGCGGCACCGCCAATCTGCCGGCGATCTTCCACGGCCCGCGCGTGCGCCTGCTGCGCGGCGACATCCGCGACGCGGCGGCGGTGCAGGCGGCGATCGGCAGCGCCCCGGTGGTGGTCAATCTGGCGCATGGCGGCGGCGGCGCCAGCTATGCCGAGGTGCTGGCGGCGATGGCCGGCGGTGCGGAGATCGTCGCCCGCGCCTGTCTGGCCGCCGGGGTACGGCGGCTGGTGCATGTCGGCTCGATCGCAGCACTGTATCTCGGTCCGCAGACGCTGCCGATCACCGGCGCCACCCCGCCCGATCCGCAGGACAGCGAGCGCGGCGACTATGCCCGCGCCAAGGCGGTCAGCGACCGCATGCTGCTCGGACTGCACGCCAGCGAAAAGCTGCCAGTGGTGATCCTGCGCCCTGGCGTGGTGGTCGGCGAAGGCAGTTCGCCATTTCACAGCGGGCTGGGCTTCTTCAACAACGAGCAGCACTGCATCGGCTGGAACGGCGGCCGCAACCCGCTGCCCTTCGTGCTGGTCGAAGATGTGGCGGATGCCATCGTCGGCGCGATCCGCGCCGAGGGGCCCATCGAGGGGCACTGCTACAATCTGGCCGGCGACGTGCGGCCCTCGGCGCGCGACTACGTGGCCGATCTGGCCCGCGCGCTGGAACGCCCGCTGCGCTTCCACCCGCAAGCGCCGCGCTGGCTGTGGACCGAAGACATGGCCAAGTGGCTGATCAAGCGCGCCACCGGCCGCCGCGTGCCGATGCCCGCGATGCGGGATTTCCTGTCGCGCGGCATGTGCGCCGTGTTCGATTGCAGCGACGCCAAGCGCGATCTGGGCTGGCATCCGGTGGCCGACGCCCAGCGGTTCCGCGAACGGGCGGTGCTGGTGCACGTGCCTGCCGCATTATCTCATGAGCCAATGAGGTATTGAGGTAATGAACGCGCCGCCGACCCTGCTGCACGTGTTCTCGACCTTCGCGGTCGGCGGCCCGCAAATCCGCTTCGCTGCCCTGGCGGCGCGTTACGGCCACGCGTGGCGCCACGCCATCGTCGCCCTCGACGGCAACGCCGCCTGCCGCGACATGCTGCGCCAGGACCTGCTGGTCGATTACCTCGCGGTGCCGGTCAACAAAGGCGACCCGCTCGGCAACGTGCTGCGCTACCGCCGCATCCTGCGCGAACTGCGCCCCGACGTGCTGGTGACCTACAACTGGGGCGCCATCGAGTGGGCGATGGCCAACGACTTCACCGGGCTGCGCCACGTGCATATCGAGGACGGCTTCGGCCCGGACGAGCGCGAGCGGCAATTGCCGCGCCGGGTGTGGACGCGGCGGATCGTGCTGCGCGGTGCGACAGTGATCGTGCCGTCGCGCACGCTGGAACGCATCGCGCTGAAAACCTGGTGGCTGCCGCACAAGCGCGTGCACTACGTTCCCAACGGGGTCGATCTGACGCGCTTCGCCGCCGCCGGCCCCCGCGCTGCGGACGGCGTGCCGGTAATCGGCACGGTGGCCGCGCTACGTCCGGAAAAGAACCTGGCCCGGCTGATCCGCGCCTTCGCCATCGCCCGGCGCAGCCACCCGGCCCGGCTGGTCATCGCCGGCAGCGGCCCGGAAGCGGCCAGCCTGCAAAAGCAGGCGAAGGCGCTTGGTCTGGCGGACAGCGTGCAGTTCACCGGCCATCTGAACACGCCGCAGGACGCCTACAAGCAATTCGACATCTTCGCGCTGTCGTCCGACACCGAGCAGATGCCGCTCTCGCTGCTGGAAGCGATGGCCGCCGGGCTGCCGGTGGCGGCGACCGCGGTGGGCGACGTGGCCGCCATGCTGGCCGAGCCGAACCGCCGCTTCGCCACCGCCTGCGACGACGAGGCGCTGGCCGCCGCCCTGACCGCCCTGCTGGGTGATCCGGCGCTGCGCGCCACGCTGGGCGCGGCGAACCACGCCCGCGCGGCCGCCGAGTTCGATCAGGAGCGGATGTTCCGCAGCTACGCCACGCTGCTGGTGGGTCAGAACTCCGTGCCGCCCAGCCTGCCTCGGTCTGGCGCGGTGCGGACCGGTTCGTAGCGGGCCGGAGCCGGTACTGCTTGCGGCGGGTACGCCGGCCCCATCGACCCGCGCCGCCGCTTTTCTTGCTGCTGGGCGGCTGCGCTTTCAGGCAGCGTCAATTGGCGCAGCGTCGACATCAAGGCGATGATGATCAGATATTCGTCGGCATAGGCCATGCTCAGGGCGGCGGCGCCGAGATAAAACGACACCAGCGAAACCAGCCCCATGTCGGCCAAGTCGAACGCCCAGCGCAGTTCTGGATGATCGCGCGTCTGGCGCCGTATGGCCATGGCATTGCGCAGCGGCACAATCAGCAGCGCCAGATAAATCGCCAAGCCGATAAAGCCGTGCTCGCCCAGTACTTGGAAATAGATGCTATGCGCGGCGTGGGTCGTGGCGTCTGGCAGATATTTATGGAAAATCGTCGGCAACTGCGGCGCCGCATAGCCGGCTCCGAACGGGAAATGATCGCGCGCATACCAAAACGCCACCATCCATGCATCCACCCGGCCTTGAAACGAACCATCGCTGTCGAGACTGTTGACTGTATGCATTCTGTCAAAGAACGAATCGGGCATGATGCTGAGGCCACCACCGACAACAGCCAGGGCGACCATTCCGTAAAGAATCTTATGATCACTGCGCACCCACAACATGGCAAGCATAGCACTCAGAGAAATTACGCCACCGCGCGAGTACGAGCCGAATACCATCACGATTTGTAACATTATGGCAACCATTATGATCATTCGTATCCAGTATTTTTGGGTATGTTTGAAAATATAATAAAGCATAGGTATTTCTGTTACGACAGCAACAGCAAGATGATTATTGTCGGTGTAAACAGTGGATGGGGGACCATACACAATGGCATGACCGCCACCAGCCACGGTAAACACACCCCCCTTGACGCCATAGAAGCCGATAGAAATCACGATGGTCCAAACCATCGCATGGATGCGCGCTTTGGTCTTAAGTAGAAAAAATACAAGAAATATTAGTACAAATATACGTAAAACGCGGTCCCATAAAACAAATGAATAGTCCGGAAACGCGCCAAATTGCAAATTAACCGTCATCCAGACCATAAAACCAAGCAGCAGCCATGGCACCGGATCGGCCGTCCAGCGCTTGTTGCCCGGCGCGATCAGCCAGCCGACCAGGGTCGCCACCGCAATCACGCTGTTCAACGGCGCCGCATGAGCAAAGCCGAACACCTGCTCGTGCGGGCTCATCATGGAAAACCAAGCCCAGCACACCGCGCCGGCGGCGGGAAATCGTAAGGCTATCGGCAAAAAAGCCAGCATCGCAGCTACCAGGGCGAGATCGCGCATGTCGGCTTCAACCTGTGTTCAGCGGGCAAGGCACGGATGCGGCGCCATTCGACGTGCCGTCCGTTTGCGGATATTCTGCGTGGCCATCTCCGGAGCCGATGTCAATGGACGCGCTATATTTCCTGTGCTCGATCATCGGCATCGGCGTGGTCATGCACTGGCTGATCATCAACGATAAGGTGGCCCCGGATAAGCCCACGCAGGGACTGCTGGCGATGCTGGACGGCGCTGACAAGAGCCAGAAGCGCAAAGGCAAAAATCGGCCGTTCCGTCTGGCCCCGGAGAAAACCAGCCTAGAGAAAACCAGCCTAGAGAAAACCAGCGTCCCGCCATCACGGTCGCGGCTTTAGCGCGGCGGCTACTCCGGCACCCTAAGCGCATGGCCGTGACCATCGAGCCATTGGTTCAGCGCTTCCTTGACCAGCTGGCTCAGTGTCATCCGCCGCCGCTTGGCCAGAATGCTCAGTTCCATATGGCACTCCTCCGGGATCGCCACCTG
>JANYDF010000074.1 GCA_025359905.1 Rhodospirillales bacterium
GTCGCCGACCACGCCGGCGGAATCCGGTCAGACGTTCTTGCGCGGGTCTTTCAGCCGTTCTTCACCACCAAAGCGAGCGGCAAGGGCACCGGCCTCGGTCTGGCACTCTGCCTCGGCACGGTGCTGGACATGGGCGGCACACTGACCGCACAAAATGAGGATCGCGGCGCGGTGTTCGAAATCCGGCTGCCGCAGGTGGCACCCGTACCGGCCTAGCGATGCAGCGCTACGCCGCCGTGTCGATGTCTTCCAAGCTGAACTGCGCCGCTTCTTCGTCGTAATTGTACAACTCGGCGTAGCGGCCCCAGGCAATCGCGGTGCGCAGCGTATCCTCGGCGTAATCGGGCGACATGTGGTCTTCCAGTTCATCGCGGAACCGCACCGCCGACGCGCGGTGGTTCCAGCGTTCATCCAGCGTGCGGCGAATGGCCGAGACCAGCGGCACGTGCGCGCGCAAGGCCGAAGCGAAGATGGTCTTGCGGCTGTCGGTATCGCCAAGCGCGAAGTCGCGGCCGATATCGGTCAGCTTGATATCGCCTTCTTCCAGCACGCCCAGATTGAGCAGTTGCAACGCCTCGCCCAGCGGCAGCAATTCGTCGGCTTCCAGTTGCAGCGTGCCGGCCAGTGCCGGCAAGTCGGCGCGGCCGTCGTACGGCGCCCCGGCCAGGGTTTCGATCAGACCGGCCAGCAGGTTGGTGGACACCGGATGCAGCGGTGTCGCGAACGTCACGTCCTGCGCCGGGCTGGCGGCGGTCGCGGCATGGGTCGGCACCGGCACCCGGCGGGTCATCAGCGCGTAAATATCGTCCACCATCTGGCGGAACGCTGGGTCAAGCCGGTTGCGCGGGTGCGCGAACGGCACGGTCAGTTCGCTCGCCACCCGTCCCGGATTGGACGAAAACACCAGGATGCGGTCGCACAGCAGCACCGCTTCCTCGATGTTGTGCGTCACGATCAGCACCGACTTCACCGGCAGCTTGCCCTCCGACCACAGATCGATCAGGTCGGTGCGCAGCGTTTCGGCGGTCAGCACGTCCAGCGCGCTGAACGGCTCGTCCATCAGCAGCAGATCGGGGTGCACGACCAAGGCGCGGGCCAGCCCGACGCGCTGGCGCATGCCGCCCGAGAGTTCTTTCGGATAGGCGCTCGCGTAGCCGCCCAGGCCGATCAGATCGATCGCCGCCTCGCCGCGCTGCTCGCGCTCGTCGCGCGCGATGCCCTGCGCTTCCAGGCCAAGCTCGACGTTTTCCTGCACCGTGAGCCAGGGAAACAGCGCGAAGCTCTGGAACACCATCGCCACACCGGCCGCCGGGCCGGTGACCGGCTTGCCCTGCCACAGCACTTCGCCCGCTGTCGGCGTCAGCAGCCCGGCAACGATGCGCAGCAAGGTGGACTTGCCCGAGCCGGAACGGCCGAGCAGCCCCACGATCTCGCCACTGGCGATGCTGACGTTGACGTTGTCCAGCACCAGCAAATCGGCGCTGCTGTCCTTGTGATAGGACTGGCGGCAGCCGCGCACTTCCAGCAGCGGCATGGCGGAGGCAGCGTCCATGGTGTCGGTCCTCACAGGGTCAGGCGGCGGGTGGCGTAGCTATATAGCGGCCGCCACAACACGCGGTTGATGCTGACGACGAACAGCGACATCACCGCCACGCCCAGCACGATGCGCGGGAAATCGCCCGCATCGGTGGCGTGCGCGATATAGGCGCCCAGGCCGTGCGCGGACAGTTTGTTGTCGCCCCACGAGGCGACTTCGGACACGATGGCGGCGTTCCACGAGCCGCCGGAAGCCGTAATCGCGCCGGTGACATAGAACGGGAAGATGCCGGGCAGAATGACGCGGCGCCACCACAGCCAACCGCCGACGCGAAAGTTCTTCGCCACTTCCTGCAAGTCGCCGGGAAACGCCGATGCACCCGCCACAACATTGAACAAAATGTACCACTGGGTGCCCAGAATCATCAGCGGCGTCAGGAAGATATCGGAGTTCAGATGGAAGCGGACAATCAACACCACGAAGATCGGGAACAGCAGATTGGCCGGAAACGCGGCCAGGAACTGCGCTACCACTTGCACCCGCCGCGACCATACCGGCCGTAAGCCGAGCCACACCCCAACCGGCACCCAGAACAGGCTGGCCAGGGCAATCAGCACCATCACCCGCACCAGTGTCACGCCGCCCAGCGCGAACGCCTCGGCAACATCGAGCAGCCCGACATTATTGCTGGCGATGAAGCTGACGATTTTCCATAGCGCCGCCAACACCACCACGCCCACCACCGCCGCGAACACCACGTCCGCCGCGCGGGACGGTCTCGCCGCCCCCTCCGCCCGCGCCGCCCGCGCCGGCCCGCCCAGCCGCAGCGTACCGACGCGGCTCAGCGCGTCCACCATCACGCCGCCCGCCAACCGCAGCACCCGCGTGCGCCGCAGCGTGCGCAACAGCCACGGTTCCTGCGCCGTGGCGCCCGCAACGATCTCGAAGCGGAATTTGGCCGACCACGCCACCAGCGGGCGGAACAGCAACTGGTCGTACAGCAGGATCACCGCGAGCATCGTCAGGATGGCCCACAGCACGGCGCTCAAGTCGCGCCGTTCCAGCGCCACTGACACGTACGAGCCGATGCCTGGCAGCGTCCATTTGTTGTCGCCCAGCGTGATCGCCTCGGCGGCCACCACAAAGAACCAGCCGCCGGACATCGACAGCATCATGTTCCACACCAGCCCCGGCATCCCGAACGGCACTTCCAGCCGCCAGAAGCGCTGCCAGCCGGTCAGCCGGAAACTGCGCGTCACTTCGTCGAGGTCGGCGGGCAGCGTGGTGAGCGACTGGTAGAAACTGAACGCCATGTTCCAGGCCTGACTGGTAAACACGGCGAAAATCGCCGCCAGTTCCAGCCCGGCCACCTTGCCGGGGAACAGACCCATGAAAAACACGGTGGTGAACGACAGGAAGCCCAGGATGGGCACCGATTGCAGCACGTCGAGCAGCGGCACCATGACCAGCCGCCCCCGGCGGCTTTTCGCCGCCAGCGGTGCATAAGTGAACGTGAACACCAATGACGCGGCCAATGCGGCAAACATCCGCATGGTGGTGCGCAGCGCGTAATTCGGCAGGTTGCTGGGATCGAGGTCGATCTCCAGCGCTTTCGGCGCATCCAGCGGTTTGAAGGTGTCCGGCGTGACGTGGGCAAACGCCAGGATCAGCCCGATCACGCACAGGAACGCCACCGCATCCCACAAGTTCGGCAACCGGCGGCCCATGGCCAGGGCCGGATGGACAGTGTTGGTCATGGACACGGTTCCGCGAGGCTGGACGCGCGCGCGCCGCGCGGCAACGCTGGTGTTACAGCAGCCGCCCCCCGCGTGTCATCCTGCCCCGGCGTTGCGGTTTTATGACGCGGGCGTATGCGACCCGGTGCTGCCAAAGCCGCCCGCGCCGCGTGCCGACGCCGTGCTGAATGCTTCGACGACTTCGAACCGTGGCCGTACGACCGGCACGAACACCATCTGCGCGAACCGCTCGCCGGGTTGCAGGACTATCGGCTCGCTGCCCGGCGCGTTGCGATTCCAAACGCTGACCATCACCGGCCCGGTGTAGTCGGCATCGATCAACCCGACCAGATTGCCCAGCACCAGGCCCTTGCGATGCCCGAGGCCGGAACGCGGCAAGACCAGTGCTGCAAGGCCAGGATCGGCCATGTGCACCGCGATGCCCGACGGCACCAGCACGGCGGCGGTGCCGGGCGGCACTTCCAGCGGAGCGTCGATGCAGGCGTGCAAATCAATCGCCGCAGCCATTTCGCTCTGATAGCGGGGCAGCCCCCAGGCGTGCAGACGATCGTCGAGTATCTTCAATTCCACAGACGGGCTGGGCATCGCGGGGTGTCCTTCGGTTCGCTCGCCGCCTGCTTAGCGGGCCCGCGCCGGGCAGTGAACCGGCGCGGGCGCACGCTTAGTGCACCGGATTGGCGTGGCACAATCCGCAACTCACCTCGGTCGCCGCCGCCAGCGTCACCGTGCCGCCTTTACACAAGCTGCCGCCGCCTTCGCCGCAGGACAAACCGGTCCGGGCAACCGCGACTTTCGCCAATACGGTGCCCTCGCCCTTCTTGCCGTGACAGGTCTGGCAACTTGCCACGCCGCTGCCTTCGGCGAAGTCGCCATGGCCGCGCACCCAACTCGCGGTGTTGCCTTTATTGCCGACCGGATGCATCCCGTGCGGCCCGGCCAGGGTCGCTGCCATCGTGCCGGTGTGGCAGGTTTCGCATTCCAGAATCTTGCCGGTGTGGCCCTGCAACTGCATTGCCGCAATGTTGTCGTTGGCGTTCGGGTTGCCCACCGGCCATTCCGCGTGGGTGCTGCCATGGCAGCCCTCGCAGAACACGCCACCGTGCTTGTCCACGCTCAAACGAAACAACTGCGGATTGCCGGCCGCCGGGCCGGTCAGCACGCGAGGCTCGGCGAAACGTGCGTTAGCGGGCACGATGGGCGTCGCCTTGGTATCGGTGCTCAAGAACGCCTGGATCAGCCGGATGTTATCCACCGAGGCGATGGTCCCCGGTTTGCCGGTCATGTTGTTGACCGCATCGCCAGTGTGGCACGAGCCGCAGCCCGGTTCGTTGGCCCACGGCACGCGCGGTGTCGCCGGATTGGTGTAGAAGTCGCCCGCCACCTGAAAGCCGCCGCCGGGCTGCTTGCGCGAAAAGTCGTTGCCAACTTGCGTCATCTGACCGTGGCAATCCTGACAGACCGATCCGGCGTTGCTGAACATGGTGCCGCGCAAACACTTGGTGCGCTGGCCGGGATGGCACTGGTAGCACGTCGCCTGCAACACCGATTCGGTGAAGGCATTGTCGGGCCCGGCGCCCGGCGTGGCACTGCGGCGCGGGTCGTTGGGCGGCGGCATCAGCGGGAACAGCGGCGTGCCGTTGACCTGGAGCAGGCCATGATTGTTGTGCATCACGCGCGACATCGTCTCATGCAGCGTCTGTTCCAATCCGTTGCCGGACTGCGGGCCGCCCTGCGCCAGATCGAGCGCCGGCGAGTAGTGGCAGGTCTGGCACAGCACGGGACGTAGCGCGATGCCAGTGACCGCATTGTAGCCGGTGAACAGTTTGGTGCCATGCTTGCGGTCGTGCAGCCGCACGATGTTCACGTCGGCAGCCCATTCCTCGCTGACCCACGGCAGCACCGTGCCGTAGGCCGGATCGGCGGACGGCGCCATCGGGATGCCCTCGGCGGCAAACCAGTTCACGTTCGGCGCGACGTAGCCAAACGGCAGCTTGGTAAACATCGGCCAGCTTGCGTCGAACACCCGGAACGGCTGCGCGGTGTTGGCCACGTACGGCTTGGTTTGGAATGTGACCGGCACGCCAGAGGTCTTGTCGAACGCGCTGGCCGTGACCGAGGGCATGGTCGCCTGATTGAAGCTGAGCGCGCCGTTGCCAAGATATAACTGCGCCAAATCCGGCACCGGCAGGCCCAGGTCGCCCTTGCGGGTCGAGGTGGCGGGGAAGAACGTGGCGAGCAAGCCGGGCGGATACAGCGGCGCATAGGTCGCCACGATCTTGCCGCCCGCGTTGCTCTTGAACGGGTTGCCATTGGCGGCCAGCACCGGAGCATTGGCGAGCGCGGGATCGGTTGGATTGGAAGCAGCCGCGTAGAACACGCTGGCGCCGGCTTTGGACATCAGCACCGGCCGGGCGCCCATCTTCAGCACTTGCGCGTGCAGCACATTGAACGGCGGCAGAATACTAGCGATCCGGGAATCGAGGTCGGCGCAATGCATGCCGAGGTCATTGGCCACCAGCACCCGATGCGCGCCGTCGCCGGTCAGCGCCGGCTGCTTCACTGGGGCAATGATGCCTGCGGCGCGCAGTTGGGCGGTCGAATTGATCGAAATCGCCGACTGCGCGGCGGCTGGATTTGCGTATAGCGCAGCGGCGGTGAGCAACAGACCGGCGCTCACGGCACCCGCGATCTCAAATTTTTTGACTGACATGGCTCACGCCCTCCTTGGCACGCGCGATCACCGCCTCACCTACCGGTGTTGCGCTGACAAAACGCTGACCGCTTGCCCCGGAGGGTCGCCGTCAGGGCGTAAAGGTGGTTGCGATCCGCGCCGCCAGCCGCCGCGCCACTTCGTCCTTGCCCAAGCGCGGCCATGCCTCGATGCCGTCCGCGCTGACCAGCAGCACCTCGTTCTCGGCCCCGCCCATGATGCCGGTGCCGGGTGAGACATCGTTGGCGATGATCCAATCGCAGCCCTTACGCTGCCGCTTTTCGGCGGCGTAGCGGCGCACGTCGTGCGTTTCGGCGGCGAAGCCCACCACCAAACGCGGGCGTTGCGGCCCGGCGGCAGCGATGGTGGCAAGAATGTCCGGGTTCTGCGTCAACGCCAGTTGCGGCGGCGCGCCGCCCGGCGACTTCTTCAGCTTTTGACTGCCCGCATTGTCGACCCGCCAATCGGCGACCGCCGCGGCAAACACGCCCACGTCGGCGGGCAGTGCTGCAACACAGGCGGCCAGCATTTCGGCGGCGGTCTCGACATGCATCGTCTGCACGCCCGCCGGATCGGGCAGCGCCACCGGGCCGCTGACCAATGTCACCCGCGCGCCGAGTGCTGCCAACGCGGCGGCAATCGCGTGGCCCTGGCGGCCGCTGCTGCGGTTGGCGATGTAGCGCACCGGATCGATCGGCTCATGCGTCGGCCCGCTGGTCACCAGCACATGCCGCCCGGCCAGCGGGCGCGGCTGCGGGGTGAGCAGCGCTGCGATCGCGGCAAAAATCGCGGCCGGCTCGGCAAGACGGCCCGGACCGAACTCGTTGCAAGCCATCACCCCGTCGTCCGGCCCAGCCACCGCGACGCCGCGCGCGGCCAGCACGGCCATGTTTTGCACGCTCGCCGGATGCAACCACATCCGCACATTCATCGCCGGTGCCACCAGCACCGGCTTGTCGGTCGCCAGCAGCAGCGTGCTGGCCAGATCGTCGGCCAATCCGGCCGCCATCTTGGCCAGCGTGTTCGCGGTCGCCGGGGCCACCACTATCAGATCGGCGGCACGCGACAATTGAATGTGTCCCATCTCGCTTTCATCGTTCAGCGAGAATAGATCGGAGTATACTTTGTTTTCAGTGAGAGCTTGTAATGCCAGCGGCGTGACGAACTGCGCCGCTGCCGCAGTCATGACGGCTGTCACCCCACACCCTGACTTGCGCAGCAGCCGCACCAGCTCCAACGACTTATAGGCCGCGATCCCGCCGGTGACGATCAGCAGAACCTTGCGGCCATCCAGGCTCACAGACGCCAGCCGCCGTGGATCGCGGCAATCCCGCCGCTGAGATTCTGCACCGTCACCCGCGACAGCCCGGCAGCGCGCATCATCCCGGCCAGGGTTTCCTGATCCGGAAAGGTGCGGATGCTCTCGGCGAGATAGCGGTAGCTGTCGCCGTCGCCAGCGATGGTCTGGCCCAGGCGCGGCAGCACCTGAAAGCTCCAGGCGTCATACACCGGCTTCAGCGCCGCGACCTGCACGCGGGAGAATTCGAGGCAGAAGAAGCGCCCGCCCGGCTTCAACACCCGCCGCGCTTCAGCCAGCACCGCTGCCTTATCGGTGCAATTGCGCAGCCCGAACGCGATGGACACGCGGTCCACACTGCGGTTTGGCAGCGGCAGCTTTTCCGCGTCGGCGGCCAGCATGCTCAGGCTTCCGGTCAAGCCGCGCTGCAACGCCCGGTCGCGGCCGACCGCCAGCATCGCCGGATTGATGTCCGACAGCAATACCGCGCCACCGCCGCGCCCCAGCCAGCCGAAGCTGATATCGCCGGTGCCACCCGCCAGATCGAGCAGGGTGCGGTTGGGCTGCGGGTCAAGTGCGGTGACAAAGATGCGCTTCCACACCCGGTGGATGCCCAGCGACATCAGGTCGTTCATCAGGTCGTAGCGCGGCGCCACGCTTTCGAACACCGCGCGGACCATCGGTTTCTTCGCGTCCACCGGAACCTGCCGGAAGCCGAAATCGGTGGTAGCCTGGACAGCTGGGTTGTCGCTCATACCCCCAGTCTATAGCGTGCCGCCGGTCATGCCGGAACTCCCCGAGGTTGAGACTGTGATGCGCGGTTTGCGGGCCCGGCTGGAAGGCCGCGTGCTGGCGCGCGCGCGCATCAACCGCCCGGATATGCGCTGGCCGTTCCCGCCCGGACTGGCGCAAACCCTGACCGGCGCGCGGGTGACCAGTTTTCGCCGCCGGGCGAAATACATCCTGATGCGGCTGGACGGCGGCGATAGCGTGCTGATCCATCTCGGCATGTCCGGCCGGATGCTGATCGGGCCGGTCTCCAACGGGCCGGTCTCCAACGGGCCGGACATGCTGCATGAGCACATGACGCTGGAAACCAGCCCGTCGGCGGACGATCCAGGCTGGCGCGTCGGCTTCATCGACCCGCGCCGCTTCGGTTCGGTCGATCTGGTGCCCACCGCCGGCGAGGACAGCCACCGCCTGCTGGCGGATCTAGGGCCGGAGCCGCTGGACGCTGGGTTCTCCGCCGCCACCTTGAGCGCCGCACTCGACGGCCGCCGCACGCCGGTCAAGGCGGCCCTGCTCGACCAGCGCAATGTCGCCGGGCTCGGCAATATATATGTGTGCGAGGCGCTGTTCCGCGCCGGAATCAGCCCCGAGCGGCCCGCCCACGCTGTCAGTGCCGCCGAGACCAAGAAGCTGGTGAAAGCCATCAAGGCGGTGCTGGGCGAAGCGATCGCCGCCGGCGGGTCCAGCCTGCGCGACTATGTGCAGCCGGACGGCGAGCTGGGCTATTTCCAGCACGCCTGGAAGGTCTACGGGCGCGCGGGCGAGCCTTGCGAAAACTGCCCGGGCCCGCCGCTTTGCGCGGGAATCCAGCGCATCGTGCAATCCGGCCGCAGCAGCTTCTATTGCCCGCGGGTGCAGCAGTAGCTAGAGAGACCGCCCCAATCTCACGATAGGAGCCCGCCCGATGCCCGAGCTGATCTTGGTCGAAACGCTTGGCCGCGTCGGACTGATCCGGCTCAACCGGCCGCAGGCGCTGAACGCGCTGAGCGGGCAGTTGATGCGCGAACTCGGCGTGCAGTTGCAGGCGTTCGATGCCGATCCTGGCATTGGCGCCATTGTGCTGACCGGCAACGAGAAGGCGTTCGCCGCCGGGGCCGACATCAAGGAGATGAAGGATCGCACCTACCCGGACGTGCTGATCAACGATTTCATTGCGCCGTGGGAAACCATTCTGACCATCAAGACTCCGGTGATCGCCGCCGTCGCGGGCTTCGCGCTCGGCGGCGGCTGCGAGCTGGCGATGATGTGCGACTTCATCGTCGCCGCCGATACCGCCAAGTTTGGTCAGCCGGAAATCAACCTCGGCGTCATCCCCGGCGCGGGCGGTTCGCAGCGGCTGACCCGTGCGGTTGGCAAGTCCAAGGCAATGGACATGGTGCTGACCGGGCGGATGATGGATGCAGCAGAAGCCGAGCGCTGCAACCTGGTCAGCCGGATTTTCCCCGCCGCCGACATGCTGGCCGAGGCGCTGAAAATTGCCGAGCGGATTGCGGCGCTCTCGCCAGTTGCCGTCGTGATCGCCAAGCAGGCGGTGAACCGGGCCTTCGAAACCACGCTGACCGAGGGCGTGCGCGCCGAGCGTTCGCTGTTCCTGTCGTTATTCGGCACGGCGGACCAGCGCGAAGGCATGGCGGCGTTCGTGGAAAAGCGCAAACCCAGCTTCAATCAAGGGCAATAATTTCGATGATTGATAGTTTATGTGTCACCTTTCTGACACAGTTGCAAAATCCTGCGATGGAGAGGGAATTTTTTTGAATCGCAGAATTTCCGCTTTCGAGAGGGTTAGCATGACCTTTATAAGATCGCGCATCAGGAACGAACGCCACCACGCGGTGCAGCCATACCGGCGCTTTCTTGACTCTGTCATCGTGCCTGCCTAAACCCGGCTTCTAGCGCCGGGGCTGCAACCCGATCCCGTGCTTCCTGTGTAGTCGACTAATCTGAACGAAGAGAGCCATGGCCAATAACCCGTCCGCGCGCAAACGCATCCGCCAGAACGAGCGCCGCACCGCGCGCAACCAAGCGCGCACCTCACGCGTTCGGACCTTCGTGAAGAAGGTCGAAGTGGCGATTGCCAGCGGCGACAAGGCAGCGGCGGCGGAAGCCCTGCGCCAAGCCCAGCCGGAAATGCAGCGTGGCGTCATTAAGGGCGTTTCGCACTTGAACACCGTGTCGCGTAAGATTTCCCGCTTGGCGAAGCGGATTAAGGCGATCGCGGCTGTCTGAGTAGAAGGAATAGCCGCGCTTCGTTGAAGTGCGGCTATTGTCTCGCACGTGCGCGCCAGCATTTTTTTGCATGCTGCCATCTGCTTATTAGTATGAAAATTTAGAATTTTGTCTTCCCCCTACTAACGGGGCGCGTTAAATATGTTTTGTTTTATTTTCGCGAAAAATTTTTAATTGCCAGCCAGACGAATTTAGACTACCCATTACTCCACAGGCGGTGCACTTTAATCGTCATCCCGATAAATTTTCTACAAATGTCCAGCGTGAGCGGTAAACGGCAACGTTTGACGAAGCTCGCGCGGTTTACCGGGCGTTTGCACAGGCATGGCCTCAAACGGGAGACGCGCGTTCAATGCCTAATGGCGGGACACAGGACAGCGCTGATGCGGCGGAGCGTCCGGCGCAAGCCGACCCGCAGATCGCTGCCCAGTGGGCCCGCGTGCGGAGCCGCCTGCAAAGCGAAGTGGGCGACGTCGAATATCGTACATGGCTGCGGCAAATGTTGCTGGGCAGCATCGACGGCGACGAAGTGACAGTTCGGCTGCCGACACGTTTTTTGCGCGATTGGGTCCGCAGCCACTATGGCGACCGGCTCAATACGCTGTGGCAACTGGAGAACCCCGGCATCCGCCGGGTCGATATCCGCGTCGGCGCTGGCGCGGCTGGCGGGAGTGGAACGGGCAGCGGCCTCGGGACGGCGCTTGCCGAGAGCGTTGCCCCCCGCCCTGCCGCCAAACCGGCGGCAGCCGTGGACATGCGGCAGCCTGCCCCGCCCCCCACTCTGGCGCCCGCTCTGGCCCCCGCTCTGGCGTCGGCGAGCGCGCCCGCTGCGCCTCGGGCTGACGATCGCACCAGCGAACCGGCGGCGCTTGATCCGCGTTTTACCTTCGAAAGCTTCGTCGTCGGCAAGCCGAACGAATTTGCCTACGCCTGCGCCCGCCGCGTCGCCGAACATCCGGCCAGCCCCGGCTTTAACCCGCTGTTCCTGTACGGCGGCGTCGGGTTGGGCAAAACCCATCTGATGCACGCCATCGCCTGGGAACTCACCGGCCTCGGCGGCGCCGGGCGCTCCGGGCGGCCGGTATCGGTGGCCTATATGTCGGCTGAGCGGTTCATGTACCGCTTCATCGCCGCCATTCGCAGCCAGGCGACCATGGAGTTCAAGGAGCAACTGCGCAGCGTCGATGTGCTGATGATCGACGATCTGCAATTCCTGATCGGCAAGGACGCCACGCAGGAGGAATTCTTCCACACGTTCAATGCGCTGGTCGATGCTGGCAAGCAGATCGTGGTCTCCGCCGACAAGTCGCCCTCCGACCTGTCGGGGCTGGAGGAGCGGGTGCGCACCCGCCTCGGCTGCGGCATGGTGGCCGATCTGCACTCCACCACCTACGAACTGCGGATTTCCATTCTGGAAGCCAAGGCGCTGCGCTCCGGCGTGCCAGTGCCGCCCAAGGTGCTGGAATTCCTGGCGCATAAGATCACCAGCAACGTCCGTGAGTTGGAAGGCGCGCTGAACCGCTTGATCGCGCACGCCAACCTGTTCGGCCGCCCAGTGACGCTGGAAGCCACCCAGGACGTGCTGCACGACATCCTCAAAGCGCACGACCGGCGGGTCACCATCGAGGAAATCCAGCGCAAGGTGGCTGAACACTGGAACATCCGCCTGACCGACATGTCCTCGCCGCGCCGGGCCCGCGCGGTGGCGCGGCCGCGGCAGGTGGCGATGTACTTAGCCAAGCAACTCACCAGCCGCAGTCTGCCCGAGATCGGCCGAAAGTTCGGCAACCGTGACCACACCACGGTGATGCATGCGGTCACCCGGGTCACCGAACTGATCGCCACCGACGCCAGCTTCGCCGAGGATGTGGAATTGCTGCGCCGGATGCTGGAAAGCTAGCCGAACGCCGCTTTTGCCGCGATATGAGCGCAGAGCATGGCTTTGCGCCGCCCTCCGCCGTTGCTACACTCAACGCCCCGAATTCAACGGACGGCCGGCCGGCCGCCCGCGCGATGTGTCCGGTCCAGTGAGGATGCCGTCATGAAGTTCAAGGCCGACCGGGCGACGCTAATGAAGGCGCTGGCCCACGTGCAAAGCGTGGTCGAAAAGCGCAACACCATCCCCATCCTGGCCAACGTCATGATCGCGGCGCGGGACGGTAAGCTGACCTTGACCGCCACCGACATGGAAATCGCCATCGTCGAGGAAGTCGCGGCAACCGGCGTGCAGGACGGTTCGTGCACCGCCCCGGCTGGCACGCTGTATGAAATCGTCCGCAAATTGCCCGAAGGTGCGGAAATCCAGCTCGACCATGCTGGCGGCGAGGCCCAGTTGGCGCTGCGTGCCGGACGGTTCGCCACGGCCCTGGTGGTGCTGCCGACCGACGATTTCCCGTCGATGACGGCGGGCGCGCTGCCGCACCGCTTCTCGGTCTCGGCGCTGGCGCTGCGGGGATTGATCGACCGCACCCGCTTCGCCATCTCCACCGAGGAAACCCGCTACTACCTCAACGGCATCTATCTGCACGCCGCGGAAAGCGACGGCGAGCAAGTGCTGCGCGCGGTCGCCACCGACGGTCACCGCCTCGCCCGCGTCGAAGAACCGCTGCCCGCCGGGGCCGCGTCGATGCCCGGCGTGATCGTGCCGCGCAAGACCGTGGCCGAGTTGCGCAAGCTGCTCGACGAGGTCAGCGGCGACGTCGATGTGGCGCTGTCCGACACCCGCATCCAGTTCAAGGCGGGATCGATCACCCTGACCAGCAAGCTGATCGACGGCACCTTCCCCGAATACGACCGCGTCATCCCGCGCGACAACGACAAGGTGCTGCGCGTCGGCAAGGCCGATTTCGCCGCTGCCGTGGCCCGCGTGTCGGCGATTTCGTCGGAGCGGTCGCGCCCGGTGAAGCTGTCGGTGGAAAAGAATCTGCTGGAAATCTCCGCCGCGAGCCCCGAGCAAGGCACCGCGCGCGAGGAGCTCGACGAAGGGCGGATGAGCTATAATTCCAGCCCGCTGGAAATCGGCTTCCAGGCCCGCTACCTGAACGACATCACCGACCAGATCGCTGGCGAAGTGGAATTCCGCTTCTCCGATGGCGCAGCACCCACAGTCGTGCGCGATGCAGCCGATTCCAGCGCGCTGTACGTGTTGATGCCGATGCGGGTCTGACGCCGCGTTGTCCGCGCCGGGGCTGCGTCTGGCGCGGCTCACGCTCAGTCAGTTTCGCAATTACCCGGCACTGACGTGGCGCCCGGCTGGGCGGCTGGCGGTGCTGACCGGCGGCAATGGCAGCGGCAAGACCAATCTGCTGGAAGCCATCTCGCTGCTGGTGCCAGGGCGCAGCCTGCGCGGTGCCCGCATCGCCGAACTGCCGCGCCGGGGCGATGACGCGCCGGGTACGTGGGCCGTCGCCGGGCGTTGCGCCACGCCGCACGGCGAGGTGGATATCGGCACCGGCAGCCCGCCCGATGGCCCGTCCGATCGCCGGGTGTTCCGCCTCGACGGCGAAGCGCCGCGCAGTCAGAGCGAGATCGCAGCGCATATCAGCGCTGTCTGGCTCACCCCGCAAATGGACCGGCTATTCCAGGAGGGTGCCAGCGGCCGCCGCCGCTTCCTCGATCGTTTGGTGTTCGCCCTGGAACCGGCCCACGCGCGGGAGGTTGCCGCGCACGACACCGCAGTGGCGCAGCGCAATCGCTTGCTCGCGGCCGGACGGGCCGATCCGTCCTGGCTGGCGGGGCTGGAAGACGCCATGGCACGCCATGCAGTCGCCGCTACGGCGGCACGTGCGGGGCTGATCGCCCGATTGAACACGGCGCTGGCAGACGGCGCTGCCGACCCGTTTCCACCCGCCCGCATGACACTGCACTGCGCTATTGCAGCCCGCCTCGCCGACAGCCCTGCGCTAGGCGTCGAGGATTGGCTGCGCGGTGCGCTGGCCGAGGCCCGGCCCCGCGATGCGGCCGCAGGCTCGGCGGCACTGGGCGCGCATCGCGCTGACATGGGGCTGCAGGACGCCGCCACTGGGCTGCCCGCCGCCCAGGCCAGCACCGGCCAGCAAAAAGCGCTGCTGATTGGCGTGGTGCTCGGTCACGCCGCCCTGCAGGCGGCAGCGCGCGGCTTTGCCCCGTTGTTATTGCTCGACGAACCGGCGGTGCATCTGGACACCGCCCGCCGCGACGCACTGTTTGCCGCCCTGGCCCGGCTGCCGGCGCAGGCCTTTCTGACCGGCACCGACAGTGAAACATTCCACCCGTTGCGCGGGCTGGCCGAAGGGTTGCGCGTGGCGGATGGCAGCCTGCACGCGGATGCCGCGTTCCCACTGCCGGAGCCGTGACAGAGGTGGCAAAATCAGCGCCACACCTTTATAGATTGCAAATTCCGCACCCCTCGAAGCTTCCCCTTTGAGCCGCCCTTTTGGAGCATTCCAACGGCATGAGTGACAGCGCCGCGCCGCAGCCCGAACACGACGCCTACGACGCCTCATCGATCTCCGTGCTGCGCGGACTCGATGCGGTCCGCAAACGGCCGGGCATGTATATCGGCGACACCGACGACGGCTCCGGCTTGCACCACATGGCGTTCGAGATCATCGATAACGCGGTGGACGAAGCCCAGGCCGGATTTGCCACGCGCTGCGAACTCACGTTGAACGGCGATGGCAGCGTGACCGTGCGCGATGACGGGCGCGGCATTCCGACCGACATTCACCACGAAGAAGGCATCTCGGCCGCCGAAGTGGTGCTGACGCGGTTGCACGCGGGCGGCAAGTTCAACCAGAATTCCTACAAGGTTTCCGGCGGTCTGCACGGTGTGGGCGCCGCTGTGGTGAACGCATTGTCCGAGTGGATGGAAGTGCGGATTTACCGCGAGGGTCAAGTTCACTTCATCCGCTTCCAGCACGGCGATGCTGTGGCGCCGCTGAAGATCATCGGTCAGGCCGAGCGGCACAGCGGCACCGAAGTAACGTTCAAGCCCAGCGCTGGAACCTTCACCAAGGTGGAATTTGATTTCTCTATTTTGGAACGCCGCCTGCGGGAACTGGCATTCCTGAATTCCGGCCTGACCATCGTGTTGCGCGACGAACGCCACGCACCGGCGCAGGAGATCGTGTTCAAATACGATGGCGGGCTGGTCGCCTTTACCGAATACCTCGATCGCGGCAAAGTGCCGGTGTTCACGCCGCCGATCAGCGTCACCACACCCGAGAGCCAGCTTGGCATTCGCGTGGAATTCGCGCTGACCTGGAACGACAGCTTCCATGAAACCATGCTGTGTTTCACCAACAACATTCCGCAGCGCGATGGCGGCACCCATTTGGCCGGGTTCCGCCAGGCGCTGACCCGCGTGGTCAGCAAATATGCCGAAGGGATGGGCAAAAAAGAAGGCCTCGCCCTGGTCGGCGACGATATGCGCGAGGGCATGACGGCGGTGCTGTCGGTGAAAGTGCCCGACCCGAAGTTCTCCTCGCAGACCAAGGAAAAATTGGTCAGCAGCGAGGTGCAGCCGGTGGTGCAGGCGGCCGTCGCCGATGCCGTGGGCCACTGGTTCGAGACGCACCCCAAGGAAGCCAAGGGCATCATCCAAAAGGTGATGGACGCCGCCGCCGCGCGCGAAGCCGCCCGCAAGGCGCGCGAACTGACAAGGCGCAAGGGCGTGCTGGATGTCTCCACCCTGCCTGGCAAGCTGGCCGATTGCCAGGAACGCGACCCGGCGAAAAGCGAACTGTTCATCGTCGAGGGCGACAGCGCCGGCGGCTCGGCCAAGCAGGGCCGCGACCGCAAGTTCCAGGCGATTCTGCCGCTAAAGGGCAAGATCCTCAACGTCGAGCGCGCCAGGTTCGACCGCATGCTGGGCAGCGCTGAAATCGGCACGCTGATCACGGCACTCGGCACCGGAATCGGGCGCGGCGAGCCGGAACAGGGCGGCTTCGACATTGGCCGCGCGCGCTACCACCGCGTGGTTATCATGACCGACGCCGACGTGGATGGCTCGCATATCCGCACGTTGTTATTAACCTTCTTTTTCCGGCAAATGCCGGAATTGATTGAGCGCGGCTTCCTCTACATCGCCCAGCCGCCACTGTACCGCGCCAAGCGCGGTAATGATGAACGCTATCTGAAAGACGACCCTGCGCTCGAACGTTTCTTACTCGACAAAGCTTTGGGCGAAGCGCGGCTGACCTATGCCGATGGCCGCGTGCTGGCGGGGCCGGAACTCGACGAGGAATCGGTCTGGCTGCGCGAGGCCGCCAACCGTATGCGCCGCCTGACCTCAGCGGCGCCGCTGGCGGTGATCGAGCAAGCCGCTATCGTGGGCGCGCTCAGCGCCGACCCGGATCAGGTGGCGGGCGTCGCGCAAACCCTGGTGCAGCGGCTGGACGGCATCTCGCTGCCGGCCGAACGCGGCTGGAAAGTCGCCGCCGATTCAACGGGCATCACCATGGGCCGGGTGGTGCGCGGCGTGGCCGAACGCCACACCCTCGATGCCGCCACGCTGCGCAGCGCCGAGGCGCGCTGGCTGACCGAGCGGGCGGAGGCGCTGTTCGAGCGCTTCGCCGCCCCTGCCGCGCTGCGGCTCGATTCCCAGGAAGCCAGCGTGGCCGGCCCTGCCGCCGCGTTCGACCGCATCCTGGGCCATGGCCGCCGCGGCCTGACCGTGCAGCGCTTCAAAGGCTTGGGCGAAATGAACCCAGATCAGTTATGGCGCACCACGCTCGATCCGGCAGTCCGCACGTTGTTGCAAGTCCGCGTCGGAGATGTGGAAGACGCGGGGCAAGTGTTCTCCACCTTAATGGGCGACGTCGTGGAGCCGCGGCGCGACTTTATTGTCGGGAACGCGCTGAAGGTGGCGAACCTGGATGTGTGATGCGGCTGCCTCCCGGCATGATCGGAATCTCAAGAATCAAGACTCAGACCTGTCGGCAATTTTAGGCTTGATGTAATGCTATCCATGTGGCAATGATGGCGGTAAGGCGGGTGTCGGGCTGACCGGCACCGATGGATAGGAGCGGTATGATGGTGCGTAAATTATTGATTGCGGCTGCAGGGCTGGCGGCGCTGTGGGCTTCGCCCGCATCGGCGACGTTGAGCTGCTCGACGACCACGTTGGGTGCATCGGGCAGCTGCTCATTCGCAGCGCCGATCAGCACGGGCATTCTTCCGACCTCGACGCTCGATAATAGTGTGCTGAATTTTGACCTGTTCAATACCGATCTCGGTGGTGCTGGCACCGTTGCCACCCTGACCAGCATGACATTCACTATCACTGGTTTTGAGCAGCTTTCCGGCAGCATCACGAACCAGACTGCTGGCTCGCTGTCGGGCGGCGCAAGTGCGACGCTTGCGCTGGTGTTCAGTTCAACGAACAGCCCGCTCAACACGGCGCTGAGCAGCATTTTGATTAACGACTCGGTCAGCAGTGCCTTCGTAACTGTAGGTGCCAACGCGACGGTCTCACTGACGGATTGCCCATTTCCCACCTGCCCGCTGGTGACGGCGACGTCGCTGACTAATACACACAACTCGATCCTCAACGGCCCGCTCTCAACCTTCACTTCAGCGACGGCGGCCCTGGCGGATCTGAAGATCAACCTGAACAGCATCCTCTCTGTAAGTTCGAGCGGCGCGAGCGGCTCGATTTCCGCCACGGATACTAACTCGGGCTCAATCGGTCTGGACGTGACCTATAACTATACGATCAATGGCGTCCCGGAGCCGATGACTGCCGGCTTGCTGGTAACTGGGCTGATTGGCCTCGCTGCAGCCCGCCGCCGCAAGTCTGCCTAATACTTAGCGCCATCCGCCATTTCGCTCCTAAGAAGCCGCCCATCGCCTGGGCGGCTTCTTTCGTTTTTGGCGCACCTCACATCCCGCGAAACACCGGCGCCCGCTTCGCGGCAAATGCTGCCCGACCCTCCCGGTAGTCTGCACTGTCGAAGCAGGCGTCCATCGCCGCCTCTAGTGCCGGCCGGTCCGCTACTTCCGGCCGCTCAGCCGCCGCCACCGCGAGCTTTGCCGCGCACAGCGACAGCGGCGCATTCCCGGCGATGGTCAGCGCCAAATCGGCCACCGTGTCCGACAATTCCTCATCCGGCACGACGCGGTTCACCAGCCCGATCCGCTGCGCTTCCCGCGCGTCGATCCGGCTGCCGGTGAACAGCAGCATCCGCGCATGCGCCGGTCCAACCAGCCCGACCAATTGCCGCACCATTGCTGGGCTATACGCCAGCCCCAGTTTGGCAGCCGGAATGCCGAATTCCGAATCCTCGGCGGCAATCCGCAGATCGGCCTGCATCGCCAAACCGAGTCCGCCTCCCAAGCAAAAGCCGCGAATCCGCGCGATGGTCGGGCGGGGAAATGCCGCCAGCCTTGCCCTGCCCTGGCTGGTCACCCGGTCATAGTCGCGCTGGGCGTTCGAATCGGCGCGCTGGCTGTCGAACTGGCTGATATCGGCGCCAGATACGAACGCCTTCGCCCCCGCCCCGGTCAGCACCACCACCCGCACGTCCGGGTCAGCCTCGAACCTGTCCAGAATCTCCACCAAGCCGTGCCACATCTCCACCGACATGGCGTTGCGCTTCTCGGGATTGTTGAAGGTCATCAGCCCAATGCCGGAGTCGATTTCGGCCAGCATCTTGCCCGACGCATAGTGTTGCATCCGATGGTCCCCAAACTTCAAATCACGCCCTTGCCGCGCAGCGCCGCTATCTCGGCTGCCGTATAGCCCGCCTCGGCCAACACCGAATCGGTATCCGCGCCCACGTCCGGCGCCGCCGAGCGGATATGTTTCACCACACCGGACAGATTCAGCGGCGATGCCACGACGCGCTCGCTCCCGAGTCGCGGGTGCGTCACCGGCGTGGCAATGCCCAGATGGGCGACCTGCGGATCGGCGAATACCCGATCGATGGTGTTCACGGGCCCGCACGGGATTCCAGCTTCCGCGAACAACGCCACCCAATGCGCCGTCGACTTCTCCCGTGTGACCTCGGCAATCGCCGCATTCACCGCGGCGCGGTCGTCGCTGCGGCCTTTCTGGGTTTGCCAGCCAGTGCGGGCCAACCAATCCGGCCGGTCGATCGCCTGACAAAACCGCTCCCACTGCCGGCCAGAACTGGCGGCGATGTTGATCGGGCCATCGCTGGCCGGAAACACCCCGGTGGGGATACCGGTGGGATGGTCGTTGCCGGCCTGCCCAGCCACCTCGCCCGCCATCAGCCAGCGCGCTGCCTGGAAATCCAGCATGAAAACCTGCGCTTCCAGCAAACTGGTATGCACCCAGCGCCCCTGCCCGGTCGTCTCGCGCTCGAACAGCGCGGTCATGATGCCCAACGCCAGCAAATTGCCCGCCGTCAGATCGGCAATCGGAATACCGACGCGCACCGGCCCCTGCCCCGGCAGCCCCGTGATCGACATCAGGCCGCCCAATCCCTGGGCAATCTGATCGACGCCTGCCCGTTCGGCGTACGGGCCGTCCTGGCCAAAGCCGCTGATGCTGCCGTAAACAATGCGCGGATTAATGGCCTTAACATCGTCGTAGGCGATGCGCAGCCGGTGCTTCACCGTCGCGCGCATGTTCTCGACAATCACGTCGGCCTTGGCGGCCAGCCGCAGGAACGCCGCGTGCCCCTCCGGTGCTTTCAAGTCCAGCCGGATCGCCCGCTTGTTGCGGTGCAGGTTCTGAAAATCCGGTCCGTCGCGCGGCCCGCCGATATCCTCGCCGCCGGTGCCGGGTGGCTCGATGCGAATCACCTGTGCGCCCCAATCTGCCAGATGGCGAACGCAGGTCGGCCCGGCTCGCGCCAAAGTCAGGTCCAACACGATCAGGCGCGACAGCGGCAGGCTTGCGGGCATGAATTCCCTCCCAGGCTCGCCGCATGATCCGCTGCCCCCCGCTTTCACTCAAGCCGCTTTCACTCAAGCCGCTTCCGCTCAAGCCGCTGGCACCGTAAACCCGGCGCATGGAACCCGCCGACCTTGCCCTGATCCTGGCGCTCGACTGCTCGGCCAGCGTGACCTTCGAGGAGTTCGGCCTTATGGCCGGTGGTTGCGCGGCGGCATTGCGCGACCCGGACGTATTGGCCGGTCTAACCGCAGGGCCGCGCCACGCCAGCCTGTGCGCGTTGCTGCTATGGTCGGGTCATGGCGCGCAGGATGTCTCAGTCGGCTGGACGCGCCTCGAAAATGCGGCGGATCTGCATCAGTTTGCCGACGATGTGGAAAACACGCCGCGCTTGGTCCGCGCCGGGGCGACAGCCATCGGTGAGGCGTTGCTGGCGTGCGAAGCGCTGTTTGCCATCCAACCCGCCGCCACGCAGCGGCAAGTGATCGACGTGGTCGGCGACGGCCGCTCCAATGAAGGCGCCTCGCCGGGCCCGGTGCGTGACCGGCTAGCCGAAGCCGGGATCACAATCAACGGCTTGTGCGTATTGCACGAGGAACCGGACTTATTGGACAGTTACCAACGCGAGGTGATTGGCGGGCCAAGCGCATTTGCCCTGCAATGCCAAGACTATGCCGGTTTCGCCGATGCCATGCGGCAGAAATTGGCGCAGGAAATCGCCAATGCGGTTACGCTGCGGCGTGCCGCACCAGCTTGATGTGCGGAAACTTGAGCACCGGCATGTGCGCCCCTTCGGGCAACAGCCCGAACAGCCGCCCACCCTGCGTCCGGCCGCGCCACAGCCCGGCCAGCAGCATCGTCACGCCCAAAGTGTCCGACGTCAGGCCCCATATGGAACCGGCCATGATGTTGTGCGACACCCAAAACACTTCCGACGCCAGGAAGCACCAGCGAATCGACTGGGCCTGCCGCTGCAACCGGCCCGAGGCCGAAAGCAGCGCACCGGTTTGCGCCAGGACCGACGTGGCGCCGGAGAAGGTGGCGATTGTCGTTGCCAGCCCGGCCAGGATCGTGGCGGCAAAGATGCCGATGCGCAGGCGCCGGCTGGACAGCAGCGCCGCACTGGCGCCTTGCATCACGCCCGCGACACACATTGCCGACGCCGTCGGGGCGCCAAGCAACAAGTAGTGCAGGCCGAACAACGTCGACCCAGCGCATTGCAGCCCCAGGATCAACCGCCGGTCGCGTTGCAGCGGCCACGCGCAGTTGACAGCAACCGCGAGCGCACCCGCCAGCGTGGCAGGCGATACAGCGGCGAGCGAATGCAGGATCATCGACAGCGAGAACATCGGCAGCTCCATGCCGGTGGTGGCATGTCACCGGCGGCCGCGTTCTACACGCATAGGTCCGTCATTGATTACTCGTTTTACGCATGGCTGGCGTAGCGCATTGCTGCACCGCAGCAGGCGGGGCGGCGGCCACAAATCCGGCCAAATCCCGCCACAATTCGCTTATTTTGCGGTCTAAATCCGCAAAGCTGGCGGAATCGGCAGTCCCAGCCGCGACGGCACGTTCCATTCTTCCCAGACCTGGCGCACCGGGCGGAAGCCCGCCCGCAGGTAAGTCGGCAGCGCCCGCGGATGGTCAGCGCTGCACGTATTCACCGACACCATGCGCGGACGCATCGCCCAGGCGGTATCGACCGCGTGGCGCAGAAATGCGAAACCCATGCCGTGCCCGATCGCGGTCGGCAGCAAACCAAAATAACTCAAATTCACCGCCGGCCAGCCGCTGCGGTCGAGTTCATAGAACCCGGCCGGTTCGCCATCGACGTGCAGCACGTGGATCGCAACGCGCGGGTCGCGCAACAACGCGGCCAACTGATTGTCGGGCAAAATCCGCCGCAACCACCACACATAGTCATTGCCGACCGTGTTGTACAGGAATCGGTAGCGCTCCACCGAGCACTGGCGTTCCTGCACCACCTCAGCGTTGTCCGGCAAGTCGGGCGCCATAGCGAATGGCCGCGCTTCCATGCGCAGGAACGTAACCGTTACGCCAACTCGGATCACTGCTTCCGGCATCAAACTCATCGCAATCCGGCCGATGCGGCCAATGATCGGGGCGGCATCAGTCGTCAAGGAAACTGCGCAGTTTACGGCTGCGGCTGGGGTGCTTTAGCTTGCGCAGCGCCTTAGCCTCGATCTGGCGAATACGCTCGCGAGTCACGTTGAACTGCTGGCCGACTTCTTCCAGCGTGTGATCGGTGTTCATGCCGATGCCGAAGCGCATCCGCAGCACGCGTTCTTCGCGCGGGGTCAGGCTGCTCAGCACCCGGGTCGTGGCTTCGCGCAAATTGGCCTGAATGGCCGCATCGAGCGGGATCACCGCCGCCTTGTCCTCGATGAAGTCGCCAAGATGGCTGTCCTCCTCATCGCCGATCGGCGTTTCCAGGCTGATCGGCTCCTTGGCGATCTTGAGGACTTTGCGCACTTTTTCCAAGGGCATGCCGAGCTTTTCGGCCAACTCCTCAGGCGCCGGCTCGCGGCCGATTTCGTGCAGCATCTGGCGGCTGGTGCGCACCAGCTTGTTGATCGTCTCGATCATATGCACCGGAATGCGAATGGTGCGCGCCTGATCGGCGATGCTGCGGGTGATGGCTTGGCGGATCCACCACGTGGCGTAGGTGCTGAACTTGTAGCCGCGGCGATACTCGAACTTATCGACCGCCTTCATCAGGCCGATATTGCCTTCTTGGATCAAATCGAGGAATTGCAGCCCGCGATTGGTGTATTTCTTGGCGATCGAGATCACCAAACGCAAGTTCGCTTCGATCATTTCCTTCTTAGCGCGAGCGCTGTCGCGCTCGCCGCGCCCGACGGTCATATAGACCCGGCGGAATTCGCTGATCGGCAGCCCGGCATCGGTCGCCACCGCCGAAATCTGCGCGCGAACCTTGGCCACTTCGTCGAAGTGCTTGACCGCGAACATCTTCCACGCCTTCCCCGGCAGGCTGGCGACGCGCTCCATCCAGTTCGGGTCAAGCTCGTTGTTGCGATATTGATGCAAAAACTCGTCGCGCGGCACCTTGACCGACTCGGCCATGCGCAGCAGTTGGCCTTCCATGCCGTTCAGCCGCTGATTGAGCTGCTTGAGCTGCATCACCAGCTCCTCGATGCGGTTGTTGTGCAACCGGACCTGCTGAACCTTGGCGACCAGCTCCTCGCGCAGCTTCTCGTAGGATTTTTCCGAGCGCTGGTTGACTTCCTCGCCCAGCGTGATGCTTTCCAGCCGCTTGGACTGCATCTTGTGCAGCTTCTTGTACAGGCTCTCGATTTCCTCGAAGGTGGCCAGCACTTCCGGCTTCAGCTTTTCTTCCAGCGCCGACAGCGACAGTCCGGCGCCCTCGCCTTCTTCGCCTTCTTCTTCCTCGATCGGCGGCGGTTCGAACGCCTCCACCGGGTCGGCACCCGCTTCCACTTCGGCCACGGCGGCCGGCGGCGGGCCGCCTTGCGTCGCTTCAAGGTCGATAATGTCGCGCAGCAGCATGCGCCCACCCTTGAGCGCGTCGTGCCAGGCGATAATGGCGCGGAACGTCAGCGGGCTTTCGCACAAGCCCCCGATCATCATGTCGCGGCCGGCTTCGATCCGCTTGGCGATGGCGATTTCGCCTTCGCGCGACAGCAACTCGACGCTGCCCATTTCGCGCAGATACATCCGCACCGGATCGTCGGTGCGGCCGAGGCTTTCCTCGTCGACGTTGCCGGCGGTCTCGCCTTCTTCGGCTTCCTCGCTCTTCTCGACCTTGGCGACGACGGCTTCGCCTTCCTCGCCCTCCTCGCTCTCGACGACCTGGATGCCCATTTCGGACAGATTGGCCATCACGTCTTCGATCTGCTCGGAACTGGTCTGCTCTGGCGAGAGCACGACATTCAGTTCGTCGAACGTGATGTAACCGCGCTCCTTGCCGCGCGCGATCAGCCGCTTCACAGCGGCCGACTGCACATCGAGCAATGTGGTGTCACCATCCTGTTCGGTGGTGGCGGCGTCAGCGGTCACAGTCGGCTTGGTCGCCATCGATTACCATACTCCGGACAAGACATCGGACCCATGCAGGCAAGGCGGCCTGCCGGCCGGGTTGTTATAGTCGATTACTATTCACCTTCGAGGCCCTGCTCGCCGCGCCGCAGCGCGTCGCGGGCCGTGCAGAGCGCGATCAGCCGCCGTTGGGCGGCATCGTCGGGGCGGCTGGCAAAGTCTCGGCTGGCCGCCACCACTTCCTCCTCCAGCCGTCCGCGATGCATCAGCCCGAAGATGTGCCACCAGCCCGCCTCGGCTTCCGCTGGCTGCGCTTCCGGTAATGCACAGGCTGGCAACGGAAAAGTAACCGCCGACAAGGCCTGCTCCACCTCCGCCGCCAATCCAACCTGGGTCAGGTGGGTGATCAGGTCATCCGAGTCAAGCGCCTCCGCCGAGGTGCTCCAATGCAGAATCTCGCCGCGCAGCAGCGCCAGCGGCGGCGGCAGTTCGACGCTGCCGAGCGCCTCTTCCACGTCGTGCAGCAAGTTCGGATGCCGCAACAGGATCGCAAGCAGCGTGCGGCACCGCTCGGCCGTCGCAGTCTGTTCGCCTGGCACCGGGCGCGGGACCCCGAGCGCGCGTGGCGGCGGCTTGCCGCCATTACGCCGCGTGAAGCTCGACGCGCGGCGCGCATAAAACCGCTCCAGCAGCGCGCGGCGATATTCAGCAGCCAAGCCCTTGTCGCGGATGCGCCCGGCGGCTTCGTCCAGTTTGGCGCGCAGCCCGGCACGCTGTTCGGGCGTGGTGTCGCCGCCGGTTTCGCGCAGCAGGTCGAACAACGCATCGGCCAGCGGCCGCGCCGCATTCAGCACCGCCTGAAACGCATCATTGCCGCCCCGGCGCACCAGCGTATCGGGGTCCTCGCCCGGCGGCAGTGCGGCCAGCCGCAACGTACGTTCTGGGGTCAGGAACGGCAGCGCCAATTCCGCCGCCCGCGCCGCCGCGCGCCCGCCCGCCGCATCGCCGTCAAAGCACAGCACCGGGGCGGGCGACAGCCGCCACATCTCTTCCAGTTGCTCCTCGGTCAGAGCGGTGCCGAGTGGGGCCACCGCGCCGCCGAACCCGGCCTGATGCAGCGCGATCACGTCCATATAGCCCTCGACCGCGAGCACAATCGCGCCGTGCCGCGCCGGTTCGCGCGCCGCGTCCAGCCCGAACAGCGTGCGGCGTTTAGAGAACAGCGCGGTTTCCGGCCCATTCAAATATTTCGGCTGTCCATCGCCCAAAATCCGCCCGCCGAAGCTGATCGTCCGGCCGCGCCGGTCGCGAATAGGAAAGATCACCCGGTTAAAAAACAACTCACGCGGCGGGCGGCCATCGCCGTTGTCGGTGACCAGCCCGGCCTGGACCAGCATGTCGGGCGGCACATCCTCGCGCGCCAACTCGGCGGTCAGTGCGCCGCGCCCCTCGCCGGACCAGCCGAGGCCAAACCGCGCGATGGTGTCGTCGCTCAGGCCGCGCCCGCGCAGATAGGCCAGCGCCCGCGCGCCTTCCGGCAGAAACAGCCGCTTGCGGAAACGCGCCGCCGCCGCTTCCAGCACTGCGTGCAAATCCAGCCGCCGCCGCTCGGCTTCCGCCGCCGCCGGGGTCGGCTTCGGCACCTCCATTCCGGCCTCGGACGCCAGTTGCTCCACCGCCTCGACGAAGCCCGCCCCCTGCGACTGCATGACGAAGCTGACCGCATCGCCGTGCGCGCCGCAGCCGAAGCAGTGATAATGGTCGTCGTAGACGTAGAAGCTCGGCGTCTTTTCCCCGTGGAACGGGCAGCAGCCCTTCCATTGCCGCCCCGACCGGGACAGCTTCACGCGCCGCCCGATCACCGCCGAAAGCGGCGTGCGGGCGCGCAGTTCGTCGAGAAAGGCCGGCGAAAGCGACATCAACCGCCCAGCTTGGACCGCACGAGGGGGCCGACTTTGCCCATGTCCATGCTGGCGGCGTGCTTGGCTTTCAGCACCGCCATCACCTTGCCCATCTCCTTGATGCTGGCGGCCCCGGTTTCGGCGATGGCGTCCACCACAGCCGCTTCGGTCGCGGCGGCGTCCATCTGCTGCGGCAGGAAGCTTTCGATCAGCACGATTTCGGCTTCTTCCTTCAACGCGAGGTCCTCGCGCTTGCCGGTGCGATACATCTCGACGCTCTCGCGCCGCGACTTCGCCATGCCGCGCAGCATCGCCACGATGGTCTCGTCTGGCACCTTGTCCAGCGCTGGTCGGGCGGCGATGTCGGTGTCCTTCGATTTGGCCATGATCATGCGGATCGTCGAAACGCTGGCCGCATCGCCCGCCTTCATCGCGGTCTTGAGCTGGCCGGTAAACTCATCGCGCAGCGTCATGCTGGCTCCCTCGGAAAAATGTCTCTCTATACTATGTCGCGGCCGCGCGCATCGCATGGGAGGAAATTTCCCAGCCACATCACGCGGCCGTTGAAGTGGGAAGAAATTTCCGCTAGACCGTTTGGTATGGCAAATACCGTGGATCAGATCATCGATCGCCTGGGCGGGGCCGACGCCGCCGCTCGGCTGTTGGGCGTTGGCACTGAGGCGCTGCGTAAATGGCGTCAGAACAACGCCATTCCAACCCGCCATTGGGCCGCCGTGATTCAAGCCACCGGCCTGCCGCTGTCCGCCATGCCCGGCGCCACAGCCGCCGCCAGTCCCACGCCGCAGGAGCGCCCGACGATGCCCGACCAAACTGCCGTGCCGGACGGCGCGAACGCCTGCCTCGTGCTGGCCGACGGCGCGGTATTCTGGGGCCGCGGCTTCGGCGCGCACAGCGCAGGAACACCAGCCGAGGTCTGCTTCAACACTGGCATGACCGGCTATCAGGAAACCCTGACCGATCCGTCGTACGCCGGGCAGATCATCACCTTCACTTTCCCGCATATCGGCAATGCCGGCACCAACGCCGCCGATCTCGAAGCCGCCAGCATCGCCGCGCGCGGGCTGGTGGTGCAGCAGGACATCACCGAGCCGTCGAACTGGCGGTCCACCCAAACGCTGCAAGACTGGCTGCGCGCGCAGGGTGTGGCGGGCGTGGCCGGTGTCGATACGCGCGCGCTGACCATCCGCATCCGCGACGGCGGCCCGCCGAGCGGCATTATCTGCTACCCGGCCGGCGGCCGCTTCGACATCGCCGCCCTGACCGCGCAGGCCAAGGCATGGCCGGGTTTGGAAGGCATGGACCTCGCCAAGCAGGTGTCCTGCACCCAGTCCTACACCTGGGATGAAACCGAGTGGGTGTGGCCCACCGGCACCGGCACGCAATCGGCACCCACGCATCACGTGGTGGCGGTCGACTACGGGGCCAAGCGCAACATCCTGCGCTGCCTCGCCGCCGCCGGGTGCAAAGTCACCGTGGTCCCAGCCACCGCCACCGCCGAGGACATTCTGCGCCACAAGCCGGACGGCGTATTCCTGTCCAACGGCCCCGGCGACCCAGCCGCCACCGGCGTCTACGCGGTGGCCGCCATTCAGGGCGTGCTGGCCAGCGGCACACCGCTGTTCGGCATCTGCCTCGGCCATCAGTTGCTGGCGCTGGCGCTGGGCGGCAAAACCTACAAGCTGGCGCGCGGCCATCGCGGCGCCAATCAGCCGGTGAAGGACCTCGCCACCGGCCGCGTCGAAATCACCAGCCAGAATCACGGCTTCGCGGTCGATGAGGCATCGCTGCCAGACGGCGTGCACGTCACCCATGTCAGCCTGTTCGACGGCAGCAACGAGGGTATCGCCTGCCCCAGCCAGCGCGCCTTCAGCGTGCAATATCACCCCGAGGCCAGCCCCGGCCCGGCCGATAGCCACTATCTGTTCCACCGCTTCACGGCGGTCATGAGCGGCGCGGGAGTCTGATCATGCCCAAACGCACTGACATCAAGTCGATCCTCATCATCGGCGCCGGCCCGATTGTCATCGGCCAGGCCTGCGAGTTCGACTATTCCGGCGCACAAGCCTGCAAGGCGCTGAAGGCCGAGGGCTACCGCACCATTCTGGTCAATTCCAACCCGGCCACGATCATGACCGATCCGGGGCTGGCCGATGCGACCTATATCGAGCCGATCACCCCTGAGTTCGTCGAGCGTATCATCGCCCGCGAGCGGCCGGATGCGCTGCTGCCGACGATGGGCGGGCAGACCGCGCTGAACACCGCGATGAAGCTGGCCGCCAACGGCGTGCTGGAGAAGTACGGCGTCGAGATGATCGGCGCAAAAGCCGAGGTGATCGACCGCGCCGAGGACCGGCTGAAATTCCGCGATGCGATGACCGAAATCGGCATTGCCAGCCCGCGCAGCGCCATTGCCCACAACATGGCCGAGGCCCGTGCCGCGCTGGCCGAAGTCGGCCTGCCTGCGGTGATCCGGCCCAGCTTCACGCTCGGCGGCACCGGCGGCGGCATCGCCTACAACCGCGACGAATTCGAGCAGATCGTCACCGGCGGCCTCGATGCCTCGCCCACGACCGAGGTTTTGGTCGAGGAAAGCGTGCTTGGCTGGAAGGAGTACGAGATGGAGGTGGTCCGCGACAGCGCGGATAACTGCATCATCGTGTGCGCCATCGAGAACGTTGATCCCATGGGCGTCCACACCGGCGACAGCGTGACGGTGGCGCCGGCGCTCACGCTGACCGACAAAGAATACCAGATCATGCGCGACGCATCGATCGCGTGTCTGCGCCGCATCGGGGTTGAGACCGGCGGCTCGAACGTGCAGTTCGCGCTCAACCCGGCCGATGGACGCCTGCTGGTGATCGAGATGAACCCGCGCGTGTCGCGATCCTCGGCGCTGGCGTCAAAGGCGACGGGGTATCCGATTGCGAAACTCGCGGCGAAACTGGCGGTGGGGTACACGCTGGATGAGCTGCCGAATTACATCACGAGCCGAAGGACCGTCGG
>JANYDF010000087.1 GCA_025359905.1 Rhodospirillales bacterium
CGCAAACGGTCGATGATGATTTCCAGGTGCAGCTCGCCCATGCCGGACAGGATGGTCTGGCCGGTTTCCTGGTCGGTCTTCAGCCGCAGGCTGGGGTCTTCGCCCGCCAGTTTCTGCAGGCCGAGCGTCATCTTTTCGACCGAGTCCTTGGTCTTGGGCTCAACCGAGATGTCGATCACCGGGATCGGGAACGCCATACGCTCCAGCACCACCGGGTCTTCGGCCGAGGCCAGCGTATCGCCCGTTCCGGTGTCCTTCAGGCCGACGAACGCGGCGATGTCGCCCGCCACCACTTCCTTGATTTCCGCACGCTTGTCGGCGTGCATCTGGAACATGCGGCCGACGCGTTCCTTGTGCTCCTTGGTGGTGTTCATGACCGTGTCGCCGCTCTTCAACGTGCCCGAGTAGACGCGCACGAAGGTCAGAGTGCCGTACTTGTCGTTGATGATCTTGAACGCGAGGCCGGCGAACGGCGCGTTCGGGTTGGCCGGAATGCGGCGGCGGTCGTGATCCGTCACCTCGTCCTGGCCTTCCTCGGCCGCAATCGCGATGCCCGGCACGTCGACCGGCGAGGGCAGATAGTCCAGCACGCCGTCGAGCAGCGGCTGCACGCCCTTGTTCTTGAACGCGGTGCCGCACATCACCGGGCGGAACGCGCCGCTGATGGTGCCGGTCTTGATGGCGCGCTTCAGCGTGGCAACGGCGACGTCGCCGTGCTCGAAATACTCTTCCATGCCGGCGTCATCCACCGACAGCGCGGTGTCGAGCAGCAACTGGCGGTATTCCTTGGCCTTGTCCATCAGGTCGGCCGGAATTTCCTCATCGTGGAACTTCGCGCCGAGTTCGCCGCCTTCCCAAATGATCGCCTTCATCTCGACCAGATCGACCACGCCGAGGAACTGATCCTCGACGCCGATCGGCAGCTGCAAGGGCAGCGCGATGATGTCGAGCTTTTCCTTCAGGGTGTCGAACGCGCGATAGAAATCGGCGCCGGTGCGGTCGAGCTTGTTGATGAAAATCAGGCGCGGCACGTTGTAGCGGTCGGCCAGACGCCAGTTGGTCTCGGACTGCGGCTGCACGCCGGCCACGCCCTCGATGATGAACACGGCGCCGTCCAGCACGCGCAGGCTGCGGTTCACTTCGATGTTGAAGTCGATGTGGCCCGGCGTGTCGATGATGTTGATCCGGTGGCCCTTCCACTCGCAGGTCACCGCCGCCGACGTGATGGTGATGCCGCGCTCGCGCTCCTGCTCCATGTAGTCGGTCGTGGTGTTGCCATCGTGCACCTCGCCGATGCGATGCGACACGCCGGTGTAGTACAGGATCCGCTCGGTGGTGGTGGTCTTACCCGCATCGATATGCGCGGTAATGCCGATGTTGCGAATCTTATCCAGCGGTGACGACACGATGGCCTCCATTAGCCCATTGGGCGTACAACAAGAGGGCGCCGCGACGCCCCCTGGCTCGCGCACCCGCCCATTCTCCGGCCCCATGAGCCGGCTGACTGCGGCGTGACATGCCTTCGGGCCCAGGGAAATGCAAGCCCAGCTTTGGCATAACCGCTGCAACGCAGGCCCCGCAGCCATGCCGGCCGTCAGTTCGGCCGAGGCGCTGACCGCGCGGCGCGAGGACGCCCTGCAGCCGTAACCGCAGGGCCAGCCCAGACGCTCTCCCACCCTGTGGCGCTTCGACTCGGAACCAGCCTTGGCCATCGGCGCCGCCACGCCGCCGCTGCGCGGCCCCACCCCGACCGGACGCTGGCCGCCGCCGTTGACGCAAACCCCGCCGGCGACTTCTACGAGCAGCTTGCCGCAGTGCACGCGCATGACGCGGCCATCCGCCTGGCCATTGTGGCGGCACTGGCACCGGCACTGGCACCGGTAACGGCACCGCCTCGGTGGCGTTCGTACGCGGCGGCACTGTCGCGGGCGGCAAGGTGCGGCGGTGCAGCCAATGCGCGGGCTGTTGCGCGCCTAATTCAACGAAAACTGGCGGCGAACAGCCGGTTCAGATCGTGCATGATCGCCTCGCCACGCTCGCCGCCGCGCAGCCCGGCGTTGAGCCGTTCGGCGGCGGCCTGCTGGAACGGCATGTAGCCGTCATGGCGCGGCCGCACCCAGGCGCCGTCCAGCGTGTTCCAGGTGTCGCGGTAGAACCCATGCGCCGCCGCATTCACCGCCGCGTCCTGCCATGCCACCGCGTTGCCGGGCTGCCCGCCCGCCGTGGCATACGGTCCACGCTGCACCTCGCCATTGGCGATCCAAAACGCGAAATCGAACGCAGCCTCCGGCGCCGCCGTATACGCCGACACCGCGATGCCGGTGCCGCCGAGTGCGGAGCCAACCGGCCCCTGCTTGCCCGCCGCCGGCATATCGCCGAACGCGAGGCGCGCCGGGCGGAAGCCGTCGCGGGCGTAGCTGACATAACCGTAGATCAGCGGGGCGCAGACTTCCTGCGACTCAGTCTGCGACATGCGTTCGAACACCGCGATGGGGTCCATGCTGTAACAGGCCGGATCGAGATGACCCATCAGCCCGGCCAGCCGGTCCAGCACCATGCCGCCGAATTCGGCGTTGTTCAGTTCGTCCTCGCCGGTCGAAGCGCAGGGCTGCCCGAGATTGGCGGTGAGCGTGTACAGCACCATCAGCGAATGCGGCGGGCGCATCGGCAGCAGCACTTGGCGCTGCTTGGCCAGCCCCATCACCCCATCCCAATTGCGCGGCGGCTTGGCCAGCCTGTCGGGCCGCCACGCCTGCACCTGAGTGGCGGCATCGATCGGCAGCGCCCATTGGTCGCCCAGCATCCGGTAACTGGCGAACGACTCGCCCGCCGACTGGCTGGCCAGCTTGACGATGTCGCGAATCCGGTCCGGCCGGTTCAGCGCCAGCAGGCAGTTTTCCCGCACCACCTGGCCGATATGCGGATGGTCGATCACGATCAGATCGTAGCGCCGGGCGAGGTCCTCGACCGGGTATGATTCGAAATCCTGCAACGAACGCTGTTCCCACTCGATAGTGACGCCGCAGCGGGCGTGCCAAAGGCTGGAACAAGCCACCAGCGGGTCGTAGCCGCGCGGGTGGCTCCAGGTCATGCCGCGCAGCGTCAAGCTCAAAGGCCGAACTCCGCCCGCAACACCGCCGTATGCTCGCCGATGCGCGGTGCCGCCAACGTCGTGGACGGGCGCACGCCATCGACGCGCAGCGGGGCGCGGGTGGTGGCGATGGCGACGTTGTCTGGCCTTGTGACGGTTTGCAGCATATCGAGCACTTTGAATCCTTCGCTGCCGAGCAATCCTGGCCAATCCAGCACGGCGGCGCACCATACGTCGGCCGGCTGCAATATGCCCAGCCAATGCGCCGTGCTCTGCCGCGCCAGATGCGCCGCCAGCAGCCGTTTGATATCATCCCGCTCGGTGAAGGCCCGCTTCGGCTCGGCGGCGTACGGGGCCAGTTCCGGCATGTCGAGCAGCGGCACCAGTTTGGCCAGCGGCGTCATCGCCAGCGCCAGCCAGCCGTCGGCGGTTTGATACACCCCGTACGGCGCCGACAAATACGCATGCGCGTTGCGAAAACCCGAGCGGGTGGGGATACGCCCGCCGTCGTTCAGATGCGTTGTGAGTACCTCGAACTGAAAATCCACCAGGGCTTCCAGCAGACTGCTTTCAATATGCGCCCCCTGCCCGGTGATGCCGCGCCGCACCAGTGCGGCCAGCACGCCCTGCACCACCGCCGACCCGGCCAGCATATCGGCAATCGCCAGCCCGAACGGCACCGGCCCCTGGCCGTCGTCGCCGTTCAGCCACATCACCCCGGAGCGCGCCTGCGCCAGCAAATCCTGGCCGGGGAAGCCGACCCACGGCCCTTCCATGCCCCAGCCGGTAATGCTGGCGTAGACCACGCGCGGGTTGAGTTTGCGCACGCTCTCCCAGTCCAGCCCGAGCCGTTCGATGACTCCGGGGCGGAAATTCTGGATGATAACATCGGCGCGGCCGATCAGATGGCGCAGCGCCACCAGATCGTCCGGGTTCTTCATGTCGGCGGCAAAGCTTTGTTTGCCGCGATTGATGGCGTGGAACAGCGTGGAGTCGCCGCCGATCTCGGTGTCGGTCAGGTACAGCCGCCGGCACAGATCGCCGCCATCCGGCCGCTCGATCTTGATGACCCGCGCGCCGAGGTCGGACAGCCGCAGCGCGGCATACGGGCCGGAGAGGAACTGGCTCATGTCCAACACCAGCAGCCCGTCGAGCGGCATGGTGCTCATGCGGGGCGCTCCACCGCTTCGGGGTGTTTGTACTTCACGGTTTGCAGGTGCTCGCAATACAGCACCAGTTCGCCTTCGCCCTTGAACACCGAGTAGCTGGCGCGGATCAGGCCCATCTGTTCGTATTTCGGCCGCTTTTCCAGGTTTTCGCGGATGGTGTAGATGGTGTCGCCGATGAACACCGGCTTGATGAAGCGCAGTTTGTCGTAGCCGTAGCTGAACGCGTTGATGCAGTTGGTGGCGACCAGCCCCAGCCCGGCCGAGAACACGAAGGCGCCGGCCACCAGTCGCTTGCCGAAAATGCCCTCGGTGGCGGCGAAATTCTGGTCCTGCACATAGGGGTGGATGTCCAGCACCAGCGTGTTGAACATATGGCTCTCGCCTTCGCTGATGGTGCGGCGCAGCGAGCGGATTTTGTGGCCGATCTCGAAATCCTCATAGAACCAGTTCTCGGCATTCCACACCGCAATGGCCGCGTGCGCCGGCGGCATGTCCTTGGGATGCGTCGAGGATACGCCCACGGTGGGCGTGGTGTGCGCTGGCATGGCTCCCTCCCTGGGATGGTTACCGGGGATGCTAGCATGTTCACCCACAGATGAAATATTCTTTCACCAGCGAATGACAGGACGGCACGATGCGCGAGCGGCCACGCTATTTCGAGGACTACGTGCTGGGCGAACAGCGCGAGACGCACGGGCGCACGATCACCGAGACGGATTTCGTGGTGCACGCGGGCCACACCGGCGACTTCTTCCCGCACCACATGGACGCCGAATTCATGAAGGGCACCCATTTCGGCCAGCGCATCGCCCACGGCACCATGACCTTCGCCATCGGCATCGGCCTGACCGCCAACGAAATCAACCCGCACGCCTTCACCTATGGCTATGAACGCCTGCGCTTTCCCAAACCGGTGTTCATCGGCGACACCATCCGCACGCTGCTCAAAGTGACCGCGCTGGAGGCGGACCCGAAGCGGGCCGGGTTCGGGCGGGTGGTGGAAACGTGTATCGTGGTCAATCAGCGGGGCGAGGTAGTGATGGCGTGCGAGCATGTGTTGTTGGCGGAGCGGAAGGGTTGAGGGTTTTGCGGCGTGAACAGAATTAGGATCGCGTTTGTCTGAGGAACGCAGTCCCGTCAGGTCAGCCGTATATCTTACCCGGAGCATCGCCATGCAGGTCAGCCGGTGGAGCAATATTTTGGCCGTTCGCGTGCGAGGCGTCGTCGCCGAAGCATTACGCCCACGGGAAGCTGGCGGCATCGCGCTGCATATTTCCGGCGCGCGAGAATAGCGCAATGCGCGCCAAGGTGCTGGCGCAGTTGCGCACATTCCGGGGCAAGATGCCGTCTGGCTTCGTGTTCGACCGCGACGAGATGAATACACGGTAGCTTCTTCGGCGCCAGCGTACTGATTCATCTGGCCTCTGCCGGCGCCACTGAGGAACATCGCGCCGGGCGGACGATGACTTCAGCTTACCGATTGCCACCCCGTACAGGGCAGGGTGATCGCATTTGGCTTGTTATCCCCTCTCCCCCCAACGCTTGTTGGGGGGAGAGGTAGGGTGAGGGGG
>JANYDF010000116.1 GCA_025359905.1 Rhodospirillales bacterium
AAGCTGATGAACGCCACCCAGCCGAGTGCGCCGGAATGCACGTGGCCAATACCCCAGTCAGTATAGTGGCTGAGCGCGTTGACGGTGCGGATCGACATCACCGGGCCTTCGAAGGTCGACATGCCGTAGAAGCCAACGGCCGTGACCGAGAAGCGCAGGCCGGGATCGGTGCGTAGCTTGTCCCAAGCGCCCGACAGCGTCATCAGGCCGTTGATCATACCGCCCCAGGACGGCATCCACAGCATGATGGAGAACGCCATGCCAAGGGTTTGCGCCCAGTCCGGCAGTGCCGTCCAATGCAGATGGTGCGGACCGGCCCAAATATACATGAAGATCAGCGACCAGAAGTGCACGATAGACAGCCGGTACGAATAGACTGGGCGGCCAGCGGCCTTCGGGATGAAGTAGTACATCATGCCAAGGAAGCCGGCGGTCAGGAAGAAGCCGACCGCGTTATGGCCATACCACCACTGGATCAGCGCGTTCTGCGTGCCGGAGAACAGCGAGTAGCTCTTGGCGCCGAAGATGCTGACCGGAATCGCGATGTTATTACCAATATGCAATACCGCGATGGTCAGGATGAACGCCATGTAGAACCAGTTGGCCACATAGATGTGCGGCTCTTCACGCTTCATCACGGTGCCGATGAACACCACGGCGAAGGCCACCCAGACGATGGTGAGCCACAGGTCGAGGTGCCATTCCGGCTCGGCATATTCCTGGCCTTGCGAGAAGCCCAGGACGTAGCTGAGCGCCGCCATGACGATGAAGAACTGATAGCCCCAGAATATGAACTCGGCCAGCGCCCGCCCGCCGAACAGCCGCGTGTGGCAGGTGCGCTGGACGATGTAGAACGCCGTGGCGAACAGCGCCGATCCGCCGAAGGCGAAGATCGCCGCCGATGTATGCACCGGGCGCAGGCGGCCGAAGTTCAGGAACGACAGGCCGAAGTTGAGCTGCGGCCATGACAGTTCCGAGGCGAGGTAGACGCCCACCGTGAAAGCCACGACGGCCCAGAAAATCGCCGCGATGGTGAATTTGCGCACCACCTCGTCATTGTAGACGATCGGTTGGCGGCCGCCGGCGGCGGCGGATAGATTAGCCATTGTTCACCGCCCGGGCCTTCGCGGTGGCCCGCGAAGCATCCACATCGTCATAATGCCGGCGAATTAGTCCGATGACGAACAATATGGCGAACGCGACCAGCGCGATGCCGAAGATCGTCATTTCGAGATCGCGAGCGCCTGCCGCGACGTACAACCCGATTAACCCGAACGCCGACACCATAATGCCGACGATCCAGCCGCTGAGGTATTCTTGCATGGAAACTTCAAACCCCATCACACCCTTCCATACCTGAAGCTTTCGTCATCTAGCCGCGTTGATTCAAATCAACCCAACCCGTACGACCTTCCGGTAAGGCCAAGCACAATGACCGACCCGTTCTGGCTTTTTGCCCAATTTTGCGGCACGCACCCGCAGATGCTGCGTGGCGGCATGCTGCTTGGCCTGACCGCAGCCGGTGCTGCGGGCAGCGTGATGCATTGCGGGCCGATGTGCGGGCCGTTCGTGCTGGGGCAGGTGGCGGACCGCATGGCGCGGCTGCCCGCCGCGCGGATGCATGAAAGCTGCCGGATGACCCAAGGGCTGCTGGTGCCGTACCACTTGGGGCGGTTGACGACCTATGCCGGACTCGGCGCCGCTGCCGCCAGATTGGGCAGCTTTCTTGCGGCGCTGCCATGGTTTGGCACCCTGCGGCTGGTGTTGCTGTTATTGGCGGCAACACTGTTCCTGGCGCATGCGTTGGGCCGGATCGCGCCACTGTCCAGCGGCTCTGCCGGACTTGGCCGCCTGCTGCGCCGTGTCACGCGGCGGATCGACCGGGGCACGCCCTGGGGTACCTACGTGCTGGGCGTCGCACTCGGGTTCTTACCCTGCGGCTTTCTCTACGCGGCGTTGACGGCCGCCGCCGCCTCGGGCGGCGCGCTGGCGGGGAGTTTGGCGATGCTGGCGTTCGGCATCGGCACCGTGCCGCTGCTGGCGGCGATCGGCGTGGCAGGGCGCGCATCCGGCGCGCGCGGCCAACGGTTTGCTGGACGATTCGCCCCAGCATTGCTGGCGCTGAACGCCGCCGTGATCATCATGGTCGCCGTGGGCTCATGACGCGGCGGCGTCAGCGTGGCGGACCCCGGCTGGGGCCCGCCGTCATCAAAAATTATTGCACTTCGGCGGATGTCACATCGGTGCTGCGGTTGTAGTGCAGGATGATGCTGTTGATGGTGCACAGGTCAAACCCATGCCATTCGGCCGATGAGTCATCGGTGAATGTCACCTTCATGTCCCATTTGCAGCCCTTGTCGCCCTTGCCAAACTTGACCCGCACCGTCGAGCCATCGTTGAGGATGCTGTCGAGCTCGTTATTGCCCCACACGTTGGACGCGGACTCGTCGATCACCATCGTCTTGATGGGGTAGCCGGTGGCGTTGGTCAGATCGAAGTCGCGGTCGTCGGCCAGCGCAGGGACGGCGAACAGCATGGCGAAGCCGGCAGCAGCCAGAACGATTTGCTTCATTTGGAGGTTCCCTTTTGGTTTTATCTGAGGATTAAGCAACGAAGTTACGCACGGGACGTGCCAAGCCAGTCTGACATCTTTATTACGGCGATCCCATGTTTGCAATGGAGCATCGACGTGATGTAACGCGTCTGTTAGCGGGCGCGATGTGGCACATTCGAACGAATTTGTTGAAAGGCCGTTAAAATGTCCGAATCGCAGAACGGTGGGTTGCAACCCATTGATTATATCGAAAATCGTACGTTCGACGAAATTCCCATTGGCGCATCGGCTACCATCGTGCGGCGGCTGACCAAAGAAGATATTGAGCTATTTGCCATTGTTTCGGGTGATATTAATCCGGCGCATTTAGACGATGCTTATGCCGCGGCCAATTTGTTCCACCACGTGGTAGCTCACGGCATGTGGGGCGGTGCGTTGATTTCGGCTGTGCTTGGCACTGAATTGCCCGGCCCTGGGGCGATCTATCTCAAGCAGGGGCTGAATTTCCATCGCCCGGTTGGCGTCGGCGATACCGTGACGGTGACGGTGACCGCCCGTGAAAAGCGGGCTGCACAACATGTGATCGTGTTCGAATGCACCTGCGTCAATCAGCTTGGCGTGCTGGTCATTTCAGGCACGGCCGAAGTGATCGCGCCAACCGAGCGGGTGCGTGTCGCGCGCGCGCAGTTGCCCGAAATTCAACTGCGGCGCCATGACAGCTACAACCGTTTGATCGAGGCCTGCGCAAGCCACCCGCCGATGCCGACCGCGATTGTGCATCCGTGCGACGCCGCGTCGCTGGGCGCTGCCGTCGAGGCGGCACGGGCCGGGCTCATTGTGCCAGTGCTGGTCGGGCCGGAAGCCAAAATCCGCGCCGTCGCCGATGCGGAGCAATGGGATATTTCAGACTTCCGCCTCGTCGCCACGCCGCATAGCCATGCCGCCGCTGCCGAAGCCGTGCGGCTAACGCGGGCGGGCGAAGTGGCGGCGTTGATGAAGGGCAGCCTGCATACCGATGAACTGATGCACGAAGTGACCAGCGGCACGCTCGGGCTGCGCACCGAACGGCGGCTGAGCCACGTTTTCATCATGGATATCCCGACTTATCCCAAGCCGTTGATGATCACCGATGCGGCGATCAACATTAACCCCTCGCTCGAAGACAAGCGCGACATCTGCCAGAACGCCATCGACCTTGCATTGGCGCTGGGCGTGGTGCTGCCAAAAGTGGCGATCTTGTCGGCGGTCGAGACGGTGACGATGAAGTTGCCGTCGACGCTGGACGCTGCGGCATTGTGCAAGATGGCGGAGCGCGGCCAGATCAGAGGCGGACTGATCGACGGTCCGCTGGCGTTCGATAACGCCATCGATGCCGCCGCCGCCGCCGCCAAGGGCATCGTGTCGCAGGTGGCGGGCAACCCGGATATTCTGGTGGTGCCCGATTTGGAAGCGGGGAACATGCTGGCCAAGCAGTTGTCGTTCCTGGCGGGCGCCGATGCGGCCGGTATCGTGCTCGGTGCGCGGGTGCCGATCATCCTGACCAGCCGTGCCGACAGCTTGCGCACCCGCATGGCTTCGTGCGCGGTTGCGGTGATCTTGGTGGCGGCAAAGGGCGGGCGCAAATGAGCAATGCGATCCTGACGGTCAATGCCGGATCGTCGAGTATCAAGTTTGCCCTATTCCGCGCACGCTCTTTGAAGCAATTCGTCAGCGGGCAAATCGAGAACATTGGCACCGCGCCGAAGTTTTCCGCCCACGATGCAGCCGGGGGGGCAATTGGCGGGCGGCAATGGCCCGGCGGCGCGGGCACCACGCATGAAGACGTGTTCGCCGATCTGCTGACCTGGATTGACGACCATTTGGGCAGCGCCAAGCTGATCGCCGCCGGGCATCGGGTGGTGCACGGCGGGCGGACGCTGGCGGCCCCGGTGGCGGTGACAGAGGCGGTGCTGACCGAGTTAGATACGCTGGTGCCGCTGGCGCCGCTGCATCAGCCGCATGCGTTGCACGGCATCCGCGCGCTGACCGCATTGCGCCCGCATTTGCCGCAAATCGCCTGCTTCGACACGGCATTTCACCGCACGCTGTCCAGCACCGCGCGCCGATTTGCGCTGCCGCTGGCCCTCAGCGAGTCGGGCGTGGAGCGGTACGGGTTTCACGGTCTATCGTACGAGTACATCGCCTGGTCGCTGCGGGAGCACGAACCAGCGCTCGCCAAAGGCCGTGTCGTGGTAGCCCATCTTGGCAATGGCTCCAGTCAATGCGCGCTGTTGAATGGCGTCAGCGTGGATACCACCATGGGGTTTACCGCGCTGGATGGGATGCCGATGGGCACACGCTGCGGCGCGATTGACCCCGGCGTGCTGCTGTACTTGCAGCAGGCGCGCGGCATGAGTGTGAAGGAGGTCGAGAAGCTGCTGTACCAGCAATCTGGCTTGCTCGGCATGTCCGGCATCAGTGCCGATATGCGAACCCTGATCGCCAGTGCGGACCCGCACGCGGTGGAGGCGGTGGCGGTGTTCTGCCACCGCGCCGCCCGCGAAATCGGTGCGCTGACGGTGTCGCTCGGCGGGCTGGATGGGATCGTGTTCACCGCCGGGATTGGCGAGCACGCGGCAGAGGTGCGGGCGCGGATTTGCGCGCCGCTAGGCTGGCTTGGGGTGACGCTCGACCCGGTGGCAAACGCCCGCAATGCGGCGCGCATCGACGCGGATGGCAGCCGCGTGGCAGTGCGGGTGATCCGCACCGATGAGGAGGCGATGATTGCCCGGCATACGTCCAAGCTGTTGCGGAGCCATTAGTGAAATTGCTTGACTCCGATAACGGCGCGTGGGGTGCTTAGCCCAATACGGGCGGCAAACGTCCGATGCGCTTACGGCGCGCACTTGGGAGGAGTAGCGGCATGCAGCGGCCAATCACGGTGCTTGCGGAAGGGTTGGGCCATCCCGAGGGGCCTTATGTGCTGCCCGATGGCCGGGTGGTGTTCGCCAACACCTACAAAAGCGAAATCGGCGTGTGGGAGCCGGGCGGGCGCACCGGCACCTACGCGTTCACCGGCGGCGGGCCCAACGCCTGCATGCTGGGCACCGACGGCTTCGTGTACTGCACCAACACGCCCACAGTCGGCAAATGGGTGGCCCCAGTGCATCGCCCGCCCTCGATTCAGCGCGCCGCACCGGATGGCAAGGTGGAGATTGTGTGCACCGAGGCGGACGGCATTAAGCTGAACGCGCCGAACGATCTGACATTCGGGCCGGACGGACGGCTGTATTTCACCGATTCGGGCGACTGGGACCCGGAGAACAAGCCGCATCCTGGCTATATCTGCGTAATCGACGCCGATGGGTCGGCGCATATCCTGGCCGAGTTGGACCCGGTGTACCCGAACGGCATCGTCGCCGAGCCGGACGGCAGCATTGTCTGGGTGGAGTCCTACACGCGCCGGCTGGTGCGCCGCACGCCCGACGGCAAGCAGCACCATCTGCACACATTGCCGGACAAGCATATTCCGGACGGCTTCAAGATCGACGCGGCGGGCAATTTCTGGATTACCTCGTTCAGTTCGGGCGGCGTGGATATCGTCGCCAAGGACGGCACGCCGATGGATTTTCTGCAAACTGGCGGGGTGCCGCTGAATTGCGTGTTCGGCGGCGGCTCGCTGTTTGTTTGCGACTTCGGCACCACGGTCACGGCGGATGCCACGCCGATGGGCGGGCGGCTGCTGCGGGTGGATGTGGGCGTGCAGGGCATGCCGCTGTTCAAAGGCCGCATTGGCTAACGGGAGGCTCGGATGCTGAGCAACAATGACGTGGCCGCCTATCATCGGGACGGCTTCATCCATGTCGAGAACGCGCTGACCCCGGCGCGGCTGGCCGAGATCAATGCCTGGCTCGACGGCTGCATCGCGCGTGCCAAAGGTGTTGCCGTCAGCAACGAGGTCTATGATTTTGAGGATTCGCACACCCCGGATGCCCCGCGCATCCGCCGCGTCAAGGACCCGGTGGCGCGCGACCGGCTGTTCTGGGACGTGATCCGCGATCCGGGCGTGATCGGGCCGCTGCAACAACTGCTCGGCCCCAACATCCGGCTGTTCGGCAGCAAGCTGAACATGAAGTCGGCCGGCTATGGCGCGCCAGTGGAATGGCACCAGGATTGGGCGTTCTATCCGCACACCAACGACGACGTGCTGGCGGCGGGCATCTTCCTGGACGACGTCGACGCCGAAAACGGGCCGCTGATGGTGATCCCGGATACCCACAAGGGACCGATCCTGAGCCACCACAACGACGAGGGCTTCTTCGTCGGCGGCATCGAAGATGCGGCGCATCGCTGCGACCTGGACAAGGCGGTGCCGATCTATGGCTGCGCCGGCAGCATGAGCGTGCATCATGTGCGCGCCATTCACGGTTCGTCGCTTAATCTGTCCGGCAAGCCGCGCCGCATTCTGTTCTACGAAATCTCCGCCGCCGACGCGTGGCCGCTGTGGTCGGACGTGACCGGGTTGAAATACCGCAACTTCGAGCATTTCCGGCAGATGATGATCGTGGGCGACGTCACCATCGAGCCGCGCATGGAAGCCGTGCCGGTGCGGATGCCGGGGCCGTGGAAAGACGGCAAGGTGGACGGCATTTTCGCCGTGCAAACCCAGGGCAAGCAGCGGCATTTCGGGTCGTACAAGGATGTTGCTGGCGCGATGTAACGGGCGCTAAGCGCGTTCGAGGGCTTGGCCGATGGCCTCGGCCATCGGCGCATAGTTGCCGGTATTGGCGGCGCGCGAGGCGGCGACCCAGGTCGGCGGATTGAGGCGTGTCAGGTCGAGTGGATGCCCGGCCTGTTCCGCCAGTTGCTCCAGATAGAGCAATTGCGTGCGGCCATTGCCTTCGCGGAAGGGATGGACGTGGTTCACGTCGCCCATGATAACGCCCGCCGCATCGGCAAATCGGGCGCGGTTCAGGCCGCGCAGGAAGCCGGATTGCCGAAGACGGCGATGCACGTCGGCCATGCCGGTACCGATAAAGCGCCGGAATTGAAAGCGGCTGCCGCCCTTGGCGAGTTCAACGGTACGGATTTCTCCCGCCCAGTCGTAGACATCCTGGAACAGGTGCCGGTGGATGGCCTGTAGGTGCTGAAGATCGAACCGGCCGTTGGGGACGCCTGATTTCGTTCGCTGCACGACGAATTCGCGTTCTACAAACTCCAGCCGGTTAGCATCGCTAATGTCGAACCGATTCCGTAGAACTTGCGAGCCGGGGTATAGGTAACGGTCGTCGCCGCTCACTCAGCAGACAGTAACTTGGCGCGTTCTAGAATATGGGCGAGACACTGTTCGTTGTTCCAGCCCTCACGCTCGAACATCTCGAACATCTCGACTTGCTCGCGGTTCAAGGGATTGCCTTCAATCTCCTGCAATCGCATTGCCACCCGCAACCGTTGGCGCGGGTCGTTTTGGGCTGCGGGCTTCGGGCTCAGAGTTTGGGACATGCGAAAACCTATCACAAAGCCCGCCCGATCCCCAGCGCTATCCGGCCCGCCCGTGCCGCTCCAGCCGGGTCACCTCGGTGGCCAGCGCTTCCACATGGCCGTGATCCGCCACGGTGAGCGGGGCGGAGAGCAACCCGTCGGACACCACGATCACCTTGTCCGCCGCTTCGAACATCTCGGGGACTTCGGTACAGTACATCACGACCGCGTTGCCATCGGCTACATAGCTGGAGAGCAGCCGGTAGATTTCACGCCGCGCGCCGATGTCCACGCCGCGCGTCGGTTCCTCCAGCAGCAGCAGGCGCGGGCGGAAGGTCAGTGCCTGGGCGATGGCGACCTTCTGCTGGTTGCCGCCCGATAGCGAGCGGATGCCCTGGGTCAGCGTGCGGGTTTTCACGAAAAAACGCCGGACGGCGTCGGTGGCCAGCGCCCGCATGGCGCGCGGGCGCAACGCCCCGGTAGCCCCGGCAATTTCCGGCGATCCCAGCCGCACCAGCAGGTTATCGCCGACCGAGAGGTTGGTGTACAGGCTGAACTGCCGGGTCGCCGGCACATACGCGGTATTGCGGTCGATCGCCGCCCGTCCGGTGAGACCGGCCACCGTGATCTCGCCATGCGCCGGATCGACGCCGCCGAGCGAGCGCAGCAATTCGCGGGCGCCGGAGCCTTCTACGCCCATCAGCGCCAGGATTTCGCCCGCGGCGACCCGCAGCCCGACATTTTGGAAGACACCGCCGTGATGGGTCCAGTTGATGCAGCGCAGGATTTGTGCGTCGTCGCGCAAACCGCGCTGCGCACGTCCGGCGTCTGGCGCCGGGCGGTGTTCGGCCAGCACCAGGTTTTGCGCGATGGCTTCCTCGGTCAACGCCACACCGCTCAATTCGATGGCAATGCGCCCGTCGCGCACCACCACCACGCGGGCCGTATGTTCCACCAGATCGCTCAGCCGGTGCGTCACCAGGATGACGATGTTGCCAGCGTTCGCGAGTTTGTGGATTTCGCGGAACAACTCGTCCGATTCTTCATCGGTGAGCGCGGAATTGGGTTCGTCGAACAGAAACACCCGGGCATCGCGCGCCAAGGCGCGGGCAATTTCAGTGCGCTGCTGCACCGCCAGCGTGCAATCGGCCAGCGGGCGGGTGGCGTACGGGCCAAGCCCGAGGGCGGCCATCAGGCTTTGGTCGCTGTCCGGCGAGGACGGCCGCAGCATGCGCCCAGGCTCGCGACCCACCATCAGGTTTTGCGCCACGGTTAGATTGGGAAACAACTGCGGTTCTTGATGCACCACGGCCACCAGCCGGGCAGCATCGGCATCGGCGAACACCTGCCCGCCCACACGCAGATCGCCCGCATCCTGCCGTTCCTCGCCGCCGAGGATGCGCATCAGCGTGCTTTTTCCGGCGCCGTTCGGCCCGGCAATGCCCAGCACCTCGCCAGGGATCAGGTCGAGATCCAGCCCGTCGAGGGCGCGCGTGTTGCCGTAGCTTTTGCGCAGGCCGCGAATTTCGATCCGCCCGATACTCATGCGGCGCGGCGCGCCCGCAGCCGGGTGAGCGCCAGATCGAGCGCCACCGCACAGATGGTGACGGCGCCCAAGAAGATTTGCTGCGCGTGCGGGCCGGGTGAGAGCAGCGCCAGGCCGATTTGCAGCTCCGCCAGCAACAGCGCGCCGCCGATGGTGCCGATCACGGTGCCCTTGCCGCCCGCCAGACTGGCGCCGCCGATGATGACGGCGGCAAACACCGGGAAGGTTTGCGAAAGCCCGAGATCCGGCTGCGAGGTTTGGATGAACGAGAAGTCCAGGATGCCCGCCACCGAGGCGATCACCGCACTCAGCACGAAGGCCAGAATCTTGTAGCGCCGTACCGGCAGCCGGGCGAGTTGAGCGGCGATTGGGTTGCCGCCAATGGCGATCAACCGGAAGCCGAACAGCGAGAAGTGCAGCAGAAAGCCTACCACCAGCGCCAGCGCCAGCATCCAGAACACCTCGACGGAGAACTGATGCGCGCCGAACTGCTTGGTTAGGTCGATGAAGAACGCCAACTGGCCTTCTTCGACGGTGTAACCCTCGGGCGGGTAGTTTGGATTGAACGTCGAGGCGTGCGTGACGTACAGCGACAGCCCGTACAACAGGTTGTAGCTGCCAAGCGTGACAATGAACGCCGGGATGCGCAGGTAGGTGGTCAGAAAACCATTGAACAGCCCAACGGCCACGCCGATCAGCAGCACGATGGGGATGGCAAGCTGCACCGGCACGCCGCCCAGGATCCAGATGACGGCCAGCGCGTTGGCCGCCAGCCCATACATCGCGCCGACCGACAGATCGATCTCGCCGATCACGATCACCAGCGTGAGGCCCAGCCCCATGATGGCGACCGAACTCATCGACCGCAGGATCGAGATGATGACGTCGGTGTTCAGGAACGCGGCGTTGAAGCCGTGGAACATGATTGCGACCGCGACGATGGCGACCAGCAGGCCGCCCAGTCGCAGGCCGAGATCGAAGGTCGCGCGCCCGGCGGCCGACACGCG
>JANYDF010000119.1 GCA_025359905.1 Rhodospirillales bacterium
AATGCCGAGCTGGGCGCACAACGCCAGCGCTTCCACGCTGGCATGGCCATCGGCCATATAGATGCCGGACTTGGCCCGCCGCTCGACGACCCGCAGGGCTTCCAGGAACGACAGGCCCTCGCGGATCTGGCCTCGGCTGACCTTAAAGCGCTCGGCCAGTTCGCGCTCGCTGGGCACACGCTCGCCCGGCTCGTAGCGCCGCATCAACAGAAACGGCAATAACCGTGCAACCAGACTGTGCGGATCGGTCATGTCACGCCATACGCACGGCCGCCGCTGCCGGGAGCGTTGAAATTGCGGTCACGCGATGCATGTCGCATGCTCCGTTCCCCTCGCCGCAGCGCTCTCGGACATGCCGGGCAATGCTTGGATAACCACTCTGGCCGGACCAGAGGCGCCAGAGCGAACGATAATCATGCGTATTGCGGTTGCGCAAGGGGCAACGCGCGATGCGAACGGTCAGACTTTTTTTGAGAAACCCGTTGCGCGGGGTGAAGGCTGGTAATACCAATATGGCCGTCCAAGCGAACGGCACATAACACGCCGCATTCAGACGCATAACAGCCGGACGGGAAGGGGAGACAACGGATGCTGGTCAACCAGATGTTCCATATCGCCATCAAGTCGCCGAACGTGGAAGCGACAAGGCGATTCTACATGGACGTGCTGGGCATGACGCTGGCCAACCGGCCGGAGTTCGACTTCCCCGGCTATTGGCTGCAAGCCCCGGTCCCGGGCGGGCAGGCGTTGTTTCACATTTATGGCGGTTACGCAGCACTTGAGCCGGATGGCAGCATGACCAGCGGCACCGGGGTGATCGACCATGTGGCGATCACCGTGCATGGCTTTGAAGATACGCGGCGGCGCGCAAAGAAGTATGGCTTGGCGTACCGCGAAAACAAAGTGCCCGGCGTCGGCCTGTGGCAGTTTTTTGTTTATGACCCGAGTGCCGTTTTGCTCGAATTGAGCTATCTGGCGATTAGCGAGGATTTGGAAGATTTCGTGATTCCGCCGGAACTGCAGTACCGGCCGCGGGTCAATTTCTTTGATCCGGAAAACTACCGCCAGTTCTACGGCTAAGCGGCGCGGCGGGAAGGGACGAAGCAAGCACCATGGAATTGACCATCGGCGACGTGGCCAAACGGTTCGGTGCGGTTGAGGCGCTGCGTGGCGTATCGCTCACCGTAAATTCTGGCGAGTTCTATGCGATTTTGGGGCCGAGCGGCGCGGGCAAGACCACCCTGCTGCGCATCATCGCCGGCATCGAAAAGCCTGACTCAGGGCACATTCTGATTGGCGGGCGCGATCTATCAGACATTCCGGTGCGGGCGCGCAATACGGCGATGGTGTTCCAGACGTTCGCGCTCTATCCGCATTTGTCGACCTTCGAGAATCTCGCCTACCCGCTGCGCGAAGCCAGAGTGCCGCGAGATGAGATCAAGCGCCGGGTTGGCGAAATCGCCGAGATGCTGCGGCTGACGCATACGCTGGCCCGCAAGCCGGGCACGCTGTCCGGCGGCGAACAGCAGCGTTGCGCCATCGGCCGGGCGTTGATCCGCCGCCCGCAATTGCTCCTGCTCGACGAGCCGTTGACCAATTTGGACGCCAAGCTGCGTCATGACACCCGCGCCGAATTCAAGCGGCTGCATCGGGAGTTGAAGACGACCACAATCGTTTACGCGACGCCCGACCAGTTGGAAGCGTTGAGCATGGGTGCCCGCGTGGGGGTGCTGAAGCATGGCCGCATCGTGCAGGTTGGCACGCCGGCGGATCTTTACACCGGGCCGGGGGATGATTTCGTGGCGTCGCTGGTTGGCGACCCGCCGATTAATCTGGTGACCGGCACGCTGCGCGAAGGCAATGGCGGGCAGAGCATCGATCTGCCGTTCCTCGGGCTCGATGCCGCGCCGTGGCGTAAGGCGCTGACCGGCTTTCCGGCCGGGACCAAATTGAAAGTTGGCTTACGGCCGCAGGGCATTTGGCCGCGCGGCAGCAGCGAAACCGGCCCGGGGTTCCCGGCGAAAGTATTTCTGACCGAGCCGCTGGGCGACGTCACGATTTTGGATATCGTCGCCGGCGGCGACACACGGTTGCGCATGGTCCTGCCGCAAGAGCAGGCCTACAAGATCGCGGTGGACGACCCCATCGAGTGCGCGGTCGATCTGCAACAAATTTGCCTATTCGCCCAGGATACCGGAACGGCAATACATCGTTCCGGGGCGGAGGCGGCGGCCTGAGGCGGCGGATGCCGCAGTCAGGCTGGCCGTGCGTGCGACAAGTAAAATCTCGGCAACGTCCAAGGGAGTCAGAGAGAATGAAGGGGCTGAAATTCAGCATTGCTGCCGCCGCCATCACGGCGGGGGCGGTTCTGGGCGGGGCATTCACTGCCGCGCCCGCGTCGGCGAAAGACGTCATCATCAACATGGCGGCGCCGGACTGGCAGCCGACCCGCTTCATGCAGGAAGAGTTCAATCGGACGTACAAGTCGAAGACCGGCAACAACGTCAAGCTGGTGATCGACTTTATTCCGTGGCCGAGCTTCTACCAGCGCGTCGCGGCCTCGCTCAGCTCGGGCGAGAAGAAGTACCAGATGATCGTGACCGACAGCCAGTGGATGGGCGACTTCGTTGAAGGCGGCCATTATCTGAAGCTAAACAAGTATATCGATGCCGACCCCGAGTTGCAGGCCGTCATCGCCGACATGCACCAGGTGCTGAAGGATACATCCTCCAGCTATCCGTACAAGTCGACCAACTACTACGGCTTCCCGCAGTTCCCGGACAACATGGTGACGTTCTACCGCACCGATTTGTTCTGCAACGCCAAGGAACGCGCGGCGTTCAAGGCGAAGTACAAGAAGGCGCTGCCGTGCTACTATCATGAGTGGCAGGATGTTGACTGGAACCAGTGGGGCAACATCGGCGAATTCTTCACCCGCAAGAAGGGTTCGGCGCTGGGCGATGGCAAGGCCGACGACGATTTCTACGGCATCGCCTATCAGGCCGGTAAAGGCTACGACTTCTCGACCTCGCAGATCCACACTATGATCTGGGACGCCGGCGGCGACATCTGGGACGAGACCGATACCAAGCCGGCCTCGGGCGTGATCAACTCGGCGGTCAACGTCAAGGCGATGGAACAGTTCCTCGACCTGCTGAAGTGGTCGCCGCCGGTGGCCAAGACCGGCCAGATGGACATCTTCGTGATCCAAGACCTGTACATGCAGGGCAAGGTCGCGGCGATTGTTGACTGGGTAGGTGTGGCCGGTCCGGTCATCGATCCGAAGGCGTCCAAGGTTGCCGACAAGAGCGCGTTTGCCCAAGCGCCGGGCACCCGCAAGTCGGATGGCACGATCAATCGTTCGTCCAACATCGGCGGCCAGCCGTTCGTGCTGACCACCTGGAACAACGACGAAGTGATCCACGAAGCCCTCGACGTGGTGAAGTGGTGGCTGTCCAAGCCGGTGCAGACCAAGTTCGTCAGGGAAGGCGGCGGGCAGTCCGGCATGTTGAGCGTGCTGAACGATCCGGGTTACGCCACGTGGTCGCCGTTCGCCCGCGCGTTCGCTGACAACATTCAGTGGCAGAAGGATATGTGGCACATCCCCGAATTCTTCCCGCTGCTGACCCAGCAGCAGGAGCAGTTCGACAAGGCGATTACTGGCCAGATTTCTGCCAAGCAAGCGCTGGATTCGGTTGCCGCCTATCAGGACAAGACGCTTAAGGAAGCCGGCCGGATCAAGTAATCCGACCGACCTGACGGCCGGAGCCGTCCGCTTCCCTCACCGGAAGCGGGCGGCTTCATTCTCCCTAACCCACCGTATCGGTTCCACTGTATGTCGATGTCCTCTCCGGTCTCGCCCAATGGCGCGGCTGCCGCAATGCCGGCCCCGCGCAGTGCGCGAGGGTTCCTCGGCTGGTTGCTGGCGCCCGAGCGCCGCGGGCCGCTGCTGATCGCGCCGGCCATCGCCACCTTGGTGATCGTCAATATCTTTCCGTTGCTGTGGTCGTACGGCCTGAGTTTCTTCAGCTACAACGCCAAGAAGATCGGCGTGCCGCCGCGCTGGCGTGGCCTGGACAACTACGTCGATCTGTTCACCGATGAGGATGTCTGGGGACGTTTCCAGAATACCGCAGTGATCGTGATCGGCAGCGTCGCTGTGCAGCTGGTGGTTGGCTTCTTACTGGCGCTGCTGTTCGCGCGCGAATTCCCGCTGCGCCGCTATCTGTTGATGCTGGTGCTCGCCCCGATGATGCTGTCGCTCTCGGCGGTCGGCGTGTTCTTCAAGCTGTTCTACGAACCGACCTTTGGCTTCATTCCGCGCTTGGTGCAGACGTTTACCGGTGAGCCGTTCGTGATTCTGTCGACGCCGGTCAAAGCCACCATCGCCATCGTGTTCGCCGATGCCTGGATGTGGTCGCCGTTCGTGATGCTGCTGGTGCTGGCGGGCCTCGTGAGCGTGCCGAAATATTTGTACGAGGCCGCCGAGATCGACCGCGCCAGCGCATGGCGGCGGTTCCGCACCATCACCTTTCCTTACATTCGCAGCCTGCTGCTGCTGGCGTTGCTGTTCCGCACCATCGAAACCTTCAAGATTTTCGACGTGCCATACGTGCTGACCGAAGGCGGGCCGGGCACGTCGACCGAGACAATCTCGGTGTACCTGTTCCGCGTGGCGTTCAACTATTTCCAAACCGGCCGCGCGTCGGCGCTGGGTTACATCGTGCTGTTCGGGGTGATCGTGCTGACCAGCCTGTACCTCTATGCCATCCAGTCCCGCAGCAGCGAATCGATTGAGTGAAGGGCCGCTGACATGAGCCAACGCGAAGTTCGCAGCATCGGCACGGCAGGCTGGGGCCGTACCCTGACGGCGGCCATCATCAGTCTGATCTACTTTTTTCCGGTGCTGTTCATCATCCTCACCGCCTTCAAGTCGCGGCAGGATGCCCTAGCGTGGCCGGTGAAGTTTATCTTCACGCCCACCGTGACCAATTTCGTCTCGGTGTTCTACCGCACCACTGTCGAAGGCGGTGAGGCAGAGGCAACTGGCTTTGGGCTGTATTTCTTCAACAGCCTGTTCATCGGCGGCAGCAGCGTGTTACTGGCGCTGATCATCGGCACGTCGGCGGCCTATGCGTTCTCGCGCTTCCCGCTGAAGGGCAACGAAACCTATCTGTTCATGATCCTGACGACGCGCATGATGCCGCCGATCGTCGCGATCATCCCGATCTTCGTGCTGTTCCGCATCTTCGGCCTCAGCGGCACCTATGTCGGCATCATCGCGCTGTACACGGCGTTCAACCTGCCGTTCTCGGTTTGGATGGTGAAAAGTTTCTTCGACGATCTGGACCGCGACATCGAGGATGCCGCCCGCATGGACGGCAGCAGCGAATGGAAGGTGTTCCGCAAGATTTGCTTGCCGCAGGTTTATGCCGGCCTCGCTGCCACCTTCGTCTTCGCCATCATCCTGACCTGGAACGAGTTTGTGTTCGCCCTGCTGCTGACCGGCACGCAAACCCGTACGGTTCCGGTGCAGATCGTGCGCACCATCGGCGGTTCGATGGGCGTCGATTGGGGTCTTATGTCCGCACTTGAGACGTTGTTCATTATTCCGGTCGTGCTGGTGACGTTTGCGTTGCAGAACCAACTGCTGCGCGGCGTGACTTTCGGCACCATCCGCCGCTGACGGAGACGCGCGATGTCCGATACACGATCCGAAATCCGGCTCACTGGCGTCACCAAGCGGTTTGGCAATGGGCTGGTTGCGGTCAACAACGTCGATCTTACCGTCGCTGCCGGCGAGGTGATGTGCCTGCTCGGTCCGTCAGGTTGCGGCAAGACCACAACGCTTCGGCTCGTGGCAGGGTTGGAATTCGCGACCGGCGGCGACATCGTGATCGCTGGCAAGCGGGTGAACGAATTGCCGGCGCGCGACCGCAATGTGGCGATGGCCTTCCAATTCTACGCGCTCTATCCCAGCCTGACGGTCGGGGAAAACTTGGCCTATCCCTTGCACGCCGAAGGACTGAGCCGTGCGCAAATCAACGAGCGGATTGCCCGGGTCAGCAAAGTGCTGGAGCTCGAAAGCATTCTAAATCGTCGTCCGCACCAGTTGGGCGAAGGCGAGAAGCAGCGCGTCGCAGTCGGCCGCTCGATCATTCGCACGCCGACCTGCTTTCTGTTCGACGAGCCGTTGAGCCGGCTCGACATTCAGTTGCGTCAGACGATGCGGACCCAGATCAAGCTGGTGCTGGAGCATCTCGACAAACCGACGGTGATCGTCACCCACGATCAGATCGAGGCGCTGACGATGGCTGATCGCATCGCGGTGATGCGGGCCGGCAAGATCGAGCAGGTTGCCACGCCGCATGATTTGTTCGCGCGTCCGGCCAATCTGTTCGTCGGCGGCTTCATCGGCACGCCGCAGATGAACCAGTTTGCGGCCAAGTTGTTGGGCGTGTCGCAGGCCAGCGACGGCACTGTGACCGCGCGCTTCCACACGTTGGGCGAGGAAATTTCAGCCGTGGTGGAGCCCGGCGTCATGCGGCTGCCTCTTGGCAGCCAAGTCACGCTTGGGGTGCGCCCGCGCAGCTTTTTGATGGTCGATCCCGGCACCAGCGACGCGCTGCACGCGACCGTCGATCTGATCGAGCCGATGGGTGCCGAGGTGCTGCTGCACGTGATGGAACGGGGCACCGACCTGCGCTTCGTGGTGCCACACACCACCCGCGTCGCGGCGGGTCAGTCTGTTGGCCTGCGCTGCAAGCCGGGCCAATTGCATGTATTCGATGCTGAAGGGGTGCTGGTGCTATGAGCGGTTCCGACTCGAAGCGGCGCGGCATGAGCGTGCGGCAAGCCCGCACGCTGGAATACAGCATTGTGGTGGCCAGCATCTTGTCGCTGGTGCTTATTTTCCAGCCATTCTCCCGTGAGTTGTTTACCCTTGGCGCCGCTGCGGTGGTTATTGTCGGGCTGGCGTTCAATCTGGTGCCGATATGCCAGCCGGGCCGCACCTTCGGCTCAGTGCTGAAAATTGCGCTGATCATCATCGTGATCTTTGCCATCGTCACCGTGCTCTCGCTCGCCTCGGCCGAACTCTACGCCTATTACATCGCCCCTTCTGCGGACTGATCCCATGAGCGTTTGCGACGTTTCGGTTATCGGCCTTTATATTCTCGATATTCTTGGCCGTCCGGTGCACGCCATTCCGGCCGGCGGCAATGTGGAGTTCATCGACGAGATCCGGCTGACCGTCGCTGGCACAGCGGGCGGCACGGCGATTGACTGCGCCAAGCTTGGCTTGCGCACGCGTGCGGTGGGTGCGGTCGGCGAGGATGAAAAAGCCGACTTCGTCGTGGCCATGCTGCAAAAATTCGGCGCTGACACCTCGCTGATGCAGCGCCTGCCGGGTGTGCCGACCTCGGCGACGATCCTGAACGTGCGCCCGACTGGCGAGCGCCCGGCGCTGCACCAACGCGGCGCGTCGGACCATTTTGAATTGAATGCGGCGCAACTGGCGCAGGCCATCAATGCGCCGTTTGTGCATGTCGGGGGAACTGGCCTGCTGGCCAAATTGGACGGCGCGCCGACCGTTACCTTGATGCAGGCTGCTAAGGCGGCAGGCCGTATAACAACGTATGATCTGATCGCCGCCAACAGCGGCACGCTGGCGCTGGTGCGGCCGGTTTTACCATTCGTCGATTGGTTTATCCCCAGCATCGAGGAAGCCCAAGCGATTTGCGGCCTGACCGCGCCGCGCGATGTGGCCAAGTTCTTTCGCGATCTGGGTGCGCGCTGGGTGGTGCTGACCATGGGCGGCGACGGCTGCCTCGTGTCCGGGGAAGACGTGTCGCTGCGCCTGCCCGCCTATAACGTGCAAGTGTGCGACACCACCGGTTGTGGCGATGCATTCAGCGCCGGTTTGATCGCCGCATTGCATCATGGATGGGACGTCGAGAAGGCCGCGCGCTTTGCCGGGGCGGCCGGTGCGCTGGTGGCGACTGGCCTGGGGTCCGACGCCGGAATTGTCGACTTCGCCGGCACTGAGCGGGCCATGCTGACGCTCCCGGTGAAGGGGTTCGCCGATCCCTAACTCTGGCCGCGTTGCATGACGCTTGTGTGACGGTCTTCATCCGGCGTTGGGGACAGCCAATATTCCGGGTGGCGCTGCCTTCAACCGCGCCGGAATGAGGATCAAATGAGGCTCCATATTGCGGCCGGCGCCATCGGCTCGGGCGGGCAAGTGACGCTCAGCTATATGCTGCGCGCCAACCCGGAATGGAAGCGCACTGTCAGCGTGGCGAATTACGCCTTGGACACGGCCTTGCAGCGCATCACCGATGGATCAGTGGACGCGTTTTTTGTGATGGATGGGCCTGGCTCCGAACTCATCGACCAAATCCGGTCGGCGGTCGATGCCAAAGGCCGGCCGCAGTTCAAGTTCCTCGATGTCCGGCCGGGCAAGCAGTTCTATGCCACGCGGGACTGGAGCGGGCGCAACCTATATCAGGAAGTGGTGTTGGAGGGCGGTTTCTTCCACAGCACCAAGACTGTCAGCGTCGATGCACTGATGATTGTGTCCAACGATTTCCGCGAGAGCCGCTCGAAGAACGGCCCGCGCGCCACCACGCTGCTGGCTGACGCGATCGACCGGGCGCAAGCCGGGGTGTTCGCCGACACCAAGACACCGCGCGACTGGGTTCCGGCTGCGGCGCTGAAGTAACCGGCTTGGCGGCGGCGTAAGCCGCCGCCACTCGGCAAAGGCTTCCGAACAGTCCTGAGCCGGTATAGCATCCACCCAACCTATCCGGGAGGCGAGGCATGCTGTTCCGTCAATTGTTCGATAGTGTTTCCGGCACTTACACCTACTTGATCGCCAGCCGGCGGGGTGGCGAGGCATTGATCATCGACCCCGTGCTGGAGAAGGTGGATCGCTACTTGAAGTTGATGGAGGAACTCGACCTGCGCTTGGTAAAGGCGGTCGATACCCATCTGCATGCCGACCATATCACCGGTCTCGGCGCGCTGCGCGACCGAACGCACTGCATCACCGTGATGGGCGAGCAAAGCCAGGTGGATGTCGTGTCGATGCGCATTGCCGATGGCGACCGGCTCAGCATTGAGGGCATCTCGCTTGATGTGCTCTACACCCCGGGCCACACCGATGATTCATATAGCTTCTTGCTTGGCGACCGGGTGTTCACCGGCGACACGCTGCTCATTCGTGGCACTGGGCGAACTGATTTCCAGCATGGCGACGCGCTGGCGCAGTACGAAAGCCTGTTTGGCCGGCTGCTGAAACTGCCGGACGAGACGATGGTTTATCCCGGACACGACTACAAAGGCGATACGGTCAGTTCCATCGGCGAGGAAAAGCGCTTCAATCCGCGTCTGCGGGTGAAGTCGGCTGGCGAATACGCCGACCTCATGGCGTCGCTGAACCTGCCCAACCCAAAAATGATGGACGTCGCGGTGCCTGCTAACATGCGACAAGGCCTGCACCAAGCCGAGGTCGCCCGGCGTGGCTGGGCGTTGGGGGCAACAGAGGCGGCAGGGCGGATTGGCCGGCGCGATGTGGCGCTGATCGATCTGCGTGAGCGCAGCGAACGCGACAAGCACGGTGCAATTCCCGGATCGCTGCATGCGCCGTATGCGGATTTACAGGACAACCTCAGCCCTGGCGGCATCCTGCACGAACTCGGCGAATCGACAGGCAAGGTTCTGCTGTTCTACTGCGCGTTCGGCGAGCGTAGCGCCATGGCCGTGCAAGCAGCCCAGGATGCCGGGTTGACGACCGCGCGGCACATCGAAGGCGGCATCGATGCATGGAAGGCAGCAGGCGGCGCTGTCGAAGGGCGCGGCAAATAGCCCAGCCAATGATTTTGCCGCAGTCTGCGCAAGCCGGCGGCCATACGACGAAAAATTGGTCGGAGCGGCGGGATTCGAACCCACGACCCTCAGTCCCCCAGACTGATGCGCTACCAGGCTGCGCTACGCTCCGACCGACGGGACCCGTGCTGTAGCAGCGGTGGCGGCGCTTCGCAATGCGTTCGTCGCCGGGTGCTATCCGCAGCGTGAGATGCTGACCGGCGTGGCAGGGCTGTGTTAAGAACGTTTACCGAGAACGAGGACTGACACTGACCAATATAGTTATTAAACCATTACAAACGGCAGCGGCCGGCGCAGCCGACGTGGCATTGGCGGCCGTTTGCGGTACGGTCAATGCCGCCCCGGTGCCAATGGCGGTGTTCGACGCCAGTGGCGAGTGCCTCGTGGCAAATCATGCCTTTGTACTTGGCGCCGCGCGGCTGGACGGCGGCCTTGGCGCGGTGGAGCGCCGGGTGCCTTTTAGCCCCGACGGGGTGCGCGGCTGGACGCTGGCGACCATGCCCGAAGGGGCGGCGGCCATCGGGCAGGGCAGCCGGCCGACGCTCGATCTGGTCGATGCAGTGGTCAATGTCCTGCCGATTATGTTCAACGCCAAGGATTTACAGAGCCGCTATTTGTTCATGAACCGCTATCAGGCTGCGCTGTACGGCGTAAGCCCGGATGGCGCTGTTGGCCGCACGGCCGCGGATCTGCTGGGTTCGGACTACGGCTCGTACACACGCTCGCGCGATGCCGAAGTCATCCAGACCGGCCGCCCGTCGGGCTTCTTCGAAGAGTCGTATGCGGGTGTGGATCAGGTCATCAAACACTGGCTCACCAGCAAGGTACCGCTGGCCGGGGCAGACGGCGCCGTTTGGGGGGTAGCGACGGTGTCGCTCGACATCACCGAGCGCAAGGCGCTGGAGGAGCGGCTGCGCGAGGCCAAGGAGCAGGCCGAGGCGGGCAGCCGCGCCAAATCGCGCTTTCTGGCGGCGATGAGCCATGAGTTGCGCACCCCGTTGAATGCGGTGATCGGCTTTGCCGAGTTGATGGAACAAGAAGCGCTGGGGCCCCTCGGGAGCGCCGAATACGTGGAGTATTCCGGCCATATTCTGCGCAGCGGCATGGCGCTGTTGCATATGATTACCAATTTGCTGGACTTCGCCCGGGTCGAGGCCGGTACGCTGGAATTGCGGGTGGCGGACGTGGAATTGGTGCGTCTCGTGCGCAGCGTGGTGGCGGGTGCGCGCAGTGAAAACCCAGTGCCCGCCAACGAGCCGCCGCCGATCACGCTCGATCTGCCGCCGGGCACGCTTGCCATTCGCGGCGACGAGGCACGGCTGCGCCAAGTCTTTGGCGGCCTGATGAGCAACGCCCTGAAATTTACGCCAACTGGCGGCAAGCTGAGCATTAGCCTGCGCGCGCACGGCGATGGCGTTGAAGTCGTGGTGACCGACAGCGGCATCGGCATGTCGCCGGAGGAGTTGGAGCACGTGTTCGAACCGTTTTGGCAGGCCGATGGCGGGCTGGGCCGCATGCGCGGCGGGGCGGGAATTGGGTTGCGGCTAGCGCGTGAACTCATCGCGCTGCATGGCGGCAACTTGGCGCTGGAGAGTAGCAAAGGGGAGGGTACTCGGGTGATCGTGCGACTGCCGCATACGCCGCCGGAGCGAACCAACCTGCCAAGTCATGCCGTTGCGCGGCCGGCCTAGCTGGGACTGCATGACTGGCATTGCCGCAGCGCTGTGCTAAGACGGCGTGAGCGCCTGTGGCAGTGCTGGCGAGGCGATGTCGGCGGAAGGATAAAGCATGAGCATGACCGATCCAATGGCACCGGCCGGTGGTGCCCGCGCTGTTGGTGTGGCCAAGGCCCGCAAGACGCTGTTGTTCGCCAATGACAAGTCCAGTGGCAAGACCACGACGGCCAATGCGGTGCTGGTGAGTTTGTTGCAGCGCTATCCGGTGTTGATGAAGAACATCGACGTGCGCGAATACGAACGCCATCCGCGGCTTTCGACGATCTTCCGGCGCGAGGACGGCATTGGCGCGGTCGAGCATCGCGATGCGCGCAACGCCGCTGCCTTCGATATGTCACGCGAACTGGCCTACGACCCTAATGCGACCGCGTGGGACGATCTGCTCTACGATATCGGCGTCGGCAATCTGATCGTCGATCTCGGCTCCAACATGTTCACCGAGATCTGCCGCATCCTGGACGATGAGCCGCGCCCGATCTTTCCCGAAGGCGGCGACCGGGTGGCGGTGGTGGTGCCGGTGACAACGGCGGCCGATTCGCTCGAATCGGGCATGTCGGCCATCGACGCTGTGCTGAGTTGGGGGCCGCGCAGCCACGTGTTCATCGTCGAACAGGAATATTTCGGCCGGTTTACCTCAGACATGCAGGACTGGTCGGCATATCGCGACAGGCTGCTCGGCGGCGAGGCGGGACGGGTGCAACTGATCCGTGCCGAACGGCTGCAAGTGGCCGATATCGGTTCGGTGGTGTTCAAGCGTATCGACCATATTGTGGCCGACGCGCAGGCGGCGTTGCGGTCTGAGAAACTCACCGGGGCGGCTTTACTGCGCGCGCTGCGGAAGGCGCGGGCGGAAATTGCCTGGGGTAACCGGATGCTGGAGGCGATGCGGCCGATCGCTGATTGGTTCGCGGCATAGTCGTTGGGAGAAGTCGCGATGAACAGAAAACGGGTTTTGTTGGTCGGGTTAGACCCGGCCGTGGTGGACTTCACGCATTTTCCGCATCTCAATCAGGAAAAGCTGACAGCGGCGCTTGCCGCCGAGGTGGCTAGGCTGATCGCCGAGGGCTACGACGCCCACACCTGCTGGACGGATACCGGAGCGACCGCCGAGGCGATGCTGACCGCGTCGTTGAGCGGACAGCCGTTCGACTGCGTGTTGATTGGTGCTGGTGTACGCACCGGGCCGCCGCACTTCCTGCTGTTCGAGAAGTTGATCAACATCATTCACCGGCTCGCGCCGGCCGCGACGATTTGTTTCAATACGGGACCATCGGATAGCGTAGCGGCGGTGCAACGCTGGGTTTGAAGGCGCGAAGCCCGGCGCGTTCTACTCCGCCTCGCTGACTTGATACTTCGCCGCCTCCAACCAAGCCGGTTCGATTTCCATGCCCCAGCCAGGGCCTTGCGGGATCTGCACCATGCCGTCCTGCACGCTGAGCGGGTTGCGGAACAGGCCTTGTTCCCACGGGTAATAGTCCGGGCCTTCGATGGAGTATTCCACGTACGGCCCGGCGTTCTTGAGCGCGCCCATCATGTGCAGCGTGCACACCGTTACCAGCGACTGATTGGCCGAATGCGGTGTCACTGGCATGCCGGCGGCTTCGGCCATGGCGGTGACTTTCAGTGTGCGGTTCAGGCCGCCGAGATAGAAAATGTCGGGCTGCGCCACGTCCATCACCCGCCCGCGCGTCAGGTAACGCCAGATGGTCAAGTCGCAATCCTGCTCGCCGCCGGTGACATCCAATTCCAGTGCGTCGGCGACTTCGCGGGTCCAGTCGTGTTCCCAGTATGGGCACGGCTCCTCGAAATGCACCACGCCATAGTCTTGCAGCATTTTGCCGACTTCGATGGCGCGGGCCGGGCTGTAGCCGCTATTGGCATCGACCAGCAGGCGCGCATCCTCGCCCAGCGCACGGCGGACTGCGGGCACGATCTCGTCGGTGCGGCCCGGCCATTCGTCTTGGTCGTGACCGCATTCGCGGCCGACGCGGAATTTGAACGCGGTGAAGCCGTGCGCGTCGCGCAACCTGGCCAACCGGTCGGCGTCGTCCTGCGGGGTGATCTCGCCGCGTTTCATGCTGGAGGCATAGACCGGGAATAGGCGCGGCACGCCGCCGAGCAATTCGCACACGCTGCGGCCTTCCAGCTTGCCGCGCAAATCCCACAGCGCGGTGTCCAGCCCGGTCAGCGCGCGCAACACGTAGGAGCCGGGGTATTTGTGCTCGTGTTCCGGAATGCGGTCGGTGAGTGCCGCGATATCCAGCGCGTCCTGTCCAACCGCCCAGCGGGCCACCTGCCGGTGGAAAATCTGCGTGGTGATGTCGGCGTTGTAGGTAGAAACTTGCCCCCAGCCTTGCGCGCCGCTGTCGGTCGTGACTCGGACGAAGCCGACATACTCGGTGCTGAAGGTTTCCAGCCGCTTGATCTTCATGGGTGCCGATGTCCGTGCCGCTGCGGACGCTATCATCCGGCGCAATTTCGATCTGTCCAGGGTGCATTCCCGCGACGGCCCGGCTATGCCACCTGCGTCGCGCTATCGGAGGGCTGAGCCGTGCAGGTTTATGATTTTGTCGTCGTCGGCGCCGGATCGGCGGGATGCGCGGTGGCGGCGCGGCTGACCGAGAGTGGCCGCTTTAGCGTGCTGCTGCTGGAGGCCGGGCCATCCGACAAGCATTTGTGGATTCAAATGCCGATTGGCTACGGCAAGACCTACTACCATCCAGGCTTCAACTGGATGTACCGCAGTGAGCCAATTCCCGGATTGAACGACCGCAGCGTCTACGCGCCACGCGGCAAGGTGCTGGGCGGGTCGAGTTCGATCAACGCAATGGTGTATTCGCGCGGGCAGGCCTCCGATTTTGACGATTGGGCGGCGGCCGGAAATCCTGGCTGGGGCTGGAAGGACGTGCTGCCAATCTACCGGCGCATGGAGAACCATGCGCTCGGCGCCAGCGAATGGCATGGTGCCGGCGGGCCGTTGCACGTTACCGACATCACGAAGGACGTGCATCCGCTGACGCACGCCTTTGTCGCAGCGGGGCAGCAAGCCGGGCTGACCTTCAATCCGGACTTGAACGGCGCGACGCTGGAAGGCGTGGGCTACTACCAGATCACCACCAAGGGCGGGCTGCGGATGTCTGCCGCGCGGGCGTATTTGTGGGCCGCGCGCAACCGCCAAAATCTGCGGATCGAAACCGGGGCGATGGTTTCCAAGCTCATGTTCGAGGGCAAGCGCGCCATCGGGGTTGCCTACACGCAAGGCGGCAGGCACCTGACGGCAAAGGCTGGGCGCGAAGTCATCCTGTGCGGCGGTGCGTTCAACTCGCCGCAACTGCTGCAATTGTCCGGCATCGGCGCGCCAGACTTGCTGCAAGGGCTGGGCATTTCCGTCGTGCATGCCAATGACGCAGTCGGCGCCAATATGCAGGACCATTTGTGCTACGATCACGCGTTCCGCGCTTCCAAGCCGAGCCTGAATGAAGAATTGCTGCCGCTGTGGGGCAAGTTCCGCGCCGGACTGCAATACGTGCTGACCCGTCGCGGGCCGCTGTCGCTCAGCGTCAACCAGGGCGGCGGCTATATCAGGTCGCGCGACGGCAGCGCGCATCCGGATATTCAGTTGTATTTCTCGCCGCTGTCGTACGAGCGTGCGCCACCCGGCGTGCGCGCGCTGATGCAGCCCGATCCATTTCCGGGCTTCTACACCAGCATATCGCCATGCCGCCCGACCAGCCGGGGCAGCGTGAACATTCGCTCCGCCGACCCGTTAGCGCCGCCGGCGATTGCGCCAAACTTCATGGCGACCAATGAGGATGTCGACACGCTGTTGCTGGGGGCCAAGTTCCTGCGCCGCTTGTCGGCGACGCCAGCGCTACGAGGCATCATCGACGCAGAATTGAAGCCGGGGCCCACGTGCCAATCCGATGACGACCTGATCGACGATGTCCGCAGCAAGGCGTATTCGGTGTTTCATCCGTGCGGAACTTGCCGGATGGGACCTGAAGAGTCGGGTAACGTCGTTGACCCAACGCTGCGTGTCCATGGCATTGCCGGATTGCGGGTGATCGACGCGTCGATTTTCCCGTTCGTGACCTCGGGCAACATCAACGCGCCGTGCATCATGGTGGGCGAGAAGGGGGCGGATTTGATCCTGCGCGATGCCGCCTGACGGCACCCCGGCGCGGGCCGGGGTATCAGCCAACGTCGAACGTCACACCCTGCGCCAGCGGCAGCGTGCGGCCGTAATTGATGGTGTTGGTGGCGCGGCGCATATACGCCTTCCAGGCGTCCGAACCAGATTCACGTCCGCCGCCGGTTTGCTTCTCGCCGCCGAACGCGCCGCCGATTTCCGCACCGGACGGGCCGATGTTGACGTTGGCGATGCCGCAATCCGAACCGCGCGCCGACAGGAAGGTTTCCGCCTCGCGCAGGTCGTTGGTGAAGATCGACGACGACAGGCCCTGCGGCACCGCGTTGTGCAACGCCAGTGCCGCTTCGAAATCGCTGTAGCGGATCACGTACAGAATGGGCGCGAAGGTTTCGCGCTCGACGGTGGCGGTCTGCCCCGGCATCTCCACCAGCGCAGGCTGCACATAGTAGGCGCCGGGGGCGGTATCGGCATTCACGCGCGCGCCGCCAGTGACTTTGCCGCCATCGGCGCGGGATTCGGCCAGCGCGGCCTGCATCGCGTCGAACGCGGCGCGGTCCATCAGCGGGCCAACCAGTGTGCCGGTTTCCAGCGGGTTGCCGATTTTCACCGAGCCGTAGGCCTGGCGTAGGCGCGGCACCAAAGTGTCGTAGACGCTGTCATGCACGAACAGGCGGCGCAGCGTGGTGCAGCGCTGCCCGGCGGTGCCCATGGCCGCGAACGCCACGCCGCGCAGGGTCAAATCGAGATCGGCGGTCGGGCAGACAATGGCGGCGTTATTGCCGCCCAGTTCCAAGATGGCCCGCCCGAAGCGCGCCGCGACACGGGGAGCGACGGCGCGGCCCATCGCGGTCGATCCGGTGGCCGACACCACTTTCACCGCATGATTGTCCACCAGCGCCTCGCCCACATCGCGGCCACCGATCAGTACCGCAGCCAAGCCCTCCGGCACCGCACCGAAGCGGGCAATGGCGCGCGTCAGCAACGCGTGCGACGCCAGCGCGGTCAGCGGGGTTTTCTCCGACGGCTTCCATACCACGCTATTGCCGCACACCAGCGCCAGCGCCGCGTTCCACGACCACACCGCGACCGGGAAGTTGAACGCCGAAATGATGCCGGTAACGCCGATGGGGTGCCACGTCTCCATCATGCGGTGTTCGCTGCGTTCGGTGGCAATGGTCAGGCCGTACAACTGGCGCGACAGGCCAACCGCGAAGTCGCAGATGTCGATCATCTCCTGCACCTCGCCGAGACCTTCGGAGGTGATCTTGCCCGCCTCGATCGACACCAAGCGGCCGAGCGCCGCCTTATGGGCGCGCAATTCCTCGCCAAACAGCCGGATCAACTCGCCACGCCGAGGGGCGGGCACGTTGCGCCAAGTCCGGAATGCCTGATCGGCGGCGGCAATTGCGGCGGCGGCCCCGGCGGCATCGGTGTCGTGCACATGGGCCACGATGCTGCCGTCAATGGGCGAGCGCACCGCGCGATTGCCGCCCGTGGTTTGCCCGGCGGGCACGCCGAGGGAATGGAGCAGAGTGGCGGTCTCGTGCGGCAGTACGGTCATCGCGGCAGCTTTCGGTCAGAGAGGATCGCCTATTATTGCTGCGCCGCGCGCTGCGTGCCATGAGTCTTGGTTCATGCCTTCCCCGCATCGGAGAGCGCCGTGACGCAGCAATACGACGTTATTGTGATCGGCGCCGGATCGAGCGGGGGCGTGGCGGCGGCACGGCTCAGCGAAAACCCGCATTGCCGGGTGCTGCTGTTGGAAGCCGGGCCGGATTTCCCCGATGAGGAAGCCGTGCCGCCGCTGTTCACCGTCAGCGGCGAACATAGCTGGCGGGTGGCAGGCATTCCCGAATTCGATTGGGAGTTCGCCAACACCGACGGCGCGGGTACGCTGAATGGCCGCCGCATCCGCCTGCCGCGCGGGCGGCTGATGGGCGGCACCTCGATGATCAACGCCACCATCGCGGCGCGCGGCGCGCCGTTCGACTTCGACCGCTGGGCGGCGATGGGCTGCACCGGCTGGGCGTGGGCCGATGTGGCGCCGCTGTTCAATGCCATCGAGACCGATCTTGATTTTGGCCACTTGCCGCATCACGGCAATGCCGGGCCGATCAAGATCCAGCGCTACAAACCGGCCAGCTGGGCCCCGGTGAACCGGGCCATGGTGGCGGCCTGCGTCGAACTCGGCGTGCCGGAATCGGCCGACCTGAACGCGGCGGACGGGCAGGCGGGCGTGGTCGGCGCCATTCCGCATAACCGCTTCAAGGAAGTACGGCTGGGCACGCTCACCACCTATCTGCGCGCGGCGCGCGGGCGGGCGAACCTGACCATTCAGGCGCTGTGCGTGGTAGACCGCGTGTTGCTCGATGGGTCAACGGCCACGGGGGTGTCCTACATCGACCGCGACGGTCAGCGGCAAACCGCCACGGCAGCGCAGATCGTGGTCAGCGCCGGGGTGTATGGCAGCCCGGCTGTCCTGCAACGCTCCGGCATCGGCCCGGCCGAATGGCTGACGCCGCTCGGCATCAAAGTGGCTGCCGATCTGCCGGTGGGGCGCAATCTGCTGGACCATCCGGGCTTCGGCATGCGGTTTCGCGCCGATGGGCTGGGCACCCAGACCGGGCGGCTGTTCGCGTCCAACGTGCGCGGCCCGGCCAACGCGGACGGCGAGCCGGAATGGCAAACCCACCCGTTCCCAATCGACGAGGAAGAACACGTCGCCGGGTTCTGGACCTACCTGACCCGCCAGGAGGCCGAGGGCGAGGTGCGGATCACCCGCGCCGACCCGCGCGCGCTGCCGCTGATCGATCACCGCTACAACACCCGCCAGCGCGACCGTGACCGCTTCGCCAAGGCGCGGGCGTTCATGGTCGAAATGCTCGCCAGCAAGACCTTCCAACAGCTTGGCGCGCAGTGGCTTGACAATCCTGCGCTGCCGATCGCGCAGGCGCTGGCCGAAGGTATGGGGGCGGCACACCATCAGGCGGGCACTTGCCGCATGGGGCCGGCAAGCGATCCGCGCAGCGTCGTCGGGCCGGATTTGCGGGTGCACGGCTTCGATAATCTGCGCGTCGCCGATACCGGCATTTTCCCGGACAACGTGATGCACAACACCAACCTGACCGCATTCGTGGCGGGCGAGATCGTGGCGCGGCAGATCGCGCGTGGCAACGCGGCGGCGGGCTGACCCGCCGCCGGTGGCGCTATTCTTCGGGCGGAGGCTCGTTCAGCACCGGGGTACTGAGGAACGCCAGCGCGTCGCCCAGCGGATCGCGGCTGTTCTGTGCGCCGTCCGCTCCCCCGGCGACCTCCCAGAAGCCACGCCGCATTTGGTCTGCCACCACAATCAAGCGGTGGCCGCCCCGCAGCCGCCCGGCGCGCTTGGCGGCATCGGCGGCGGGAATGAGCGATTCGAGTTCGGCGGCAACGTCGTTCAGCGCCGTCAACGTGGCCGCTGCATCTTCGTAGACGCCGCCGTAAGCCAGGCGCACGAACACCGCCAGCGCATCGGTCTGCAGCCGGCAGCAAAGCCACCAGCTGTTGACGCCGTGCCCGGTGTGGCCGAACGCAATCTCGACCGGGCCGCCCGGCTGGCGCGCGGTATCGACGAAGCCGTCGCGGTCCTCCAGGCTCAGGTCTTCGCTGCCCCAATGCCAGTCGGCAAACTCATCCAGTTCGCTGGCCAGTTCGCGCGGCACCGGCGGCAGGCGCAGGCCATTTTCCTGATAGCGGACAAAAGCATCTTCCAGCGCGCTGGGCTCGTCGTCGCCGTCATCCTGGGCCGATGCGTCGCTGGCCATCGCCGCCTCCATTTTCGCTGTTGCTAGAGCCTATCGAAGTCGCGGCCGAACAGGCTCTTGTTTTCAGCCCCATCCCGCCGCAAGAACGCCGTGGCCGTCATGCCGTCGTCAGGCGGCGGCGCAGTCCAGGTCTCCCAATTGTCGACGATATAGCCATTCTGGTCTAACTGGCGAACATGGTTCTGCATCACCTGAAACCGGGCACGCGCGCCGCGAATTTCCGGTTCGGTCAACAAGCCTTCGTATTCCGGCGCCAGATCGCGGTTGAAGTCGATCGCTAGGATTCGTCCGGCAATCTCGCGGCTGAGCAAAGCCGGCAGGCTCCTGATCGAGTTCATGCCGTAAAATTTTGGCGGAATTTCCGCGTATTGCGGATTCATGTTGACGGCATCGCTGTCGGGATCGGGAAACGAGAAATCGTTGTCGATCGCGGTCACTGTAACGGAGTCGCCGCTGACGTCTATCATATAGTTGCCGAAATGGCGGTCGGTCTGGCCGGTGAGCAGGTCGCACGCCTCCATATCCATCAATTGCTTTTGCAAACTGGCCAGCGCCTTCGGCGACAGCGCGATGTCGTCGATATCACCCGGCTCGATCAATTTTTGCAGCGTCTTGCCTGGCGCCTTGTCCATCAGCAGACCGACCTCGCCGTTGCTGATGGCGAATTTGCTGTCGGGCATAACAGTGGCGCCAAGCATTTTGCCAAGCACACCGCCCGCGACATTGCGGTTGCCGTAACGCGGGTTGTTTTTGACATCGATCCCCATGAACTGCGGCGCCAGCGCCCGGCTGGTATCGGTCTGCTGTTCCTTCTTGAACACCCGATCCACGCCGCCGTGGCTGACCAGTTGCACGCTGTTGACGTTGCCCTTGGCCAGGTGCACCGGCGGGCCGTCCGACGTCTCGTCGTTGAACTTGGCGAACTCGCAGTGCTTGCCGCTCACGCCGCGCATTTGCGCTGGCTTGATGCCAGCACGCTGTGCCGCCAGCGCCGAATCGACTTTCAGGTCGTCCGGCAGGCGCGCTTCCTCGCCGCCCAGCAACTTGTCGAGCGCGCGTGGGATTTCGTCGCGGAAGCGCTGTGCGTCGTCGCGCAGATCCTGAACCGCGCGGCTCTTGCTGCCTTTGTGCTTTTTTTGATAGCGCGCGCAGGCGTCATCGACCTCATCGAGCCTGGCGTTGAGCAGTTGTTCGAAGTTCTGCCTGCCGCCTTGGTCGTCGATGTCGCCAAGCGTGGCGCTGGTCAGCGTGTCCTTGACCGCTTGCAGCTTCTCGCCAATTGCTTTGTAGCGCACCGACATCTTCTTCAGTCCGAAGAAGCGGTCCTTCTTTGGCTTGGCGCCAAATTTCGCCTGCAACTCCTCGAACGTCATCAAGCCCTTACTTGGGCGGTCCGGGATGCCGTCGAGCACGCCTTGCAAGTCGTCCACGATAATGGAGAAGTCGCTGCTGCTGGAGCTTTGCCGGCGAGGCTTGCGCCGGTCGGTATCACTCACGTGTGTGTCCTCCCGTTACGCGGCGGCGCGCAGCGTGGTTTCGATGTCGTCCATCGCGTCCGTCAGCGTCTTACGCAGGGCGAGCGGCGTCTTGAGGCTGCCGCTGGCGAAGCTCTCCAATTTGCCCAACCGTACAGTCGCCGCTAGTTCGCGCCGGTAACTGGCCACCGAATCGAGCACCTTCGCGGTTGCTTCCGGCGTGCCGCCGCCCTTGCGCAGCAGGCCGTCGAAGGTCGATCGCGGCAGCATATTGGGAATTTCGATGGCTGAGGCCGCAACGAAATTCAGCCGTGGGTCGGCCTTCACTTCGCTGTTGGCCAGCAACGCCGCCTTGAACGCCGCAAGGTCGGAGGTTGCCAGTGCCCCCGCCTGCTGCCAGCGTTGCGACGCGGCGGCGAAGGCGCTGGACTGAGTGCGGCTGGCGAATTGCACGCCCAGCACGCGCGACACCCAAGTTCGCTGCGCGATATCGTCCGGCATCGCTTCCTCCAGCTTGCAACAACGAATTTTTCTGGGCTTTTCGCACGCCGTTAACGGCCCGGCCGGTTCACTGGGGGCGGCAGGCGCCGGTCGCAGCAGCGGCTGGCTTCAATGCCTGGGGAGAGCCCATTTTCAGGTGCCGCTAACAGCTATGCCAAGACGGAAGCTGTTCGGGGTTGCGCGGCGCGAGTGAGGAAGCTAGTAACCCCTCCGCCGCTGGTTCACTTCCGCGCGGCTTGGTTCGCTGCACTAGCTCAGTGGTAGAGCACTCCCTTGGTAAGGGAGAGGTCGACAGTTCAATCCTGTCGTGCAGCACCATCAGCCCAATGCTGGGCGGCGGTTCGCGTTAGCGGGCGACAAATTCCGACAAATTAAACCTCATTCCATCAGCCAGCGTACGCGGCTGTACTCATCGTGCGCAAATTTCAGCGAACGCACGAGCGCATCGGCGCCCGAAAAGCGCTCGACCCGGTTTGAGCGGGTGCCGTCGGCGCCGCGTACCACCCAATCTTTCGGCGGAGAGCTGCCGACACTGGTGACCGCCGCGAAGGTCGACGGGTCGGCAGGGGTGTTTTCCCGGAATTTCACGGCTGTGCTCCTTCGGCGCGGATCAGCTATCACGCACCTGCATAACACGGCATTCCAGTCAGCCCTGTCAACCGTTTTACCGCTGCGGTGCAGCAAACCGGCGGTCGCAGTTCCAGTGAATTTTCGGCCTTGGCGACAAAAAACAAAAAAACTGTGAAGCCGGTCACAGTTCGTTGCCGCGCTTCCGGAGAAATTACCGCCACGTTAACCGGCGAGGCAAGCCATGAGCACCCAGCGGCATATCCTGATTGCAGACAGCGACGGCGATGAGCGCGCGGCGCTCGCCCGCGAATTGACCACGGCGGGCTACAGCGTGAGCGAGGCGGCGACCGGAAGCGAGGCGATGGCGCTGGCCTTCAGTCGCGCGGCGCGAATCGATCTGATGCTGCTGCATACCGATCTGCCGGATGCTGACGGGCGCGAAGTTGTCTCGCGCCTGCGGCGGCGCGGCATCTCGGTGCCGGTCATCCTGATTTCTGACTCGGCGAACGAGGAAGATGTCGTGTGGGGGTTGGACGCCGGGGCTGACGACTTCGTGGTGCGTCCGCTGCGCGCGCGTGAATTGGCGGCCCGGATGCGCGCCCAGTTGCGCGCGGGGGCAGCGCGAGAGGACGCCGAGATCCGCATTGGCCCGGCAGTATTCCGCCCGGCTTCGCGCACCATGGTACATCCGGACATCGCGCGGCCATTGAAGCTTACCGAAAAGGAAACCGCGCTGTTGCTGCGCCTGTGCCGCGCCGACGGCCGGGCGGTGTCGCGCCAGACGCTGTTGCGCGAAGTGTGGGGTTACAGCCCGGACGTGTCGTCGCACACGGTGGAGACCCACATCTACCGTCTCCGCCGCAAGATCGAGCCGTCGCCGAACAGCCCGGCGCTGCTGGTCAATGAGCACGGCGGCTACCGGCTGTGCCCACCGGGCGTGGAAACGCCGGGCTGGGAGTTGGAACCTGCTGGCGGTGCCGCCACTTGGCAGCGCCCGCTGGCCCGCCCGTCGATGGTGACGGCTGGGATGCTGCGGGTCGGGTAAGGTTTCTGGCATCTCGGGCTGTCTCGGCGGCGGGTCTGCGCTAACGTCGCAATCCGTTGCCCGGAGACTGCCCGCCATGCCGACGCTGTCCGACTTTGTGCCCGCGCCACATACCGGCCAGACATGGCAGGTTGCCAAACCGGCAGCGCGGGGGCGGCGCGGCATTGTGGTGTCGCAGGCCCGCGCCGCCGCCGAGGCGGGCGTCGCGGTGCTGGAGGCAGGCGGCAACGCGGTGGATGCGGCCGTGTCAGCGGCGTTTGCACTGGCGGCGGCCGAGCCATGGAACTCGGGACTCGGTGGCATTGGATTTGCCGTGGTGCATCCGGCTGGCGAGACAACGGCGCAAGTGGTGGATTTCGGCCCGGTTGCCCCGGCGGGCATCGACCCGGAGCGCTTCGTGCTGACTGGGCGGCCGACCAGCGATGGGTTTGGCTGGCCACACGTCGCAGGCGATCTGAACCTGCACGGCCCGCTATCGTTTACCATCCCGAGCGCGGTGGAGGGTTACCGCGCCATGCACGCCCGCTGGGGCAAGCTGCCGATGGGCGAACTGCTACAGCCGGCTATTGCGCTGGCGCGGCGCGGCCTGCCGCAAGACTGGTTCACCACAGTCATGCTCGCGGGAACGGCGGCGGCATTGCGGTTGTATCCGGAAAGCGCGCGCATCTATCTGCCCGGCGGCCTGCCGCGCGTGCCGCCATATCGCGGCGAGCCGCCGTATTTCGTGCTCGGCGCGCTGCCGGACACGCTGGAGCAGTTGCAGCATGCCGGTTTGCGCGATTTCTACGATGGTGAGGTCGCCAGCGCGCTGATTTCCGATGCATCCAGCCGGGGGGCTGCGCTGACGCGCGGCG
>JANYDF010000129.1 GCA_025359905.1 Rhodospirillales bacterium
ACCGCCCCCGCCGTCAGCCCGCGCACCAGATAGCGCTGGATGAAGCCGAAAAAGCCGATGGCCGGGATCAGCGCCAGCACCGCAGCGGCCATCATCTGGCCCCAGTCCACCGAGAATTTGGAGACGAAGGTCAGCAAGCCAACGGCGAAGGTTTTCTGGCTGTCGGTGTTGATCAGCATCAGGCCGAACAGCAACTCGCTCCAGGCGGCGGTGAACACGAAGCCCAGTGTCGCGCCGAGGCCCGGCAGGGTGAGCGGGATGATGACCTTGCGCAGCGCCATGGTGCGGGTGGCGCCGTCGATCATGGCGCTTTCTTCCAGGTCGCGCGGAATCTCGTCAAAGAAACTCTGCATCAGGAAAGTGGCGAACGGCGCGTTGAAGGCGGTGTAGACCACCACTAGGCCGAGCAGATTGTCGGTCAGGCGCAGCGGCGCCAGCATGCGGTAGATAGGTGCTATCAGCATCACCAGCGGAAACATCTGTGTCACCAGCAGCAGAAACATCACCGCCGAGCGGCCGCGAAACTGGAAGCGCGAGAACGAATAGCCCGCCGCCGCCGCGATGATTGTCACCAGCGCCGCCGTGCTCATCGAGACGATGACGCTGTTGCGGAAATACACTGGGAACGCGGTATGGGTCAGCACCTGCACGTAACTGTGCAGCGTGGTCAGCGACGGCCACAGCACCACGCCTTCGCTGTACAGCAGCTTGGCCGGTGTGACCGAGATTTTCACCATCCAGAACAGCGGGAACAGCGCGAACAACAAGTAGGCGGCGATGCCCACCCGGTGCCCGGCGATGGCCAGCGCGCGCTGGCCGGGGTGACGCCCAATCCCTTTCATCACGTCACCAGCAGACTGCGGCGCAAGCGCACCACGGCGATGCCATACAGCAGCAATAGCAACAGCAATACCGAGGCGACCGCCGAGGCGTAGCCGAAATCCAGCTTCGAATACGCGGTGGAGAAGATGTAGGTCGCCAGAATCTGCGTCGAATCGGCCGGACCGCCATTGGTCATCACCCAGATCAGATCGGCGAACGTGGCGATCCAGATGGTGCGCAGCAGCACGGTGATGGCGATGGTCGGCGCCAGGAACGGCAACGTCAGTTTGGTGAAACGCTGCCATACGCTGGCGCCATCGACGGCGGCAGCCTCGTACAATTCCTGCGGAATGGCGTGCAACGCGGCCAGCAGCGTGATGGCAAAAAACGGAATGCCGAACCATACATTGGCGATAATCGGGCCGAACATCGCCACATCGGGGTCGGCCAGGATGTTGTCAGGCTTGGCCAGCAGGCCGAGCGCCATCAGCCAGTGCGACAGCGGGCCGATCAGCGGGTTGAACAGCCACGCCCAGGCAAGGCCGGACAGGAACGTCGGCACCGCCCAGGGAATGAACACCAGCGCCTGCACCAGCTTGCGGCCGCCGAATTGCTTGTTCAGCAGCAGCGCCAGGCCGAAGCCGCCGAAAAATTGCAGCACCAGCGAGCCGAACGTCCACCACAGCGTGTTGGACAGCGCGTGCCAGAACGCGTCGTCGTCCCATAATTCCTCGAAATGCTGCAGCCCGACCCAGCCGGTGCTGGTGGCATCGAACAGTTGCACGTTGCGGAACGCGTAGGTCAGGCCGAGGAACAGCGGCGCGAACATCACCAGCGCCAGCAGCACCAGCACCGGGGCGAGATACAGATACGGCTCGATGATGCGGGCGCGCCGCCATTTCGGACGGCGCGGCCGCGCGGTTGCCCGCGCGGCCGCCAAGGCGGAGCTCATTTGTTGTTGGCCAGGTATTCCTTCTGTGCGTCACCCAGATACTTGGCCCACTGGCCGGCCACCTGCTGCGCGGTCTTCTTGCCGAGCAGCATTTCCTGTGCCGACGGCACCGACATCACGTCGAAGAAATAGCCAAGCTTTTCCAGATGCACCGGCACCGCCACCATGTCGTAGGCCGGGTCGTTCAGTTCCTGGAACCAGCCGGCATAGTTCTCGCCGGAGAACGCCGGATCGTGATCGGCACCCTTGTGGGTCGGGATGACGCCGACGAACTTCGCCCAGGTCATGTTGTTCTCGGCGTTCGACAGATGCGCGATCAGCTTCCAGGACGCTTCCTTGTCCTTGGAATCATGGAACATCGCCCAGCCGGCGTAGCCGATCGACGGGAACGACTTGCCCGAGGGGCCTTTCGGCATGGGTGCGACGGCAAAATCGTTCTTGTCCATCCGCTCGGCCACCGCGATCAGCGCATCGGGGTCCTGGTCGAGCATCGCGCAGGTGCCGGAGTAGAAGCCGGCCACGATCTCGTTGAAGCCCCAGTTGACGCTGTCCTTCGGGGCGTAGCCCTTCTGGTAGACGTCGATCAGTTGCTGCATGCCCTTCACCGCTTCCGCGGAGTTGAAGGTGCTGCTGCCATCGGCCTCGAACCAGTCACGGCGGCCCATCTGGGTCAGCATGAAATACTGCCAGCCGGTGAAGCCGCCCTTGCTGCCGCGCAGGCAGAAGCCGTATTTGCCGGGGATGGCGCTGATCTTGGCGGCATCTTCGGTGAATTCATCGAGCGTGGCCGGCGGATGGCTGATACCGGCCTGGGCGAACAGTTTTTTGTTGTAGAACATCGCGCGGATGTAGAAGCCGTACGGAATTTCATACGCGGTCTTTTTGGCCGCGCGGCCGTATTCCAGCACGCGGTCGGCCAGTTGCGCGGTTTCCGGCCATTTGGCCAGATACGGCTCCAGGCTCTCCAACTCACCGCGATTGGCATACAGCGACAGCCAGCGCTCCGGCATTTCCACCACATCGGGCTTCTGGCCGCCCTGCACCATGGTGAGCAGTTTCTCGAACGCCTGGCCCCAGGGCAACGAAACGATTTCCACCGTGGTGCCCGGATTGGCCTTTTCATAGGCGGCGACCATGGTCTTCAGCACCTCGGTGCGTTCCGGGCTGGTGATGACTTCCACCAGTTGCAGCTTGGTCTCGGCCAACGCCGGCGTGGCCAGCAGTCCGGCGGCCATCGCGGCCGTCAGCAACCATTTCTTCATTGTGTTCCCTCCCTCGTCGGGGCGCGGATTAGGCGGCGGCGGGGCGGGGGCTGTCAATGCGGGGAAAGCGTGAGAAGGCGAGGGCGCTGCCCTCGACCCGCCAAAGGCCGGGGGCCTTTGGAAACCGGAATTTTGGTGTGGGGTGATCTGCCATTTATCTCGCGGACATGCGCTGCATGGTAAGGCTGGATTACTTCGCGTCCTGCTGGGCGCTGCACTTACACGCCTGATTGCGAGCTGGATGTCGCAGAGGTCCACACCTAACAACCATTTAACTTACGGGGTCTGGGGCCTCCCGGCCCCAGCCCTTCCTTCCCCTAAAACCTAATTGCGCAACCGCATCGCAATCGGCCGCATCGGCGAGCCTGTCGCGCCGCGCAGCTTCAAGCATGCGCCGAAGAACGCGAACTCATACAGTTTTGCCGCCGCCAGTTCGTCGGTGTAGGCCATTTCCATAATAATCGCGCCGGCCTCGGCGAACATGTAGCAATGCACCGGCAGGTAGTTGCCCGGCTCGGTCGAGGGCGTTTGTTCCAGCGTCAGCGTATCCGCGCCGATCATGATGGCACCGCCTTCGCACAAGTACACAGCACCGTCGCGGGTCAGGCCAGGGGTGTCCATCAGGAAGCGGTTGGTCGGCCAGTCGGCCTTCATTTTGCCGGTGTGCAGCAGCACGGTGTCGCCGGGGCGCAGTTGGGTGCCTTGGTGCTTCAGGCAATCCTCCAGCATTTTGCCATCGATGCCCAGGCTGGGCGGCAGCACGTCCACGCCGTGCATGGCGGCGAGGTCCAGAAGAATGCCACGCGTAATCATCGGCGGGTGCTTTTCCGCGCCGCAGACGTCCCATACGCGGCTGCCGAGGTGCTTGTTGACCTCGAAGTTGTTCCAGATTTTACCGTTATAGCCGAAATGGTTCAGCGTATCGATGTGGGTGCCGCAATGCGTGTACATCGACACCGCGTCGCCGGAATAGGCGATTTCGGTGTTCATCGGTTCGCCGACATTCATCGAATTCCACACTTTCTCGCCGTCCGGCGTGTGGGTCATCCAAATCTGATAGGTCGGGTCACCGGCGGCCACCCAGCCCGGCATGCCGACGAAGTAGTCCACCGACAGATCGAACACATGGCTGGCGTCGGCACGGCTCAGGATGGCATCGCGCGACACCGCGTCGATCAAGTTCAGCATGCCGATTTCGTCGTCTTTGCCGAACGGGCTGGCGGTAACTTTGCGGAATGACGCGTTGTAAGCGGCGATCTTGGCCTTCATCGCCTCATCGACATAGCGTGGCGTACACATAAGCAGCCTCCCCTGGATGGCAGCGCGGCGGCCCCCCGCCGGGCGAAGCCAGTGCAGCATGGAAGGCGAGGCAAGGCCAGGGCTCCGCCATGGACCCGCTAAAGGCCTGATGCCTTTGGAAACCCAATAATATCAGCGTTTTGTGGTCCAGGGGCGCTGCCCCCGGCGGGGCTCGGGGCAGCGCCCCGCGCTTTCTTCGTACTGTGTGGCCATTTCAGGACAGTGGAATTCTGGCTATGAAGGCAGCAACCGCTCCAGCCCATGCGCCAACAGCATCGCGCGCGGCGCAATCCGCGCCCAGATCGCCGCGAACTCTTGCAACACCGCGTCCGGCATCGGCCGGGCGCCGGTGGCGTGTTGCGCCAGGCTGGTGCCCGCCTGCGCGTCGTGGTGCATGACCGATTGCAAGCCTGCATCATCCAGTGCTGCCTGCGGCACACCGAAGCGGCGCAGCGTGGCGTCCGGGTCGTGCACGAGGTCTTCGTACCACACCAGCAACGGCGCATGGCCGCCGCGCACCAGCGCGTCGTAGGTCAGCACACCGCGCTTCAGAATATCGGCCAACGCCTGCGGCGGATCATTGAATGCGCGGTGGCGCGAACTGGCCCAGCCAAGATGGCCGCGCAGCATGAACGCCATCCGCGCTTGCGGCACCGCTTCGGCCAGCAGCACGGCAATGTCGTTGCAATGATCGCGCAGCTTGATCGCCACCCGCGCGCCCAATTGCCGCGCCAGCGCCGCCGTGCCGCCGCGCAGCAGCACGCGCAGCCCGGCCTCGCCCAGCCGCGCCCGCTGATCCGGCTGCAACATCGCCACTTGCGTGTACAAGTCGGGTTCCGAGGCGGTGGGTTGCCGTGCGTGGCGCAGCAGCATCGACAGCAGCGTGGACCCGCACCGGCTGACCGACAATACGAAGGTGGGCGCCATATCCTTGCCGCGCTCCAGCCCCGGCAGGCGTTCCAGCGGCACGCTGACCAGATGGTCCGCCGCGCGATACTGGCCTTGGTACAGAAACGGCGCGTCCAGCACCGCCGCCATATCCGGCGTGCGGGTATAAATCAGCCGCTCCTGCGCCACATCCACGCAATACGGCAGCAGACCGTGCAGCGATTCCAGCCGGTCCTGCCCGCGCGGCGGCCCGGCGGCGAAGTCGCCGGGCCCCGCCACGTCCAATTCGAACCCCTTGGTCCGGGCCTGAATGTCGTGCAGCAGAATTTGCCGCCGGAACGGGTCTGTCATGCGCAAGCGATACGGTCCGCGCTGGGCCGTAGCAAGCCGCTCGGCTTTCGCCCGGCGGCCGAAAGCGCTAATCCCGTCGCAACGCACAGGAGGAAAACATGGCAGACACCAAGCGTTTCGAGGGCCGGGTTGCAGTCGTCACCGGGGGCGCCTCCGGCATCGGGTTCGGCACCGCTGCCCGAATGCTGCGCGAAGGCGCCAAGGTTGCCGTGTGGGACCGCGACGCCGCCGCCCTCGCCGGGCTGGCCGCCAAGATTGGCGCTGCCGTGCATACCGAAACGCTCGACCTCGCCGATCCGGACGCAGTGAAGGCGGCTGCCGACAGCACCAACGCCGCCCTTGGCCGCATCGACATTCTGGTCAACAGCGCCGGCCTCGGCGGGCCGAACCATCTGCTGGTGGACTATCCGGTCGAGTCCTGGAAGCGGGTGATCGACGTCAACGTCAACGGCGTGTTCTATTGCAACAAGTTCGTGGTGCCGCACATGCTGGCGCACGACTACGGCCGCATCGTCAACATCGCCTCCATCGCCGGCAAGGAAGGCAACCCGAACGCCTCGGCCTACTCGGCCTCCAAGGCTGCGGTGATCGGCATGACCAAGTCGCTTGGCAAGGAACTCGCCAAGACCGGCGTGCGGGTGAACGCCATCACCCCGGCGACCGTCGACACTCCCATTCTGGCCCAGCTCAAGCCGGAATTCATCGACTACATGCTGTCGAAAATCCCGATGGGCCGCTTCGGCACGGTCGAGGAAATGGCGTCGATCATCTGCTGGCTCGCCAGCGAGGAAGTCTCGTTCACCACCGGCGCGGTGTTCGACGTATCGGGCGGGCGGGCGACTTATTAAGGCTTAAGGCTGGGGCCTGAGGCCCCAGCCCCCCGATCTTCAAGCATCGTTAACGCCCGCCGCGCAGTCTTCATTCGGGACTTATTGGGTGGGGACAGCTTGGCGGCGCGCGTGTGGGTCACTGGCGGCACCGGATTCGTCGGGCGGCAGATCGTGGCCGCCTTGCAGCGTGCGGGCGCGGACATCGCAGCACCGCCGCCGGCCGATTTGCTCGACCCCCGGGCCCGCCGCGTGGCGGTGGCACACGCCAAGGCCAGCATTCTCATTCATGCCGCCTGGTTCACGCGGCCCGGCGCCTATTGGACCGCGCCGGAAAATCTCGACTGGTGCGCCGCGACCCTCGACCTCGTGCGGTTGTTCGCGGCAAGTGGCGGGCGGCGCATCGTGCTGACCGGCAGTTGCGCCGAATACGACTGGACCCGCCCGGCCCGCACGGCATGGCGGGAAACCAAACCCTGCCGTCCGGCCACGGTGTATGGCGCGGCCAAACTGGCCGCCTGGATCGCCGTTGCGGCCTTTGCCCGCCAATCGGCCATGTCGGCCGCGACAGCACGCGTGTTCACCCCGGTCGGCCGCTATGAAGCCCCGGAACGGCTGCTGCCGTGCCTGATCCGCGCCGCCCGCGCGGGCGTGCTGCTCGACACCGGACCCGCCGGCATGACCCGCGACTTCATCGATGTGCGCGACGCTGGCGAAGCCATCGCCCAGTTGGCATTGAGCGGCGCGGAGGGCCCGTTCAATGTCGGGTCCGGCCGCGCCGTCAGCATTGGCGAACTCGCGCGGCTGGTGGCGGGGGATCAACCGCTGATCCACCCCACCGCCCGCCCGAAGCGTTTGGGCGAGCCGTCATGGATGGTCGCCGACATCGCCCGCCTGCGCCGCGCCACCGGCTACGCGCCGCGCTACACGCTGGAAGACACGGTGGCCGACGCCGTCGCCCAATGGCGGGCCGCATGACGGTTTGCCCGCTATGCGCCGCGCCCGCCGCGCCGCCGTTCTTGCGGCGTGACAATGTGCCGGTGCTGCAAAACCACACCGCCGCGAGCGCCGCCGAGGCCCGCGCCATGCCGCGCGGCGCTTTGCGCATGGCCGCCTGCGACGCCTGCGGCTTCGTGTTCAACAGCGCCTTCGACGCGGCGTTGCTGCGCTACGGACCCGGCTACGACAACACGCAGTCGCACTCGCCCGCCTTCGCCGCGCATCTCGACGCGCTGGCCCGCTATCTGGTGCGGGATCGCGGTGTGCGCGGCGCGCGCATCGTCGAAATTGGCTGCGGCCAGGGCGATTTTCTGCGCCGTTTGACGGAATGGTCCGGCGCCGCAAATTCCGGGGTGGGCTTCGATCCGGCCTACGCCGGCGAATGTGGCGGCGGCGCGCTGCGCTTCGTGCGCGGCCTCTACGGTCCAGACAACGCCGTGCCCGCCGACGCCGTGGTGTGCCGCCACGTCATCGAACACGTCGCCGATCCGCTGGCGCTGTTACGCACGCTGCGCGCGGCGCTGGCCACGTCCCCGCAAGCGCGCGTGTTCTTCGAAACCCCGGATGCCGCGTGGATTTTGCGCCATGCCGTGCCGTGGGATTTCTTCTACGAGCATTGCTCGCTGTTCAGCGCCGCATCGTTGACCAGCGCATTCGCCCGCGCCGGGTTCCGCGTGGCAGAGGTGCGCCACGTGTTTGCCGGGCAATATCTTTGGCTCGAAGCAGGCTTGGGCGAACCCCATGCCGCCGATGCCCCGGATGGTATCGCCGCACTGGCGCAGGACTATCCCGCGCGGGAGGCGGCGCAGGCCTCGGCGTGGCGGGACCGGCTGGCGCGGCTATCCGCCACCGGCAAGATCGCCGTCTGGGGGGCCGGCGCCAAGGGCGCTACCTTCGCCAGCCTTGCCGATCCGCAGGCCACTGCCATCGACTGCCTGATCGACATCAACCCGGCCAAGCAAGGACGCTGCGTTCCCGGCACCGGCCACCCCATCTTGGCCCCTTCCATGCTGGCGGCGCGCGGCGTGCGCCATGTGCTGCCGATGAACCCGGCCTACCATCGTGAGATCGAAGCCCAACTGCCGCCCGGCACGGCGATCGCCGAGTGGGCAGACTGACATCGCGCTGCTAACCTGCCGGGCAATACGGGGGCAACGGCGATGACCAAGCGGATCATGTGTTTCGGCGATTCCAACACCTGGGGTTTCGTGCCGCTGGAAGCCCCGCCGACCAGCCGTTACCCGCGCGACCAGCGCTGGCCGCATGTGATGGCCGCCGCCCTGGATTTCCCGGTCGAGATGATCGAGGAAGCGTTGAATGGCCGCACCACCGACGCCGACGACGAGCAATTGCCGCTGGCTGGGGCCGGAGCCAACGGGCTGACTTATTTCCCGGTGGCGCTGGCCAGCCATCTGCCGCTCGATCTCGTCATCGTCATGCTCGGCACCAACGACGTGAAGCCGCATCTCGGCCGCGCCGCCGGGCGCATCGCCACTGGGGTAAAGCGGCTGATCGACTGCGTGCGCACGCTGGATGGCGGCATCGGCAGCACCTATCCCAACCCGCAAGTTCTGCTGATCGCCCCGCCGCCGCCCGGCCGGCTCAGCCCGTATTTCGTCGACATGTTCGCCGGCGGTCACGCCAAGGCGGCGGCAATGGCGCCGCTGTACGAGGGCGTGGCCAAGCTGACCGGTGCTGCATTCCTCAACGCGGGCGAGCACATCCAAACCGACGGCGCCGACGGCGTGCATTTCTCCGCCGAAACCCAGCGCAAGCTCGGGCTGGCGGTGGCGGCGAAGGTGCAGGCTCTGCTCGGCTAGGCCGCCCGCCGCATCCCCGCCGCATAAGCACCGCACGCCGCGCCGAAGGCGGCAAAAATCGCCCGGCTCGGCGCGTCGGTGGCCCAGTGCCATTCGGGGTGGAACTGCACCCCGAACGCCCAGCCCGGCGCGTTGGCCACGCGCACGCCCTCGACGGTGCCATCCGGCGCGGTGGCTTCCACCACCAGGCCATCGGCCAGCCGGTCGATGGCTTGGCCGTGCAGCGAGTTCACTTGAATTTCCGTGGCGCCGACGATGCGGGCAAGCTGGCCGGACACTGCCACCGGGTGCTTCATGCGGAACTGGTGGTCCATCGTGCCCTCGCCGGCGCGGTGATCCATGCGATCCGGCAGGTTGTGCACCCGCTGATGCAGCGAGCCGCCGAGGGCGACGTTTAGTTCCTGAATGCCCCGGCAGATCGCCAGCACCGGCATGCCGCGCGCGATGGCGGCGCGCGCCAGCGGGAGCGTGGTACCGTCGCGGTGCGGATCGTGCCACTCCGGCGTTTCGGATTCGGCGACACCGTAATGCTGCGGCAGCACGTTGCTCGGGCTGCCGGACAGCAGCAACCCGTCGATGCGGTCGAGCAGTTGCAACAGTCCGTCGCCGACCGGCGGCAGCAGAATCGGCAATGCCCCGGCGGCACCCATCAGGGCCGCGCCGTAGCGGGCCGGGGTGGCGTGCTGCACCAGACCGCCGATGGTCTTGGTGCAAGCGGGAATGCCCACAATCAAGGTCATGCCGAAATCCTTATCCGCAGTCGCATCTATATCACTTCAGCTTGGGCCGGCACAGGTCCGCCGCCGCCGCCCCCAGCGCGCCCAGCAGCATCAATATACCCATCGGCCGTGCCGTGCCGTCGCTGGCGATGCCGACCAGCAGGCCGCTCGCAGCACCTAGGCAGAACTGGATCGTCCCCATCAGCGCCGAGGCGCTGCCCGCGTGCGCCGCGTGGCGCGACAGCGCGCCGACCGTGGCGTTCGGCGTGGTGAACCCCATGCTGATCATGCTGACCAGGATAGGCAGCGCAATCAAATACCAATGGCTGGTGCCAATGAACGCCACCACCACCAGAAACAACGTCGCCACGGCGTAGACCGCCACTGCGGAGCGCATCACCCGGCTGGGTCCGAAGCGCTGTACCAGTTTGGGGTTGATTTGGCTGGCGACGATGAAGCCGAACGCGGCCAAGCCGAACATCATGCCAAACGTTGCGGGTGATAGATGATACTGCGCTATAAACACATCCGGCGCGCCGCCCAGATAGGCGAACAGCCCGAACAGCGCGAGGCCGCCGATCAGCGCGTGGGTGATGAACCCGCGCTCGCGGATGATGCCGCTGTAGCGTGACAACTGCGCCGCCGGGCCGAGTTGCACCCGGTGTACCTCCGGCAGGGTTTCCGGTAGCACCCGCCACACCACCACGCCGCAAATGCCGCCATACGCGGCGGCGATCCAGAAGATCGCGTGCCAATCGGCATGGTCCATCACGAACCCGCCCAGCGTCGGCGCCAGGATCGGCGCCACGCCCATTACCAGCATCAGCCGGCTCATCATCCGCGCCGCCGCGTGGCCGTCCGCCAGATCGCGCACGATGGCGCGCGGGATCACCATGCTGGCCGAACCGCCGAACGCCGCCAGCATCCGCATCAGCGACAGCGTGAGCAAATCCGGCGCCAGCGCGCAGCCAGCCGAGGCCACAGTGTAGATCGCGGTGCCGAGGATCAGCGGCCCGCGCCGCCCGAAGCGGTCCGACAGCGTGCCCTGGGTGATCTGTCCGAACGCCAATCCGAGAAACCACGCGGCCAGCGTGATCTGCGCGGTTCCTGGATGGCCACCGAGCGATGCCTCGATGGCCGGGAAGGCCGGCAAGTACATGTCGGTGGAGATCGGCCCGACGGCAGTCAGGAACCCGAGCAGGGCTGGCAGCCAGGGGGGAAAGCGCATCGCGCTAGGTTTCCCCCCAAGTTACCGCCGCCACCACCGTTATTCGCGAATGGCGGTGTCCTGCGTTGTTATTGCATCTTGGTCATGTCGTGTTCCGGCGCCGCGCCTTGGGGCCCCGCCGACCCAGCGGCCAGCACCGGGACGCTCACCGTCACCGGGGCGGCGAGCGTGAAACTCAGCGTCAGGGTCAGGCTGCCGCCCGCCTTCAACGGCTGCTTCAGCCCGGTCAGCATGATGTGCATCGCGCCAGGTTTGAATGTGACCGGCACGTGCTGCGGCAGGTCGATGCCGTCCAGCATGACCATTTTCGCCACGCCGTTTTCCATCCGGGTTTCGTGCAGCATCGCCATTTCGGCCGCTGGCGTGCTGATGCCGGTCAGCGTGTCGGCTGTGCCGTGGGCAATGAGCGTCAGGTAAACCGCCCCGGTGGTGCCGTGGCCGGGGGTGGCGCGGGCCCAGGGCTGGCTCACCTCGACCGGCGCGGTCTGGGCAAGGCTTGGCAGCGGCGCGAGCAGGGCGGCGAGCAGCAGAATATGGCGCATGGTTGAAGTTCCTGTTCCGGTCGTTGAAGGGCATTCCATTACGGTGTGCGCGGCAGCATGCCGCGCAGGCGTCCGGCTGCGTCGATCAGCACCACCGACCCGGCAAGCTGTTCGGCGGTCTGGCCGGTGACGATGGCGTACGCGGCGGTAACACTCGGGTCGCTGGCGATGCAGTCGCCGCCGGATGCCTCGGTGGCGCCGGGGCGCGGCACCAGGACGGTCAGCACGCTGGCGTCGGCCGGCGGCAGCGCGCCGCCGGCGAACACCAGCCGTACCGGGCGGTCGCGCATTTCGTGCAACGCGACGCTGCGCCCGCCGGCGCAATCGGCATCGAGGCCGGGGGCCGCAAGGCCGGGCGGCCAGGCGCCGGTGGCGGCGCGGCGTCGCCCGGCGTCGCTGGCGCGCAGGTAGCCGATGATCTGCCAGCGCTCGTCGTCGGTCAGCGTGGCGGCAAACCCGGGCATTGCCTTCGCGGTGGCGGTGGCCGGAATACCCTGCGCCAGCCACCAGAACAGCGCCCCATCGCTGGCCCCGCTGCGCCCCGGCGTCGCGTGGCAACCGCCGCACTGTTCGGGAAACAACTCGGCGCCCTCGGCGATGGCCGCAGCGGTGAAGCCGGCCGGCGAGGTGTAGAAGCTGGTGGGATAGGCGGGCACCAGATGCGGCCGCCAGCCATCGGCCAGCACCGGCCGCACGGCGAATGGCCACACCGGCTGCGCGTGCATCCCTGGCTGCAAGCAACTGAGCAGGGCTGCGGCGCACACGGCGGCGAAACCTGCGTAGGTTTCCTGCATGATCGAGCGATTGAGCCGGCGTTGCCCATCCAGTGGTTCCGGGCGCGCCAGCAGCGGCAACAGACGCCAGCGATTTTGCGCCGCGTAGCCCAGCAGTGCTGCAAACAGCAGCAGCTTGGCCAGTACGATCCAGCCATAGGCGGTGCCAACGATCCCGGGCAGACCGCCGAGCAGTTCGTTGCCCTGGATCACGGCAGTCCCTGCCAGCACCGCCACCAGCCATGCCGCCCGGCGGGAATAGCGCCGCAGTATCGCCGCCGCGTGAGCCGGCGGGCTGTACCGCACGCTTATCCGCAGTGGCAGCAAACTGCCGAGCCATGCCGCCGCCGCGAGCACATGCAGCAGTGCCGCGAAGGTGAGCAGGCCTGGCGCCGCCTCCATTGCCCAGCCGTGCAGATGGGACACTTGGAGCGCCGACGCCGCCAGCGCCAGCGCCGCCGGAATGGGACGCGGCAAGCGTGCCGTCAGCTTGGCGATGACCAGCAACGCGAGTTGCAGCGCTGCGGCACGGCCGAAGCTGGTTTGCCACAGCACGGGCAGCAACTTGTCAGCCTCTGGGCCGGTCAGCGCCAGCGATTGCAGGCACACCCACGCCAGCCATCCGGCACCGGAAACGATGAAGCTGGCGCGGGTCAGCCGTTGCAATTGCGCCACGGCGGCCGGCGGCAGCCCGGGCTCCAGCGCATGGAATAGCAAGGCGCCAGTCACTGAAAATACGGCGGCCAACCAGCCAGCGCGCGCCACCGCCAGCGCGATATGCAGCGCGTCAAGTTCCCATATCGGGCCCCAGCCGTTCAGCATTTTAGGGCACCGCGACCGGAACAGCCGCGCGCGCAGCCAGCCAGTCCGCCGGGTCGTTCAGCGTCGCGGCACCGGGCATCGGCGGCGGAAAATAGCGCCGCGTCCGCAAGCACGGCGGCAGCAATCGGTCGGGACATCGGATCGTCTCACGCGTCTGGATCGGGCATGGGCCGGCGCGCACGCCGGCGGCTTCTGGCCGTAGGATCAGACGGTGGCGGGTGGACCGGTCGGGAAAATCGCCGTCAGTGGCGGGCGTGGCGGCGGTGCGCGTGGTTGCGCCAGGGCTGCCGCACGCATGGCGATGATGGGCGGCAGCGGCATTGCTGGGGTCACCGCCGCCAAAACGGCTCCGGCCTGCGCGGCCACCTGACATAACGGGCATTGCACACATGACAGGGGGTGCGGCGCGGCCGGCGCATCATGGCCAGCGCCACGACCGCGCGCAGCGCCGCCGCTATGGCAGATCGGCCCGGCAAATGCCGCATCGGGCACAGCCGCAGGCGCCGGAACCGCCGCAGCCGCCGCCAGTTGCACGGCCAACGCGATGAGCGCGACCCAGCGGCCCAGCCAAGCCACGCTGGGTTTCACGCCGCGCGGGCGGGCGGGCGGGCAAGACATCGACAAAGTGTCTACCATGCCCGCTGCTTCATGCAAAAGCCGCCCGTGAAGGTGGTGCGGCGTTGGTGTTCCCGGCGGGATTCGAACCCACGGCCCCAGGATTAGGAATCCTGTGCTCTATCCGGCTGAGCTACGGGAACAGCCGGACGCATTATATCGGGCGGCGACCGGCGCGTCAGCCGGGTTGTGACGTATCCGGCATGCGGCGGGCTTGACGGGATGGCGGGCGGTCACGACGCTAGATTTATGACCGATCCCCTGACGCTGCACCGCAGCCTGCTGACCCTGGATAGCCATATCGACATCCCCTGGCCCGAGGGCCCGGCCTTCACCGCAGAGACTGCGCGGCGGGTGGACTTGCCGAAGATGCAGCGCGGGCATCTCGCGGCCGGGTTTTTCATTGCCTATGTCGGCCAGACGCGCCGCTCGCCGGAGGCGAACGCGGCGGCGTTCGAGCGGGCAATTGCGATGCTGCACGCCATCCGCGCGATGGGGGCCGCCGACGGCGCGCGGCTGTGCCATTCGGCGGACGATATTGAGCGGGCGTGCCGCGATCGGGTGACGGCGGTGATCCCGGCCGTGGAAAACGGCCATGCTTGCGGCGGCGATCCTTCGCGGCTGGCGCAGTTTGCTGCCTTGGGCGCGCGCTATCTGACCATCACGCATTTCGGCCACAACGCGTTGGCCGATTCGTCCAATCCGCGGGCTGAATTGGGCGATGCGGTGGCCGAACATGGCGGGCTGTCCGAGCTCGGGCGGCAGGCGATTGGCGAGCTGAACCGGCTAGGCATGCTGGCCGACGTGTCGCACAC
>JANYDF010000149.1 GCA_025359905.1 Rhodospirillales bacterium
TCGCGCTTTTCGATCCCGCCTTGGCGCGCATAAACCCGATGCGGCCGAGACTGCCGAGCGGCCCACCCATGAGAGAAAAAATCTTCACTGAACGCAAAATTACTATTGCCTTCCATCTCCAAATATGGGAACATACAAAGATCGTCAATCACACAGGAGACCCAGCCATGTCGCCCCGCCCCTCCCACCTCCAGAAGCTGCTGCGCATCCTGCGCCAGATGCTCCTGGTGCTGTGTGGTGCGCTCGGCGCCAGGGCGGCCGAATTGCGCGCGCGGCGCGACCGGCTGCCGCAAGGCCATCGCCGCCTTGTGGGGATGGAGAAGGAGCTTCGCCGCATCGCCTGGGCGCAGGAGGTGCTGGCCGATCCCGCTTTGTTGGAGGATGCGGCGTTTCGTGGCCTGGCGGCCGAGCGCGCGCGCGTGCGGGCCGATGCCGGGCGGATGGCGCTGGTGCGGCGCTCCATCTACCCGACCGCGCTGACGCGTCTGTGTGGCGCCGTGCCGGCTTCGCTGGCGCGGCGGGAGGCGGAGCGATGTACCGGCTGCACTGCCGTCGCCGTGGCGCTGCCGGGATTGGCCCCCCGCGCGGCGGTGCGGGCGCATGTACGGAGCGCCCCAGCCGCCAGCCGCGTAAAGTTTTTTTGCTTCTTTTTGTTCACAAAAAGAAGACCCTACCCCGTGTCTTCCCCCGATTGCCGTCGCCCCGGCGGCCAGTGCATGCTCCCCGCAAGGGCGGCCCACGGCGGCCGGCGGAACGGAGGAATGCCATGACGACACTCAATCGCCGCGCCGTGCTGGCCGGGGCGGCGGGCCTGCCGATGGCCGGCGCCGCGAGCGCCCAGCGGCGCGATCCGCGCGAGCTGCGCTTCATCAGCGCGGTGGGGCTGACGGTACTGGACCCGACTGGACGGCTTCGCTGGTCACCCTCAACCACGCCTATCACGTCTACGACACGCTCTACGGCATCGCGCAGGACCTGTCGCCGCGGCCGCAGATGGTGGCCGGGCATAGCGTGTCCGACGATGGGCGGGAGTGGCGCTTCACCTTGCGCGAGGGGTTGTGGTTCCATGACGGCACGCCGGTGCTGGCGCGGGATTGCGTGGCCTCGATCAAGCGCTGGGCGCGGCGGGACAGTTTCGGCCAGCTCGTGGCCGAGGTGCTGGAGGGGATCGACGCGCCGGACGACCGGAGCTTTCGCTTCAAGCTGAAGAGGCGGTTTCCGCATTTGCTGGTGGCGCTCTCCCGCGTCGGCGCGTTGGCCTGTTTCGTGATGCCGGAGCGGTTGGCCAACACGGACGCCTATACCGCGGTGAAGGACGCGACCGGCAGCGGGCCGTACCGCTTCCTGCCCGACGAGTTCAACGCCGGCAGCCGGGCGGCCTATGTGCGGTTCGACAAATATGTGCCGCGCCAGGAGAAGGCGGAGCGCACGGCGGGCGGCAAGGTGGCGCATTTCGAGCGGGTGACGTGGTACACCATGCCGGATTCGGCGACGGCGGCGAATGCGATGCAATCGGGTGAAATGGATTGGTGGGAGTATACTCCGGCCGACCTGCACGACATGCTGCGCAAGGCCAAGGGTATCACCGTGCAGGCGAAGGACCCGTACAACTGGTACGGCATCGCCCGGTTCAACCTCACCCAGGCGCCGTTCAACAACAGGAAGTTGCGGCGTGCGGTGCTGGCTGCCGTGCACCAGGAGGATTTCATGCGCGCCGGCTTCGGCGACGACCAGGAGGTGTGGCGCACCTGCCGGGCGATGATGCCCTGCGGCATTCCGGATTCGGACGAGATCGGCCAGGCCGACATGCCGGCTTTACCCATCGCGGCGGCGCGCAAGCTGGTGGCGGAGTCCGGCTACGCCGGCGAGCGCACGGTGGTGATCGCCCCGGTGGACTATCCGCAGCTCGGCGCCTTCGGCACGGTCATGGCCGATCTGCTGAAGCGGCTCGGCATGAACGTCGATTTCCAGCCGATGGACTGGGGCACCATGATCCAGCGCCTCACCAGCCGCGAGCCGGTGGAGAAGGGGGGGTGGAGCATGTTCCACACCTCGGGCTCCAAGGTCTCGATGATCAACCCGGCGCTCAACATGTATGTGCGCGGCCAGGGCGCGAAAGGCTGGACCGGCTGGTACGACAAGCCGGAGATCGAGGCGCTGACC
>JANYDF010000146.1 GCA_025359905.1 Rhodospirillales bacterium
CTATATCCACGCGTTGAACAAACTGCTGGTCAAGCGCGACCGCAGCGAACCGCCGGAGCATGTCGCGGCGGAGTAGGCCGGCGCGCCGCAGCGAGCGATCGTTGCGGCGCGAGAGCCTGTGCGCCGGATGCTGGGTGCTCGCGCACCCCGCCGATAATGGCGGTGGCATCACGCGCGCCGGATGTCTGGGCCACGGTTCGCTGACCTGTGGAACAGGAAAATGCTGCGGATAGGGCGCCAGCGAAATTCTATTCGTGCTTTTCCGGCGGCGGAAATGGTCTATCCACATGATGGATCCATATTCTCCCTGCACGCATTCGCTCTCTTTCCGTCTCAACCCACACCTCTAAATATCCTTCGCACGGGAGAGGGAGAGGGGATACAGGAAACGTCTGCGAAAGACTAAGTTTCTTCGAACCTTGTTGAATAAAACTCGGATTTAGAGGTTCGATTACTGGAATTTTGGCTTTGATTAATTCGTAATTATCTGGAAGAATTATAGTTGTTGTGACAGATTGCGGTGCATCATCTATATCAGCCAAAATCCAGACGACAAATGCAAATTTTGGAAGGGCGGTAGGGAATTGATCGCTGATCGCCAAGTCACCTGCGTAGATTCCCATGAACGACAGTTTGTTTCCTGCCTCAAGGCGAATGTCATCGCAAAACAATGCATGAGCAACGCGGGGGATTGACATAAATTTGTTATCCTAGGCGGCTAAGAGCATTGGTGTCATTGGGTTGGGTATTGGTGTTCCTCCAACGGATTTTGCTGCGAGTTCGTATTTTAAAGCAATATTAGAAGTTGATGCTGAGTTATAATAAACAGATTTAGCAACTATTGCATTCGGAGGGGTGAAATTTGCCAGAGGCTCGTGCCCCATGGCGGTATATAAATCACTTAGAGTGCGTAAGGTTATGTTTCCCGGACCATTCATGCGCCGGCTGACCAGGGCTTCATCGACGCCAAGTGTTGCCGCAATTTCGCGCTGCGTGAGGCCGTTTTCGGCTTCTTCCTCAAAGGTAAGCTGTAGCGCTTCACGAATTTGGCGGGCAAAATGTGCATATGCCCGTTCAAACGGGTCTAGGTCGATTTGAAATGACATCGGCAACACCTCCCAACACTGGACCCGGCAGGTCCTGGAATTTCTTCCGACACTCTACTACTTGCTCAATATATGGCGCATAATCATCGAATTTTTTCAGCGCTACTTTAAATGCGCCAGCGTGCAAAATAAAATAATTTTTTGCCGCAAACCACCCAAATAGACGCAAGTCGCTAGTTTTAAGTTCCCATACCCCATGCTCGATGGGGTGTAAGCGTTTTGTATCGGTGCCATATGCTAAACCCAAGCCGTCACAGAACCCATGTAGCTCTGTATCGAGTTGAATCTTCGGTGGGTCAGCTTCGGAGTCGGTCGTGGCAAGTGCCATTCCTCCACCGCCGAGACCACCCATGATAGGGACCCAAGCAAGAAAGTCTGCGGTCGTATAGATATATCGCCAAGCTGTTTTCTTCCCGCGAACCTTCATGTCATATGATTGCAATCCTGCAAACTGACAAGCGCTATCGACGCTTGACGTATAGGTCAAGTGGTCGGGCTGGGCAACCGTAAATTGCGAACAAAAGCGCGCTATCCGGTTTGACGCCAATCTGGCATTGGCAATCGTCGGCTGCACGGCTGAGTTGCCCGATTGTGGTGTGTCACTCATTAAATCATTCTAACCGGATGCGTATCGTAACGCAAAGGGCCGCCACACTAACATCCGTCCCCCTTGCCCCTTGCCCCTTGCCCCTTGGCCCCGGCAGGGCTAACCCTCCGAGCTTCCGCTGCGCTGCGACAAAGGTTCCCCCACGCATGTTTTCACGGTTGCTCGGCTTCATGTCAGCCGACATGGCGATCGACCTCGGCACCGCGAACACTTTGGTGTACGTGAAGGGGCGCGGCATCGTGCTCGATGAGCCGAGTGTGGTGGCCATCGCCGATGTGCGCGGCAAGAAGCAGGTGCTCGCGGTGGGCGAGGAAGCCAAGCTGATGCTGGGCCGCACGCCGGGCAACATCTCCGCCATCCGTCCGCTGCGCGACGGCGTGATCGCCGATTTCGAGGTGGCGGAGGAGATGATCAAGCACTTCATCCGCAAGGTGCATAACCGCCGTGGTTTCGCCTCGCCGATGATCATCGTCTGCGTGCCGTCCGGCTCCACTGCCGTCGAGCGCCGCGCCATTCAGGAGTCGGCCGAGTCGGCGGGTGCGCGCAAAGTCCTGCTGATCGAGGAACCGATGGCGGCGGCCATTGGCGCCGGGCTGCCGGTGACGGAGCCCTCCGGCTCGATGGTGGTCGATGTCGGCGGCGGCACCACCGAAGTCGCGGTGATTTCGCTGGGCGGCATCGTCTATTCCCGCAGCGTGCGCGTCGGCGGCGATAAGATGGATGAGGCGATTATCAGCTACATCCGCCGCAACCATAACCTGCTCATCGGTGAAAGCTCGGCCGAGAAAATCAAGATGGACATCGGCGCCGCCGCCGCGCCGTGGGACGGCGAGGATGGGCCGCTGCGCGACGTCAAGGGCCGCGACCTGATGAACGGCGTGCCGCGCGAGGTGCTGGTCAGCCAGCGCCAGATCGCCGAAAGCCTTGCCGAGCCGGTGACCGCGATTGTCGAGGCGGTGAAGGTGGCGCTGGAAAACACCCCGCCGGAACTGGCCGCCGATATCGTCGACAAGGGCATCGTGCTGACCGGCGGCGGCGCGTTGCTCTACCGGCTGGACGAAGTGCTGCGCAACGCCACCGGCCTGCCGGTCGTGGTGGCCGAGGACGCACTGCAATGCGTCGCCCTCGGCACCGGGCGGGCGCTGGAGGAGATGAAGCGGCTGCGCAATGTGCTGAGTTCGATGTACTGAACCGCCAGGTGGGTTTCGCCCATGCTGCGATCCGCTATGCTCGCGACAGCCTAGAGTCGCCGTGAACCCCGGGGGGGTATCCCCACACGTGATCCGCCTTTCCATTCCGGTGCGTCAGGCGCTGGCGAAGCTCACGCTGCCAGTGCTCATTGCCGCTGCGTTCGGCATGATGCTGCTTGGCAAAGCCGATGCGCTGCTGGCCGAACGCGCTCGCATGGCACTGGCCGACGCGCTGGCGCCGATCTACGGCGCGCTGTCCGAGCCGCTCGGTGCGGTGCGCGCCGGGGTGGATAGTGTCCGGCAGGTCTTTACGCTTTATGAGGAAAACGCCCGGCTGCGCGAGCAAAACGACCGGTTGATGCGCTGGCAATCGGTGGCGCTGGCGCTGGACGCCGAGAACGCCACGCTGAAATCCAGCCTGCACTGGATCCCCGATCCCGCCCCCAGCTACATCACCGCCCGCGTGGTGGCCGATGCGGGCGGCGTGTATGCCCGCGCGGTGCTGTTGTCGGTTGGGCCGAATCATACCGTCGCCAAGGGGCAGATTGCGCTGGACGATCGCGGCCTCGCCGGGCGCGTCACCGAGCTTGGCTCGCGCAGCGCGCGGGTGCTGCTGATCACCGATATGAACAGCCGGATTCCGGTGATCCTGGAGGGGACGCGGGCGCGGGCCATGCTGATCGGCACCAACGGCGCGCGGCCCCGGCTGATGTATTGGGGCGAGGCGCAACCGCCCGCCGAGGGCGAGCGCGTGGTCACCAGTGCGGAGGCCAATGCCTTTCCGGCCGGTTTGCCGGTCGGCGTGGTGCACTACTCCGCCAGCCATGTGCCTGAGGTTGAGCCGCTGGCCCGGCTCGACCGGCTGGAAGTGGTGCGCATTTTCGATTATGGCCTGCGCGGCGTGGTGCCGCCGGAAGGCCCGGCGGCCCGCACCGCATTCCCTGAGCGCCGCCGGTGAACAAGCTGCCGGGCATCCGGCCCCGGCAAAGCCTGGGCCGCAGGCTCGATATGGCGGCGCGGCGCGGCTTTCCGGCCACCACCACGGCACTGCTGCTGCTGTTCGCAGCGGCGCCGCTCGGATTGCCCGGGCAGGCGGAACTGCAAGCCTGCGTGGCGTTATCCTGCGTGTTCTTTTGGTCGCTGTTCCGCCCGGTTTCGATGACGCCGGTGATGGTGTTTCTGATCGGACTGCTGACCGACCTGCTCGGCTTCGCGCCACCCGGCGTTGGCGTGTTGTCGTTGCTGTTCGTGCATGGCTTTGCCATGCGCTGGCGGCGGCTGCTGGTGCGGCAAGGCTTCGTGCTCGTGTGGCTGGCGTTTGTTGCCATCGCTACCGGCACCGCGGCGCTGCAATGGGCCCTCACGTCGCTGTTGACGTTCCGCTTGCTGCCGCCCGCCCCCGGCCTATTTCAGGCCGCCATCGGCGCCGGGCTGTATCCGGCGCTTGCGACCCTGCTGACACGAGCCCATCACACTTTGGCTGAGCCGGAACGGGCCTGAACCATGCCAGTGAGGCGCGAGAGCAAACGAACCGGGGTATTCACCCGCCGCGCCCTCCTGGTGGCCGGGGCGCAACTGACGGCGCTCGGTGTGCTGGGGGCCAAGCTGTACCAAGTGCAGGTGGTGGAGGGCGCCAAATACGCCACGCTGGCCGACACCAATCGCATCAGCGCCCGCCTGATCGCGCCGCCGCGTGGCCGGTTGCTCGACCGCAGCGGCGTCGCCGTCGGCGGCAACAACCAAAATTGGCGGGCGCTGCTGATCGCCGAGCAGACCGCCGATGTCGGCAGCACGCTCGACGCGTTCGCCAAGATTGTGACGCTGGCCGATCACGAGCGCGCGCGTATCGAGCGTGAATTGCGCCGCCATCGCCGCTTCATCCCGATCACGGTGCGCGAGTTCCTGAGCTGGGAAGACATGGCGGCCATCGAGGTCAACGCGCCCGATCTGCCCGGCATTTTGATCGATGTCGGCACCACGCGGCAGTATCCGTTCGGCGCCAGCCTTGCCCACGTGGTCGGCTATGTGGCTCCGCCGAACGAGAGCGACATGGGCGAGGAGCCGATGCTCGCCTTGCCCGGCATCCGCATTGGCCGCTCCGGATTGGAGAAATTCCACGACCTGAAGCTGCGCGGCAAAGCCGGCGCGGTGCAGTTGGAGGTCAACGCCGTTGGCCGGGTGATCCGGGAGCTGGAGCGCCAGGAGGGCACCCAGGGCGAGGACATCACGCTGACCATCGACGCCACGCTGCAACAGCAGGTGCTGAGCCACCTCGGCGACGAGAGCGCCAGTGCGGTGGTGATGGATTGCCGCAACGGCGAGGTGTTGGCGATGGCCACCAACCCGTCGTTCGACCCGAGCGTGTTCAACTCGGGCGTCTCGCAAGCGCAATGGCTGGAATGGACCAAGAACCGCCGTGCGCCGCTGATCAATAAGGCGGCGGCGGGCCTGTATGCTCCGGGTTCGACCTTCAAGATGGTGGTGGCGCTGGCGGGCATGGAAGCCAAGGCGATCTCACCGTGGGACAAGATCAATTGCCCCGGCTTCCTGGACCTCGGCGACTCGCGGTTCCATTGCTGGAGCAGGGGCGGGCACGGGATGCTCGATCTGCACGGCGGACTGAAGAACAGTTGCGACGTGTATTTCTATGAGGTCGCGCGGCGCACCGGCATGGACCACATCGCGGCGATGGCCAACCGCTTCGGCCTCGGCGTGCCGCTCGATATCGAGCTGCCGGGGGCCCGCAAGGGCTTCGTACCCACGCGCAATTGGCGCATTGCCCAGGGCCATCCGTGGAACATCGGCGACACGATCGTGCATGGCATCGGCCAGGGCTATTTGCAGCTCACCCCGATGTCGCTGTGCACCATGGTGTCGCGCCTCGCCACCGGGCGGGCGGTGCAGCCGCATCTGACACGCTCCATCGGCGGTGTGATCCAGCGCGGCGCACGGGCCGAGGATTGGCCCAGCTTGGGACTGAGCGAGCGTGAATTGCACGCGGTGCGCGACGGCATGTGGGCGGTGATCAACGAGGAGCACGGCACGGCTCCGATTGCCAAGCTATTGCTTCCTAACATACAAATGGCCGGAAAGACGGGATCGACGCAGGTTCGGCGCGTGTCGCGTGAAGCGCGCGAGCATGGCTTCAAATCGGAGGACATGCCGTGGGAGTTCAGGCCGCATGCGCTGTTCGTGGCGTTCGCCCCGTACGACGCGCCGAAATACGCCTTGGCCGTCGTTGTGGAGCATGGCAACGCTGGTGCCGCGACTGCGGCACCGATTGCGCGCGATATCATGACCGACGTGCTGAATCGTGACCCTGCGGCGCACCGCGAAGCGCCGGCGCAGCGTGTGGCCGAGGGCGGTCATAGCGGATGAGGTGCTTGTTGCGCGTGCCACACTTATGAGCGTCACCGAGCGGCGGCTGATTCGCGAGACCTCGTTTGGGTTGACCGGCAAGCTGTGGCAGGTCAGCTGGCTTTACGTGCTGCTGCTGTGCGCGTTGGCGAGCGTTGGGTATGTCGCGCTGTATTCGGCCGGCGGCGGGGCCGAGCCCTACGCCTCGCGGCATATTCTGCGTTTTGCCTTCGGCCTGACGCTGATGCTCAGCATCGCCATGGTCGATATCCGCTTTATCGCCCGGCTGTCATGGGTGGCTTATGCGGGTGGCGTGATCTTGCTGCTGATGGTCGCGCACATGGGCCATGTCGGCAAAGGCGCGCAGCGCTGGATCGACCTCGGTGGCATGCAGTGGCAGCCGAGCGAGTTCATGAAGCTGGCATTGATTTTGGCGCTGGCCTCGTGGTTCCACCGCGCGTCGTGGGAGCGGATGGGCAATCCGCTGTTCCTGCTGCCCCCGGCGCTGGCCGTGCTGGTGCCGGTGGGATTGATCTTGAAGCAGCCGAACCTTGGCACCGCAGTGATAACCGCCGTGGTGGGGGCGACAGTGTTTCTTGGTGCGGGTTTGCGCTGGTGGAAGGTGGTTGTGCTGGTGGGTGCCGCTGCCGCCGCCGTGCCGCTGGCTTACAACCATCTGCACGACTACCAGCGTGCCCGCATTACGACTTTCCTAAATCCCGAGAGCGATCCGCTGGGGGCTGGCTACAACATTATTCAATCCAAGATCGCGCTCGGCTCTGGCGGCATGTGGGGCAAGGGGTTCATGCAGGGGACGCAGAACCACCTGAATTTCCTGCCCGAGAAGCAGACGGATTTCGTCTTTACGATCATTGCCGAGGAATTCGGCCTCGCCGGCACGCTCGCGGTGCTCGGGTTGCTGACGGTGCTCGTGTTCGGTGGAATGTTAATGGCGCTGCGCTGCCGGCATCAATACGGGCGTTTGGTGGCGCTCGGCATCTCGATGAATTTCTTCATGTATGTGTTCGTCAACGTGGCGATGGTGATGGGCGCCATCCCGGTTGGCGGCGTGCCGCTGCCGCTGATCAGCCACGGCGGTTCAGCAATGATCATGGTGATGATCGCGTTCGGCGTGCTGATGAGCGTCTATGTGCATCGCGATGTTGAGTTTTCCGACGGGCGGGAGGACGGCTAGTCCTTGGCCGGTACGGCTTGCCGCGCCAGGGCCAAGGCGGGTTGCAGGCGTTGCACCGCTTTTTCGATGCCGGCGGCAATTTCTTCGGCCTGTACGCGCGTTTCCGGGTCGCTATGCCGGGACAGCCGGTCCGCAACCAGCAACGCAGGCGATAGCGCGCCGCGCATGTCGTGATTGCCCTTGAGCATCGCGGCGGCCAGAGCACTGGCAGGCGGCACCGCGCCGCCGGCAACTGCCCCATGGCCAGCAAATCGGCCCAATAGCTGCGCCCCGGCAAGGGCGCTGGCTGCCGCCGACAGCGGTAGCATGGTGGCGCACAGAATAAGCGGCCAATTGGGGCTGAGCAGTTGCCCCGCTTCGCTGACAGCGGGCGTAACCGCAAGCGTCACCAGCGCTGCCAAATCGAGAATGCAGAGTGTCAGGCACAAAACGAATAGGATGGCGTGGCCCTTCATGGCGGCAGCCGCCGCCAGCGCCGCCAGACCACGGGCAGCAGCGACAGCGCTGCCAAACCGAGCAGTGGCAGCAGCACCCCTGGCGAGCGCAGCACCGACAGGTCCGGCTGGCCGCCAGCCGCCAGCACCTCGCCCAAGCCCGCGCCAATCCCGGCCAGCACCGTGGTGGCGGGCAATATGCCCAGCAGGGTTGCCGCCGCGAACGGGACGACTCGCATTCCGGCTAGGGCCGGGGCCAAATTGCTGATCCAGAACGGCACCACCGGGATCAGCCGCATGGCCAGCAGGTACGAAAATCCGTCCCGGCGCAGCCCGTTGCGCACACCGTCGAGCATCGGCCCAGCGCGGTGGGCGAACATTGGCGCAAGCACGCCGCGCGCCAGCAGGAACAGCAGCACCGCGCCGCAGGTTGCCGCCAGCACCGCCAGCGCTGCCCCAGCCGCTGCCCCGAACAGCAGCCCGCCGGTCATGGTCAACACCACGCCCAGTGGCAGCGACATCGCCACTAACGCGGTATAGACCGCCACATACGCCGCCCCGGCCAGCAGCGGGTCGGCTGCCGCCCAGGCGCGCAGTCCGGCTTGGTGGCTGCTCAGCGCCTGCCAGCCGAACTGCCGGTGCAGACCGAGCGCGAACCACGCCACGGCCAGCGCGGCGAGCGGCAGCACCAATAGAATTCGTTTGCGCGGGGCCATATGCGCATCTAGCAGGGTTCGGCCGGGCGCGGACATGGGCTTGTTGCGGCTACGCCCGTTGACGCGCAGCCCGCCCACACCCTATAAGCCGCGTCCTGCGACGGAGCCGTTTGGCGGCCCCGTCCGTTTGCCCGTGGGGTCTTTCCATCGGGTGCCCTCATCGACGAGTCGGAGATTGCCGTGAAGCGCACGTATCAACCCTCGAAGCTGGTTCGCAAGCGCCGCCATGGCTTCCGCGCCCGTATGGAAACCGTCGGTGGCCGCAAGGTGCTGTCCAATCGCCGCGCCAAGGGCCGCAAGAAACTGTCGGCCTGAACCCGCAGCGCTTTCCGCTGCCGCCCATGGACGGCATGGTCCCGGCGCCGCAACGCCTGAAGCGCCGGGCCGAGTTTCTGCGCGTGGCCTCCAAGGGCCGGAAAGCGGCGGTGCATGGGCTGGTGTTGCAAGCCTTGGCGCATAGCGAACCGGGCGGTCCTGCCCGGATTGGCTTTACCGTGACCAAGAAGGTCGGCAACGCCGTCGTTCGCAATCGCACCCGCCGCCGGTTGAAAGAAGCCGCGCGGCTTTTGCTGCGTGAGCATCCGGTGTCCGGCACGGACTTGGTGTTCATCGGCCGCGACGCGACCCGTGGACGGCCGTTTGACGCGCTGATCGACGATATCCGGCGCGCTTTGGGCAAGACCGGCGTGGGCAAGACCGGCGTGGGCAAGACCGGCGTGGCGATCGCGGCGCGCGAGGGGGCGGGGCTGTGAGCCCGGCCGCCGCCCTGTTATCTGGCGCGGTGTACGCCTACCAGTACACGTTGCGCCCGTTCATCGGCGCCAATTGCCGGTTCGAGCCGAGTTGCAGCCATTACGCGCTGGGCGCGTTGCGTCAGCATGGCGCTGGGCGCGGCAGCTTGCTCGCCGCCCGCCGTGTGCTGCGCTGCAATCCCTGGAATCCGGGCGGCTACGACCCGGTGCCGGTTTCAACTGCCGCATCGTCCCGTGAATCGTCCCCTGGCGCGCGCCCCGGCGCGCTGCATTCCCCTGACAGGCCGTATGGCCGAACGGCATCCCGATGATGGACCAAAAGCGCCTTATCATTGCCATCGCAGTCTCGCTGGCGATCCTGCTGGGGTTCCAGTTCCTGCTGCCGCATCCCGCCCGCCCGCCCGCGCCGGCGTCGGTGGCCGAGACGTCGCAGACCACCGGGACTGGCATCGTTGCCG
>JANYDF010000069.1 GCA_025359905.1 Rhodospirillales bacterium
CATCACCGGGCTGCTGCGCAGCAAGCGCGGCATCAATGAAACCGTGGTCAGTCTGGTGATGGCCTATATCGCCATCGCGCTGTTCAACCATTTGGTGGAAGGCCCGCTGCGCGACCCGGCCAGCCTGAACAAGCCGTCCACCTTCGGCATCGGCGACGCCAACATGCTGGGCAAACTGCCCGGCACCGATGCTGGGCAAACTGCCCGGCACCGACCTGCACCCCGGCCTGCTGATCGGCGTGATCGCCTGTGTGGCCTGCTGGGTATTGATCTCGCGCACCAGCCTGGGATTCGCCATGCGCGTGACCGGCGGCAATCTGCGCGCCGCCCAGTTGCAGGGCTTGCCAGTCGGGCGCTTGATCGTGCTGGCTTGCCTGATCGGCGGCGGCTGCGCCGGGCTGGCCGGGATGATCGAAGTATCCGCCGTGCAGGGCCGGGCCAACGCCTCGCTGATCGCGGGTTACGGCTACGCCGGCATCCTGATTGCGTTCCTGGCGCGAATGAACCCACTTGCCATCTTGCCAATGTCGCTGCTGCTCGGCGGCATCGGGGCCGCGGGCGGCTTGCTCCAACGGCGCATGGGGCTGCCCGACGCCACCGTGCAAGTCCTGCAGGGCTTCATCTTCGTCTGCATCCTGACCAGCGAGACGCTGTACGGCCGCCTTCCCTGGTTGCTGCCGCGCGGAGGACGTTGAGATGGAGTCGCTCGGCACGGTTCTGGTGGCGATGATCGCGGGCGCGCTGCGCGTCTCCACACCGTTCCTGTTCGTCAGCCTCGGCGAGTGCCTCACCGAACGCTCCGGGCGCATCAACCTGGGCAACGAAGGCGTGCTGGTGCTGGGCGCGATGGTGGGTTACGCCACCTCGTACCACACCGGCAGCCCATGGGCCGGGATTGCCGCCGCCGCCATCGCGGGCGCGCTGCTCGGCAGCATTCACGGCGCGATCTGCTCGCTGGCGCGGGTGAACGACGTGGCGATGGGCATCGCCATTATGCTGGCCGGCACCGGCATCGCGTTCTTCTTCGGCAAACCCTACGTGCAACCGACTGCGCCGCATCTGCCCAACATCCCGCTCGGCTTCTGGTCGAACACGCCGCAGGTGCGCAGCGCGCTGGAGGTCAGCCCGCTGTTCTTCGCAGGCGTTGCCGCCGCCGTCGTGCTGCACTGGTTCTTTCGCGCCACCCGGATGGGATTGCGCGTGCATTGGGCCTGAGTATCGACCGTATCCGCCTGCTAGCCACGGCGGCGGGCCGTGCGGGCGCATCCTGGTGCGTGGCGAGCCGGGCTGGGACATCATCGAGGAGCTGTATCCGCTGCCGGGCGAGATCGTCATCGACAAGCCCGGCAAAGGCAGCTTCTGCGCCACCGATCTGGAACTGATCCTGCACACACGCGGCATCCGTAATCTGGTGATCTGCGGCATCACCACCGACGTTTGCGTCTCGACCACCATGCGCGAGGCCAACGATCGCGGATTCGAGTGCGTGGTGCTGGAGGATTGCTGCGGCGCCACCGACGCAGGCAACCATGCGGCAGCACTGAAGATGGTCACCATGCAGGGCGGCGTATTCGGCGCGGTGAGCGATAGCTCGGCCCTGATCGCGGGTTTGGCATGACCGCCGCCCTCGCCGTCGAAGCCCTCGGCATCACCAAGCGCTTCGGCGCGTTCACCGCACTGCACGATGTCTCGGTGAAGGTCAAAGCCGCCAGCGTGCATGCGCTGCTCGGCGAGAACGGCGCGGGCAAATCCACGCTGGTAAAGTGCCTGCTCGGCTACTATCGCGCCGACGAGGGCCAGTTTCTGGTCGGTGGCAAGGAAGAAACCATCGCCCGCCCGGCCGACGCCGACCGGCTCGGCCTCGGTATGGTGTATCAGCACTTCACCTTAGTGCCGTCGATGACGGTGGCGGAAAATCTGGTGATGTCGCGCGCCTCGGTGCCAGCGGTGATCGATTGGCGGCGCGAGAACAGCGAGCTTGAAGCCTTCATGGCGCAGATGCCGTTCAAGGTGAAACTGCACGCCGAGGTCGGCAGCCTCGCCGCCGGTGAGCGGCAAAAGACCGAGATCCTGAAACAGCTCTACCTGCAACGCCGCTTCCTGGTGCTGGACGAGCCGACTTCGGTGCTCACCCCGCAGGAAGCCGATGAGATGCTGTCGCTGGTGCGCGATCTGGCGCATGGCGGCAGCATATCGGTGCTGATCATCACCCACAAGCTCAAGGAAGTCGCCCGCTTTGCCGATGAAGTGACCGTGCTGCGGCGCGGCCGGATGGCGGGCAGCGGTACGGCGCGCGGGCTGACGCCATCCGACATGACGGCGATGATGATCGGCGAACCGCAAGCCCCGGCCAGCGTCGAACGGCGCGGCACGGCGGCCATCGATGAGCGGCTGCTGGTCCAGAACCTGCGCACCCAGGGCGATGCCGGGCGGCCCGGATTGGATATTGCCAAGCTGGCGGTGCATCCGCGCGAAATCGTCGGCATCGCCGGGGTGTCCGGCAACGGCCAGAAGGAACTCGCCGAAGTGCTCGGCGGCCAGCGGGTGCCGGTGTCCGGCGAGATCATCGTCGCCGGTGAGGGCTATACCGCCACGCGCGAGGAAGCACAGGCGCTGCATGTGCGCGTGCTGCCGGAAGAACCGCTGCGCAATGGCTGCGTGCCGCGCATGTCGGTGTCCGACAACCTGAACCTGCGCAGCTTCGACCGCGCCGAAGGCGGCAGCAAACGGGCGTGGCTGGCAGGCAGTACGATGGCCGAGCGCGCCAAACGGATGATCGCGGCGTATGGCGTGCGCGCACCGTCGCGCGAAGTGCCCATCGGCGTGCTATCCGGCGGCAACGTGCAGCGCTGCGTGCTGGCGCGCGAACTGGACGGCGAGGTGCAATTGCTGATCGTCGCCAACCCCTGTTTCGGTCTGGATGTGAAGGCGGTCGCCGAAGTGCGCGCGCGCATCATGGCGGCGCGCAACAACGGCACGGCGGTATTGCTAATCTCGGAAGATCTCGACGAGATCCTCGAACTCTCGGACCGCATCGTGGTGATGCACGAAGGCAAGATCGTGCACGAGACCCCAGGGGCGGGCGCCGACACCCAGGCCATCGGCGCGCATATGCTTGGTTCGCACTAAGCAGGCGGCTTCACCCCCTCGGCGCGGATGCCGCCCAACTGGCGGGCCAGGATCAGTTCGACGAAGCGCACGTAGGAGCGGTGAAATGCGTCGTCGCCGGGCGGCGTGCCAGCGGCGGCCGCCTCGCCACGCATCGCCTGATACATCCGCAGCCGTTCGCGCAGAATCGGCCCCCATGCCTCGGTCATGTCCTCGATGTGCAACTCCACGAACCCGGCGCGGGTCAGTAAGTCGCGGTAGCCATCAAGGCTTTGCAGGGTTTGCGCCGCCATCCCCTGCCACATCAAATCGGCATCGTCGGGCGGCAGCGGGCTGTGGCAGGCCCAGTCGGAGAACACCACCCGCCCGCCGGGCCGCAGCACGCGGAACGCCTCGGCCAGTGCGGCAGCTTTGTCCGGCACATGCAGCAAGGCTTCCTGGCTGACCACGGCATCGAACGCGCCGTCGGGCAGCGGCGCCCGCGTCACGTCGCCTTGCAGCACCCGCACGCGGTCTTGCAGCCCGACCAGCGCCGACAACTCCGCCGCCCCGGCCACGCGCGCGGGCGTCAGTTCAACGCCGGTGACATCGGCGCCGAACACCTGCGCGTAGTAGCGCGCGGGGCCGCCGAGCCCGGCGCAGAAATCCGCCACACGGCTGCCCGGGCCGATGCCGGCCAGCTTGGCCAGCGTGTCGTTGGCCGCGAGGCCGCCAAAATGGTCCTGGTCGTGCGCCCACAACTCCTCGGGCCGTAACCCCACCAAACCGCCGCGCGCCGCGCGCAGCCGGGTCAGCACCAGCGCCGCCGAGATCGGGTGGCCGCTGTAGAACGCCACTGCCTGCGCGGTGCCGCCGTTTGTTTGTTCCATGCGCTCCACTCCCTCCGCAGGGTCACGTTACCCGCCGGGCGCGCTTGCCGCAGCGGATGAAGCCGCTAGGCTGCCCCGCGCAGGGAGACAACGCCATGCCGACACTCACCCCGGAACAACGCGCGGCCTACCAGCGGGACGGTTACCTGTTGGCCGAAAACGCCGTCAACCCGGTGGAGTTGGCCGCGCTGCGGCAAGATTTCGACGCCTGGGTGGCCGAAAGCCGCACCCACGCCGCCGCCTATGGGGAGATTATCGACGGACGGCCGCGCTTCGATCTGGAACGCGGGCACACCGCCGCGCACCCGGCGCTGCGCCGGGTCAACTCCCCGCAGGAAGTCTCGGATGCCTATTTCAACGTCATGGCGCACTCACGGCTGACCCAGATTGTCGCCGACCTCGTCGGCCCGAACGTGACATTCCATCACGCCAAGATCAACTCCAAGCTGCCGGGTACCGCCACGGCGGTGAAATGGCATCAGGATTTCCCGTTCACCCCGCACAGCAACGACGATCTGGTGACAGCACTGCTGTTCGTCGATGAGGTCACCGACGAAAATGGCCCGCTAGAGGTGCTGCCCGGCAGCCATCGCGGGGCGATCCATAGCCTGTGGCACGATGGCAAGTTCACCGGCGCCATCGACGATGCGGTGGCAGCGGAAAGTCAGGCCAAGTCGATCCGCTGCATCGGTAAGGCGGGTTCGGTCTGCCTGATGCACACGCGGCTGTTGCACGGCTCGGCGCCGAACCATTCGGCGCTGCCGCGCACATTGTATATTTGCGTATTCTCCGCCGAGGACGCGCTGCCGCTATCGCCCAACCCGGTGCCCAGCCGCAATGCCGGGCTGCTGGTGGCGGGCGAGGCCACCGGCACGGTGCGCGCCGTGCCGTTCCAGTTGCAACTGCCGCAATTGCCAAAGACCGCCTCGTTCTTCAACCAGCAGGTCGGCGCCGACCGCCCAGCCAGCTACGACGGTTAGCCCCATGCCCCTCATCACCCCGCCGCACGCCGCCAAATGGGTCACGCGGTCCACGCATCGGCGCTGGCTGCTGCAACAGGCGGACACGCTGTTTACCCTGTTCGAGCGGCACAGCATCGACCCCAGCGGCGGCTTCTTCGCGCTCGACGACAGCGGGGCTGCGCGCCCGCAGGCGGTGCAAACCGGGCGCGGGCTGCATTCCACCACCCGCATGGTGCATTGCTTCAGTATCGCGCATTTGCTGGGCCGGCCCGGGGCCGACGCGTTCGTCGATCACGGCATGGATTACCTCTGGCGCGGCCATCGCGACACGGTGCACGGCGGCTATTACTGGTCGATGGGCGAACACGGCCCGCTTGATGACACCAAACAGGCATACGGCCATGCCTTCGTACTGCTGGCCGCCTCCAGCGCCAAAGTCGCGGGCCACCCGGATGCCGACCGGCTGCTGACCGATATTTCCGGGCTGCTGGCCGAGAAATTCTGGGAAGAGTCGCACGGCGCCGCCGCCGAGCAATTCACCCGCGACTGGCGCACCTACGATGGCTATCGCGGCCAGAACGCCAACATGCACTTGACCGAAGCCCTCATGGCGGCGTTTGAGGCAACCACCGACAGCACATACCTGCGCATGGCCGAACGCATCGCCGACTTGATCGTGCGACGCCGCGCCGGTGAAAACGGCTGGCGGCTGCCCGAGCATTTCGGCACCGATTGGCAGGTGGACCGCGAATACGACGGCAATCGTACCTTTCGCCCGTACGGCACCACGCCGGGCCACTGGCTGGAATGGTCGCGGCTGCTGGTGCAGTTGTGGGAACTCGGCGGGCGCACGCGGGAATGGCTGCCGCACGCGGCAAAGGCGCTGTTTACCCAGTCGATCGGCGAAGGCTGGGACCACGCGCGCGGCGGGTTTTACTACACGCTCGACTGGACCGGCGCGCCGCACGTGCCGAACCGTTACTTCTGGCCGTGCTGCGAGGGTATTGGCGCGGCTGCCGTGTTGAACGCCATCGACGGCGGTGAGGTGTACGAAGACTGGTACCGCCGCATTTGGAACTTCGCCACTACCCACTTCATCGACCGCGCAAATGGCGGCTGGTTCCCGCAACTGGACGAAAACTTGCGGCCAGCCACCGCGCTCGGCCTCGGCAAGCCGGATTTGTACCATGCCTTGCAGTGCTGCCTGATCCCGCTGCTGCCGGCCAGCGGCAGCATCACCGCCGGGTTGCGCCACCAAGGCATTGTGCTGTGAGCGATGCGCCGTTCCGCCCGTACGCGCCCGGCAGCCAGCCGCCGCTCGACGCGCCCGCCTATCGCAGCACCGGCTTGCGCCACCCCGCGCAAGCATTGGTGCCGTTGCCCACCGGGCACACGCTGACCGAACGCCGCGCGCCGCAATTCTCCGCACAGCGCTATCTTGAAGCGACCGACCTCTCCCGCACCGCCAGCGGTGCGGCGCAAGGCGAGCGGATCGTCGTGGCCGGGCAGGTGACCGATGAGGACGGGCGGCCAGTGCCCGGCGTGATGATCGAAATCTGGCAGGCCAACGCCGCCGGGCGCTACAACCATCCAGGCGACCAGCACGCCGCCCCGCTCGACCCGCATTTCCACGGCGCGGGGCGCGTGTTCAGCGATGCGGAGGGGCGCTACCGCTTCACCTCGATCAAGCCGGGCGCGTACCCGTGGCGCAACCATCACAATGCGTGGCGGCCCAATCATATCCATTACAGCCTGTTCGGCCCCGGCTTCGCACAGCGGCTGGTGACGCAGATGTATTTCCCCGGCGACCCGCTGCTGGCGCTGGACCCGATTTTCAACACGGTGCCCGACGCGGCGGCGCGCCAGCGGCTGGTCTCGGCGTTCAATCTGGACATCACCCAACCGGAATGGGCGCTCGGCTACCGCTTCGATTTCGTGTTGCGCGGGCGCAGCGAAACGCCGTTCGAGACGTTGTTGGAGCAGGACTGATGCCGTCAGCCACCGCCAGCCAAACCATCGGTCCGTTCTGGCATCTGCTGGAGGATAAAGCCTGGGCCGACCTGACCCGCTTCGGCGCGGCGGGCGAGCGCATCGAACTGACCGGGCGCATCACCGACGGCAGCGGCGCGCCGGTCACTGACGCCTGCGTGGAACTCTGGCAACCCGATCCGCTGGCATCGGAGATCTGGGACGGTTTCGGCCGGGCGGCGACCGGCGCGCACGGCGAATTCCGCTTCGTCACGCTGCAACCCGGCCCGGTGCCGCTGACCGGCGGCAGCAACACGCTGCAAGCGCCGCATATCGCGCTGACCATCTTCGCACGCGGCCTGCTGATCCATCTGCACACGCGGGTCTATTTCGACGGCGAAGCGCTGAACGCCGAAGACCCGTTGCTGGCCAGCCTGCCGCCGGATCGCCGCGCCACCTTGGTCGCCCGGCCGGATGGACCCGGCATTTGGCGGCTGGATATCCGGTTGCAGGGTGATGGCGAGACGGTGTTCTTGGATATTTGACCGGCTACGGCTTCGCGCCGAACAACACCTTCAAATCGTCCAAAATCGTCACGTCATCGATGGTCGGCGGCGGCGCGGCGTCCTGCCCGTCGGCAATGCGGCGGATCGAGGCGCGCAGGATTTTGCCGGAGCGGGTTTTCGGCAGCCGGGCCACCACACGGGCGTCCTTGAACGCCGCCACCGGGCCGATGCGGTCGCGCACCAGCGCCACCAACTCGCGGCAAAGCGCGGCATGTTCGCGGTTCGCACCGGCCTTCAGCACCACGAGGCCGAGCGGCGCTTGGCCCTTCAGCGCATCGGCGGCACCCACCACGGCGCATTCCGCCACGTCCGGATGACTGGCCAGCACTTCCTCCATTGCCCCGGTGGACAGGCGATGCCCGGCGACATTGATGATGTCGTCGGTGCGGCCCATCACCCACACGTCGCCGTCCACATCCACTTCGCCCGCGTCGCCGGTGCGGTACCAGCCGGGGAAGTCGTCGAGATAGGCGCGGCGGAAGCCGGCCTCGTCGTGCCACAGCGTCGGCGCGCAGCCGGGCGGCAGCGGCATTCGCACCGCAAGGTTGCCCACCGTGCCACGCGGCAATGGCTGCCCGGCATCGTCGAGCGCCACCACGTCGTAGCCGGGGCAGGCGCGCCCGCCGGCGCCGGGCTTGTGCGGGAACAGCCCGTAGCCGCGAAAGCCCGCGGTGATCGGCCAGCCGGTTTCGGTCTGCCACCAATGGTCAACCACCGGGCGCTGCAACTTCTCGGCAATCCAGATCGCGGTCGGCGGGTCGCAGCGCTCGCCCGCCAGGAACAGCGCCTCGAATTTGGCAATGTCGTGGTGCTGCAACTGCGCTGCTTCCGGGTCTTGCTGCTTGATGGCGCGCAACGCGGTGGGGGCGGTGAACAGCACCTTGACGCCGTGCTGGGCAATGACGCGCCAGAATGCGCCTGCATCGGGCGTGCCGACCGGCTTGCCCTCGTACATCACCGAGGTCGCCCCAGCCAGCAACGGACCATAAACGATGTAACTATGCCCAACGACCCAGCCGACATCGCTGGCGCACCAGTACACATCGCCGGGATCGATGCCGTAGATATGGTTCATGCTCCAGCGCAACGCCACCGCGTAGCCGCCAGCGTCGCGCACGATGCCTTTTGGTTTGCCGGTGGTGCCCGAAGTATACAAAATATACAGCGGATCGGTCGCCGCGACTGCCACCGGCGCGTGCGGCGCGGCGGCGGCCTCGGCTGCGGTAAAATCATGGTCGCGGCCGTCGAGCAGTGGCGCAGTCAGTTCCGGGCGCTGGAAAATCAGGCAGGCAGAGGGTTTATGCGCGCTGATCTCAATGGCGGCATCGAGCAGCGGCTTGTAGGCCACCACCCGCCCCGGCTCCAGCCCGCATGATGCCGAAATGATCGCCTTCGGCTCAGCGTCCTCGATCCGCTTGGCCAGTTCCGCCGCCGCAAAGCCGCCGAACACCACCGAATGGATCGCGCCAAGCCGGGCGCAGGCCAGCATGGCGATCACCGCTTCGGGGATCATCGGCATGTAGATCACCACGCGGTCGCCGCGCGCCACGCCGAGGGCGGCGAGTGCGCCCGCAACACGCGCGGTGCGGTCGCGCAACTCGCGGTAGCTGTGGGTGACAATCTGGCCGGTCATGGCACTGTCCCAGACCAGCGCCGCCTGCTCACCCCGGCCCGATTCCACATGCCGATCGAGACAGTTATGCGCTATATTCAGTTCGCCACCGGGAAACCAATGGCCGAAAATGCCGGCCGAGGCATCGAAGATCGCATCCGGCTTGCGGGTCCAGGCGATGGCATCCACCGCCGGTTGCCACCAGCCAATCGGGTCGGCCTGCCATGCAGCGTAGGCGGACGGATAGCGGCTTTCAGCCATGGCGGGTCCTCCGATTAGTGCGTGTCTTGCGGCATACCCTGCGGCACCACCGTAGTGACGATGGACGCGTCGAGCGCTTCGTACAGGTGATATCCGATGGTGGCGTACAGTTCGGCGCGGGTTTGCATCCGGCCCAGCATGTTCTGCGTGCCGCCATCCTGACGGATCGCGGCGTACAATTCTTCCTGCGCCTTGTTGGCGACACGCAGCGAACTGACCGGCCAGATCACCATGCGGTAGCCCATCGCCTCGAACTCGGACGCGGTGAAGAACGGCGTCTTGCCGAATTCGGTCAT
>JANYDF010000073.1 GCA_025359905.1 Rhodospirillales bacterium
GCCGCCAGCCCATACATCGCGCCGACCGACAGATCGATCTCGCCGATCACGATCACCAGGGTCAGCCCCAGCCCCATGATCGCCACCGAGCTCATCGAGCGCAGGATGGAGATGATCACATCGGTGTTGAAGAACGCGTCGATGAAGGCATGAAATACCAAGCCGACCACGATGATGGCGACGGCGAGGCCGCCCAGCCGCAGCGTCAGGTCGAACGTGGCGCGGCCAGCCGCCGAAAGCCGCGATTCACGGCGCGCGGGAGTAGGAGCGGTCATGTTGTCGGCACCGGCAGCCTCGCACAGACTCAATTTTACGTATTGTGCCCCTCTCCGCCCGGCAGGACGGAGAGGGGGGGTGTCCGGTCAGGATGGCGGGCTAATTGCCCGACGACATGATCGAATTCAACTGCGCGCGCGCCTCGGCGGTATCCGCCTTGGTGACTGCTTTCAGCGTCTGCGTATTGGCCAGAACTGCGCCGTTGCCGAGGAACTGCGCGCAGGCCGGGCCGCCGAACGCCGCCTGATCCGGCCAGCGCTGATCGAGCAGCGCCACCTGGATGCCGGCGTCGATGCCGTCGAGCTGACCTTTGCTGACGTTCCAGCCGATGCTGAAGGTCTTGCCGACGCGGTTCAGTTCGCGAATGGCGCGGTCGGCGTGTTCGGCGCCGATATCGACATTCTCGATCAACTGCACGTCCGGATGCGCCGACAGGAACGCCTTGTAGGTGTCAAAGGTCTTGCCGGGTTCGTACGAGGTGTTCAGCCCGTTCGCCTCGGTATTGACGAATGTGGCGTCCGGGATTGCCTTCTGGATGGCTTCGCGGAAGCCCTTCATGCGGCCCTGGGCCCAGAACTCGGCCGGGTCGCCGCCGGAGACTGCAAACACTTTCAGATGGTTGCCGGTATCATCCATCCACTTCAGCGCCACTTGCGCGGCAGTAGCACCTTCCAGCGGCGGCAATTGGGTGAAGTTGGTGAACTCATGCCCGCGCGAGGTCACGCCGACGGTGAAGGCCGGGATGCCCTGGGCCATGATCTTGTTGACGATGGCCGTCGTCGCGTCCGACGTGGTCGGCTCAATGGAAATGCAGTCGATCTGGCCAGCGGCAAGCTTGGCTTCGATCTGCGAGACCTGCTCGTTCGGGTTGGTTTGCACAGGAGCGATAGAAGTGCATTCCAACGGATAGATCGCGTTGCCCGCTTGGCAGCCATACTTGAACCCAGCAGCGTATTGCGGCGAGAACAGCGGAATGCCTGAGCCTTGATATGAAAAGACGTAGTTGATCTTTTCGTGCTTGGCCACTTTCGCCGCGATGCGTTCGGCCAGCTTGAACGTGCCCCACGGCATTTTGACTTCGTTCGGTGCGCCGGCAGGCTTCTCGCCCGATGTTGGGATCTGCGAGGCCGAATTGTCGGCAGCCCAGGCCGACGCGGCCGTTAGCGCAAATACACCGCCAATGGCGGCAAGCAGGCACGCTCCGTGCTTGGTCATGACCGTATTCCCCCTCGTTGGCCGTGCGGGAACCAGTCGCGGACCCGCGCGGTTCGGCGTTATCGCCGTTGCATCTGGAACTGTGCCTGTTCCCTAATGACGGTGTCAATCTGGCATCCGAATTTGGACTTGACCTGGGTCAACGCCGTCAGGTGCGTTGCCCGGTATCGAACTCTGATACAAGGGGACCGAGGGTCAAATGGCGAAGCATCCAGCTGATATGACGCCTGTGGTCGATCTGACCGCTGAGCGCGGCACCGGCCCGGTGCGGTTGCGCCGTCCGATTTGGCAAGACCTGCTGCCTCCATGCAACGCGGTATGCCCGGCTGGTGAGAATATTCAGGCGTGGCTGGCGCAGGCGCAGGCTGGCAACTACCGCGCCGCCTGGGAAACCTTGGTGCAAGACAACCCGTTGCCATCGGTGCATGGCCGGGTTTGTTATCATCCATGCGAAACGGCTTGCAATCGCGGTCAGATGGACGAGTCGGTGAGCATTCACGCTGTCGAGCGCTTTCTCGGCGACATGGCGCTGGCCGAAGGCTGGGTACCGCCGGTGGACAGGTCGCCGAGCGGCCGGCGGGTGCTGGTGGTTGGCGCCGGGCCGAGCGGACTATCGGCGGCCTATCATTTGACCCGGCTTGGTCATGCGGTGGAGATTCGGGAGGCTGGTCCGGTGCCCGGCGGCATGTTGCATTTTGGCATTCCGGCCTACCGGCTGCCGCGCGCCGACCTGTTGCGCGAAATCGCCCGCATTGAACAAATGGGTGTCAGGATTGTCCTGAACAGCAAAGTTGCCGACTTGCAGGCCAGCGTGCAGCAAGGCCAATTCGACGCCGCATTCGTCGCAGTGGGCGCGCATATCTCCAGGCACGTCGATATTCCGGCGCGCGACGCGGCCCGCGTGCTGGACGCGGTGGGGTTTCTGCGCGACGTGGCGGCCGGCAGCGCGCCGCTGCTGGGGCGGCGCGTGGTGGTGTATGGCGGCGGCAATACGGCGATGGATGCCGCGCGCACCGCCAAACGGTTGGGCGCCGAGGAGGCGCTGATCGTCTACCGCCGTGACCGTGAACATATGCCGGCGCATTCGTTCGAGGCGGACGAGGCGTTGCTGGAAGGCGTCAAAATCCGCTGGCTGACCACCATCAAGGATATCGGCAGTACGTCGATGACCGTCGAGCGGATGGACATCGATGCGCATGGCCGCCCGGTGCCAACCGGTGAATTCGAGACGCTGGAGGCCGACTCGGTGGTGCTGGCGCTCGGCCAGGACACCGACAGCGGCTTCCTGCGCAATGTGCCAGGCATCGTCTTCAAGGATGACGGCACTGTGATCGTGGGCCCGGACATGATGACCGGTGCGGCCGGGGTGTTCGCCGGCGGTGACATGGTGCCGAGCGATCGCACCGTGACGGTGGCAGTCGGGCACGGCAAACGTGCGGCGCGCTACATCGACGCGTGGTTGCACGGCACGCAGCGGGTGAAGACCGTATTGCCGCAGGTGGCGACCTTCGACATGCTGCATCTGCCGGTGTTTAGCGATGCAGCCCCAGCCAAGCAGCCGGAATTGCCGGCCAATGCGCGAACCGAGGGCTTTGCCGAGGTCGTTGCCGGTTTGGGCGAGATTGAGGCGCGGCGGGAGGCGCAGCGCTGCCTGTCCTGCGGCATCTGTTACGAGTGCGACAACTGCTTCGCCGCGTGTCCCGAAGACGCCATCGTCAAACTCGGCCCAGGCCGAGGCTACCAATTGCGCGCCGATGCCTGCACCGGGTGTGCGACGTGTTTCGAACAATGCCCCTGCCACGCCATTACGATGGCTCTCGAAGCGGAGACCGTGTGATGCGCGCCACGATGGACGGCAACACCGCTGTTGCCCATGTTGCTTACCGGGTCAACGAAGTCTGCGCGATCTACCCGATCACGCCCAGTTCGACGATGGCCGAACTGGCCGATGAATGGGCGAGCGAGGGCAAGCTGAACATCTGGGGCAACGTGCCCGTGGTGCAGCAGATGCAGAGCGAAGGCGGCGCCGCCGGCACCGTGCACGGCGCCTTGCAGGCCGGCGCGATGACCACGACGTTCACCGCGTCGCAGGGTCTGATGCTGATGCTGCCGAACATGTACAAAATCGCCGGCGAGCTGACCTGCACGGTGTTTCATGTCGCGGCGCGCGCGCTGGCGACGCAGGCGCTGTCGATTTTTGGCGATCACAGCGATGTGATGGCAGCACGCGGCACCGGCTTTGCGCTGCTGGGCTCTGCTTCGGTGCAGGAAGCGCATGACAGCGCCTTGATTGCGCAGACCGCGACAATGGCCTCGCGGATTCCGTTTCTGCATTTCTTCGATGGTTTCCGCACCAGCCACGAATTGAATACGCTCGATGTGGTCGATGACAGCGTGATCCGCGCGATGATCGACGATGATCTGGTACGTGCGCACCGGGCGCGCGGGCTCGACCCTGAGCGGCCGATGGTGCGTGGCACGGCGCATAACCCGGACACGTTCTTCCAGGCACGCGAGGCATCCAGCCCGTTCTACGCTGCCGTGCCGGGTCATGTGCAAGACGCCATGGACCGCTTCGCGGCGCTGACCGGGCGGCAATACAAGCTATTCGAATATCACGGCGCGCCGGATGCCGAGCGGGTGATTATCCTGATGGGCTCGGGCGTTGAGACCGCGCGCGAAACCGCCGATGCGCTGCTGGCGCGCGGCGAGAAGGTTGGCGTGTTGCAAGTGCGGCTGTACCGCCCGTTTGCCGCCGATGCGCTCCTGTCGGCGTTGCCTGCCAGCGTGCGCGCCGTCGCGGTGTTGGAGCAGTGCAAGGAATCGGGCGCCAGCGGCGAGCCGGTGTATCAGGATGTTGTGGCCACGCTGGCGCAAGCGGTGGCAACCGGCGGGCGCGCCACCATGCCGCGCGTGGTGGGCGGGCGCTACGGCCTGTCGTCCAAGGATTTCCCGCCGAACTTGGTGAAGGCGGCGTTCGACGAACTCAGCAAGCCGTCGCCGCGCCACGGCTTCACGCTCGGCATCATCGACGACGTCAGCCGCTCGCATCTCGACCCCGATCTGGATTTCCGGCTCGGGTTGCCCGAAGCGGTGCAAGCGCTGTTCTACGGACTCGGCGCCGACGGCACAGTGGGCGCCAACAAGAACACGGTCAAAATCATCGCCGAGGATGCCGGGCTGTTTGCCCAGGGCTATTTTGTTTATGACAGTCACAAGTCTGGCGCACAGACCGTTTCGCATCTGCGGTTCGGGCCCAATCCAATCCATGCGCCGTACCTGATCCGCCACGCCAGCTTCGTGGCCTGCCATCAATTTAGCTTCGTCGAACGGGCGGACGTGCTGCGCTTCGCCGCCCCCGGCGCGGTATTTCTGCTGAACAGCCCGTTCGGGCCGGAAGCGGTGTGGGACCGGCTGCCGCGCTCGATGCAGCAGCGCATTATCGATTTGGGCCTGCGGTTCTTTGTCATCGACGCCACCCGCGTCGCCGCCGAAGTTGGATTGCGCGGGCGCACCAACACCATCTTGCAGACGTGCTTCTTCGCCATTTCCGGCGTGCTGCCGCGCGACGAAGCGATTTCGCAGATCAAGAAGTCCATCGAGAAAGCGTACGGCCGCAAGGGCGGCACCATCGTGCAAAAGAATTTTGCCGCGGTGGACGCCACCCTGGCCAATCTGCACGACGTGAAAGTCCCCGCCGCCGCCAGCAGCAATTGGGAGCGCGTGCTGACGGTGCCCGCTAACGCACCCGCCTTCGTGCGCAATGTCACCGCGCGCATGATGGAAGGGTTGGGCGACGACCTGCCGGTCAGCATGCTGCCAATCGATGGCACGTTCCCGTCTGGCACGTCGGTTTGGGAAAAGCGCAACGTCGCCGAAGTGGTGCCGATCTGGCGGGCGGATTTGTGCATCCAGTGCGGCCAATGTGGCTTTGTTTGCCCGCACGGCGTGATCCGGGCGAAATACTACGACGCCAGCCGGCTGGAGGGCGCACCGGACACCTTCCCGTCCGCGCCGATCAACGTGCGCGGCTATCCGGATGTGCGCTTTACCCTGGGATTGGCGCTGGAGGATTGCACCGGCTGCGGGCTGTGCGTGGAAGCCTGCCCGGCCACCGATGCGGCGGCGCCCGAGGTGAAGGCCATCGATCTGTTCGACAAGCTGCCGTTGATTGAGCACGGGCGCGACAATCTGGCGTTTTTCGAGCAATTGCCGGTCAACGACCGGGCCCGCGTCGACTTCGCCAATGTGCGCGGGGTGCAGTTCCTGGAGCCGCTGTTCGCCTATTCGGGCGCCTGCGCCGGCTGCGGTGAAACGCCCTACCTCAAGTTGCTGTCGCAGTTGTTTGGCGACCGCATGATGGTGGCCAACGCCACCGGGTGCAGTTCGATCTATGGCGGGAACTTGCCGGTGACGCCGTGGCTCGCCAACGGCGATGGGCGCGGCCCGGCGTGGTCGAACTCGCTGTTCGAGGATAACGCCGAATTTGGCTTGGGCTTCCGCATTGCGGCGGACAAGCACTTGGAGAACGCCGCACGGCTTGCCCGCGACCTTGCGCCGCAAATCGGTGAGGAGTTGGTTGAGGCGGTGTTGAACGCGCCGCAAATCCGCGAGTCGGAAATTCGGGTCCAGCGCGAGCGGGTGGTCGAACTTGCGCGCCGGGTGCGCGGGTTGGAAGGCCCGGCGGCGCGGCATTTGCTGTCGGTCGCCGATCATTTTGTCCGCCGCAGCGTCTGGCTGGTGGGCGGCGACGGCTGGGCATACGACATCGGATATGGTGGCCTCGATCATGTGATGTCCACCGGGCGCGACGTGAACGTGCTGGTGCTGGACACCGAGGTCTATTCCAACACCGGCGGCCAGGCCTCCAAGGCCACGCCGCTCGGCGCGGTTGCGCGGTTCGCGGCGGGCGGCAAGCGGGTGGCGCGCAAGGATTTGGCGCTGCAAGCCATCGCCTACGGCAACGTCTATGTTGCGCAGGTGGCGATGGGCGCCAACGCCCAGCAATCCTTGCTGGCATTCCGCGAGGCCGAGGCGTGGGGCGGGCCGAGCCTGATCCTGGCGTATAGCCACTGCATCGCGCACGGCATCGACATGCGCCTGGGCATGCAACAGCAAGACCTTGCGGTTGGCTGCGGCTACTGGCCGCTATTCCGCTACAATCCGGCGATGCGCGACGTCGGAGAGAACCCGTTCCGTCTGGATAGCCCGCGCCCGACGCGGCCGTTCATGGACTACGCCGGCAACGAACTGCGCTACCGGACGCTGGCGCAAACCCAGCCGGAAGATGCGGCGCGGCTGATGACGGCAGCACAGCAGGTGATTAACGAAAAATACCGGCTGTACGAGGACATGGCAGGCTGGCCGGCCCACCGCTTCCATCCGGCAAGCGCCGTCTAGGCAACGATTGCTGCCGCCCCGGCTCAATCGCGGCTGATCTCCCCTGCGACGCGATGCGTTCGCAGGGGTCGGCCAGCGTCGCGCTAACCTCAGCCAAAAATGCTGGCTTGGCGGGCCTAACTCGCTCGCAGCATCGGCGTGTTCGCATTGTCGGCAATGTTCTGCTCGCCAAGCCCCAGCAGCCTTGCGCATCGGCTGGCCAACTCGGCGGGCAGCAGCGGCGCTTCGAAACGCA
>JANYDF010000095.1 GCA_025359905.1 Rhodospirillales bacterium
CACCTGCCAGCCCGCCCGCCGCCGGGCCGCCGCCCAGCGCGCCGTCTCGTCGGCCAGCGCCCAGGCGGTGCGCGCCTGATGGCCGGACGAGTCGCTCCAGGCCGGGTGTTCGGCCGCCAGCGCCGCCAGCGCCTCACGCCGCGCCAGCAGCCCGGCGGCGGCCAGGCCCGCCAGCACCGTCACCGCGCGGCGCTTCATGCCGCGTACTCCAATTTGTAGCCGGGCCACGCCTGGTCCATCAGCAAGGTGCCGGCGGTCAGCAGGCCCCAGGCGCGCGGGTGTCCGGCGGGCAGCGGGGCGCGCGCCGGATCATCGAGTTCGGGGTCTTCCGGCTCCACCGCCTCGGCCAGCAGCCGTTTGGCGCCGATCCGCCGCGCCCGCTCCCGCGCCACATCCGGCGAGACCGCCAGCGCCAGCCCGATTTCCGGCCAGCCGGCGCCCTCGGCGCGCATCCGGCGCAGCCGCGTGTCACGCACTTGTGTCCATTCCGCCGCCATGAGCCACCCCTTGGTTGGTGATGGCGCATGTTAGTCTTACTAACTAAACGGCGTCAACAAAACTATCGTGGACCTGTTAGGCCAACTCACGTATCCAAATGTTATGATTGATGTAGCCGAAGATTCCGTCGGTGCCCGCATCCGTGCCGCCCGTGCGGCGCGCGGGATGACGCAGGCCGATCTGGCCGGCGGCGTGGGCGTATCGCGCAGTGCCGTGGCGCAGTGGGAAACCGAGCGTTCCGGCCAGATTCGTGGCAATCTGACCCGTATCGCCGCCGTGCTGGGCGTCTCGGTGCAGCACTTGCTGCAAGGCCATGAGGCGCAGCCCGACCCGGCGCCGGAGAATGCAACCGAGGTGGCGCTGCTGCGCCTGTACCGCGCTTGCACGGATGACGACCGGGCGTTTCTGCTGCGCACTGCCGCGCGGCTGTCCCGGGCGGCGGAACGCGAGCGTGAGCGGGCGCGTTAGCCAATGACGGACTTCATGCCGATGCGTGTTTTAAGTGTCACAACGCAAGCGCCCATCCGGCGGCGGCGGCGCGGCGAATCCGTTGCAAGTCAAGGCGTTACCCGGCGGGGCCGGGAGCAGCCGGGCGCGCCAGCCGCGCAGGCCATGCGGCTTGCAGATGACGATACGGTAAAGTTAAATAGAACCCGCGAGGGCTTTGCCAAGCGCCCGCTGTGGCAATGCCATGCGAGGGAGGCACCCTGGTCATGACACCGTTTCGCACGTTGCTCGGCATACCCCGCCCCACCAGCGAATCGCTGCCGCCAGCCGAGACCACCGCGCCGGAAGGAGCCGTTGAGATGACTGAAAGCCCGCCGCCCTTCACGCTGCTGCGCCGCCACACCGACCGGCATTTGCTCGGCGGCACGTCGGCCCCGCTGGCGCTGGATTGCTGCGCCTCCTGCAAGTTCTTCCTCGCCGACCCCATTGCCCCCGCCGCTGTGCGACTCGGCAACGCCGACCGCCAGCAGCACGGCAGCGACCGGCCCGGCAATTGCCGCCGCCACCCGGTTTCAGTGCGCAAGCACGACAAGGAATGGTGCGGCGAATTCCACCGCCAGCCGGCCCGGTAGCGGCGAACGCCGCTAAACGGCCGTGCGCTGCGCCTCGGCGGCCGCCGGCATGTGGATTTCGAACACCGCGCCGCCGTTTTCGTTGCGCACCCCGATGTGGCCGCCCCTGCCGATGATGGTGCCGAAGCACAGGCTGAGACCCAGCCCGGTGCCCTTGCCGGCCAATTTGGTGGTGAAGAACGGCTCGAACACCCGATGCAGCGCCGCTTCGGGGACGCCGCCCGCTTGGTCGGACACGCGCAGCACCACATGGCCGCCCTCGGCCGCGCCTGACACATCGATGATGCCGGCGGCGGTGCGCGGCACTTGGCCGTAGGCGTCCACCGCGTTGGCGATCAGGTTGATCAGCACCCGCTCCATCGGAATTTCCGCCCCCAGCACGGCGGGCAGATCGGGCGGCAGCAAATTGCGCACCGTGAAGCCGCGCAGCCGCGATTGCAGGATTTCCAGCGCCCCGGCTTCTCGCGCGTGATGCCCAGCAGGAAGCCCACCACTTCCGGTTCGCCGCCGCGCTCAACACCTGCACGCCGCGCCCGGTCACACGCGCCGCGCCGCGCCGGCGGCCAGGGTTTTACCGTCGGACAGCATGTCCGGCAGCGCCAGCAGCGGGATCAGCGGGGTGCGCAGTTCGTGCGACAAAATGCGCGCCAGTTCGGGCGGCGTATCGCCGGCCAAATTCAACGCCGCGCGCCGCGCCGCCGCCTTGGCGTGGGCGCGTTGCAGCACCGCCACCACCTCCGACAGCACCATGGGTTTGCGCAGAAAATCGAACGCCCCGGCGCGCACCGCTTCGGCAGCGCTTGCCGCGCTGGCGTGGCCGGTCATCAGCACCACTTCAATGGCCTCGGCGTCGCCGCGCGATTTCATGATGTGGGCGGCCAGTGTCAGCCCGCCCATGAACGGCATGCGGATGTCGGTCAGCACGACGGTGATTTCTTTGCGCGCCGCCAGTTCGTCGAGCGCCCGGCTGCCGTCGATGGCGGGGACGACGTTAAAGCCGCTCCAGCCAAGGAAGTCCTGGATTTCCGCAAGCAGCGGCGCTTCGTCGTCAACCAGCAGAACGGTGGGCAAATCGGTCATCGGTTCAGGCGCTGCGCCATGGGCGGCTGTGCCTCGCCGCCACCGCTTGGGCCATCCGCGCCGCGTTCCCGAGCCGTGTTCCCGATTGGCATTTTTGGTCTCGATAGCAAATGAACCGAAGCTATTATTAGCAGGCATACATACCGGCTGTCACCCAACAATCCCCACCAAAGCGTGACCTGTGTTGCTGCCATGCCATGGCGAAATCGATCTGCGGGGCGGGCTGCTTTGGCGCAATTGCGCCGGCATTGCGACATTTTTCGACAAACCCCGCACGACTCAGGTATAATACCAAATCTCGCTGACCAAGACTCATCGTCGTTGCCGGGCTTGACCCGGCAATCTATGGCGCCGCACAGAGCATCTCGCGTCTAACACCGAGCGTTGGCATGGATCGCCGGGTCAAGCCCGGCGATGACGATCGAATGGATCATGGGTTCTCGCCCAAGCGATTTGGTATAACGGCCTTATGTCGGCGCAGCCGCTTGACGCAGGGTGACGTTAGGTTTCAATCGGGCGCATCTGGACGTTGAACGCAGAAACGCCGGCACGGCTCTTGCAGCCGCTCTGCATGGAACAAGCACAATGACCGCGACAGGTCTCAGGATTTTGCTGGTTGACGACGACGTGAGTTTTTCAGCGGAAATGGCGGAATACTTATCGCGCTACGCCTACGATGTTGAGCAGGCGAGCGAGCTCGACCAAATGATGGCGGCCCTGCGCGGGCGCGATATAATATTGAGCGTGCGCAACGTCGGCTACTGCTTCACCGGATTCGGCATCGAGGACTGAGCCGCCCGCCGCCCGCATCTGCCGCCCGCATCGCGGCAGCAACGCCGCGTTAACCACGCGGCGGCCATGCTGGGCGTGAGGCGCGGATATGTGCCGGGGGCAAAAGCGTTCCCAGGTCACGGCACGATCCCCGCGACGGAGTCACGGCCTTGGCCACGGGAACCCCCGCAAGGGGCGCGGGCGGCAATTTCGCCCGCACGGACGGCTGGCGCAGCGTATCGCTGCCCCCCTGCACAGCGCCGGACAGCGGCATTGCATCCGGCTATTTGTTGCCGCAGCCGGATGCGGCCTGCGTATTACTGTCCGCATTGCCCAAAAATGCCACGACAGCGCAATTTGTGCTTGGCAATTACTTCCCCGCCTTTGCCACCCCAGGCGCCCGCACCGACGCCAATTCCGACCTCGCGGTGCACGGCCCGGCGGCGCGGGCGGCGTATGGCGTCAGCGGGGCGGGCATCAAGATCGGCATCTTGTCCGACAGCTTCAACCTGCTGGGCGGCATGGCGGGCGATGTGGCGCGCGGCGACCTGCCGGCCGGCGTGACCATCCTGCAGGACGGCCCGCCCGGCAGCCACGACGAGGGCCGGGCGATGGGCGATCTGGTGCACAAGATCGCGCCGGGCGCGCAGCTGTATTTCCACACCGCCACGGCGGGCGAGGCCAATTTCGCCGCCGGGATCGCGCAACTGGTGGCGGCGGGCTGCACGATCATTGTCGACGATGTGGCCTATCTGGACGAGCCGTTCTTTCAGGACGGCGGCGCGGTGCAGGCGGCGGTGGAATCGGCCATCGCGCACGGGGTGAACTACTTCACCGCCGCCAGCAACGAGGGCACCGACTACATCCAGCAGGCGTTCCGCGGCGTGCACGCCAGCCTGCCCGGCCTGCCCGCCAATGCGCTGGTGCAGAATTTCGCGGGATCGGGTGCCGCACAGCTTTTCGCCCCGGTCAGCGTGCCGCCGGGCGGGCAATTGCTGCTCGATCTGCAATGGGACCAGCCCTTCGCCAGCATCGGCACCGGCCATGCCAGCGCCAACAGCCTGGGCATGGCGCTGTACAGCCTGTCCGGCCAGTTGCTCGCCGCCGCCAGCGTGAATTGCACCGGCGGCAATCCGGATCAGATCCTGAGCTTCAAGAACACCACCGGCGCCAGCGCGTTCCGCCTGGTGGTATGGCAGAACGGCGGCGCCGCACCGCCCGGCCTGTTCAAGGTCATCGAATACGGCAACGGCAGCTTCGGCGGCCGCGGCATCGGGGTGGGCAGCGGCACGGTGATCGGGCAGGAAATGGTGCCGGGGGCCAACACCGTGGGCGCGGTGGCGTGGAACAACACCCGCGCGTTCGGCGGCAATAACGCCATCGAGGCGTTTTCCTCGGTCGGCAGCGGCAACATGCTGTTCGACGCCAGCGGCGCGCGGCTGGCCAGCCCGATTTCCACCGCCAAGGTGAATTTCACCGCGCCGGACGGCAGCATCACCAGCGTGTTCGCGCCGTTCTACGGCACCTCGGCCGCCGCCCCGAACGCCGCCGCCGTGGCGGCGCTGATGCTGCAAGCCAGTCCGCGCCTGACGCCCGCGCAACTCAGCGCCATCCTGGCCAGCACCGCCTCGCCCGGCGGCGGCGGCGCGGTCAGCGGCGGCGCCGGGTTGATCCAGGCCGATGCCGCAGTGGCGGCGGCGCTGGCGCTGGGGCGGTTGGGCGCGCACTGACAGCGGCCTTCTCACCGTTAACGTGAAACGCTGTGGCCACAGTTACGCTTGCGCGGTAGCTTGCGGAACCTTAATCTACAATTCGTCACATTATTTAGGGAGGACCCGATGTTCAAACCAGCCGCCAAAGCCGGTCTCATGCTCGCCGCCGCCGCGATGCTGTGGTCTGGCGCGGCGCTCGCCGGCACAGTCACGCTCACGCTGACCCGCGTGTCCACGCTCACCAACGTGACCGACACCGCCGGCACCACGCAGCACGAGGCGGGCACCATCAGCAAAGGCGCCAACGTGGTGGGCGAGTACTTCATCCAGCGCCGGGTGGAATCGCTGGCCAACCCGGCGTTCAACACCGGGGCGGAACACATCACGCTGTTCTTCCCGGTCAAGCAGCGCGCCAATCTGGCACCGGAAAACATCACCATCGACGGCGCGCACGACTTCAGCAGCGGCGCGTTCAAGGGCAGCGTGAGTGCGGCGTCCGGCTGGTATAGCTGGATCCAGAACGCCGACGCGGTCTATGCCGCCGGTACTGGCATCGAAACGCTGACGCTGAATTGGAACGCCGCCAACGGCCTGACGCTACCGTAGCGCCATCCGGCTTGGGGCCGTCACTCCCCTTCGCGTTTGCAATATTCCGGCAAACCGGCATCATTGCGGCGCGCGGCGAGAGGAGGCCACTGGTGCGACATGTTGTAACGATCGGCGTGATGCTGGCCTTGGCCGGCTGTTCCACCGCCGTGGAAACACCGCGCCAACTGGTGACGGTGGTCACCCGGTTCGGCGATCAGGACGTGGCCGGCGCGCGCTGCACGCTGACCAATAATCGCGGCCAATGGCTGCTGGTGACGCCGGGCAGCGCGATGGTGCATCGCAGCCTGGGCGACCTGATGGTGCGCTGCTCCCGCGAAGGCTACATCGCCAACGCGGGCAGCGCGCCGGCCGAAACCAGCCAGTTCGGCTGGGCCAACATCGCCACACTTGGCCTGGGCGAAGGCGTCGATCTGGCCACCGGCTCGGCCTTCGGCTACCCGCCGCTGCTGATCCTGCACATGCAGCCCATCGCGCAAATGGCGCCGGGCAGCTAGGCGGCGGCCTCGCCGTCCGGGAATGCGATGCCCTCGTACAACGCGGTCACCGGCAGTTCGATACCGGCTTCCGGCAGGCGCAGCGTGTCGCCGCCCGTCAGCACCTCAGCCTTCCACGCGCCGTCGAGCTTTTCCAGCACGGTGACCCCCACGCCGGTCGATTCGATGATCGCGTAGCGGCGGATCGACGCCACCGCCTGATATTCGCGCAGCTTCACAATGCGGTCGATCCGCCCGGAACGCGGGCTAAGCACCTCGAACACCACCACCGGATCGGGCGCGATGCGCGCCTCGCCGGGGAATTTGGCGCAGGTGATCAGCGCATCGGGAAAGCGGATCGCATCGCCGACGGTGTCGATGCCAAGATCGGGGCCGAAAAACCAACACGGCGTGCCGCGCAGGCGCTGACGCAGAGCTGCATACAGATTCTGCGAAACCTGGTTGTGCCAAGCCGTGCCGCCGGTCATCGCCACCGGGCCGAACCCGTCGAACTCATGGCGGCCGTTCTGCGCCGCGGCCCAATCGAGGAACTCCGTCTGCGTCCAGGGAACCTGGTGCGATGCGCTCATGCGCCGGACAGTAACACGCCAGCGCCGCCCCTCGCTACGCCGCCTTGCGCCCGGCAATCCACGCCGCCATCCGCGCCAATGCGGCGTCCAGCACGTCGGGGCGTTTGCAGAAGGCGAAGCGGGCGTAGTGGCGCGGGGCTTCGGATTCGTAGAACGCCGAGACCGGAATGGCGGTCACTTTCGCCTCGGCGGACATCATCTGGCAGAAATCGGCGTCCGTGCCGTTGAAGCCGTGCGGGAACAGCGGCGCGAAATCGGCGGTGATGAAGTAACTGCCATGGGTGTCCAGCACGCCGAAACCCAGCTTGGCGAGGCCCTGGCCCAACTGGTCGCGCCGTGCTTGCAGGCCGCTGGCCAGCCCCTCGAAATAGGCGTCGTCCTTGGCCAAGCCCACCGCCACCGCGCGTTGCAGGTTGGGGGCGGTGGTGAAGGTGAGGTTCTGGTGCGCCTTCGTGGCCACGCTGGCCAATTGGCGGGGGGCCGAGATGTAGCCGACTTTCCAGCCGGTCAGGCTGAAGGTTTTGCCCGCACTGCCGACGCGCAGGCAGCGTTCGCGCATCCCCGGCAGCGTCATCAGCGGAATATGCTTCCAGCCGTCGAACACCAGATGCTCGTACACCTCGTCGCAAATGGCGTAGGCGTCGTGCTGCTGGAGCAGGCTGGCGATGAATTCCAGTTCGCTAAGCGTGAACACCTTGCCGGTCGGGTTCATCGGCGAGTTGAACAGAATGGCCTTGGTTTTCGGGCCGAACGCCGCCGCCAGTTCGGCGCGCGGCAATTCCCAGTGCGGCGGCGACAGGCGCACCAGCTTGGGGATCGCCCCCATCAACTTCACCACCGGCAGATAGGTGTCGTACAGCGGCTCGATCAGCACCACCTCGTCGCCCGCGTTGAGCAGCGACATCAGGCAGGCGGTGATCGCCTCGGTGGCGCCCGAGGTCACCACCACCTCGCCGTTCGGGTCGAAATCCAGCCCGTAGAACCGCTTGTTGGCGGCGGCCACCGCCTGACGCAGTTCCGGCACCCCGGTCATCGGCGGATACTGGTTGCGCCCGTCCTGCAACGCATCGGCGGCGGCCTGCACCACGCCGGGCGGGCCGTCGGTGTCGGGGAAGCCTTGGCCGAGATTGATCGCACCGTGTTCCAGCGCCAGCGCCGACATGACGGTGAAGATCGTGGTTCCGGTGTTGGCGAGCAGCGTGTTCTGGGTCTTCACCGGCGGCAGGCTCCTGTAGGGCGATCAGCGACGCCCGATTATGCGATTGCCCCGCGATGGCAGCAATGCAGGCGCTTGGCAACCTGCCAGCAAAACAGGCAGAAACCGCCCACGAAGCATGCGGGGGCGGTGCGCAGCCGATGGGCAAAGCACCGCTTTGCGGGTGGATTGCCGGGTGGCACGCAGCGTGCAACCCTTTGCCATCGTCCTCTCCCGCGTGGGATGAAGCGGTACGGACATTGGGGTGCGGCGGATGAAGAAGATCGAAGCGGTCATCAAGCCATTCAAGCTCGATGAGGTGAAGGAGGCGCTGCATGAGGTGGGGCTGCAAGGCATCACCGTGGTGGAAGCCAAGGGCTTCGGGCGGCAGAAAGGCCACACCGAGTTGTATCGCGGGGCGGAGTACGTCGTTGACTTCCTGCCCAAAGTGAAGATTGAGGTGGTCTGCGAGGACGACGTGGTGGAACGCGCGGTGGAGGCGATTGTCGGCGCGGCGCGCACCGGGCGCATCGGCGACGGCAAGATCTTCATTAGCTCCATCGAGGAAGTCATCCGCATCCGCACCGGCGAGCGCGGCGAGGACGCGATTTAGCGGCGCCTGCCCGGCCCAGGCTGGGCGCGATGCCGATACAGGCTACCGGGCACCGCTGGGCGGGTCCGGCATATTGAGGCCGCGTGGGGCGGCTTCGCGTTTGGCGCGGCGCCGTGGCGGCGCGCGCATGGCAAGGGAAGTTGACTGATGGCAGACGACAACGGCGTGCAAAAAGTGCTCGACATGATCAAGGAGCACTCGGTCGAGTACGTCGACCTGCGCTTCACCGATCCGCGCGGCAAGTGGCAGCACACCGCCCAGCACATTTCCACCATGGGCGAAGACGCGTTCCGTGACGGGATCATGTTCGACGGCTCCTCGATCGCCGGCTGGAAGGCGATCAACGAGAGCGACATGATCCTGATGCCGGATGCCTCGACCGCAGTGATGGACCCGTTCTCGGCCAAGCCGAGCCTGATCCTGTTCTGCGACATCTTCGAGCCCTCGACCGGCCAGTCCTACACCCGCGACCCGCGCGGCACCGCCAAGCGTTGCGAAGCCTATGTGAAGAGCACGGGCATCGGCGACAGCATCCTGGTCGGCGCCGAAGCCGAGTTCTTCGTGTTCGACAGCGTGCGCTTCGGCACCGGCGGCAACTTCGGCACCTACACCATCGAAAGCGTCGAAGGCCCCGGCGCCAACATGAAAGAATACCCGGAAGGCAACATGGGCCACCGCCCGGTTGTGAAGGGTGGCTATTTCCCGGTCCCGCCGGTGGATACCGAAAGCGACCTGCGCGCCGAAATGCTCTCGACGATGGGCGAAATGGGCCTGCCGATCGAAAAGCACCACCACGAAGTGGCGCAGAGCCAGCACGAGCTTGGCACAAGGTTCGGCACGCTGACCACGATGGCCGACCAGATGCAGATCTATAAGTACTGCGTCCACAACGTCGCACACAGCTACGGCAAGACCGCGACCTTCATGCCCAAGCCGATCTACGGCGACAACGGCAGCGGCATGCACACCCACCAGTCGATCTGGAAGAACGGCAAGCCGCTGTTCGCCGGCAACGGCTACGCCGACCTGTCGGAGATGTGCCTGTACTTCATCGGCGGCATCATCAAGCACGCCAAGGCGATCAACGCGTTCACCAACCCGAGCACCAACAGCTACAAGCGCCTGATCCCGGGCTTCGAAGCCCCGGTGCTGCTGGCCTACTCGGCGCGCAACCGCTCGGCGTCGTGCCGCATTCCGTACACCACCAACCCGAAGGCCAAGCGCGTCGAAGTCCGTTTCCCGGACGCCTCGGCCAACCCGTACCTGGCGTACGCGGCGATCTGCATGGCCGGCCTGGATGGCATCAAGAACAAGATCCACCCCGGCGACCCGATGGACAAGGACCTGTACGACCTGCCGCCGGAAGAACTGAAGGGCATTCCCACGGTGTGCGGCAGCCTGCGCGAAGCGCTGGGGGCACTGGCCGCCGACCACGACTTCCTGCTGGCCGGCGACGTGTTCGGCCGCGACCAGATCGAGAGCTATATCGAGCTGAAGTGGAGCGAAGTGTACAAGTTCGAGCACACCCCGCACCCGGTTGAGTTCGAGATGTATTACTCCTGCTAAGATTGGCGGGCTGACGGCATGGGCGGGGCGCTTTCGGGCGCCCCGCTTTTTTTGTGCGCCAAATCGGACCGGTTGGCATGTATTTTGGGGTCCGGAATATTGACGCCATGTATTGGCCCATCCACAATTTCGCAGACGGTCGGATTTGGCTGTGGTAAGCGGGATGTGATACCGAATCTCGCTGACCCAGACTCATCGTCGTTGCCGGGCTGACCCGGCAATCCATGGCGCCGCACAGAGCATCGCGCCTCTAACACCGAGCGCTGGCATGGATCACCGGGTCAAGCCCGGCGATGACGATTGAATGGATCATGGGTTCTCGCCCACGAGATTTGGTATGATTTGGTATGATTTGGTACTTGAAGGATATGGCACGACCATCAAACTGGTGCGCGACATTTTCGGGCTTTTCATTGCGGCCAGGCACAATAGCACGCGTCGCCCGCCTCAACCGTTCGAACATACCATATGGCTGTTCGAGACATTCGACGCCTACTTTGGCGGAAGGGCCTGACATTCCGCATCCCAGCCGCCAAGCGCGGCTGGTGGTCTTGCAACCAGCTTAGGCGGCGATCTGGTCCTGATCTTCGGGCACGGGGGCGCTTGCCATCTGTGCACCTGCGGTGGACCCCAGCTTCAAGCGGTGCTGCTGCTCCTGATACCGCAGCATCGACTGCGTCGCCCGGTCCAGTTCCTCCTTGGGCAGCGCACCGCAGCGCAAGGCAAACCGGCCCCAGGCAGCCGCTCCCGCACCCCCACATTCAATTGCAAATCCCCAATCCCTCATGCCATTCTCACAAAAAATAGCATGATAGGAGGGGACGAAAATGCAGCGCGCTCTACTTGCAGTCCTGGTGGCGGCCGCGATTGCCTCGGCCACCGGTGCCCAGGCGTCCCTGGCGCTGAACGGCACCGGCGTGTCGGACGGGTTTAGCCTGTCCACCGTCATCGGTCCGTACGCTTACGCCAATTTGAACGACTATACGTTCGGCAGCATCGGCGTGAACGCCAGCGGGCAGTTGGTGGCGCCGACCTCGGCCACCGGCGACACTTATGTGTTCCCCGATGTGGACAATCAAACCATCGCCAATGGCACGCTGGTTGGCACCATCGGCAGCGGGTTCGCCATGGCGCAGATCGGCAGTTCGCTGTACGGCTCGAAATCCTTCGGCAATTTCTACAATTTCAACGCCAACGGCACCATCGGCGCGCAAATCGTCACCTCGCCGTCGGTCAATTCGGTCTACGGGCTTTGGGGCGATCCGGTCAGCGGCAAGCTGCTGGCCTCGTCCAGCGCCGGGCTGGTCGAGATCAATCCCGGCAACGGGGCGATGACGCTGGTCAGCACGGTGTTCAACGACGGGCTGGACGGCGTGACCGTCTCGCCGGACGGGCAAACCGCCTATGTCGCGGATTTCTCCGGACTATATGCCGACCACGTGCTGGGCTACAGCCTCGCCATCGGCAATTTCGGCACCCAGGTGTTCGATTCCGGTTATCTCGGCCATGGCTCGGACGGCATGGGCGTGCTGGCGGGCACCTGCCGGCAGGCGGGCGATATCGTGGTCAACAACAACGACGGCACGGTGGGGCTGATCGACCCGTCCAGCACCGGCGAGACGGTGATCGCCAGCGGCGGCACGCGCGGCGACTACACCTCGGCCGACCCGACCAACGGCACGCTGTTCCTATCGCAAACCGATCAAATCGCCCGGCTGCAAGCGCCCGCCGGGTGCAGCCTGGGCACCGTGGTGGCGGACGTGACCGAGCCCAATCCACTGCTGCTGCTGCTGACCACGCTGCCCGGCTTTGCCTTGTTGCGGCGGCGGCGCGGCGCGGCTGGCCGCACGGCATAGCGCCATCGCGCCATCGCGCGGCGCGCATCTTGCGGGTTGCGGCGCGAGGGACTAGGTGTGATCGCAGTTGCTAGTCATTCGCAATTGCAGACCACGGAGGCCGCCGCGTGCTGGTCAGTCTGATTATCGTGTTCCGCGAGGCCATGGAGGCCGGGCTGATCGTCGGCATCGTGCTGGCCGCCACCGAGGGCGTGGTGCTGCGCGGGCGCTGGATCGCCGGCGGCGTGACGGTGGGCACGCTGGGGGCAGGTTTGGTCGCGGCGTTCACCGCCGCTTTGTCGAACGCGTTCGAGGGCGTCGGCCAGGAATTGTTCACCGCCGCCATTCTGGGCTTCGCGGTGCTGATGCTGGGCTGGCACATCGTTTGGATGTCGCGCCATGCGCGCGAAATGGCGGCGGACTTGAAGCAGGCCGGGCACGCGGTGCGCATGGGCCACAAGACATTGCTGGCGCTGGCCGTGGTGGTGGCGGTCGCGGTGCTGCGCGAGGGCGCGGAACTGGTGCTGTTCCTGTTCGGCGCGGCGGCCTCGTCGGGCAGCGATGCGGCGGGCATGGCGGGCGGCGGCGCCGCCGGGCTGGCGCTGGCGGCGGGCTTGTCGTTCGCGGTGTATCGCGGCCTGACCGCCATTCCGATGCGCTCGCTGTTCAGCGTCACCAACCGGCTGATCGGCGTGCTGGCGGCTGGCATGGCGGGGCAAGCCGCCGCGGTGCTGCACGGCATCGACGTGCTGCCGGGCTGGGGCGAACGGCTGTGGGACACCAGTTTCCTGATCGAGGACGCCAGCCTGCTCGGCCGCAGCCTGCACGCGCTGGCCGGCTATTCGGCGCGGCCGAGCGGCATTCAACTGGCCGCGTGGCTCGGCACACTGGTGTTGCTCAGCGTGCTGTCGCGCGCCGTCGCCCGCCCGCGTGCGCGCACGCGCACCGCTGCCGCATAAAGCGGGCAGCCGAACCGCCGCCGCCTGCGCGATGCTTCCCCGCGCGCGCTGAACTTGCTAGGCATCCGGTATGACCGGCCCTGCCCCGCTCCAGACCAGCCGCCCGATCCTGCTGCCCGCGGCGCTCGACCCTGGTAAGGACGGGCACGGCGCCGCCATCGCCGCCGCCCTGCCCGGGCGCAACGGCGACACGGTGGCGCTGCCCGATCTGACGTACGTCTTCATCGTGTTCGCCAACCGCTCCGGCTCCACCTATCTTGGCGAATTGTTAGCCTCCACCGGCTATTTCAACTTGGCGGAGGAGGCGCTGAATTCCGACCATGTCATCGCCGCCTGCCAAGCGCGCGGCCTGGATAGCTTTCCGCAATACTTCGCCCAATTCGCTGCCGAGCGCGCCAAGAACGGGCATTTCGTGGTGAAGGCCTCGATTGGCCAGATCGCCGTGCTGGCCGGGCATGGCATTCTGGGGCGCATCGTGCCGCAGGCGCGCTTCATCGTGGTGCAGCGCATGGACAAGCTGGGGCAGGCAATAAGCTGGCACATTGCCTCGCAAACCGGGCTGTTTACCTCGTACCACGCGCCGCGCGACCGTCCGCCGCCGCAATACGACCGGCAGGCGCTGGCGCAGATCATGGTCGCGGTCGCCGAGCAGGAGGCGCGGACGGGGCTGTTCTTCGGCCTCAACGGCCTGGTGCCGCTGCAACTCACCTACGAGTTGCTGACCATGCGGCGCGGGCTGGCGGTGGAATTGGTGTGCGACTTTCTCGGGGCCCACGCGCCGGAGTACGACCCGGCGAAAATCCGGCTGCGGCGTCAAGCCACGGCGCTCAACGACGACTGGCGGGCGCGCTTTCTGGCCGGGAAATGATGCGGGTTGACGATATATTAAGCAGCAACGCAACAAGCTGCTATGGTTTGGGCGAATGGACCGTCAAAGTCGGGCACCGGGCAGGCGTCTGGCGCGTCAGGATGGGTTGATGCCGCGACGCGTGCCGCCGGTTTATCTGGAGTACGGCCATGTCTGGCCAGCCACAGCGCCAACCGCTGCTGATCTCCTCGATTTTGCGCCACGCCGCCCGCCAGCACCCGGACGGCGAGGTGATTCGGTTTCTGACCCCGAATCGCGTGCAGCGCTCCAGTTATGCGGCCATGGAACGGCGGGCGCGGCAATTGCTGCGCGTGCTGCCCCGGCTCGGCGTGCTGCCCGGCGACCGGGTGGCCACATTGGCGCTGTCGGGCTGCGAGCACCTGGAAATCGCCTTCGCCGCCACCGGGATGGGGGCGGTGTTTCATGCGCTCGACCCCGCTTTGCCCGACGACGATTTGGCGGCAGCCCTCGACCAAGGCGACGACTGCGTGCTGTTTGCCGACGTGGCGTTCGCCAACTTGGCCGCCACGCTGATCCCGCGCGTGCGCCATTCGGTGCGGCGGCTGGTGGTGATCTGCGGCGAAGCTGAACTGCCGATGGTGCATCTGCCCGTGGCGGTCAGCCTGCATTGCTACGAGCCGCTGCTGGCCGCCGATGCGCCGCAGGAGGCGTGGCCGGACTTCGCCGAGGACGTGCCCGCCGTGCTGAGCCTGACGGCCGGTGTCACCGGGCAGCGCCGCGCGGTGCGGCGCACCCACCGCGACATCGTGCTGCACGCGCTGCTGGCCAATCAGCCCGACGGGCTGGGCCTGCGCGCCACCAGCCGGGTGGTGTGCTGCGCCGAACTGCACCAAAGCAGCGCCTGGGGCGTGCCGTTCGCCGCCGCCATGTCGGGGGCGGCGCTGCTGTTGCCGGGCTGGCCGGGCGATGGCGCCGGGCTGGCCGGCCTGATCGCCACCCAGCACGCCACTTGCCTGGTGGCGCCGCCCGCCGCCCTGGCCGGATTGGCCCGCCATATCGCCCCGCGCGGGCCGCCGGCGGCGAGCACCGCTCCGCTATTGCCCCACCACCTGCCGTGGGCGGCCGAGTTGCCGGCGCTGCGCCGGGTGGTGATCGGCGGTGCGGCGCTGCCCGGCGACTTGCTGACCAGCTTCGCCGGCGCCGGCATCGACGTGCAGCAAGGCTGGGGGCTGACCGAGGCCGGGGCAGGCTTGACCAGCACCGCGCCGTCCGGGACGACGGTGGAGCTGACCGGCGCGGCGGCACGCAGCTACGAAGCCTCGCAGGGCCGGGCGCTGTTCGGGACCGAGTTGAAACTGGCCGACGCCGATGGCGTGGAATTGCCGTGGGATGGGCTGGCATCCGGTGAATTGCACGTGCGCGGCCCGGCGGTGACGCCCAATCTGGCGGCGCGCGGCGCGCGGGATGCGGCGGCGGACGGCTGGGTGGCGACCGGCTGGGTGGCGGAAGGCTGGGTGGCAACCGGCGACATCGCCAGGATCGACCCGCATGGCTATGTGCATCTTCTCGACCGGGTGAGCGATCTGATCCGCTCCGGCGGCGCCTGGATCAGCGGCACCGCGCTGGAAGCCGCCGCGCTGGCGCACGCCGATGTGGCCGAGGCGGCCTGTGTTGCGGCGCGGCATCCGAAATGGACCGAGCGGCCGGTGCTGCTGGTGGTGGCATGGCCGGGCCGCACGTTGGATCTGGCGGCGCTCCAGAAGCATTTGCGCGCCAGCCTGCCGCACTGGTCGGTGCCGGATGCGCTGGTGCTGCTGCCCGCCTTGCCGCGTACGGCGGCGGGGCGGGTGGACAAGCTGGCGCTGCGCCGCCAATACGCTGATTACCTGGGCCAATTGTCCACGCGCGCCTGACCCCAGGGCGCGGCGGCGGCCCGTGCAGGAGCCGCCACGATGGACGAACTCGGGTTTCACCGCGCCATGCACCGCCCCGGCACGCTGGTCGACGTCGGCGCGCACGACGGCATGCTCACCCTGCCGTTCGCAGCCCTGCCCGCCAGCCGCGTGGTGGCGTTCGAGCCGCTGCCGCCGGCCTTTGCCCGCCTGGAAGCCGCCGTGCGCGCGGCGTATGGCGGCACGGTGCCGCCGCATATCGGCTTGCGGCGCGAGGCGCTGGGCAGCGCGCCCGGCCAAGTGACGCTGGCGGTGCCGTGGCTCGGCGATGACGCCATCGAGCAATGGGCCTCGATGGTGAAGGATTTTGACGCCTTGCAGCGCCACGACCCGCGCATCAGCCGCATCGACCGCTACGCCGCCGAGGTGATCACGCTCGACAGCTTGAACTTGGCGGACGTCACGGCGATGAAGGTCGATGCCGAAGGCGCCGAGGAGGCCGTATTGCGCGGCGCGCTGGCCACGCTGCGGCGCTGCCAGCCGGTGCTGTCGGTGGAATTGGAGGAGCGCCATTGCACCGGATGCACCCGCACCGTGCCGGCGCTGCTGGCGGACCTAGGCTACACTGGCTTTTTCAACCTGTCCGGCGCGTGGCGGCCATTGGCGGAATTCGACCCGGCCAGCATGCAGGTCGCCCCGCTCGGCCCGTCCGACCCGCCGTCCGATCCGTATGTCGCAGTGTTTATGTTTGTCACTCCGGCGTTAATGCCACGCATGGCCGCTCTGCGCCAAGCTGCCATTTCCTGACATTGTCAGACAAAACTATCAAAGACTTATACCAAATCTGGTGGGAGAGAACCCATCATCCATTCGATCGTCATCGCCGGGCTTGACCCGGCGATCCATGCCAACGCTCGGTGTTAGACGCG
>JANYDF010000101.1 GCA_025359905.1 Rhodospirillales bacterium
GGCTTCCGCAGCTTCGCGGGTGCCCCATGTTTCCGGATTGTTGGCGCTGGCCTTGCCGCCTGTTGGCGAGTAGGGCACCCTGTTCACGAGAGCGGAATTACCGTCGCGGGACTCGTTTCGCCACGCCACCCATTTTGGAAGGCTCGCGCAATCGTGTAGCGTCATCGGCACCGGGGGGCGCAAAGAGGCTGCGTTCATAGCGCAGCCTCCCGCACCAAATACATATAAGCGGCGTGTGCGTTGGCGATGTCTTCGAACGCCAGCGTGACGCCTCCGCGTTCCGCGAGAACCGCCGCCGCCAATTCGGCATATCGCGGCCCCGGCCAACTCAGGTTGAAGCCGAGATTGACGATGAGGCTAATTTCCACCTCTTCGGGAACGGTGCCGTCCCCGAAAAGTGTCACGCGAAACGGTGTGCAGCCTGACCAGTCGGTGTGATACCGAACAGTCACGCCCTTGAGCGGATAACGGGCCATGTGACTGCGGCCCTTATGGCGCGCGCCGTGCGCGGCGACCCTCGATGGCGGCACGCAACTCGGACGCCCTCCAGCGCGGGGTTTTGCTCGTCACGTAGACCGGTTGCGGCAAATAGCCCGCCGCAACGGCGGCCCAAAAACTGGATTTGCCGATGCCACATTCGGCGGCGGCGTCGCTCGCGGATAGCAGCGGATCGCTGGCGCGGTAAGCGGTCAGGATTTCCTGCGCGGGGATCATGACAGGCATTTTTTCGTTCTCCGGTTGTCGGGAGCAACGTTTTCGCCGCCACGGCGCGAAATTCGCATGGGGAACCGGGACAGAACCGCACGCAACTACGCGCCAGCGGTCGCGTCCAGACGATATTCAGTCATCTCAACGACTTAGCGACAAATGGCAGGAACACCCGCCTGGGGTAGGTGCGCCCATAGGTTCGATACCCAGCACGGGCGTTTTTTGGACTATTCAAGCCTTTTCAAGGTGTTGCGGGGTGGCCCTGCTACTGGCTAGACCGCCGCAGTCAGGCGTCGCGACGCCACCGACGCAGTGTCGTGCCCACGCATCCATTAGCGTGCGGCGTTTCGCCAACAGGTCGGAGCGCATATAAGCCGCCTCAACCCGGTCCTTGACGCTATGGGCCAACGCCATCTCCGCCGCCTCCCGGCCCTCGGGCCGGGTCTCGCCTGCCCACATGCGGAAGCTGGCGCGGAACCCATGCGGCACAATGGCGCGGCCCTCAGCGTCGCTCCAGTGCGGCGTGGCACCGGGTTCACCGCGCCCGTTCATGCGGCGGATTACTTCGGACAACGCCATGTCGCTCAAGGCCGTGTTCTTGCGCGTCGCGGGGAAGACAAAATCGGCATCAGTCTTCGCAAGCTCGCGCACCCGCGCCAGCACCGCCATCGCCGCCGCTGACAACGGCACCCGATGAACCACGCCCGATTTCATGCGGGCACCGGGCACAATCCAAACCTTGTCGCGCACGTCCACTTCGGACCACCGCGCCCCGCGCACCTCGCCGGAGCGCGCCGCCGTCAGAATTGCGAAGCGCAACGCCAACGGGGCCATGCCGTCCCGCTCAGCCAATGCCGCCATGAACTCGCCAATCCGTTCCCATGGTAGGGCGGGATGATGCTCCACCGGCTTGACCTTGCGCGGCGGCGGCAATGCGCCCGCTAAATGGCCCTTCCACCGCGCCGGGTTGTCGCCAGTCCGCCAACCCCGCAGCGCCGCACCATCCAATACGGCCTCCACACGCTGCCGCGTGCGAGACGCGGTTTCCGGCACCCGCTCCCAGATCGGGCGCAACACGCGCAGCACGGCGGCGGTGTCAATTTCAGCCACGGGCATCTCGCCAATCTCCGGGTATGCATAAGCCTCAAGTGTGGCCAGCCATTGCTGGCCATGCTTGGCGTTGCGCCAGCCCGGTTGCTTGGTTTCAACCAGCGCCATTGCCGCCGCTTTGAAGCTGCGGTCCTTCGCCTCGGCTGCCGCCTTGATCCGCGCTGCCGCCTCAATTTGGCGCGCGGTAATTGGGTCATTCCCAGCCCGTAGGGTGGCCTTTGCCTGGGCGGCAAGAACTCGCGCTTTGGCGAGCGGAACACCGTCGGGCGGCTCACCTGCGGCCCCTAGACCCATCTCGCGCGACTTGCCTCGCAGCATGTAGCGGAAAAGCCACGACTTGGTGTCGCCTGCGGCGACTTGCAGATACAACCCGTCGCCGTCAACGAATCGCACTGGACGGCCTTGGTTCGACGGATGCTTCAGTGCGCGAACTGAAAGCGCAGTCAGTTTGCCCATGCTAGACTACCCCCAACTCTACTACCCCCAACTCTACCCCCAACGGCACCTTGGACGCAATCAGATTGCGCCAGACCCAGTTAGAGCAACGGTATGAAAAATCGAAGGAAATTCTAGCGGTCTCAAGCCGGGCTGGACGCGGGTGGGCTTTTCATTGGCGGAATTCCTCCGCCAATTTCCCGATCAAAATACGGCCAGATTCTGCTATATTCTAGATGTGAATGGGCCTTTTACCCCCAACCCCGATTTGGGTGGCTGCAGATTGAGAGCGGTAGCTTCCCACCTGCCTGTTCGCCATCGGCGGCCATCCGCCGCCACTTCGTGATAAGTGCCCGAAGCTGCCGTAGCTCCGCTCCATAGCCGCCGTGCTTTGCACGTGACGCGCGTATGCGCGCAGCCCGCTCGGCGGTCGTCGACCCCGTCCTGGCGCAACGGTGCGTCCCTCAGCGACCGTTCGCCGTCGCTGGCCGGAACAACATCCAGTCGACACTGAGGTATTGACAATCGGGCAATCAGGCACCCCGGCGATCTATCCAAGGGTGTCATTGCGATACGAGAGACTCATGGAACAAGCTGTTCGCAATTCCCTCAATTCTGCCGCCCCATGCTAACCGTTCGCGCCACTCCGGCGGTATGGCACTCGCACCATAAAGTGCGCCCGCTAACTGGCCGGTGATCGCCGCCGTGGTGTCGGCGTCCTCTCCTAGATTGGCGGCGAGTAACACCGCGTCGGCAAAGCTGCCGGTGCGCCCGACGGACCACAGCGACGCTTCCAGCGCATGCGCGACATAGCCGCTCGCGCGGATTTTCGTGCGCGCCTTGCCGCGCCATGATCCGGCCAGAATTCCGCCGATCGCTCCGGCGTAGCTATCCTCGCGCCGGCGTAGCACCTGGGAGCGCGGCTGGCCTGCAATCGCATCTGCCAGCACCTCGGCGTATGCCACGCACGCGTCCACAGCCTCTGGCGCGCCGTGCGTGCTGCGGCTTTGCCGGGCCGCGACATCACGCAGGCGCGTGCGGTCCCGCCAGTGCCGGATTGCCACCGGTGCCAGCCGCATCAGGCTGCCGTTGCCCGCAGTGTCGGAGGCCGTGGTGCCCGCAACCGGATCGCCGGTGCGTAGCCAGCGTGACAGCGCCGTCGAGGTCGTGACACCAATGTCGAAGCAGGTGCCGGTGCAGGAGTAAGTGCCATTGCGGTGCCAGTCGACGAAGCGCTGCATCAAGTCCCGCTCGTCTAGCGCCGGATCGGCCAACAAGCTGCCGGCCAGGGCGAGCGCCATCGCGGTATCGTCCGTCCACTCGCCGGGCTTCAGGCGGAACGGACCACCGCCGGCGAGGCCGGTGACGCGCGGTTTGCTGTCGCGGGTGCTGAACTCAAGCGTGGTACCGATCGCATCACCCACCGCAAGGCCGAGCAGCGCCCCGATGGCGCGGTCGCGCGCGGCGTCCAGACCGCTCGCGGGTACTGCCTCCAGAACCGGCGCGATATTTCTGACATGTGCGGCCTGCGCTTGCGTCTCGATGGCGCCCATACGCTTGTCACGCACGCGAAGGATGGCCTGGTCCGCTGGCACGCCCAGTTCGGCGAGCAGGCGCGCGGCCACGGTGCCAGCGCGGCCCAAGCCGCCCTTGCAGTGAATCAGCACGCTGAACCCGTCGCGCAGCCGTGCCCGCAGACCCTCACCAACCTGCGCCCAACCGGCCTCGAAAGCGGCGCCGGGAGGCGTGACGTCCGGGATCGGCAAATGATACCAATCCATGTGCCGCGCCTGCACCGCCTCGCCGAGCATTGGCACTTTCAGGGCCGAGAGTTCATGGTCCTCGACCAGAGTCAGCACGGCCACCGCACCCCAGTCGCGCACCGCGTCAAGGTCGAGACCAAGATCGCGCTTCCAGGGGCCGGTGGATGAGTGCGCCTGCTGCTTGCCGGGACAGAACGTGACGCCAATGTGGCCCGTGCCAGGTGCGATTGGGATGTCGGCGATCTGCAAGGGGTGCGTGAGGCTGGTGCGATGCATTGGCGAGCCTTCAATAAATACAGGAAGCCGTCTCATTCTAATCTGTTTGATACTGATGACTTCGTGGGTCAGTCTGACGCAGATAGACCGCAATCGGCTTTCTGAAAAATAGACAATTTAGGCTGAGAGCTTTTCACGAGATTTTCTAACCTTGCTGACAGGGACTGCTGGCGATGAGTGCGACGAATTTATCGGGGTCGAAGAAGGCACTTTTGCTGAAGCAGGACGCTGGTACTCCTAGATTACACGCTAGCGCATTTTGCCACCATGCCGAATCGAAATCTCTTGCTGCGACGCGGAGCGACGTGATTCACGCATCCTGCTGGGCAGAAGGCCAGCGCCGATGGCAGGAGGGCTCTCCCAGGACCTACGCTCGCGGGTGATTGCGGCCGTCGACGGCGGCATGTCCCGAAACGCTGCGGCGGAGCGGTTTGGCGTCGCTGTCTCAACCGCCGTGCGCTGGTTGCGGGCGTAGCGCGACCACGCCCGCCGCACGGCGCTGCCGGTGGGCGGCGACAAGCGCTCCCATCGAATCGAGGTGTGCGGGGCGGTGATCCTGGCCGCCATCGAGGCGCAAAAAGAAATCACATTGGCAGAGTTGGCCGCGTTGCTGAGCCGCGATCTGGCGCTTCCTTCGCCGTCAGCACGATCTGGCGCTTTCTGGACCGGCACGCCTGGTTCGACGTCCAGCCTGAGCGCGATCTGCGGCTGGTTGGTTCAGCAAACCGCAGCCTCATCGCCCGATTGACTGCCGCCGGTGCGCATGCAGGTCAGCGCGCGCTTCATTTGCGCCAGCCGCTCGGTCTTTGCGGCAGGCATACGCAGCGCGACGGCGGTGGACAGCACATCGACAACCACCAAGGCGGCAATGCGTGAGATGGTTGGCGTGAACACGTTGGTGTTGTCGAGCGTTTCGACGATCAGTGCCACGTCTGCTGCTGCCGACAGTGAGCCGGTCTGGCCGGTCAGTGCGATCACCGTGACGCCACGCGCCCGCGCCGCTTCGACCACTTGAAGCAGCGAACGGGTTTCGCCCCGGTGCGAGATGGCGACCAGCACATCGCCCGGCTCCATGGTCATTGCCAGCATGTATTGCTGATGGTGATCGATGCTGGCGCCGCACGGCCGCCCGAACAGCGGGAATTTCTGCTGTGCATCCAGCGCCACGATGCCAGAGGCGCCCATGCCCATGAATTCGATGCGCGGGGCAGCGGCCAGCAGGTCGATGACCTGCGCCAGCGTGGCTGGGTCGAGGCGGCGGCGGGCGTGGTCGAGGCTGGTGAGCGTGTATTCGAAGATCTTGTCGGTCACCTGTTGCGGCGCGTCGTCCGGCGCGATGACCGAATGGGTGGCCGAGACGCCGAAGGCGCTGTTGCGCGCCAGTTCCAGCTTCAGATGCTGAAAGCCCGGTAAGCCGATGCCCTCGCAAAAGCGGATCACCGTCGGCTCGCTGACCGTGGCCGCCTGGGCGGCTTCGGCGAGGGTCATGCGCACCACGCGGCCCGGATTGGCCAGCACGACCTGGGCCACCTTGCGCTCTGAGGGCCGCAAATCGGCCATCCGCTCGTGGATCGCCTGCAGCACGTTGCCCGGCCGAGGCGGCGCGGACGGGTCGCCGCCGCTCACGTCCGCCGCGCCAGATCTGACAACGCAGCCACCAACGGCCCCCGCCCATCGATTGCAATGCCGAATACCTCGGCGATCACCTGCGACCAGCCGTGAATGAAATAGGTCCAGCCGTCCTCCACTTGCAGCGCGCGCGCCGCCTGCTGGCGGCGGGCCTGATGCAGGAAATCCAGCGCGCCGCGATAGTTCAAATCCCAGACGATGCCGCGTTCGGGGAACAGCGCGCCGTCGCCGAGCGGTGAGCCGGGGCGATCCTTGCCCAACCCAGTCGCGTTCACCACCAGCGATCCCGTCGGCAGCGCGTGCAACCGGGTGTCGTTGGCGGTGTGTCCGGACACGCGAATAGCCTCCACCGGAACGCCATGCTGCAATTGCTCGTGCATCCGCCGCAGTGCGTGCAGCCGGGCTTCGTCCGGGTCGGTGACGATGATGCGGCTGGGCCGGTCGGCGCCGCGTTGCGGTTGCGTCAGGTGCCACGTCATCGCGATCGCCGAGCCGCCGGCGCCCATGACGAAAGCGTGCGCCTCGGTCGTGGCGAAATGGCCGGCGGGCAGGAAACCGTCCAGCGTGAGTCCGGCGGTCAGCGGGTCCTTGGCGCTGGCATACAGCCCGCCGCCCGCCGGTTTGGACAGGCAACTGACCTCGCCCATCAGGGCTGCCAGCGGGTCGATCCGGTCGAACTGGCCGCAGCAGGCGGCGAACAAGTCGAGTTTGTGCGTCGTCACCAGCGCGCCGCGTGACAGCGGATCGGCGGCGATGAAGCGCACCGCTTCGCGATACGATTCCGGATCGGCATGCAGCGGGAAGTCGATGCCCGAGATGACGGCGTCCGTCAGCCCGAGATGGGCGGCCCAGCGCGGGAACACCTGCATGATCGAGCTGCTCGCGGTGGTGACGCCGATGAAGTGCAGCGTCGGGCGCGTGGCGGGCAGATACCGGGTCATGCGCGCGCCATGATGCGGGCCACCACATCGGCGGGGCGCGGCCGGTATTCGGTGTTGTCGACGGCGCACCAGCCGCCCGCCCCATCGTCGACGATGCGCTGGCGCATGCCGCCCGTCTGTTCGATGATGGCGTAGTCTTGGCCGGAATCGGCCGGATAGGCGAAAGTCATGACCAGCGGCTGCGTTCCGGTGTTGACCGAGCGGTGAATCCAATACGGCGGCACATAGCACATCATGCGCGGGCCGATCTCGACCACGCGGATGTCGCCGCCCGGCGACTCCAGCAGCATGACGCCACGGCCGCTCTCACCGTAGTACATTTCGGGCCGATTGGGATTGGCGTGGATGTGCCCGCGCGTGAGGAAATATTCCCGCCCGACCTTGCCCGGCGCCATCCGTGTGACGCCGATGATCATGTCGCCGGGGTCGCTCGACGGGTTGTAGTCGGTCACTTCGTACACGGTGCGGTCGCCGCCGGCGGCGAGCAACACCGCGAATGCGTCGTGGTCTTCGTACAGTCCAGCGAGATCGCGCAGCGTCTTGATGTAGCGGTTGGTGGCGCCCAGCAGCGCGCCGCTGGCGACGTCGACCGTGCAAACCCCGGGCTCGCGCAATGTCATTTCGTTCTCCCATTTTGTCGGAAAATCTGTAGCTACGCTACATTTCGCGTCTGGCCATCGCAAGGTCGCGTAAGAAAATTACTACATTGCAGCGATATCGGGACATTGTGCGCCGCAATATTTTCACGAATGTAAAAATGGATCAAATATGCGCGTCTATCTGCCTTGAAGTGGCGCTTTCCGTGTAACTAAGCTCCATCACCAGGGCGATGAACGCGCCCTCGGGGCCTTGCGGGCCGGCGCGTTCGGCCGTGCACAAGCGGCGGACGGCACAGTCGGCATCGCCGTTCCACGCTACGTCATTGCGGCTTACGGTATCTTTGGCGTGCTGGCCGCCGTCGCCGGGGTGATGTCGTCCAGTCGCTTCGGGGCGGGTGCGTCGGCTGCAATACAGCACCGGGTCGCAGCGGCGCTGATCGTGAAAGGAACGCAGCAAAATGACTCGCGACCTGACCCTTTCGATTGACGTCGGCACCGGCAGCGTGCGGGCGGCGCTGGTCGATCCACACGGGCAAATTCTGCATATCGCCAGCCATGAGCACGAACAAATCGTACCGGCGTTCGGTTGGGCCGAGCAGCGGCCGGAGGATTGGTGGGCGGGCGTGGTGCGGACCGTGCGTGCGGCGCTGGCGGCGGTCGAGGGCGCCAGCGCGCATATTGCGGCAGTGTGCGCCTGCGGACAGATGCACGGCACGGTTTTGGTCGATGATGCCGGGAACCTGACGCGCGCCACCGCGCCGCTGTGGAACGACAAGCGCACCGCCGATTTGGTGAGTGCGTTCGAGCGGGAGAATGCGCCGGACAGCTACCTTGCCGAAACCGGCAACCCGCCGACGCCCGCGTGGCCCGGCTTCAAGCTCGCCTGGTTGCGCCAACACGATCCGCAGGCCTTCGCCGCCGCGCGCACGCTGTTGATGCCGAAGGACTTCATCAATCTGCGCCTGACCGGCGAGCGGGCGATGGATACTGGCGATGCGTCGTGCAGTTTCCTGATGCAGCCCGGCAAGTTCGCGTGGTCGCCCGCCATGCTGCAACGTCTTGGACTGGACGCCGCGCTGCTGCCGCCGATCCGCGCGCCGCTTGACATTCTGGGCAGCGTGACCGCCGAGGCGGCGGCGCTGACAGGATTGACCGAAGGCACGCCGGTACTCGTGGGCGGCGCCGACTATCCGATGGCGCTGCTGGGCTCGGGCGTGTGCCGTCCGGGGCTGGCGTCCGATGTCACCGGCACGTCGTGCATTCTGACGCTGATCGCGGGCGCACCATTGCTCGATGCCGAGATTTGCAACGTCGCCACGGTCGAAGGCCATTGGGGCGCGTTCGTGCTGCTGGAGACCGGCGGCGATGCGATGCGCTGGGCGCGGCGCGCGTTGCACGACAATGCGCTGGGCTACGATGAGATTGCCGCCCGCGCGGCCACAGCGCCGGCCGGGGCGGATGGCTTGTTCTTCATGCCGTATCTCACCGGCGAGCGGTTGGGCGCGCACCGCAACGCGCGGGCGCAGTTCTTCGGCCTCGGCGCGGCACACGGCTTGGCGCATCTGCACCGCGCGGTGATGGAGGGCGTCGGCTTCGCCGCTGCACGGCATTTGCGCATCATGGAACACGCGGCTGGGCGGCGGCTGGACCGGGTGATCGCGTCCGGCGGCGGCGCCAAGTCCGCGTTGTGGCTGAAAATCAAAGCCAGCCAATACGGCATTCCGATTGCCGTGCCGCGCGAGGCGGAGTGCGGCGTAGTCGGCTGCGCGGCGCTGGCCGCCACCGCCAGCGGCCGCTTCGCCACTCTCGACGACGCCGTGGCGGCCTATGTGCAGTACGACGCGGAAGTGCTGCCCGATCCACGATGGGCCGGCACCTATCGCCGGATGCAGCCGATTTTCGACCGGTTGTACCTCCGTGCCCAGGAGTTTTACGACGATCTCGACCGGCTTTCGTCATGACGGCGCCGGCTATCCGGCCGTGTTCAATTCACTGAAGCGGCGTTCAACCTCCGCCCGCGAGGGTATGCCATCGCGTCCGCCTGGGCGGCTGCACTTCAAGGCGGCGGCGGTGTTGGCGAAGCCGAGTGCCGCCTCCACTGCGCGGCCCTCGGCCAGCGCCAGCGTAAACGCGCCGTGGAACACGTCGCCCGCGCCGAGCGTATCCACGGCCGCGACCTTCACCGGGTCCAGATAGCGGACGGCATCGCCGTCGAGCCACGCAACGCCGTGCTCGCCCAGCGTGACCGCGAGAAAGGCATCGGTGCGCGTGGCCATCTGGCGCAACGCTTCCTCGACGCCGTCGCACCCGGTGGCGCGTTGCAGGCCGGGGTGGGAAAAGATCGCGTGCGAGGCCAAAGCGACCGGCGCCGGGTAACTCGCCGGATCGGCCACATCGGCATCGAGCACGCCGGGCAAGCCGTGCGCGCGGGCCGCACGCAGCGCGTGGGCCGCACCTTCTGGCCAACGGATATCTGCCATCAGCGCATCGCAGTCGCACAGCTTTGCAGGGTCCATCCACGCGGGATCGGCGGGCAATTCATGCGGGCGGTAGATCAGGATCAGCCGGTGGCCGGCGTCATCGACCAGGACGATGGAGTGCGACGAGATCACATTTGCCACGCGCCGCACGCCTTCAACGCCCACGCCTTCGGCGGCAATGCCGGTCAGGATGCGGTCGCCCAGTTCGTCCTGCCCCAGCCTGCCGAACCACTGGCTGGCCCCGCCGAGCCGTGCCACCGTGACCGCCGCGTTGGCGGCCATGCCGCCGCCGACCTCGCGCCGATCCTCGGTGATCATTTTGCCATCGCCGATCGGAAGCTTGTCCACGCGATAGATCAGATCGAGCACGCCGACGCCGACGCAGTTCACGCGTGCCTTCACCCGATTGCTCCGGTCATCGTCCGCGCCCTGTGTAGCGGTTCGAGACCAGCCCCAGTATCATGGCGGCCGCTCGCGCCAAAGTGCGCCAGGCTGCATTTGCATGCGCGCCTGACGCGGCCATCATGCCGGCCGAATGCCGGGAGACGCCGATATGACTGCCTCGATCACCGATAGCCTGGCCCCGCTGCGGCGGCCCTCCGGCGGGTTCGCCATGCTGGCGCTCGATCAGCGCGAATCGTTGCGGGTGATGCTGGCGGAGGCGCGCGGGGTGGCAATCGACGATGCCACCGTCGCTGACTTCAAGCTGGCCGGTCTGCGTACGCTGACCCCGTTCGCGTCCGCCGTGTTGCTGGACCGGGCGTTCGCGTGGGATCGCGCGGTGGCGGAACACGCCATCGCGCCCGGCTGCGCGCTGATCGCCGCCGCCGATCTGTTCATTCCGGGCACCGATGAGATCATCGGCTCGGTCGAGATCGACACCGAGGTGGTTCCGGCCAAGGTGCGCGCGCAGGGGGCGAGCGCGCTGAAGTTGCTGGTGATCTGGCGGCCGGATGAGCCAGCCGAGCAGCGCGTGGCGCTGGTGGACGCCTTCATTCAGCGGTGCCGCGCGGCGGGGCTGGCCAGCATCGTCGAACCGGTGTCGCGCAAACCGCGCGGCGGTGGGGCGTGGGATCTCGATGCCGGGATTCTGGCTGCTGCGCAGGAGCTCGGCAGCCGGGGGGCGGATTTGTATAAGGCCGAAGTGCCATTGCACGGCCAGGGCACCGAGGCCGAGGTCCGCAGCCGCTGCGCGATGCTGACACGAACCATTGCCAGCCCTTGGGTGGTGCTGTCGTCTGGCGTGCCGCAGGATCAGTTTCCCATCGCGGTGGAATGGGCCTGCCGGGAAGGGGCGTCCGGCTTTCTGGCCGGGCGCGGCGTGTGGCGCGGCGTGCTGGGCCATCCCGGCATGGAGGCGGCGTTGCGCGCTGAGGCGGTGCCGCGCTTGCAACAGTTGAGCGCCGTGGTCGACCGCGTGGTGGGCAGGTAACCGGCCTGCGCCGGACTACTCCAGGTCCAGCGCCTGTTTGCGGCGAATGAATGGCGAGTAGACCGGTGCGGATGGCACGATGCGGCCGTCCGCACCCCAGTCGGCCATTTTGTTGAACGGCACAATGGCGCGGGTGGCTGCTTGCGGCAGCGCGGCGCGGAATGCGGCCACGATCGCCACCAGCCGGGCATCGATGGCCGCCGGGTCCGAGTAGCGCAGCCCCGCCTCAACACCGTAGGCGACGAACGGGGCCAGTACGTCGAAACCGGGGTACGCCAGCGAGAAATTCACCGGCCACAGCATCAGGTCGATATCGCCGCTGCGGCCGTCAAAAGCATAGGTCGCCGGGCTGGTGCCCACGGTCACCGACAGCATGGCGCGCTTGCCCCGGAAGCGGCCGTTCTCGAAGCGCAGCTGGCTGGTGTAGACCTCGCCATAGGCGAATACCCGGTCGAACCAGCCTTTCAGCATGGCGGGCGGCAGGTGCCACCACATCGGGTACTGCAGCACCACGAGATCGGCGCGTTCCAGTTGCGCGATCTCGTCCATCACGGCTTGCGGCAGCGTGCCGGTCTGCGCCGCGTGCCGCTGTTCGGATTGCACGTCGAACCGGGCCGGGGCGACGCGATCCGGGTAGAATTCGGCGCGCTCGCATGGATCGAAGCCCATAGCGTACAGGTCGGACACACTGGCTGTCCAACCCGCCGCGCTGAGTGCCTCGGTGCCGGAGCGCACCAGATGGGCGTTGAACGACTGCGGCTCCGGGTGAGCCAGAACGAAATGCGCGTGCATCGGCGGTCTACTCCGTGACGGGCACGGTGTAGTTCAAAATAAGCCGTCCGCCGTCCGGGTAGATGGTCTGGCCGGTGATGTACGACGCATCGTCGCTGGCCAGGAATGCCGCCACCGCCGCCACTTCGCGCGGTTCGCCGCAGCGGCCGATGGGTGTGCGCGACAGCACCGCGCGGCGCGCGGCGTCCGAGGTCATGATGGCGCTGGCCACCATCTCGGTCAGAATGGTGCCAGGGCCGATGCCAACGACACGAATGCCGTGCGGCGCCAATCCGACCGAGGCAGTGGTGGTCAACTGGTTCATGCCGCCTTTGGAAATTGCGTAGGTGGCAATCGACGGGTTGGCCAGATGCGCGTTGATCGAGGACATGTTGATGATGACGCCGCCGCGCCGCTCCGGCGTGTTTTGCGCGATCATCTGCCGGGCCGCTTCCTGCACGCCGAAGAAGGCGCCGCGCAGGTTGATGCCGAGCACGGTATCGAAATCCTCGTCGGTGATGCTGAGGAAATCCTGATTCCTGGCGATACCGGCATTGTTCAGCATCACGTCCAGCCGCCCGAACGCGCTGACCGCCACGCCGACCAGCCGCACCACATCGGCGCGTTTGGCAATATCGGCAACCACGCTGCGCAGATTCGGGTGCGCCAGTTCGGCTTCGGTCTGCGCCAGGGCGGCAGCATCCACATCGCCGATGACCACTTTGGCGCCATCGGCCAAGAAGCGCTCGGCGCAGGCGCGTCCTATACCACGCGCGCCACCGGTAATGACTGCAACCCGATCTTGTAACCGCATCATCCCGCTCCGACTCGACGGCGGATTCGTCCGCCGCCAGCCATATTGCGCCCACCTGCCGCTTTGGAGAAATCAGCGGACGGTCTGGATGGCGGCGTTGCGGTCGATGAAATAGCGCTCAACCCGGCCGATATGCTGGTCCATCAAGGCTGCCGCAGCCGTCGGATCGCTGCCGCGAATGGCGGCCACTATGCCCAGATGTTGCGCGTGCGAGGTGCAGCAGCGCGCCGGGTCGCGGAAATACGCGGCACGGCGCGCGCGCGACAGCAGGTAGAACGGGTTGACCACGCGTACCAGAATATCGTTCTGCGTGGCGCGGAAAATGGTCATGTGGAAGTTGTAGTCGTGTTGGTCGAACGGTTGGCCAGCCGCCATCGCCGCTTCGGTCGCCGTCAAAATCGTGTCCAGCGCCGCAAGGTCATCCGCCGTGCGCCGCTCGCTGGCCAGCCGCACCGCTTGCAGTTCCAGCATGCGGCGCACTTCGATGCACTCGGCTATGTCCTTATGCGACATCGGCAGCCCGAGGTCTTGCGACAGCACCAAGGCTTCCAGGCTGGTGCCGCCCGGCTCGCGGCACAGGAAAATGCCGGAACTGGCGCGGCGCTCAATGACGCGCATGGCCTGCAACTTGGTCAGCGCCTCGCGCACCGCGCCCCGGCTGGCGGCGAAGCGCACCGCAAGATCGCGCTCCGACGGCAGCCGCTCGCCCGCCGTATAGCCGCGCCGGTTGATGAACACGAGCATCTCGCTCACCACCCGGTCGACGCTGTCGATGGTCTCCGTTGCTCGATCCGCAGTGTCCGTCACGATCCGCGCATATCCCTTCAAGCGGCCGCTTTGGCTCCGGCGGCGGCGCGCACGATGGGCATTACCTCGGTCGCCAGCAGGCGCATACTCTCGCGCTGCACGGCGTCGTTCGCACCTTCCCAGTCCGGGCAGGCCAGCACCAGTTTGCCGAACGGCCCGACCCGCTCGCGGAACGCAATCAGCTTTTCCGCCACCGTCTTGGGGCTGCCGTGAATGACAATCTTGTCGATCAGCATGTCCGTCGTCACGTCGGCGTCGTTCATCTTCGGGTCCGGGCGGGCGGCAATGGTGTAGTTGCCGATGCTCAGCGCCCGCCACAGATAGCTGAAATAGTAGTTCAGCGAGCCATTCGGGTTCATCGCGATGGCGCGGGCTTCCTCGTCGGTGCGCGCCACCACGATGTTGCGCGCCACCCGCCAATCGGCCCCGGTGGCCGGGCGGCCAACGGCTTCGCAACCCTCGGCGTATTTCTTCCAGTGGCTGGCGATGCTGTATTCGGGGATGAAATTGGCCGAGATTGGAATCCAGCCGCGCTTGGCCGCCGTGGTCATGCTGCTGGAGAACGGACTCATCACCGACAGGCCAATCGGCGGATGCGGCTGCTGCAACGGCTTGGCCATGGTGCCGACGCCGAGTTCCGGCACGATGTTGTCGCGCACCCGCACTGTCCAGTATTTGCCGGGCAAGTCGTACGGCGGATCGCTGGCCCAGATTTTTTGAATCATATCGATGCTTTCCAGCATCTTGGCTTCGCGTTCCTTGCCGTCGCCGCTGCCGAACAGCTCGAAATCGCTGGCCAGCGCGCCGGTGCCGATGCCGAAGATCAGCCGCCCGCCGCTGAGGTGATCGAACATCGCCACTTCGCCGGCCACGATGGCCGGGTGATGGTTCGGCATGTTGATGACGCCGGTGGCGAATTTGATGTTCTTCGTGCGGGCAATCAGGCTCGCCATGAAGATCAGCGGCGAGGTGATCGGCTCGGTCGAGGCGGTGTAATGTTCGCCGACCCAGGCTTCGGCGTAGCCAAGCTGGTCCGCCAGCACGATCTTGTCGCCATCTTCGCGCAGCACGTCGGTGAACGAGCGGTGCGGCGGGTGCAGCGGCATCATGAAAAGGCCGAGGTCCATGGCGTATTTCCTTTTCGGGTGCAGTCCGGTCAGCGGATGATGTCGACGAAGGCGGGGCCGTCGATGTACGGGTGGGCGGCGGCGAAATCGTCGTCGACCGCAACACCGATGCCGGGGGCCTCGTTGGGCCGCACATTGCCATCGGCACCAATCGTATAGGGCGTGCTGGTCAGCCCCTCGCGGAACAGATTGCCGCGCGACACGTCGGCTTCAAAGTATCCGGCGTTGTCGATGGAGGCGAGGAAGTGGATCGAGGCGGCCTGGTTCAGTCCGGTCAAAGACGAATGCGGGTTGATCGGCAGCTTCCAGGCCGAACCGAGCGCTGCAATGCGCAGTCCCTCGGTGATGCCGCCGCACTTGGACAAATCGGGCTGCAAAATGCTGATAACATTGTCTTCCACGACGCGCTGGAACTCGAAGCGGGTGTAGTGGTTTTCGCCAGCCGCCAACGGAATGCGGGTCAGTTGGCGCGCATCGGCGTAGCGGCGATGGTCGTGCGGCGGGAATGGCTCCTCTAGCCAGCCGACGCCGAGCTCTTCGAACGCGGGGCCGACCGCGCGCACGTCGTTCAGCGAATATTCGGTGTTGGCGTCCACTAGAATCACCAGCGCATCGCCGAACGCCTTGCGCACCGCGCTGACCCGGGCAATGTCGGCCGCCGGGCTGTCGCCGACCCGCAGTTTCACCGCTTTGTAGCCCTGGGCGATGAGCGGGCTGGCTTCCTCGACCAGCGCCTCCGGTGCTTGCCAGCCGAGCGCCACGCCGCCCGCATAGGCCGCAACCGGCCGCGCGCCGCCGCCGAGCAGGCGGTACAGCGGCACGCCCAATGCCTTGGCGCGCAGGTCCCACAACGCCATGTCGATACCGCTCATCGCCATCGACGTCGCGGCGCCCAGGCCGTGGCTTTTCAACTGCACGCGATAGATCGCGTCCCACAATCCAACCACGTCATCCACCGGGCGGCCGACGCAGACGCCGCGCAGCACAGTGTTGACGATGTGGGCGGTGATGTTGGCGGCGCGGGCGTGATGCGATTCGCCATAGCCCACCGTTCCGTCGCTGCCGACGATTTTGACCAGCACTGAATCGCGCTTGACGGCGCGGCCAATGCCCAGCCGCGCCCCGTTGCTGACTGGCACCGACATGGCGGTCGCTGTAACGCTTTCGATCCGCTGGCCGCCAGACGCGGCGGCCAGCGGCGATACGGTTGCGGCGCTCATGCACCCTCCCCACGCGGTATTATCGATGGCCACTTGCTGCGGCCTTGCCAGTTGTATGGACCATTGTGATCCGACCGAACCGGTCTGACCAATTTAGTCAGGCGGCGCAAGCGGCGTCAATGCGCCATCGCGGGCGCATTGTCCCGTTGCCGTGAGGGTGCCGCGTGGTTACGCCGCGAGCAGTTTGCGTTCGTTCAGCGCTGCTGCCGCCGGCGCAGCGCTGGCCACCCCCATGCTGGCCAGCGCGTTGGCCGCGGCGGCAACCACTTGGCGCATGACGTGCGCATCGACCTGCCCGATGCAGCCAACGCGGAAGCTGTCGGCCACCGTGAGTTTGCCGGGATAAATGATAAAGCCTTGCTGCTTCATCAGATCGTAGAACTGCCCGAACTTGAAGGCCGGGTCGGCGGGCGAAAAGAACGTAACGATGATCGGCGACAGCCATCGGTCGGCGAGCAATGTCTCGAAGCCGAGGCCGCGTAGGCCCGCCACCACGGCATCGCGGTTGCCAGCGTAGCGCGCCAATCGGGCGGGCTGGCCGCCTTCCAGCTTGTGCAGGCGCAACGCCTCCAGAAATGCCGCGACCGCATGGGTCGGCGGAGTGAAGCGCCACTGGCCGGTGCGGTTCATCACGTCCCACTGATCGTAGATGTCCAGGCTCAACGAATGGCTGTTGCCCTTGGCTGCCGCCAGCACGGTCTTGCGCGCCACCACGAAGCCAAAGCCGGGCACGCCTTCGATGCACTTGTTGGCCGACGACACCAGCGCCTCGCACGCCACGCGATCGAGGTCGATCTGCACCGCGCCGAACGCGCTCATCGAGTCGATCAGCAACTTGCGCCCGGCCGCTTGCACGGCGGCTGCAATTTCCTCGATTGGATTGAGGATGCCGGAACTTGTCTCGCAATGAACGACCACGACATGGGTGATGGCCGGATCGGCGGCCAGGGCGTCCGCAACTTCCGGGCCGCGCGGCGGCAGATAGTCGCCCTTGTCAATCACGCTATGCGCGCGGCCGAGAATGCTCAGCGTGCGGGCGATGCGCTGGCCGTAGGCGCCATTGGCCAGCACCAGGGTTTTGCCATCGCGCGGGATCAGGCTGCCCAGCATCGCTTCGACGCAATAGCTGCCGCTGCCTTGCAGCGGCACGCAGTCGTAGGCGTCGCCGCCACCGGCTATTTCGAGCACCGCGCGGCGCAATTCCGCCGTCATGGCGCGGAAACAGCCGTCCCACGATCCCCAATCGACCAGCATCGCCTCCTTGGTCGAGAACGCCGTGGTCAGCGGGCCAGGGGTCAGCAAATACGGCTCGCCGCGCGCTGGCGGCACGATGGCGGTCTGGGCGGGATTGGCGGCTGTGGTCATGGGACAGGTCTTACCGGATTGGGCGGATCAGTGCTGCAACGTTAAAGCCGGTCTGGCGGCAAGACCGCCGGTTGATACAGCAACGCAGCGCTGCATCGGTCAAGACCCGCACGATGCCGTAACAAGATCGTGCGCGACGAAGCCGCTTGCCTGCCGCCGCGCCCGCCCACATAGTGCGGCGTGGCCGATGACCCTGCGGCAAGATCGGGGCCGGTCTGCCTGTTACAACCAAGAAAAGAACGATCAGGGAGGTTATCGCAATGCAAGTGACACGTCGCGCGTTTACCGTCGGCGCACTGGTGGCGGCCGTCGGCAGCAGCATGTCGGTGATGGTCAAGGCCGAAGGCGGCAAGACCGTGGCGCTGTTGTTCGACAGCTTGGTCTCGCCGTTCTGGGTCTCGGGCATCGAGATCATGCGCGAGAAGGCCAAGAGCAAGGGTTGGACGACGCTGGAGAACATCTCCAACTTCGACGACAACAAGCAGTTCGAACAAGTCAAGGCGATGATTTCCCGCAAGGTTGACGGGATCCTGATCATCCAAACCGACGCCAAGGCGGTTATTCCGGCCATTCGCGCCGCCAATGCCGCCAACATTCCGATGGTGCACTTCAACCGTCCGCCGGCCAAGAGCGACGCCTATTCGGTCGCCATCCAGGCCGACAATCGCAAGATCATGCAGGACACCGTCAGCTTCATGGTCGCGCAGGCCAAGAAGATGGGCGGCAAGTACAAGGCTTGCATCCTGATCGGCGACTTGGGCGACGTGAACGCCATTCAGCGCCGCGACGGCTTCTTCGACATCGTGAACCAGAACAAGGACATCATCGACGTCGTCGGCCGCGTCTCGACCGAGTGGAACGCCGATAAGGCGTTCGCGGGCCTGACCAACGCCATCCAGGCGAACCCGGACATTAACTTCCTGGTGACCTCGTCGGACTTCCTGCATCCGCAGATCGAGCAGGTGCTGAAGTCCGCCAACAAGTGGCACAAGAAGGGTGAGGCCGGCCACGTGCTGTTCGGCGGCTTCGACGGCGACGAGGGCGCCTATGCCCGTTTGCAGGATGGCTATTTGGACGCCTGCGGCGTGCAAAACCTTGCCCTGGAAGTCGACATGGCGTTCGGCGCGTTCGAAGATCTGTGGGCTGGCAAGAAGCCGGAAAAGCTGCTGCTCGACCCGGGATTCGTGATCTCGCAGGACGACCTGATGGCCAAGCGCGACACCATGTGGGGCTACACCGTCTGGAAGAAGATGCAGAAAGGCTAAGACCGTCTGCGCCGCCGCACTCACCGGAGTGCGGCGGCACGGCAGTCCTGTGGCAGCATCCATGAGCAGCACACAAGCAATGGCGCCTAGCGGCGCTGCAGAGCTAGCCCGGCCACGGCGCAGTTTGGCCGTGCGCCTGCTGGTGAGCGAGTATCTGGTACTCGCACTCACCGCCGTGTATTTCGTGGTGATGTGGCTTCTGGTGCCTGCCATCGCCACTGCGGACACGCTGCTGGACATCTTGGCGGCAATGATGCCGTTGCTGGTGGTGTCCATCGGCCAAACCTTCGTGCTGATTGTGGCTGGCATCGATCTGGCTGCACCTTCCATCTTGGCGGCGGCCAGTGTGGTGGGCGCGTCGATGATGACCGGCGAGGGCGGCTTCGCGCTGTTCACCGGCGTGCCGATTCTGGTGGGAATTATCGCTTTTCTAGGGATGGGGCTGTTCATCGGCCTGCTCAACGGCATCTGCACCACCCGCCTCAACATGCCGCCGTTCATCGTCACGTTGAGCACGATGATGTTCTTCAGCGGCTTCGCATTGTTCTACACGTCGGCGTTGACCGACGATGGCAGCAGTTTCGGCGACTTGCCCTCCGCCTTCGTCGCCATCGGCCAGGGTACCGTGCATGGCGTGCCGTATTCGCTCGGTGTGGCGGCGGTGGTGATGCTGGTGGCCCATGTCACGCTGAGCCGCACCGTGTTCGGCCAGTGGCTGTATGCGATCGGGCGCAACCCGCGCGCGGCGGCGATTTCCGGCGTGCCGGTCAAGCGCGCGGTGATGTGGGCGTTCATCATCTCCGGCCTGTGCGGCGGCGTTGCTTCGATCCTGTACACCGGGCGGCTTGAAACCGGCACGCCGGTGCTGGGCCAGCGCATCCTGCTCGATATTGTCGGGGCGGCGGTGATCGGCGGCGTCAGCCTATTTGGCGGCAAGGGCCGGGTGACCTGGACGCTGTACGGCGTGCTGTTCCTGTCGGTGGTCGACAAGGGCTTGCAATTGCTTGGCCTCGACCTCGCCTCGGTGTTCGCTATCAAGGGTTTGGTTATTCTCTGCGCCGCGGTGCTCGATGCGGTGCGTCACCGGTTGATGTTGCGCGGATGAGCATGGACGTGAACGCCGCGCCGTTTTTCACCGCCCAGGGGCTGTGCAAGAGTTTCTTCGGCGTCCAGGTGCTGCACGACATGGCGTTCTCGCTGCGCCCCGGCCAAGTACTCGGACTGGTGGGTGAGAACGGGTCCGGCAAATCCACCACGATGAACATCGTCGGCGGCGTGCTGCCCATGGATGCCGGGCGGATGACCATCGACGGCGCCGAATACCGCCCGCGCAGCCCCGGCGAGGCGGAGGCGCGTGGCATCGCCTTCATCCATCAGGAACTCAACCTGTTCCGCAACCTTTCGGTGGCGGAGAACCTGTTCATCGCTGGGTTCCCCAAGCTGATCAAAGGGCTACCGTTTATCGACCGCGCCAAGGTTCGCGCCCGCACCCAGGAATTGCTCGCCGCCGTCGATCTGGACGTGGCGCCGAACACGCCGGTCAGCCGGCTGTCGCAAGGCGAGCGGCAACTGGTCGAAATTGCCAAGGCGCTCGGCGCAAACGCGCGGATCATGATTTTCGACGAGCCGACCACCTCGTTGACGACGCGCGAGACCGACCGGCTGTTCGACATCATCGGCCGCCTGCAACGCCAGGGCATCGCCATCATCTATATCAGCCACATTCTCGGCGACGTGATGCGGCTATGCGACGACATCGTGGTGCTGCGCGATGGCCATCTGGTCGGCAGCGCCGCGAAGGCGGACATGACCATCGAGAAGATGATCACGCTGATGGTCGGCCGTACCATCGACCAGATGTTCCCGCCGCGCGATCCGCCGGTGACGCTGGGCGGGCCGGTGCTGGAGGTGCGCGGGCTGAGCCAGCGCGGCATGGTCAAAGACATTAATCTGAGTCTGCGCGCCGGCGAAGTGCTGGGCATTTCCGGCCTGATGGGCGCCGGTCGGTCGGAGTTGGCGCGGATCCTGTTCGGTATGGACCCGTTCGAATCCGGCGAGGTCAGCATCGGCGGCACCAAGGTCGCCGCTTTGTCGCCCGCCGCCTGCATGGACCACGGCATGGCGTTCCTGACTGAGGATCGCCGCGCCGAGGGTCTCATGATGGAAGCCTCCATCGCCGATAACGTGGCGCTCGCCTCGCTGCCGAAATTCGGCACCACCTGGGCGCGCTTTATCGAGCGGACCCGGCTGGGCGATGAAGTGACCCGTGTTTCCAAGGCGGTGCAGATCAACGCCCGCGACTTGCAGCGCACGCTGGTGAAGAACCTGTCAGGCGGCAACCAGCAGAAAGCGGTGATCGGCAAGTGGCTGCTGCACCATCCGCGCGTGTTCATTCTGGACGAGCCGACCCGCGGTATCGACGTCGGCGCGAAGTACGAGGTCTATAAGATCGTCAACCAATTGGCCGCCGGGGGCGCCGGCGTGTTGTTCATCTCCTCGGAAATCGAGGAACTCACCGGCATGTGCGACCGCATTCTGGTGATGGCGCACGGCGAAATTCGCGCCGAATTTCCCCGCACGGATTTCGACCGCGAGGCGATCCTGCGGGCCGCGATGTGGCATGGCCTGAAGGAATCGGCATGAGCGCGCGCGACCCTGGCAGCCGTGGCCGCCATACCACGCTGTTTTTGCTACGCAATGCGCCGGTGCTGCTGTTCATCGTGCTGCTGGCTGCCTTCGGGATGATGTCCGGGCGGTTTCTGACGGTGACCAACTTCGTCAACATCTTCATCCAAGCGGCGCATATCGGGATCATCGCCATTGGCATGACCTTCGTGCTGCTGATCGGCGGCATCGATTTGTCGATCGGCGCCAACATGTACATCGTCGCGGCGGTGCTGGGGCTCTATCTGAAAGACCTGCCGCTGGTGGTGTCTTTTCCGCTGGTCACACTGATTGGGCTTGCGTTCGGCGCGGTGAACGCGTGGTTCATCACCCGGCTGCGGGTGGCGGCGTTCATCACGACGCTCTCCACATTGTTCGTCGGGCGCGGCATCGCGCTGTATTTCTCCGGCAACAAGATGGTCGGCTTCAGCCCGGAAGTGCTGTCGCTCGGCCGTGCCTCGTATCTCGGCGTGCCCTCCGCCATTTGGGCGTTCGCCATCGTGTTCATCGTGGCCTTCGTGACGCTGTCGCAAACCACATTCGGACGGCAGATCTACGCGGTGGGCGCCGATGCGGACGCGGCGGGCAAGGCGGGCATCAACGTGCGCCGCATCGTGTTCTCGGTTTATTGCATTGCCGGCGTCTGCGCCGCCATCGGCGGCCTCGTGTCACTGAGCCAAGTGGCGGTTGCGTCATCGACCTTCGGCTTTCAGAAGGAATTTCCGGTCATTGCCGCCACGGTGCTCGGCGGCACCAGCCTGTTCGGCGGACGCGGCGGGGTGTTGGGCACGGTGTTCGGCGCGGTGCTGATTCAAACGGTCGAAAACGGGCTGGTGATGACCGATGCCGACCCGTACCTGTACCCTTTGGTGATCAGCGTGATCATCTTCATCGCGGTGTTCGTCGACAGCACCCGCACCTCGATTCTCGAACGCTTGGAGCGGCGGCAAATCCGCGTCGAGCGGGCTTAGTCCCGCCAAGTCGGGTCGCGCCGATCCAGCATTCGCAGCATGGCCGGCCATTCCAGGATGCCGAATCGGCGGCGGGTGCCTGGCTGATACAGATGTGCCGCGTGCGCCACGACGTCGGGCGGCGGCATGGTCAGCTCGGTGCGCGCGGCCATCGCGTCCACCTGGGCGCGGCACGCCATCTCCAGCCAGTACATCATATTGAATGCTTCGGCAGCGGTCGGCCCGGCGGTGAGCAGGCCGTGGTTGCGCAGCACCATGGCGTTCGCGGTGCCTAGGTCGGCCACCAGCCGGGCACGCTCGCCGGTATCGACGGCTGGGCCTTCGTAAGCGTGATAGGCGAGCGGCATGCACCGAGTCGCGGTCTGGGTCAGCGGCAGCAGCCCGCAAGCCATCGCCGAAACGGCCATGCCGGCGCGCGTGTGCGTGTGGATAACGCAGGCGGCATCCGGCCGGGCCGCATGCACCGCGCTGTGGATCACGTAACCTGCGGGATTGATCCCCAGATCGGTGTGCGGGTTGAGCAGGATGCGGCCTTCCAGATCGATGGTGATCAGGCTGGAGGCGGTGATCTCCTCATACATATAGCCGAACGGGTTGATCAGGATGCGCTCGCCGTCGCCCGGCACCCGCACGGTGGAGTGATTATAGACAAGGTCGTGCATCCCGAAGATCGCCAGCAGCCGGTAAACGGCGGCGCACTCCAAGCGCGCCTGCCACTCGATCGGCGAAACAAGCGCGCGGACTTCGGTTCGTGTGCCGGCGTTGCTGGGTGTCATTGGCGTTCCCTTCCCGCGTGCCCGCTGTTGCAGCGTGCCCGCTGTTGCAGCGTAGCTGTCGTGGACAGACTTTCGGTCCGTCCTGGGGCTTGCGCAACGTGCTGCCGGGGCCCCGCTGTGGCAAACATGACACGCTTGCCAATTGATCGCTGGTCCGGCTCGCCCCGTAGAGCTTAACCTTTGACGGCAGCTTGACGCGGTGCAACACGGAATGAGAACGCGAATCGTTGATGTTTTCGGTCTCGTGCCCGCGCCTCGCGGCACGATGCAGTTGTCATAAACGATGGACTGATTTCCTTGCAAAACTGAGGGTTGCGTGATTGAGGCGGAATGCGGATTGGGTGTGAGTGCACCGGGAATTTCGTGCTGCGGTCGCGAAATTAGCTTTGACTCAAGGATGTCCGTCGGTTAAAACAGGGTCTAACAAAACTTCACTGGTAGGGTTATCGCAATGGCAACAGTCCTCAGCATAGGCGGCGTAACGGTAACGGGTCAGGCCGGTATGGCCGGCGACTACCTGTTTAATATCGCTGCTCAATTCGCGTCAGCCAGCCTCGCTGGCAACCTGACCGAAGTCGATCCGCCGGTTATCGCGACCGTCGCTGGTGGTCTTGGTTCCGACTCGACCAACCCGATCCTTGAGCCGACCATCGCTGCGCCGGCCGCTGGCAAGCTGAACGTGCTGGTCATTCCGTCCACCCAGACCGGCTGGATTTCGGTTCCGTCTGGCTACACCGATATCATCTATAACGGCCCTGGCACGATCATCGCCGGTCCTGGCCAGGTGGTCGTCGGCGACCTTGAAGTGCGCGGCGGCGCATCGACGGTTATTGCCACGTCTGGCGCTTTCGTCGGCACGTCGACGGTGTTCGGCACCGGCAGCGCCGTGTCGATCAACGGCTCGATCACTGACACGACCGCCAGCGCGCTGCTGTCGTTTGTCTCGGGCAACTACCTCGCCACGACGAGCGGCAATAACTCGACGGTGGTTATCGGCAACAAGGGCGCCGTGAACGCCGTCATCAACGGCAGCAATAGCACTGTCATTGTGGGCGATGCCACGACCGTTCCGGCGCAGACCCGCACCAATGAAGTGGTCGTGCTGCATGGCACGGGCGCCACGGTGAATGCGGCTCCGTTGTTCTTCACCAACATCGCCATCGGCAAGACCGCTGCCGGCGCCGTGGTGAACGTCGGCAACGCCTCCACGCAGGCTGCGCCGAACCCCCTCGACCGCGTGTATGTGTCGGCCTTCGCCGGCGGCACCATCAACCAGTTCGGCGGCGAAGTTATCGGCGTGGCCTCGGTCGCCGGTGCGCTGAACTATAACGGCACGGGCGGCACCGCCTTCCTGTATGACTATGTGGGCGGCGCGATGATCCACGCCGGTCCGCACACGGAATACGTGGCGAACCCGGGCATTGCCGTCTCGACGATCATCGGCAGCGCCGGTGGCGCCGACTCGGTGTTCGCCTTCTCGGCGGTGAACTACGATGGCAGCCAGTCGGCTTCGACGTTCTTCATGCAGTCTCAGGCGCTGACCGCTGGTGTGGACACGGTTGTGGCCGGCACCAACGCGACAGTGTTTGGCGGCGGCGGCGGCGGCGTCTACACGATGGGCACCGGCGACTTCATCTTCGTGCCGTTCTCCGGCGCGGTTGGCGGCAATGTTCAGGACACGGTCTTCGAAACCGCGACTTCGGGCTCCGCCACGATTGGCGCTGCTGGCGGTGCGCCGACCCATCTGCTGTATAGCGCCACAGGCGAACAGCTGACGGTTGCGACGACTGGTTCTGGCGCGGTGACCGAGAAGCTGCTGATGTTCGCCCAGGGCGAAGGCGATACCATCAGTGCCGCGAATGCGGCCGGTGGCAACTTCTTCGTGATGGACAACGCCTCGGCTGCTGGCGGCGCTGGTTCGCTCCCGTCGGCGGTGACTGGCAACTCGACGCTTATCGCGACCAACGCGGGTCACGACCAGTTCGTCGACTTCGTGGACGGCGCGGGCGTGCCGGTGGCGGCTCACACGATCACGGTCGAAAACTGGCAGGCGACCGACCTGTTCATCGTCAGCAACCTCAACGGTGCCGGTGCGTTCTCGTCGGCCGATCTCGCGACGATCACTGCCTTCAACGCCGGCACCAGCAACAGCTTCACGCTGCAGGATGGCACCACCGTTACCTTCACCAACGGCGGCATCCCGCACAACGTGGTTACCAACTAAGACTGACGATCGGCCTACTGCCGCATGCCAACCTGATCGGTGGAGGGCATGTGGCGGAACAGCCACTGAGACTGAAAGTGATCCTACCAGATCGAAACTACCGATCAGGGCCTGCCAAGAATTGGCAGGCCCTTTTCTTTTGTGAGGCGTGCCGGTCCTCCTAGCGCGTTGCGCTCCCTCAGTACCGAGGCTATGCCCAGCTGACAACGAGCGGGAGGCGGCGATGCGGCCAGTGGTCATCGGCGTGGATGTCGGCACCGGCAGTGCTCGGGCTGGCGTATTCGACCTCGACGGCCGCCGCTATGGCAGTGCGGTGCGCGAGATCCGCACATGGCGGCCACGCTCCGGGCATGTCGAACAATCCTCCGATAACATTTGGTCCGCCGTCTGCGCTGTTGTGCGCGAGGCGTTGGCGCAAGCCGGGCCGGTCGACGTGCGGGGCATAGGCTTCGACGCCACCTGCTCACTGGTGGCGTTGGACAGCAATGGCGCCCCGGTCACTGTCAGCACCGGTGGCGACGACACACAGAATGTCATTGTCTGGATGGATCATCGCGCCTTCGCCGAAGCCGACCGGATCAACGCGGGCGGGTACGACGTGCTGCGCTACGTCGGCGGCCGTATTTCGTTGGAAATGCAAACCCCGAAACTGCTGTGGCTGCGCGAGCAGCACCCGGCTGCGTGGCGGCGCGCGGCGGTGTTCTTCGACCTGCCGGACTTCCTGACCTGGCGGGCCACCGGCGCCGAGTCGCGCTCGTTGTGCTCGACCGTGTGCAAATGGACCTATTTGGGCCATGAAAACCGCTGGGATGCGGCGTTCTTTCAGCAGATCGGCCTGGGCGAACTGGTCAACGAGGGCTTTCGCCGCATCGGCACCAGCATTCTGCCGATGGGCGCGCCGGCCGGGCAGGGGGTGAGTGCAGCCGCCGCCGCCGAGCTTGGCGTGCCGGCGGGAACGCCTGTTGGCACCTCGGCCATCGACGCGCATGCCGGCGGAATTGGCACGATCGGGGCAGCTATTCCCGGTGACACCGCGCCGTCGCTGAATCGGCGTTTGGCGTTGATATGCGGCACGTCGAGCTGCCACATGGGCGTCTCACCGGAACCGCGTTTCGTGCCGGGCGTGTGGGGGCCGTATTTCTCGGCGATGGTACCGGGGCTGTGGCTCAACGAGGGTGGCCAATCCGCCACCGGCAGCTTGCTCGATCATGTCGTGCACAGCCACGCGCGCGGTGCCGAATTGGTGCAACTGGCCAACGGCGGTTCGGTTTACGAAGTGTTGAACGCAAGGCTGGCGGCGCTGGCTGCCGGCGAGGCAGTTCCGGCTTCGCTGACCCGCGCATTGCACGTGCTGCCGTATTTCCACGGCAACCGCTCGCCGCGCGCCGATGCGTCGTTGCGCGGCATGGTCTCCGGCCTCGCGCTGTCGGACTCGCTGGACGATCTGGCGTTGAGCTACCTCGCTACCACCCAGGCCATCGCCTACGGCACACGGCACATTATTGCGGCGTTCAATGCGCAGGGCTACGCGATCGACACCATTTTAGCGTGCGGCGGGCTCAGCAAGAACCCCGTGTTCCTGCGTGAACACGCCGACGCCACCGGCTGTGCCGTGGCGCTGCCGGAAGAACCCGATGCGGTGCTGCTCGGGTCCGCTATTCTGGGGGCAGCAGCCGGCGGCGCTTTTCCGAGCATTGAGTCGGCCATGGCGGCGATGACCCGCGCGCACATCGCCGTGACGCCGAGCAGCGGCGCCACGGCGTCGTTCCACGACGCCAAGTACGCGGTATTCCAGCGGATGTACGACGATCAGCTTGCCTACCGTGCGCTGATGCGGCCCTAGCCGGTTACCCGCACGCCGTAGCATATCGGGCAAGCACTTGCTCCACCCGGTGGCCGATGAGCGCCGCCGGGGTCAGCGCAATCTCCCCCGCCCGCCACGCAGCGTATTGCGCCGGCAGATATTGGCTTACCAAAGTCGGCGGAATTGCCGTCAACCCGCTTAGCAACTTCTGCACGGCGGCATCGATCTCCGGTTCCGGCCAATAATATCGCACCCGGTCGCTGAGGCTGAACAGCCGGCCGGCCCGATCGTCTGGTGCGAAATAGCCGCGCCACCAGAGCGGGCGATCCTGCATCACCCGTTCCAGGACCGGCCGCACGCCCATGCCGCGCGCTGGATTCAATTCGTCGGCGATAGCGTCTAGCCCGAATAACGCCTCGCGCAGCGCGAACGTCACTTCGGGGCCGACTTTCAAGATCGCAAAATGCCCGGCCACCAACGCGCGCAGGGCCTCGGCCGATTGGTAGTCGGTCGAATGCGCCTCGAACACCACGTTGTCCAAGCGATTGAGCGCCGCGGTCAGCTTTGCCGCTTTGGCCGGCACGAAGCCGTGCACCGAGTCCTGACCGAACTCGACACCGGGTTGCACCACCACAGCCACCGCCCGGTCGAACGCGGCAGTCTGCCCAGCGACCCGGAACGCGTCGCGGTGCAACACCAGCGTGTGTTCGACCTCATCGGGCGGCGTTACCGCCAAGTGGTCCATCGATTCGCGCGCCCCGCCCGGCGTTGGCACTTCGGTGCCAATGACGTACAGCGGCGGCGGCAATCCGGCGGCGGAGGCAGCCGCCTCGGCGGCGGCGCAAAGTGCAGCGGCGCGGGCGGCGATGATCTCGGCTGGCAGCGGCTCCGGGTCATCGGCGCAGGCCATGCTGGCGTCCAGGTGCAGCTTGCGGTACCCGGCGGCGGCAAATGCGGCGGTCAGCACCGTTGCCTTGGCCATTGCCTCGGCGGCGGGCAGTGCGCGCCATGGGTTCGGCCCCAAATGGTCGCCGCCCAGCAGCAGCATGGAACGCGGCAATCCGGCGGCATCGGCCAGCGCATACTGCCGGTCGCGGAACATGGCGGGCGTCATGCCGGTATAGCCGCCATCTTGGTTGACCTGATTGCAGGTCGCCTCGATCAGCAGCAATTCCTGGCGCTGGGCCGCGCGCGCCATGGCAATGCGCAACACCATGGGATGCGCCGAGCAAACCGAGGTAATCCCAGCCGACCCATTGGCGCGGTTGCGCCTCAGCCGGTCGAGAAACGCCGAAGCTGCGTCCATCTCAGTGCCCTTCCAACATGGCGTCGAGCTCGGCGGGCATGCTGTTGCCCTCCATCGGGCCACGCCGTGTCACCGCCAGCGCCCCGGCCGCATTGGCACGCCGTGCTGCGTCCTGCGGTGTGCGGCCTTCCAGCAAACAGGCCATGAAGGTTGCCCCGGCACAATCGCCCGCACCGGTCGGATCGACCTCGGTGACCGCGAACGCCGGCATATCGAATGAACCGTTCCGGTCGAAATAGCTGCTGCCGGCAGCACCCCGCTTGAGAAACACACAGGCTGCCGGGCCGTCGAGCAACCGCCGCGCCGCGTCGTCCGGTGCCATGCCTGGGAACAGGAACGCCAGATCGGCCTCGCTCGGCAGCAGGTAATGCGCGCGTGCGGTCAGTTCGCGAATCAAATCGGCGTTGCCTGGCCGCGTTAGCAATTCAAGCCGCACATTCGGGTCGAACGACAGCTTGCCGCCGGCCGCTTGCGTGAGCGCCAAAGCCCGCCGCATGACTGCCCCCATTTCCGGCGCGAAGAGCGACGATCCCATGATGTGCAGAACGTCGCAGCCATCGAACGCGGCGGGCGCAATGTCATCCATCGTGAGTCGCCCGGCTGCCGCGTTGCCCATGTGAAAAATGAAATCGCGGCCGCCGTCGGCGCGGTAACACACGAAGGCAATCCCGGTCGCCACGTCGGGCACCGCGCGAATATGCGAGATGTCCACACCATTGGCGCGCAGACGGTCCAGCACGCAGCGGCCGAAATCGTCATCTCCGGCACAGGCGATCAGCGCCGTGCTGGCGCCCATGCGGGCGGCTTGGTCGATGAAGATCGCCGGCGCACCGCTGGGGTACGGACCGGCGAACAGCCCCGGCGCGCGGAAGCCCTGGCCGGGCGCGGTGGCCATCATTTCCACCAGGACTTCGCCCACCCCGACAATTCGCGCCATGCGGCGATGTCCTCGCTGTTGTTATGTGACGGCAAATGCCCGTAGGCTGAGCAAATAACCTACTGCGCCCAAGATTACCAGAATTGGGAAACCAACGATGACGGAGGAGACCGACCCAGCGCGCCGTACGCCGCCGGGGGACCGGCTGGAGCAGGCCGCGCGTGCGGCTTGGCTGTATTATATCGGTGGGCGTACGCAAGACGAGATTGCTTCCGAACTGACAATCTCGCGCCAAGCGGCGCAGCGGTTGGTGTCGCTGGCGCTTTCGGAAAAGCTGATCAAGTTCCGCGTCGATCATCCAATCGCTGCCTGTATGGCGCTGAGCCAATCGCTCACCCAGCGCTATGGGCTGCGGTATTGCGAAGTTGTGCCCTCGGCTGGGCCCGCCGGCGGGCTGGCCGCGGTCGCCGTGGCGGGATCACGGTATCTTGAACGCTGGTTCAGCCACAAGGCGCCGCAGGTCTTGGCGGTATCCACCGGCCAGACTCTGCGGGCGATTGCCGCCGAACTGCCGCCGATGGCCGCACCGCAGCATAAGCTATTCAGTTTGTGTGGAATCATTGCCGCCAATGGCCGCGCCATCGCCTCCGAGCCGGTGATGAGCATGGCCGAGCGGACGGGCGCGCAGTGCTATCCGATGCCGCTGCCGGTGGTGGCATCGAGCGTGGCGGAACGCGAATTGCTGCAATCACAGCGCGCATTCCACACTCTGCGCGACCTGATGGCCGAGGCGCGTTGCATCATGGTCGGGGTCGGCGGCGTGGCTTGGCAGGCCCCATTGCATGCCTCTGGCTGTATCTCGGACAGCGAGCTGACCGAATTGATCGAGGCGGGCGCGGTCGGTGAAATCGCCGGCTGGGCCTACGATGCCGCCGGCTGCTACGTGCCTGGATCGGTCAATGAGCGGGTCACCGGGCTTGCCGTTTTGTCGGATGCGTCCCGTACCACCGTGGGTGTCGGCGCCGGGCCCAGCAAGGTCGCGGCGCTTGCCGGAGCGATGAGCGGCGGGTTGATCAACGCCGTTATCACCGACGAACTGACGGCTGCGGCGATCCTCGGGATAGGGCGAAACGAGTTGACACGTCCCGGTGGTTTCTGATCATATGCTCGTCGGCTGGGCACAAGCCCAGAGCCAAAGGCTTTGGAGAGGAAACGAAACAATGCGTCTCAGGCATTTGCTTGCCGGAGCGGCGATGCTCGCCGCCACGGCCACCGTCGCACAGGCGGCGACCATCACGATCGCGACCGTGAACAACGGCGACATGATCAAGATGCAGAAGCTCGCCCCGAAGTGGGAAGCGGCGACCGGCAACAAGATCAATTGGGTGGTTCTGGAAGAAAACGTGCTGCGCCAGCGCGTCACCACCGACATTTCCACCAAGGGCGGTCAGTTCGACATTCTGACCATCGGCTCGTACGAGACCCCGATCTGGGGCAAGCTCGGCTGGCTCGCGCCGCTGGAATTCCCGGCCTCGTATGACGTGAACGACGTGTTCCCCGGCGTGCGCGACGCGCTGTCGGCCAACGGCAAGCTGTATGCGGCGCCGTTCTATGCGGAAAGCTCGTTCACGCTGTATCGCAAGGATCTGTTCGACGCGGCCGGCCTGAAGATGCCCGCCACGCCGACCTATGCCGAACTCGCCGGTTTCGCCGACAAGCTGACCGACAAGTCGAAAGAGCAGTACGGCATCTGCCTGCGTGGCAAGGCCGGCTGGGGCGAGAACATGGCGTTCGTCGATACCCTGGTGAACGGCTTCGGCGGCCAGTGGTTCGATATGAAGTGGAATGCCACTATCGACACCAAGCCGTGGCATGACGCGCTGAACTACTACGTCGATCTGCTGCACCGCGATGGCCCGCCGGGCGTGACCGGCAACGGCTTCAACGAAAATCTGGCGCTGTTCACCACCGGCCACTGCGCCATGTGGGTCGATGCCACCAGCGCCGCCGGCCTCGTCTACGACAAGGCCACCAGCCAGGTGTGGGACAAGACCGGCTTCACCGCAGCGCCGCATGGCGTGACCGCGAACGGCACCGGCTGGTTCTGGGCCTGGGCGATGGCCGTGCCGACCACCTCGAAGAACCAGGACGCCGCGAAGAGCTTCCTCGCTTGGTCGACCTCGAAGGAATACGTCGAACTGGTTGGCCAGACCTTCGGCTACACCGTGCTGCCGCCGGGCACGCGTATTTCGACCTACGCGAACCCGAACTACATCAAGGCGGCACCGTTCGCCGAAACGGTTAAGGCGTCGGTGCTGACGGCTGACATCACCAAGCCGACGATGAACCCGGTGCCGTATGTCGGCATCCAGTACGTGGCCATTCCTGAGTTCCAGGCGATGGGCACCGAAGTTGGCCAGTTGGTGTCGGCAGCACTCGCCGGCCAGACCACGGTCGATGCAGCACTCGCCAAGGCGCAAGCCAGCGTGAGCGCCACCATCGAGCAGGCTGGCTACAAGTAAGACTGGCTACAAGTAAGACTGGCTACAAATAAGACTGGCTACAAGTAAGACTGGCTACAAGTAAGACTGGCTGTAAGTAAGACTGGCTGTAAGTAAGACTGACAGACGGCTGCGGCCAGGCGCATGATACGCCGGGCCGCAGCCCAAGACGCCGCACGCCGGCAAGAACAGGAGGGTGCCGCCCATGAGCGCCAGTGTCGCAACCGCCGCACCCAAACGCCGAAAGGGAGGTGGCGCCAACGCAAATACGCTGCCGCTGGTCGCCCCGTCCGTGATCCTGCTGCTGGCATTCTCGATTATTCCGTTGATCGCCACGGTTTATTTCAGTCTGTTGCGCTACAATTTGACCAATCCGGCCATCCACGGGTTTGCTGGCTACAAGAACTACCTGTACCTGTTCCGCGACCCGGCGCTGTACAGCGCGCTGTACACTTCGGTGCAGATGGTCGTCGAAATCCTCATCCTCACCATCGGCTCCGCCGCCGTGCTTGCCTCGCTGTTCGAGCAGCGCTTTCCCGGCCGCAGCATCGCCCGCGTGCTGATGATCTCGCCATTCTTCGTCATGCCCACGGTCAGCGCGCTGATCTGGAAAAACCTGCTGATGCACCCGGTCAACGGGCTGATCGCGTGGATCACGCGCAGCCTAGGCTTGGGCGTGATCGACTTCTTCGCCGACTGGCCGGTGACATCGGTGGTGCTGATCGCCTCATGGCAGTGGATGCCGTTCGCGTTCCTGATTCTGCTCACCGCGTTGCAGTCGCTGGATGAGGAAACCCGCGAAGCCGCCGATTTGGACGGCGCAGGGCCGATCGCCGTGTTCTTCAACGTCGAATTGCCGCATATGAGCCGCGCCATCGCCGTGGTGCTGATGATGGAGACGATCTTCCTGCTGTCGATCTTCGCGGAAATCTACGTCACCACGTCGGGCGGGCCGGGCGACGCCACCACCAACCTCACCTTCCTGATCTACAAGCGCGCTTTGCTGTCGTACAACGTCGGCGGTGCGTCGGCGGCTGGCGTGATCGCCATCATTCTGGCCAATATTCTGGCGTCCTTCATGGTCCGCATTGTCGGCAAAAGGCTGGACGAATGAGCCTGCGCACCAAATCCCACCCCATCGCTGGCACGCTGGCATGGCTGGCGTCGCTGCTGATGTTCTTCCCGATCTTCTGGACGGTGCTGGCCAGCTTCAAGACCGAGCTTGGCGCCATCGCCACGCCGCCGGAACTGATCTTTCGACCGACGCTGGAAAACTACACCGAGATCTTGTCGCGCGCCGATTACCTGAGCTTTGCGATGAACAGCATCGTGGTGTCGTTCGGCTCCACCATCCTGGCGCTGGTGGTCGCGGTGCCTGCCGCCTATGCGATGGCGTTTTATCCCACCAAGCGCACGCGCGGCACGCTGCTGTGGATGCTGTCCACCAAGATGCTGCCGTCGGTCGGTGTGCTGGTGCCGATCTATTTGTTTGCGATCACGACAAACCTGCTCGATACCCGCACTGCGCTGGTCATCATGTACATGCTGATGAACCTGCCAATCGTCATCTGGATGCTGTACACGTTCTTCAAGGAAATGCCGAAGGCGATCATTGAGGCGTGTCTGATCGACGGCGCCTCGCAATGGCAGACCATGACCCTGGTACTGCTGCCGCTGGTGCTGCCCGGCATAGCCTCCACCGCATTGTTGAATGTGATTCTGAGCTGGAACGAAGCGTTCTGGAGCCTCAACCTGACAGCGCACGACGCCGCACCGCTGACCGCTTTCATCGCCAGCTTCTCGGCCCCGCAAGGGCTGTTCTGGGCGAAATTGTCGGCGGCTTCGACGATGGCGATCGCGCCTATTCTTGTGTTCGGCTGGTTCAGCCAGCGCCAACTGGTCCGCGGTTTGACCTTCGGCGCCGTCAAATAGCCTATTGGTCAGAGGAAGCGACGATGTACTTAAAGAAGTTCGACCTGAAAGGCCGCACGGCTGTGGTAACCGGCGGTGGCCAGGGCATTGGCTTTGCTTGCGCGCAGGCGCTCGGCGAAGCCGGGGCGAGCGTTGTCGTTGCCGAATTGGTGCCCGAGCGGGTGGAAAGTGCCGTCAAGCAGCTACAAGCACTCGGCATCGACGCGACCGGTGAAGTGCTCGATGTCACCGATAGCGCCGCGGTCGCGGCCGTTGCGGCGAAATATCCCAACACCGGCATTCTGGTGAACAACGCTGGCGTCGCCAAAAGCGACGTGCGCGGCGAGGACACCAGCGACGAGCTTTGGGCCTTCCACATGAAGATCAACCTCGACGGCGTGTTCTACTGCTGCCGCGAATTCGGCCGCAACATGCTGGCCGCGGGCAAGGGCAGCATCGTCAATATCGGCTCGATGTCGGGCTTCATCGTCAACAAGCCGCAGCCGCAATCCCCGTACAACGCGTCCAAGGCTGCCGTGCATCACCTCACCAAGTCGCTGGCGGCCGAATGGGGCCAGCGCGGCGTGCGGGTGAACGCCGTGGCGCCGACCTACATTGCCACGCCGTTGACCAAGTTTGGCATGGAAAATAAGGCGATGTCGGACACGTGGGTTGAGATGACGCCGATGGGCCGCGTTGGCGAGCCGGACGAAATCGCCTCCGTTGTGCTGTTCCTCGCCTCCGACGCTGCCAGCCTGTTGACCGGCAGTATCGTGCTGGCCGACGGTGGCTACACCTGCTGGTAAGGAACGTCCGATGAAGCTCGAAGGAAAGGTCGCCGTTGTCACTGGCGGCGCGCGTGGCATTGGCCGCGCTATTTGCCACCGCTACGCCGCCGAGGGTGCGTGGGTTGTCGTGGCGGACTTGAACGAAGCCGAGTGCAAGCGCGTGGCGGCGGGCTTGGGCAAGACGGCGCTCGGGGTCGGCGTGGATATCACCAGCCAGGACAGCATCGACGCCATGGTGAAGACCGTGGTGGCCGAGTGCGGCGGCATCGACATTCTGGTCAACAATGCCGGCGTGTTCGACATGGGGCCGCTGCTGGAAGTGACTCACGAGAGCTATCGCAAAGTCTTTGCGGTCAATGTCGAAGGGTTGTTCTTCACGCTGCAAGCGGTGGCCAATCAGATGGTGGCGCAAGGCCGCGGCGGCAAGATCATCAATTTCGCCTCGCAGGCCGGGCGGCGCGGCGAGGCGCTGGTGGCGGTCTATTGTGCCTCCAAGGCGGCGGTGATCAGCCTGACGCAAAGCTGCGGTTTGGCGTTGGCGAAGGACCGTATCAACGTCAACGGCATCGCGCCGGGTGTCATCGACACGCCGATGTGGGATCAGGTCGATGCCCTGTTCGCCAAATACGAAAACCTGCCGCTCGGTGAGAAGAAGAAGCAGGTGGGCCTAGCGGTGCCGTACGGCCGCATGGGCACGCCGGGCGACATGACTGGCATGGCGGTGTTTTTGGCCAGCGCCGATTCCGACTACATCGTCGCGCAGACCTACAACGTTGACGGCGGCAACTGGATGAGCTGAGCCGGCCGATCGGCGTGGCGCGGCGCTGCTGGCTATAGCGTCTCGCCACGCTCGCGCCGCGCAAGGGCGGCGCGCACGTCGTCCATCGCGGAGTCCAACAATTGCGTCATGATGGCGCTGGCGTCCGCCCCCCGACGGTCGCGGATCGCCTCCATCACGTCCTCATGCTGGCGCAGCGACAAGCCTGGGGTGCGCCGGGCGGCGTTCCAGCTTAGCCGGAACGATGCGACCAGCGCGTTCTCGATCACCGCGCCGAACGAGGCCAGGAAGTAATTGCCGGTCGCGTTCAGAATCGCCTGATGAAACTGCAAGTCAGCCGCACTTAACTCAGCCGGTGCGTGCTGATGACGGGTCATGGCGGCCAGCGCGGTTTGCATTGCCGCCAGATCGTCTGCCGACCGCCGCTCAGCCGCCGAAGCGGCAGCCGCAGGTTCGACAATCCGGCGCACCTCAAACAATCCGGTCACGAACGCGTCCGTGGGGGCCGCTTGCAAATGCCAGCCGAGCACTTCGGGGTCGAGCATGTTCCACTCGGCGCGCGGGCGCACCAGCGTGCCGACTTTCTGGCGGCTGACAATCAACCGCTTGGCGGCCAGCAGTTTGAATGCCTCGCGCAACGCCGACCGCGATACCGCGAGTGTGGCGCACAGATCCACTTCGGTCGGCAACGCCGAACCGGGTGCATCGACGCCACCGACGATGCGCAGCCCGAGCGTGTTGGCAATCCGCTCATGCAGATTGCGCCCCGCTGCTTCGCGCAACTTGGATGGGGAATGGCTGTGGGTCATTGGGGCTGGACTGACGCTGCCGCCAGGACAGCCAACCGCAATCCGGTGTTGTTCAACGGTTCCATGCTGCTTCGCTGCGGCAGGTGTTTCCATCCCACGTCTTTTACCCGGCGGTATCCGCCGGGCGACTTCGTTCTTGCTGCCACTCATCGAGATTATGTCATGCAAATGCGCAGCGAAAGCGCCAATTCGCATATCGTTAGAACAACTGGATCAGTTGTCCCTTGAGGTAGGCGCTTTCCGGCAACTGCGGATGCACCGGGTGGTCCGGTCCGGCAAAGCCGGTCGCCACAATCCGTCCATCGCGCCGCCCGCGATACAGTCCTTCGGCAACGGCCGCCGCGAACAAATCAAGCGGGGCGTGATGGCTGCACGAGGCGATGAACAGGAATCCGCCCGGTGTCACCAGCGGGGCCGCGAGGCGGGCCAGACGGCCATAGGCGCGCAGCCCGGCAGCCTGATCCTTTTTCGACTTGGCGAAAGCGGGCGGGTCGCAAACCACGACGTCGAAGCGCTCGCCGGATTGCGCCAACTCGGTCATCACGTCGAACGCATCGCCGCGTTTGGTGGTGACCTTGCCATCGAAGCCGTTGGCTGCCGCCGCTCGCGCGGCGTGCTCAAGGGCCGGGGCCGAGGCATCGACCAACGTCACATGGCTGGCCCCGGCAGCGGCGCAGCGCAGGCCAAAGGCGCCGATGTGACAAAACACGTCCAGCATTTTGCCGCCGCTAGCCAAGGCTGCGACCCGGTCGCGGTTCGGCCGCTGGTCGAAGAAGAAGCCAGTTTTCTGGCCGGTCAGCGGGTCGATGGGAAACGCCACGCCGCCTTCTATGGCCGCACAGGCCGCCGACTCGCCGTGCAGCAAGGCGACTTGCTCGGTCAAACCTTCGTGCAGCCGCGACGGCGAATCGTTGCGGGCAACGATGGTACGCAACGGTAGTTCAGCGAGCAGGGCAGCGGTGATTTCCGGCAGCAGCCGGTCCATGCCGGCTGTATTGGCCTGCACGACGGCCACGTCGTCGAAGCGATCGACAATCAGCCCTGGCAGCCGGTCGGATTCAGCGTGCACCAAGCGGTGGTACGGTGTGTCGCACACCTGCGCGCGCAGGCCCGCGGCATCGGCGATGCGTTGGCGGATGAATGCGCCATCGACTGCCGCCGCCGGGTCGCGGTCTAGCAACCGGGCCGCGATCAGGCTGTGCGGGTTGAACATGAAGGTGCCGAAACGCCAGCCGTCATCGCCCTCCAGCCGCACCGGGGCGCCGGGCTGCCACTGCCGGTACTCCGGCTTCATGGCAATCTCGTTGCTAAACGCCCACGGGTGGCCAGCCTTCAGCCGCCGTTCCTGGCCCTTGTTCAGCCGCAGCAGCGGGTGCGGGCTGTCAGGCGGCAACGGATAGTCCGGCGGGGAGCACGGCGCGCAGCGCCTCAACCAAAGTGTCCATCATCCTGTCGGTATGCAGCGGGGTCGGGGTTAAGCGCAACCGCTCATGGCCAACCGGGACGGTCGGGTAGTTGATCGGCGTGGCATAGATGTTGAATTCGTGCAGCAACCGGCGGCTGACCTCGCGGCATAGCGCCGCCTCGCCGACATGCACCGGCACGATGTGGCTGGACGACGGCAGGCGCGGCAACTGCACCATATCCAGCTTGTTCTTCAGCCGTTGCGCCCGCTCGAACAGCTTGGCCCGGCGTGCGTTGTCAGCGCGCACGTGCCGCACTGAGGCCAACGCGGCCGCAACCGTGGCAGGCGGCAGCGAGGTGGTGAAAATGAACCCCGAAGCGGTCGAGCGCAGCCAGTCGATCAACTCGGCATCGCCCGCGATATAGCCGCCGTGGCAGCCGAAGCCCTTGGCCAGCGTGCCCTCGATCAAGTCGATGCGATGCAACTGCCCGTCGCGCTCGGCAACGCCGCCGCCGGTCGGGCCATACAGGCCAACAGCGTGCACCTCATCAAGATAGGTCATCGCGCCGTAGCGCTCGGCCAAATCGCAGATCGCGGAAATCGGCGCGATGTCAGCGTCCATCGAATACACGCTCTCGAACGCGATCAGCTTCGGCGCGTCGGGCGGCGCGGCTTTCAGCCGGGCTTCCAGATCGTGCAGATCATTGTGGGCGAACACATGCACTGTCGCGCGGGCGCCCTTGATGCCGGCAATCATCGAGGCGTGGTTCTTCGCATCGGAGAACACATGCCAGTCCGGCAAGCATTTCAGCATCGTGGTCAGCGCGGCTTGGTTGGCGACATAGCCCGAAGTGAACAGCAGCGCCGCCTGCTTCTGGTGCAGCGACGCCAGTTCGGCTTCCAGCGCGTCATGCAAATGGTTGGTGCCGGCGATGTTGCGCGTGCCGCCTGCGCCTGCGCCCATTTCCTGTAGCGAGGCGGTCGCGGCCCGGACCACCGCCGGATGCACGCCCATGCCAAGGTAGTCGTTGGACGACCACACCGTCACCTGCTGCACCACACCGTCACGCTCCATGGCGTAAAGCGGGAAACGGTCGGCTTGTTTGCGGAGCGGAGTGAACGTGCGATAGCGGCCTTGGGCGTGGATACGGTCAAGCTCGGCGCGAGCGGCAGTTCGAAACGGGTGCATTGCGTGCAATTCCTCATCGACCACCCAGCGCGCTGACGCCAGGAATGCGCTCAGCTTTTCGGCTTCAGGCTAATCGGTCATTGACACGAATCAATTCGTGGGGTGGGAAAGCCAATATCGCCCTTAGTGAACGAAAATTAGTACTTCGCGCGAAGGCGTCCCCGGGTCGCCTTGCAGGCGCAGCGTGATGCGCTCCGGCGGCACGCCGTCCTTGTGCAGTTCCCTAGCCACCATCTCCGCATCCTGCCCAGCAAGTCTGGCGGCTTGGTCCTGCTCCGGCTGGCTGGCACTTGCCGGGATCAGCGTCACCACGTCGAATGCCACATCGGCTTTGCGCGCTTGCGCGGCCAGCACAGCCTGCCCGAGCGGCGCACGCCACGCCACATCGCCCATCGCCAAGCCGATCGTGACCAGCGGGCGCTGCGGCAGGGCCGGGCGATTGAGCGCCCCGGCTGCCGGGGCGGCCGCCGGGGGATGGAAACTGCGTTGATCGATCAACTGGCAGCTTGCGAGTCCCAACGGCAGTCCCAGCAACAGGGCGCGTGCGGCGAATCGGATCAGGTACGATACTCCGGCTGCTCGCGATCCATCACCCGCTTGATGCTTTTTAGATGCAGCGCGGCGCTCTCGCCGCCTTCGCCCATCATCTGCTCGTAGGTGCGCTGCGCCACGTCGGGCGCGACAATCTTCAAAGGGCGGCCAGTGGCCAGCGCCAGCCGCTGCACTTCGCAGGCCCGCTCCAGATAGTACAAATCGTCCCAGGCCTCGGCGATGCCCTTGCCAACCACCAGCACGCCATGATTGCGCATGAACGCCACATCGGCATTGCCCAGGCTGGCGGCAATGCGGTCGCCCTCGCTCTCGTCGAGCGCCAGGCCGTTGTAATTTTCGTCCACCACGGTGCGGCCGTAGAATTTCAGCGCCGATTGACCGGCCCACAGCAACGGCGGGCCCTCCAGCATCGCCAGCGCCGTGGTGTTCGGCATGTGAGTGTGAAACGCGGCGCGCGCGCGCGGCACTTTCAGATGCAGCCGCGCGTGGATGAAGAACGCGGTGGCTTCCACCGGCCCTTGGCCTGCCACCACATTGCCGTGGAAGTCGCAGATCAGCAGCTTCGAGGCGGTTATTTCGCCAAACGCCCAGCCCATCGGGTTGACCAGAAACAAGTCGTCACGCCCCGGCACCATGGCCGATAAGTGGTTGCAGACGCCTTCCTCCAGCCCAAGCTTCGCCGCCATTCGAAAACAGGCTGCAAGGTCTACGCGGGCCTGCCATACGGCTTCCGCATCGAGATCGGCGTTGCGCAGGATCGGCGGGGCGGCTGCGGGACGTAATTCCTGGGCCATAGGGCGCTCCTCATTATCCGGAAAACTTGCAGGAACTGGGCTTGCGGGCAAGCTCCCGGCAGCGCTTCCTTGCTCAAGCGTGCGCCGCTGGCTAATAGCGCTTCGAAGTCAGGAGGAAACATGGCCTCGATCGGTGAGCTTTCGGCGGACAACCCCGCCCTCGCGGCGCAGGCCGCAATTCTCGCGCGCCCGATGACGCCCGAGCGGCACATGGCCGACGCCATCCGCGCCTTGACCATCGACGCGGTCGAGAAGGCCAACTCGGGCCATCCCGGTATGCCGATGGGCATGGCCGATGCGGCCACCGCGCTGTGGACCCGCTTCCACAAATTCGACGCCGCCGACCCGCGCTGGCCGGACCGCGACCGTTTCGTGCTGTCGGCCGGGCACGGATCGATGCTGCTGTATTCGCTGCTGCATCTGACCGGCCATGCCGGCATGGGCATCGACGAGCTCAAGCGCTTCCGCAAGCTGCATTCGCCCTGCGCCGGCCACCCGGAATACGGCGAGAATCCGGCGATCGAGACCACCACCGGCCCGCTCGGCCAGGGACTCGCGACCGCCGTCGGCATGGCGCTGGCCGAACGCATGCTGGCCGCCCGTTTCGGCAAGTCGCTGGTCGATCACCGCACTTGGGTGATCGCGGGCGACGGCTGCCTGATGGAGGGCATCAGCCACGAGGCCATCGACCTCGCCGGGCACCTGAAGCTGGAGAAGCTGACGGTGCTGTGGGACGACAACCACATCTCCATCGACGGCGACACCGCGCTCTCGACCTCCGAAGATCAGTTGAAGCGCTTCGCCGCCGCCGGTTGGGCGGTGCGCCGGGTCGACGGGCACGATCAGAACGAGGTCGCCTCGGCGCTGGCGATGGCGGCGCGCTCGAAGAAGCCGACGCTGATCGCCTGCCGCACCATCATCGGCTTTTCCGCGCCGAGTAAGGCGGGCACGGCGCAGTCGCACGGCGCGGCGCTGGGTGCGGCCGAAGCCGCCGGCGCGAAAGCGGCGCTGGGCTGGGAGTACGGTCCGTTCGAAGTGCCGGAAGGTTTGTATGAGCAGTGGCACGCGGCCGGCGCGCGCGGTGCGGCACCCCGCCGGGCATGGTTGAAGCGCCTCGCCCGCCATCCGTTGCGTGCTGAGTTCGAGCGGGCGATGTCCGGCCAGTTGCCGGCCAATTTCCACGAAACCATCGCCGCGCTGCGCGCCAGCATCGCCGCCAAGAAGCCCAAGCTTGCGTCGCGGCAAGCCAGCCAATTGGCGCTCGAGTCGCTGGTGCCCGCCATCCCGGAATTGGTTGGCGGCTCGGCTGACCTGACCGGCTCGAACCTAACCTTGGTCAAGGGCATGGCGAGCGTCACCCCGGGCAACTACGCCGGGCGCTACATCCATTACGGCATCCGCGAGCACGGCATGGCCGCAGCGATGAACGGCATCGCGCTGCACGGCGGCTTCATTCCGTACGGCGGTACGTTCTTCGTGTTCACCGACTACATGCGCCCGGCCATCCGGCTGGCCGCGCTGATGCGTCAGCGGGTTATTCATGTGCTGACGCATGATAGCATCGGCTTGGGCGAAGATGGGCCGACCCACCAGCCGGTCGAGCATCTCGCCAGCCTGCGCGCCATGCCGAACGTGCATATGTTCCGCCCTGCCGATACCATGGAAACCGCCGAGTGCTGGGAATTGGCCCTGCGCCGCACCGACGGGCCGAGCCTGATCGCGCTGTCGCGGCAAGGGCTGCCCGCCCAGCGCACCGATACCGGCGAGAACCGCTCGGCGCGCGGCGGCTACGTGCTGGCCGAAGCCGAGGGGCCGCGCCAGGCCACGGTGATTTCCACCGGCTCGGAAGTCGCCATCGCCATGGCGGCGCGCGAGGCATTGGCGGCAGACGGCATTCACATTGCCGTGGTCTCGCTGCCGTGCTGGGAACTGTTTGCCGCCCAGGATGAAACCTACCGCGCGGGCGTGCTCGGCGGTGCCCCGCGCATTGGCATCGAAGCGGGATGCAGCTTCGGCTGGTCGCGCTGGCTCGGGCCGGACGGCGTGTTCATCGGCCTCGATCATTTCGGCGCTTCGGCGCCGTTCGAGGATCTTTATCGTGAGTTCGGCATCACCGCCGAAGCAGTCGCGGCGGCGGTACGCAAAACGCTCGGCTAATTGCTGGGCGCGCTTTGCGATAGGTCAACGTGCGCGCGGCCGTACTTGTGTACGGCCGCCTGCGCGTGCACATGACCGCCGGGTAAAACGTAATTTCCATCGAAGGACACTGATCATGGCTGTGACGGTAGCGATCAATGGGTTCGGGCGCATCGGGCGGCTGGTGCTGCGCGCCATCGTCGAGAGCGGCCGCACCGACGTGTTGCCGATTGCCATCAACGATCTCGGCAGCGTCGAAGCCAACGCTCACCTGTTCCGCTTCGACACGGTGCATGGCCGCTTCCCCGGCGTCGTGGAAGTGACTGGCGACAGCATCACGATCCACCACAACGGCCGCACCTGGGGCCCGATCAAGGTCTCGGCCGAGCGCGACCCGACCAAGGTGCCGTATCAGGGCGTCGATGTGGCGCTGGAATGCACTGGCCGCTTCACCAGCAAGGAATCCGCCTCGGCGCTGCTCGCCGCCGGCGCGCGTAAGGTGCTGATCTCAGCTCCGGCCGACGGTGCCGACGCCACCATCGTCTACGGCGTCAACCATCATGTGTTGACCAAGGACATGACGGTGGTTTCCAACGCCTCGTGCACCACCAACTGCCTGGTGCCGGTCGTGAAGGTGCTGCACGACAATTTTGTGGTGCAGCGCGGCTACATGGTGACGATCCACTCGTACACCGGCGACCAGAATACCGTGGACACGCTGCACAAAGACCTGCATCGCGCCCGCGCCGCCGCCGCCAATATCATCCCGACCAGCACCGGCGCCGCCAAGGCCGTGGGCCTCGTGCTGCCGGAACTGAAGGGCAAGCTGGACGGCACCGCCATTCGTGTGCCGACCCCGAACGTGTCGCTGGTCTCGCTCGACGTGATGCTGGAGCAGGCCACCACCAAGGCCGAGATCAACGCCGCCATGAAGGCCGCCAGCCAGGGCGCGCTGAAGGGCATCCTCGATTACAACGAGGCGCCGCTGGTCAGCTCCGACTTTAATCACATCCCGGCGTCCTCGACCTTCGATGCGTCGCAGACCTCGGTGGTCGATGGCGTGCTGTACCGGGTGATGGCGTGGTACGACAACGAATGGGGCTTCTCGAACCGCATGTCGGACACGGCGGCGCTGCTCGGCAGCCTGTGAGACTTCAACCGCCGGACGCCTGCGGCAGACCCCTCTCGCCCTGACCCTCTCCCGCCAGGGAGGGGGGGTCTCGCCACGGCGCCGGCCCAGCCGCGCGATGGGGACAAAGCAATGACCTTCAAGACGCTGGACGGCCTGGACGTGGCGGGCAAGCGCGTGCTGGTGCGCGCCGACCTCAACGTGCCGGTGCGTGACGGGCAGATCACCGACCTGACCCGCATCGAGCGGCTGTCGCCGACCATCCGCGAATTGGCCGACAAGGGCGCCCGCGTGGTGGTGCTGAGCCATTTCGACCGGCCCAAGGGTAAACGGGTGCCGGAAATGTCGCTGGCCCCGATGGCGGTGGCCCTCGGCAAAGTGCTCGGCAAGCCGGTGGCGTTCGGCGCGGACTGCGTGGGCGGCGTGGCACGGCAGACCGTGGCCGTGCTGCACAACGGCGATGTGGCGGTGCTGGAAAACACCCGCTTCTATCCCGGCGAGGAAAAGAACGACCCGGCGATGGCCGCTGCGTTGGCCTCGCTCGGCGACATCTTCGTCAACGATGCATTTTCCGCGGCGCACCGCGCCCATGCCAGCACCGAGGGCATCGCCCGCCATCTGCCGAGCTACGCCGGGCGGCTGATGCAGACGGAACTGGAAGCGTTGCAAGCCGCACTGACCACGCCGGTTCGCCCGGTGATGGCCATTGTCGGCGGCTCGAAGGTCTCCACCAAACTCGATCTGCTCGGCAATCTGGTCGGGCGTGTCGATGTGCTGGTGATCGGCGGCGCGATGGCCAATACCTTCCTCGCCGCAGGCGGTGTCGCGGTCGGCAAGTCGTTGCAGGAAGCCGAAATGCACGACACGGCGCTGGACATCGTCGCCAAGGCGCGCGCCGCCGGGTGCGAGATCATGCTGCCGGTCGATGCCGTGACGGCGTCGAAGCTGGCGGCCGGCGTGGCCACCAGCACGGTCGATATCGGCGCGGTGCCAGCCGATCAGATGATCCTGGATATTGGCCCGCAAACCGTGGCCGCCATTGTGGCCCGGCTGGCGGCGGTGAAGACGCTGGTGTGGAACGGACCGGTCGGCGCGTTCGAATTCCCGCCGTTCGACGCGGCCACGACCATGATTGCGCATGCCGTGGCCGCCGCAACGGCGTCGGGGCAACTGCGCAGCGTCGGCGGCGGCGGCGATACCGTCTCCGCCCTCAAGCACGCGGGCGTGCTGGAGAAACTGAGCTACGTGTCCTCGGCTGGCGGCGCGTTCCTCGAATGGCTGGAAGGCAAGACCCTGCCGGGCGTGGCGGCGCTGGAGGGCTAACGCCGCCGCGCATACAATCGTAATGCCTTGTAACAAGTGCGAATAGGTATATGATCCGATCCGTCGCTTTTAACGGATTCTTAGACAATGCGCCGGATCATCCTCCGCATGATTGCAGCCGGTTCGCTCTCCGCCTTCTCCACCGCCATCACGCAACTGCCGGGCGGGGTGCGCGCGCCTGCTGGCTCGGCCGTGCAACCAGCCCGGGCCCAGGCCACGCAAAGCCCGCCGCAAACCCAGTTGCTGCCGCAGCAGGGCATGGCAAAACCCGACGGGCCGCCGCCAAGCCGCAGTCTGCCGCGCGGTTCGCTGCTCGACCTGTCGGTGTAGCGCCGCCGATCACAGTCTGGTTGCGCTCGCCCGGCCGGGCGGTGCAGAGTCCTGTCATGCTTGATGACAGCGAACCGGAGTTTCAGCGCAAGGTGCCGGATGGTGACACCCGGGAACGCGACGTGTGCGCGCGCTGCGGGTTTATCGACTATCAAAACCCCAAAATTATTGTTGGTTCCGTCGTCAGCCATGAAGGCCGCGTCTTGCTGTGCCGCCGCGCCATCGAACCCCGGCGCGGCTATTGGACGCTCCCAGCCGGATTCATGGAGCTCGGCGAAACTGCCGAGGCTGGCGCGATGCGCGAAGCGCTTGAAGAAGCCGAGGCGCAGATCGAGGTAGATGGCGTTCTGGCGCTCTTCAGCATCAGCCGGATCGGTCAGGTGCAAGTGATATTTCGCGCTGGCTTTGCGGGCGAACCGCGATTCGGCGCAGGCCCCGAGAGCGAAGCAGTCGGGCTGTTTGCCTGGGATGATATTCCATGGGACGACATCGCATTCCCGTCGGTACACTGGGCGCTCGAAGCATGGCGGCAGGCGGCCGGCCGGCCGCTCGGTGCACCTGCGTCCACACCGGCCAACCACAGCCCGGCCCCACTTCAAAGCGTGGCCGGGCTATGATGCGGCGCATCCTCGCGGCGCTTGCGGTCACGCTGCCGTCGCTCGCGGCGTCGCCCGCCGCTTTCCCGCCGGTGACGCTGCCAGGACAAATTCTGATCGCCGGGCAGGGTACGCTGGCGGCAAGCTATCCTGGGTTCACCCCGGCCCCGGTGCCCAATTTGGATCTAGAACCGCCGGTGCGTCCGGGTGGCCGGTCCTCGGCGGCGGTGTCCCCCGAGTTGTTTCATATGCAGCGCTACTACCAGGGCGAGGGCTTCACGCCGGGTTCGACCATTCAAGACGAACAGTCCAAACGGCAAAAGCCGCTGCCCGGCATCAGCGTGAGTATGCCGCTGCAGTAACTACGGGTTGCGCGCGGCGGCCACCGCACTTTGCAGTTCGGCCAGATCGACCGCGCCGGGCAACATCTTGCCGCCGACCACGTAAACCGGCGTGCCGTCGATCCCGAGCGACTGCGCAATCTGCAAATTGGCGTCGATTCGCCCCTGGATAACCGGGTCGGCCATGTCGTGCCGCAGCCGCACCCAGTCCAGCCCAGTTCGCGCCGCCGCGTCGCGCAGGCTGTCCTCGGTGATGTTCTGCGGCCCGCTCATGATGGCATCGTGCAGGCGCAAGTAGCCGTCCTGCTTCTGTGCCGCCAGCACCGCGCGCGCGCCCAGCGTGCTCGCCGGGCCGAGAATGGGGATGTCCTTATAGACCAGCCGGATCTTGGGGTCGTTGTGCAGCAGTTCGGCCATGACCGGCAGCATGCGGCGGCAATATGGGCAACGCAGATCGTAGAACTCCACCACCGTGACATCGCCGTGGGCGTTGCCGGCGACCGGGTCGCTCTGGTTCTGACTCAGCGCCGGGCCGACTTTTTCGAGTGCGGCGCGCGCCGCTGCCTGCTTGACGTTGCTCTCGTCGGCCTGCAGCGCGCCGATGGCATCGCGCAGAATGCTCGGATCGGCCTTCATCGCCGCGCGCACCAGTTCGACGATCTCGGCGCGCTGGGCGGCGGTGAAGCCGGATGGCGCTTCGCTGGCCTGGGTTCGCGCCGGCCATGCCAAGCTGGCCGAGACCGCGAGCAACAACAGCGCGGCGAATAAGCGTCGGATCATCGTCTCTCCTATGGCTCGTCGCCGAGCCGGTTCTCTTTCTTGACCGCGTTGGCGATGTCCTGCGCCCGCAACCGGCTTGGGCCAGCGGGTAGCGCCTTCTCGGCCTTTTCTGCAAACAAATGTGCGCTTTTGATATCGCCCTGCAACAGGGCTTCTTCGCCGAGCGCCAAATTCGCCTGCCCCAATTCGCCGAGCCTGCCCCTGGCAACCGCCAATTGGTGCCAGGAAAACCCATCGTCGCGCTCCCGTTGCACGGCGGCCTCCAGTTGCTCGGCGGCCGGACGCAGCAATTTGGGGTCGCCCGATTCGAGCAGCGCGTGGCCGAGCGCCTGACGGATCAACGCATGCTCGGGCGCCAGCCTTGCCGCCGCCTGATACGGGGCGATGGCGGCGCGCGCCTGCCCGCCCTCGAATAGCACTTGGCCCTTCATCTCGTGCAGCCAGGGGTTGGCTTTCTGCTCGGCGATCAGGCCATCCAGCAGCCGCACCGCCTCTACGGTGTGGCCGAGCCTGTAGAGCGCCACCGCCCGCCCATAGCGCGCAGGAGCGGACACGTCGGACTCGCGCACCTGCGCTAGCGTGCTGGACGACGGCATCAGGAAACCGCGCAGCTTGGCGCGCACCATCTGAAACGCCTCCTCCCACCCAGCCGGCAGCGGCGCATTGCTATACGGGCTGGCATCGACATGCGCCTGCACGAAGGCGATGCGGTCGCGGGTCAGTGGATGGGTCAGCACGTACGGGTCTTGCAGTTCGGCGGCCAGCGTCTCCTGGTCCTGCAACGTATGGAACAGGTCGAGCATTCCGCGCGCCGACCACTTGTTCTGATCGAGCAGATTCATCGCCACCTGATCGGCCGACGCTTCCATGCCGCGGGTGAACGCCAGTAAGCCGCGATTGGCCAGTTCGCTGCCGCCGATGGCCGCGCCGATGCCGGCCCCTGGATCGCGCCCCACGACACCGGCGGCGGCGGCGATCAGCATGGTGGCGATGGATTGCAGCATCGCCCCCTGCATTTCGGCGGGCAAGCGGGCAAGATGGCCGCCGGAGACATGCCCGGTTTCATGCGCGATCACGCCGACCAGCTCGGAGGCCGATGTGGCCTTCTCGATCAGCCCGGTGTGGATGAACATGCGGTTGCCGGTGCTGACGAACGAGTTTATGGCGTCGTCGCGGAGTACGATGATGCGGACCAGATTGGCATCCAGCCCGGCCGCATGAAACAAGGGTGTGGCAAAGGTGCGCAGCAGCGTCTCGGTTTCTGCGTCACGGATCACCACCATTGGCGGCCCGGATTCGGCATCGCCGGCCCACGCCGGGCAACCCGCTCCCGCCAGGGCCAAACCCGCCAGCAACGCCAGGACAGACCGGATGCGAACGCAAAGCCTCATGGCCGCTAGAATAGCCAAAGCAAGTGCCGCCGTCCTGCTTGCCGTTCCATTGGCGGCCAGCGGTTGTTCGACGATCGACAGCCTGGACTTTGGCGGCGGCCCCGCAGCGCCCCCGGCGGAATTCATCGGTGGCGTCGTCGCCGACGAGCCGCAAGCCGCCGCCGTGGCGCGCGACGTGCTGGCGGCCGGCGGTTCGGCAGCCAATGCGGCGGTCGCCGGGATTTTTGCGCTGTCAGTCACGCTGCCGTCACGCGCCGGGCTGGGCGGCGGCGGGGCGTGCCTCGTGTATGCGCCGGGCGAATCGGCGCCTAACAAGGGCGTGCCGGAAGCCGTGCTGTTCGTGCCGCAAGCTCCGGCCGCGTCTGTCGTGGTGAATGGCACGCATGTGGCGGTGGACCGCCCGGCGGCGGTGCCGATGCTGGCGCGCGGCTTGTTTGCGCTGCACGCCAAATACGGCAGCGGGACATTCGAGGCGCTGTTCGAGCCCGCCGAACGCATGGCGCGCGAGGGCATCACGGCACCGCGCGCGCTGGTGCGTGACCTCGCCGTGGTGGCTGGGCCGCTGGCCGCCGACGCCTCGGCCCGCGCCACGTTCTTCTCCGGTGGCCATATTCTGGCCGAAGGTGCGCCGCTGATGCAGCCGGGCCTGGCGGCGACGTTCACCGAACTGCGGGTTTTGGGCGTCGGCGGCATGTATCAGGGCGTGCTGGCGCACCGGTTCGCCGATGCCGCGCGCGACGCGGGCGGTGGGCTGACGGCGGAGGATTTGCGCGGCGCGCTGCCAAAATTTTCACCCGCGCTGACCGTTGCAGCGGGTGCCGACACCGTCGCTTTCCTGCCGCCGCCCGCCGATGGCGGTTTGGCCGCCGCCGCCGCGTTCCAGACCCTGCAACAGACCCCAGCGGCGCTGCCCGAAGCCGATGCGCGGGCCATGGCGGTGGCGGCGCGCTGGCGGCAGTCAGGCGGCGATCCGGCGGCGGTGCTGGCGGCCAGCGGCCTGCCCGCTGCGAGCGCTCCGGTGCTTCCGGCATCCACCTCGTTTGCGGTCGTCGACAAGCAGGGCATGGCCGTCGTTTGCGCGCTCACGATGAACAATCTCTTTGGCACCGGCCGCATTGCCGCAGGCACCGGCATGGTGCTGGCCGCCTCACCGGCCTGGCAGCGCCCGCCGTTGCTGGCTGCGGCCATTGCCTACAACGCCAAACGCGGCGCGTTCCGCACCGCCGTTGGCGGTTCCGGCCAAGCGGGCGCCCCGCTGGCGGTGGCGGCGGCGCTGTCGCAGGCACTGGCCAGTAAGCCGGCGGCGCCGGTGCCGGAACCGGGCCGGGCCAATGTGTTGCAATGCAACGCCTATCTGCCCGGCGATCCGCATCGGTGCGCCTGGACAAGCGACCCGCGCGGCGCGGGGGCAGCGCTGGGCAAGACACTCTAATGGCGCTGAAGACCGGCAGCGGGGCAGCCGCCCCGCCCTTCATCGTGATGGACGTCATCACCGCCGCCAACGCACGGCAGGCCACCCTGCCGCCGGGGGCGCCGCACGTGATCCGCATGGAAGTTGGCCAGCCCGGTACCGGTGCGCCAGCCGGCGCCGTCGCGGCGGCGCAGGCGGCACTGAGCAGCGGCGCGCCGCTCGGTTACACCGAAGCCTTCGGCCGCCGCAGCCTGCGCGAGCGGATCGCGCGGCACTACCGCGATTGGTATGGCGTAGACCTATCGCCCGAGCGCATCGCGGTGACCGTCGGCGCGTCCGGCGCGTTCCCGCTCGCCTTCCTCGCGGCGTTCAATCCGGGCGACCGGGTGGCGATGGCAGCACCGTTCTACCCGCCCTATGTCAACATCCTGACCGCGCTCGGGATGGTGCCGGTGCTTATCGAAGCCGGACCCGAAACGCGGTTTCAGCCGACGGTGGAGTTGCTGGCCGCGATGGACCCGCCGCCGGACGGGCTGATCGTCGCCAGCCCGTGCAACCCGGCCGGCACCATGCTGCACCCGGAGGAATTTGCGGCCATTGCCCGCTGGTGCGACGCCCATGGCGTGCGGCTGATCAGCGACGAGATTTATCACGGCCTGCACTACGACAGCCCCATCGTCACGGCGGCGGCATTGAGCTCCAGTGCGGTGGTGGTGAACAGTTTCAGCAAATATTTCAGCATGACCGGCTGGCGCGTCGGCTGGATGGTGCTGCCGGAGGATCTGGTGCGCCCGGTGGAATGCCTGGCGCAAAACCTGTTCATCAGCGCCCCGCACATCGCGCAAATCGCCGCCGAGGCGGCGTTCGAGTGCGACCCAGAACTGCAAGCCAACATCGCCCGCTACCGCCGCTCGCGCGACGTTCTGGTCGCAGCCTTGCCGCGCCTCGGCTTCAAGCTCGGGCCGGCGGAGGGCGCGTTTTATTTGTGGGCAGACGTGCGCGACCTGACCAACGACAGCGAGGCGTTCTGCGCCCGCATGCTGGCCGAAGCGGGCGTTGCCGCAGCCCCCGGCGTGGATTTCGACCGCGCACGCGGCAGCCGGTTTATGCGGTTCAGCTATTGCGGCCCGGAAGCGGATATGGCGGCGGCGGCGCAACGCCTGGCGAATTGGACCGCAACCGGCTAAACGGGCCACCTGCCGGACGAGCAGTACGAGCGCGATATTTTGCAGTGGCCGGAGCGGGAAGCAAAGCTGCTCCGCCGCCTGTCCACGCCCAGGAACGGCAGCTTCACCGGCCGTTCCAGGAACATGTCCTTGTGCGTCACGCCCCCGGCGGCGATCAAGAAGTAGAACAGCGCCAGGATGTAGCTGACCCATAACGGCCCGCTCGCCTTCGCCGCGTCGTCCACCGCCGTGCGCAGCGCGTCCAGGCTGTACACCTTCTCCGCCAGTACGGCGGCGGACGGCGGCGGCGGCTTGATCAGGATCGGCGGTTGCGCCATCGGCCCCGGCGAGAATGCAATCCGGGCAGGCTAGTGCACAGTTTCGGGGCTGCAAAGACCGTGCGTGCTTAACGCGCCACCCTCTCCCGCGCTGCGGGAGAGGGGCACGCTCAGGCGGTTACTTCTTCCACCAGCCGCGCTTGCGCCCGGTGGCCGGCAATTCGTCCTTGCCGATGACCAGCGGAACAATCGCCGGGCCGGCGATGGGGCCGGCCGGTGGCGCAGGGTCGGCGGGTGTCGGCTCGGCGGGCGTTTGGGCCGGTTCCGGCTGGACCGCAACCGGTTTGGCTTCGGCGACAACCGGTGCCGCAGCAACCGGTTCTGCGGCGACAGGTTCGGCGGCCACAGGTTCGGCGGCGACAGGTTCCGGCGCCACAGGTTCCGGCGCCATCGGCGGCGGGGACAGCCCAATCGACGGTTCCGGCGCGGGTTCGAACGCCAGCGCAGCTTCCGCCACCGGTCGCACTTCGGCGGCCGGAGCCGGTTCCACCACAGGCGCCGCTTCGACCGGCGCCGCCACGGCGACCGACGCCACCGCGACCGGCGTCACCACCACAGGCGGGGGCGGCGGGGTGTGGCCGCCGTCCATGTCGATCATGTCGAAAATGTCGATCGCACCGCCGCCGAACGGATCGGCCGGGGTTGGGCCATTGTACACCGGCGCGGTGTAGATCGGCACCACGCGGGCCGGGGCGGGCGCGGTTGGGGCGGCGGCCGCTTCGGGCGCGGTGTCCTCGCCGCCTTCCTCGCCGCGACGGCGGCGACGGCCACCGCGGCGGCCGCGGCGGCGGGCGCCGGCTTTCGGCAGGCCGTTTTCGTCCAGTTCCGACGCATCGATAGCCGGTTGTTCGGCTTGCGCCAGATCGGCTGGTTCGGCGGCGGCGGTGGCGGTGGCCAACTCGGCTTCCAGCGAGCCGGGTTCGGCCGCAGCCTCGCCATCGGTGTCGCCTGGGCCTTCGTCGCCCTCGGCCGCATCGTCGCTGCCCGATTCGCCATCCGCGTCATCGCCCTGAGGCGCGCCGGTCGCGGCGTCGATGCTGCCGGGTTCGCGGCGGCCACGGCGGCGGCGGCGGCGGCGGTGGCGGCCTTCCTCGGCGGCGTGGGCTTCCACCTGTGCCGCAGTCTGAGGGCCGGTCGCGGGCGGCAACTCCTCGGTGTCGGGCTCGACGATATCGTCGGCTTCCTCCTCGCTGTCGTCCTCGTTCGCGCTGAACTGCGGGGCAGCCGGCGCCACCGGGGCGGCCAAATAGCCGCGCTCCGCCGGGCGTTCGGCTTCGGTCAGTTGCGGGCGCAACCGGTCGATGCGGATGTTCGGCGGCAGCAGCGTGTCGTCGGCGGTGAAGTGCACCTTCATCAGATAAGCCGCTTCGATCTCGGCCAGCCGCTCGCGCTTGTGGTTGAGCAGGTACATCACCACCGAACCGGCGGCGTGCACCATGATCAGCGAGGCGCGAGCCTTCGCACCTTCTTCCTCGATGCCGCGCAGCACATGGATGGCGCTGCTCTCGGTCGAGCGCACATGGCCCAGACCGCTGCAATGCGGGCAGGCGATGAAGTTGGTTTCCGCCAGGCTGGGGCGCAGCCGCTGGCGGCTCATTTCCATCAGGCCGAAATGGCTGATATGGCCGACCTGGATGCGGGCGCGGTCGATCTTCAGCGCGTCTTTCAAACGCTTCTCGACCATCGCGTTGTGTTTCTTGGCCTCCATGTCGATGAAATCGATCACGATCAGCCCGGCCAGATCGCGCAGCCGCAACTGGCGCGCCACCTCGTCGGCGGCCTCCATGTTGGTGCGCAGCGCGGTCTCCTCGATGCCGCGCTCACGCGTCGAGCGGCCCGAATTGACGTCGATCGCCACCAGCGCCTCGGTCTGGTTGATCACCAGATAGCCGCCGGATTTGAG
>JANYDF010000105.1 GCA_025359905.1 Rhodospirillales bacterium
GCGCCGGCATGGTCAGCACCAGCGAGGACACATTCGCATGTCCGCCCTCGCTGTTGAGCGGCAGCATGGCGATGGTCTGGCCGTAATTGAACCACTCGGTCGCCACCGTCTCGTGCGAGCGTTCGTGAGCCATCCGGCATACCATCATGGTCTTGCCGAAGTCGAACATCTGCGCCGGAATTCCGGCAAACCGGCGCATCTCGGAGAACCTGTTATCGGCGGCGGCGATCAGCGAACCGGACAGCTTGCTGCCATCGGCCAGCGACAGCGTGGCAGTGCGGTCTTCGGCCTGCACGCCCGTTGCCTGGGTTTGCTCAATCAGCCGGATGTTGGAATGCGTCAGCGCGGTTTCATACAAAGCGCGGCGGATCAGGTAGTTCGGCACCAGTGTGCCCAGCGAGTCCGCAGCTTCCGGCGAGGGCTGGAAGCGAATGGCATGCAGCGAACGCCCGTTCAGCACCCGCGCCGCGCCGAGCGGTGAGATCTCGTGCGCCGGAATCCGGTCCCACGCGCCAAGCTGTTGCAGCAGCGTCATCGAGCGGCGGGTGAGCGCGATCTCACGCCCGTCGAACGGTGGGCCGGCCAGCACAGCGGCGGCCTGCCGTTCCACCACGGCGATGCGCAGGTGCAGCGCCGCCAGCGAACAGGCAAGGCTGAGCCCCGCCGGGCCGGCGCCAATAATCACCGCATCGTAGCTGGTTACATGTCCAGACACCGGCACCCTCCGCGCAACGGACGCAATGCTGTGGCATTGCGCCGGTTGGCGGCGAAGGCTTTGATATAGATCAATAAGCCCGTACGAGTCGCCCTGGCAGCGCGCCGGTTGCCACGCCATTGCGATACGTGACGGCGCCCGACTTGATGGTGGCGGCATAGCCGGAGGCCCGTTGCAGCAAACGCCGCCCGCCGGCCGGCAGGTCTTGCACCATATGCGGCCGCGACAAACCGAGGGCCGCGAAGTCGATCAGGTTGATATCCGCCAGCTTGCCCGGCGCCAGCACACCGCGGTCCTGCAACCCAATCGCCTGCGCGGTGTCCGAGGTCTGGCGGCGGATCAAGTCCGCCACGTCGAACTGCCCGCCGGACCGGTCGCGTCCCCAATGCGATAGCAGATAGGTCGGAAAACTCGCATCCGATATAAAACCGACATGCGCCCCGCCGTCGCTGAGGCCAACCAGCGCGTTGCGGTCGCTGAGCATTTCGTGCACGGGGTCGAGGGTGAAATGCGCGTAGTTGGTCAGCGGCGCGAACAGGAAATCCTGCCCGTCATTGCCCAGCAGCGCGTCGTAAGCGGCAGCCTCGGGGCTGCAACCTCGCTGGGCCGCGCGCGCGGCAATCGAGGCATCGCGGGGCGGTTCGTAGTCTGGCGGATCGGCGAACGGGAACATCCGCTCGAATGACAGGCGCGGCAACAGCGCAAAGGTGCTGCTGGCAAAGCGATCCTCGCTGAGAATGCGCGCCCGCATCGCAGGATCGCGCATGGCCCGCACGCGCTCCGCCAGTGGCAAGTGCGCGATGGCGCGATAGCTCGGCGTGGCGGCGAACGGGTGCTGACTGCCGTCCAGCCCCAGCAAAATGCCAATCGGGCGCGGCGGCACCACCGGGCGAATATTGACGCCTTCCCGCGCCGCCTGGGCGCTGAGGGTCAGCAACTCGCGCCATGCGGTGGTGCGTTCATGGTGCTGGCTGAGAGAAAACACCATTGGGCAACCAGCCGCTTCGACCACGCGGCGCAGCATAGCGAATTCGGTGGCAGGGTCTGGCGAATTCCAATCCGACACCACTTCCAGCATGCCATGTCCGGCATCCTGCATTCCCCGCGCGATGCCGGTGAGTTCCGCCTCGGTGGCGCGCAACGAGGGCGTGTATTCCCCTGCCAGCGTCTTGTGACTGAGCGTGCGCGAGGTGGTGAACCCGAACGCGCCGGCGCGCATCGCCTCGGCGGTCAGTGCCCGCATCTGCGCGATGTCGTCCTCGGTCGCCATTTCACGGTACCCAGCCCGTTCGCCCATCACGAACACGCGCAACGGCCCGTGCGGCAACTGCGCGCAAATGTCGATGTCGCGCGGCCGCTGGTCGAGCACCGCAAGATACTCGGCAAAGCTCTCCCAGTTCCAATCGAGCCCTTCATGCAGCGCCGGGGCGGGAATATCCTCCACGCCCTCCATCAGCGCGATCAGCAGGTCACGGTCTTGCCGTTTCACCGGCGCGAACCCGACGCCGCAATTGCCCATCAGCACCGTGGTGACGCCATGCCAGCTCGACGGCGCCAAATGGCTGTCCCACACGGCTTGGCCGTCATAGTGCGTGTGAATATCGACAAAGCCGGGCGTTACCAGCAGCCCGTCAGCGTCAATTTCAGTCGCACCCCGCCCGGCGACTTCGCCGACCGCCGCAATCTTGTCGCCCGCGACTGCGAGATCGCCGCGAAAGCCCGCGCGTCCGGTGCCGTCGTGAATGGTGCCGTTGCGGATCACCAGCGTATAGGCAGCGTCCATCGCGTTGTTTCCCTGCGTTCACGCCTCTTCAGTGCCGCCGCCGGTCACGCGGCTGAGCACCAGGGCCATCAAAATGATCGCGCCGTACACAGCATCGATCCAGAAGGCAGGGATCTCTGCCAGCGTCAGCACGTTCTGCAGGATGCCCAGCAACAGCACGCCGGTCAGCGCGCCCAGCAGACGGCCTTTGCCTCCATTGAGACTAATGCCGCCGATCACCGCCGACGCAAACACGTAAAAGATCATGTTCTGGCCCTGGCTCGGCACCACCGAGGCAATGCGCCCGGTCAGCATCAAACCCGCCAGCGCCGCAAGCATCCCGGCAACGATCAAGGCACCCCACATCACCCGGTCGACCCGGACACCCGCGACGCGCGCTGCTTCGACATTGCCGCCAATTGCGTAGAGTGCGCGGCCAAGCCGATGGTAGCGCAGAAACAGCCCCAAGAGTGCGTACAGGATTGCCGCCAGCCAGATTGAAACTGGGATTCCAAGCCATTTGCCTGAACCGAGATAGAGATACTCATCCGGCAAATCGAACAGCGTTTTCCCGCCGGTGGTGCCGAGTTGCATTCCGCGCAGCAGAATCAGCATCGCCAGCGTGACGATGAACGCGTTCAGCCGCAACTTCACGATCAAAAAACCATTGATCGCACCAACAATGGCGCCGCACAGCAGCACCGCTGGGATTGCCAGCCACCACGCCAGCCCAACACCTGAACCGCCGGTTTGCTGGTTGGTAATGATCAGCCAAGCCCCCATCATCGGCGCAAGCCCGACGACCGATTCCAACGATAAGTCAAACTTTCCCGCCAGCAGGATCAGCGTCTCCGCGATGACCACCACCGAAAGTTCGGAAGATTGCTGCAGAATATTAAGAAAATTGTCGCTGGTCAGAAATGCATCGGAGGCGAAGGAGCCGACGATGATCGCCAGCACAATCGCCGGTATCAGCGTGAGCTCCCGTAAACCCAGCAGGCTGTTGCGCCGGCCCGGCGCGATTTGCCGACCGGGCGCGGCGCCTGACGCATTATTCGCCATGTCCAATCCCCTCGATGGCCGCCACGAGCGATTCATTCGTCCAGCCGGCAGGAAATTCAGCCGTGAGGCGGCCCTTGAATACGACGAGCACACGATCACACACGGACAATTCGTCAAGTTCGTCGGAGACGATCAGCACCGCTGTGCCACCAGCGCGCGCGCGCTCGACAATAGCAAACAGCGCCTCCTTCGAAGCGATGTCCACGCCCTGCGTTGGATAAAGCAGTACCAACACCCGAGGTGCGGAGGCGAGTGCACGCGCCATCACCGCCTTCTGCTGATTGCCTCCGCTCAACTCCTTGATCGGTTGATCGGTCGAGGAGGCCACGATTTGCAGCGACTGTACCATGCCTTGCGCCGCAATCTGCTGGCGGCGCGGCAGGATCAACCCAGCCGGTCCCAACTGCTCGATGATCGTCATCGTCATGTTCTCGGCAATCGAGAGCAGCGGCACGATACCTTGGGTATGCCGATCGCGCGGCACGTAGCCAACACCCCTTCGGCGCGCTTCTGCCACATCGCCACAGCGCAGGGCAGCGCCGTTTATCAGGATCGTTCCGCTATTGGGCACAATCAACCCAGCGATGGCGTCGCCTATCTCACTCTTGCCCGAACCGGCAAGCCCGGCGAGGCCGACGCACTCCCCGGCCTCGACGCGCAGACTAACGCCTTGGACGGTGCTACCCACGACGATCTCGCGCACCTCCAATGGCGGCTGCTGCGGCGTTACGCCCGCCGGGCGAGCGATGACATGGCGGCGCGCGCTTGCCGCTCCCGCCGCATCGCCCACCATCGCCGCCACCACCCGTTCCTTTGGCATCGCCTCCATTGGGGCTTCAGCAACCACGCGCCCGTCCCGCAGCACCGTTACGGTGCGGCAGACTTCGTAGATTTCCTCAAGATAGTGCGAGATATACAGAAACGTCACGCCGGTGGCCTGCAAGTGCGCGATGCGGTCGAATAACCTACGCACCTCGCGGCCTTCGAGCTCGGCAGTGGGCTCATCGAGAATGATGAACCGGGTGCCCTGGATCAAGGCACGAGCAATCTCAACGATTTGCCGTTGCTCGACCGATAGACGCGAACAGTCCTGTTCGACGTCGAGTTCCATACCCCAGCCGGCCAACACGCGCTCGGCTTCGCGCCGCATGGCCCCCCAACGGATCCAGCCGCCGCGCGCGGCCGGCTGTGCGTTCAACAGCAAGTTCTCAGCCACCGACAGCGTCGGCACCAGTGTCGATTTTTGATACACACAGGCAACGCGATCGCGCCATTTTTGCCGCTCGGCCGGTTCGGGCGCATCCCGTCCGCCAAACTGCACGCGACCGCTGTCGGGGGCAATGATTCCGGTCAGCACACCGACCAAGGTGGATTTTCCGGCGCCGTTGCGGCCAACAAGCGCGCGCGAGTCGCCAACTGGCACCCGCATCGACACGTCGCTCAACGCCTGGCTCATGCCAAAGCGTTTTGAAACGCTCTGCACTTCAACGATGGCCGGCCTGGATGCCACAGCATCCAAGGCCGGTTTCGCCGTTGTCATCGTAGTTCGACCGGCCCGCCGCCGCGCACGCTTAGCCCTTCACGCCATTCGCCCACAGATTCGGGTCGTCAACATTGGCCTTGGTCACAGTCGGCGCCGGCAGCAAGTCCATCGGGTTGCCGTTAAACATCTCGATCCGGCTGTCGTGATCGGTTGGGCCGGGGGCAAACGATTTCCCAGCCACGGCGCCTTGCAGGTAGTAAAGGCCCCACTTTACGTACAGTGTCATCGGTTGCGAGACTGCGGCGTCATGTACATCTTCGCGGATTTTCTGATGTGCATATGGCGTGCCGTCGATGCTGACGGTGAAGATGTGACCGGGTTCACCGACCTTCTTCAATTTTCCAGCACTTTTCAGGACGTTCAACACACCGGGCAGCATCACTGCGTCAGACTGCATGTAGATCGCGCCAAGGTCTGGCGTTGACGTGACGATCGTCTGTGCGATCGCCGTCGCCTTTTCGGCCTGCCAGTAGGTGGGTTGGGCGATGACCCGAATGTTGGGATGATCCTTCTTCATACAGTCGGCAAAGCCGTTGGTTCGGTCGCGCCCGTTCAATGTCGCTTGATCGCCCATCAGCGACAGCACCACGCCCTTGTCGCCAAGCGCTTTGGCCACCAATCCACAGGCGTCGGCCCCCATGCGTATATTGTCAGCGCGCACCACCATCGCCGCCTTGCCACCTGCGGGGCCCATATCGATGGCGACCACCGGCACATTCTTGGTTTCGGCGAACTTCAGCGCCGGAACGATCGCGTCGCTGTCGCGCGCAACCAGCATGATGCCCTGCGCACCCTCGGAAATCAGGTTGTGGAAGTCAGTGATCTGCTTGCCCGCATCGTTCGCGGCGTTCGCCACCGGAAGCGTTTTCAGTCCGGCGGCTTTGCCAGCGGCGATCGCCTTGTCGGCCTGAATCACCTGGAACGGGTCCTGCAGGAACCCGGTTGAGTATCCCATCGTGAAACTCTGGGCCTGCGCCGGCCCGCTGGCCAGTCCGAATACCATGCCGGCCGCAAGGCCGACCGGTAGCGCACGCGAAACGAAGCACCGTACGGTGTCAGTCATCGTCGCCCCCCATTGGTGTCGTGTTTTTGTGGTCGTGGCTTTTTGCCGTGCCGACTGTGGGTGGTCTATGCGGCTTATGTCAAGCACAGAACTGTTGCGGCCGGTTCAATGGTATGCGCTGCCGCAGCAAACAACCGCAAGTTGGCCAGACAGCGATATCCCCGCCGCTGGCCTTATCCGCGCAGCAAACCTCCATGGCGCTCCGCACGATTGGGCAATAGCCGCACCACAGCAGCGCACCCCGTGCGCGCCGCTGTGGTGCGGGGGGATCAGGCCGTCTTGATCCAGACCGCCTTGACGTTCAGGTACTCTTCCAAGTGTTGAATGCCGCTCTCGCGCCCATAGCCGCTCATTTTATAGCCGCCGAACGGCACCGCCGGGTCCATCGCCTGATAGCAATTGACCCATACCGAGCCGGCACGAATGCCGCGCGCCAGCTTGTGCGCCTTGTTGACGTCGCGGGTCCACACGCCGCTGCCCAGCCCGAACATGGTATTGTTGGCGCGGCCGAGCACTTCGTCGATGTCGGTAAACGGAATAGCCGAGATCACCGGGCCGAAAATTTCCTCCTGCGCGATACGCATGTCGTCGCGCACACCGGCGAACACGGTGGGCGGCACGAAGAAGCCTTTGGCCATATCGCCGTCAGTCAGCCGCTCGCCGCCGGATAGCGGCGTCGCACCTTCCTGGCGCCCGATGGCCAGATAGCCGGTCACCCGGTCGAGCTGCTCCTGCGACACCAGCGGACCGATCATCACGTCCGGATCGAGTCCGTTGCCGACCCGCAGGCCCTTGCTGTACTCGGCGACCCGATGGGTAAACTCGTCGTAGATCTTGCGCTCCACGAACAGCCTCGTGCCCGCCGAGCAAATCTGGCCGGAGTTGGCGAAGACTGCCATCGCCGCACCTGGCACCGCACTGTCTAGGTCGGCATCGGCAAAGACGATGTCTGGCGACTTCCCGCCCAATTCCAGCGATATCCGTTTCAAATTATGCGCCGAGGCCTGCACAATCTTTTGGCCGGTGACGTGGCTGCCGGTGAACGCCACTTTGTCCACCCCCATGTGCCGCGCCAGCGCAGCGCCAGCGGTTTCACCGTAGCCGGGCACCACGTTCAACACGCCCGGCGGAACGCCTGCCTCCAGCGCCAACTGGCCCAGCAACAGCGCCGTCAACGGCGCTTCCTCCGCCGGTTTCAGGATCACGGTGCAGCCAGTGGCCAGCGCCGGGCCGATTTTCCACAGACTGGAGGTCAGCGGCGCATTCCACGGAATGATCGCACCTACCACGCCGACTGGTTCTTTCAAGGTGTAGGAAAATACCTCACCCGGCAGCGAGTTCTCAATCGTCTCGCCGTGCAGCGCGGTCGCCATGCCGGCGTAGTAGCGCAACAGACCGACCGCGCGGCGGCGCATGTTGCGCGTGCGCGACAGCGGCGCCCCCATGTCGAGCGTATCGAGTCCGGTCAATTCGTCGGCGTGCTGATCGACCAAGTCGGCGAATCGCAGTAAAATCGCTTGGCGCTCGAACGGCTTCACCTTGCTCCACGGCCCCTCGAACGCCCGGCGAGCCGCTTCGACCGCACGGTCGATATCCTCTGCATCGCCTTCGGCCACCGTGGCCAGCACTTCGCCAGTCGCCGGATTGATGCTGTCGAACGTCTTACCGGACGCCGCCTCCAGCCACTTGCCGTCGATCAACATGCGTTTCAGCTTGCCATCCAGGAACGGATGGCGCGCCTGCGCCGGGGATACCGATGCCGTCATTGCGGATGCCTCCTCCATGGCGTGTTGCTTTTGACGGACCTCCCGCTCACGCCACGGCGGCATCCGCTTCAATGGCAAACCAACTTGCGCTGCGCCAATCTGGGCGCTGCGCCGCCGGTAAAGACTGCACCTAGCTGCAAACCACTGTCGAGACAATGCGGGTCTTTGCAACGCGCCGCATGGCAGGGCATATCCGCACGCGGGCGACGCGGCTGAACGCGCGCCGCAACACAAGGCTCCGGCATGGCCGCCCGCACGCTGCACCGCATTCTGGCGTTGGATGATTTCGAACCGGCGGCGCGGCGCTATCTGCCGCGGCCGCTGTTCGGTTTTATCGCCGGAGCGGCCGAAACGGACTCTGCACTGCGCGGCAACCGCGCCGCATTCGCCGAGCACAGTTTCGTGCCGCGCACACTGGTGGATACCAAGGCGCGCAATACGGCCAAGGTATTGTTCGGGGAGACCTACACCGCGCCGTTCGGCATTCCGCCGATGGGCGCCACTGCCCTGCTCGCCTATCGCGGTGATCTCGTACTGGCGGCCGGCGCGGCTGCGGCGGGAATCCCATTCATCCTGTCCGGCTCATCGCTGATCCGGCTGGAGGACGTCGCGCGGGCTGGCGGCAAGCCATGGTTTCAGGCCTACCTGCCGGGTGATCCGGCGCGCATCGACGCGCTGGTGGATCGTGCGGCGGCAGCAGGTTACGGCACCTTCGTGCTCACTGTCGATGTGCCGGTCGGCGCGAACCGCGAAAACAACGTGCGCAACGGCTTCAGCCTGCCGCTGAAACCCGGTGCGAGCTTGGCGTGGCAGGGCCTTACCCACCCGCGCTGGCTCTGGCACACGGCGGCGCAAACGTTGCTGCGCCACGGTATGCCGCATTTCGAAAACATGATGGCCGAGCGTGGCCCGCCGATCCTTTCGAGCGCGATGGAGCGGCAGCTTGGCGCGCGCGAAACGCTGACGTGGCGGCACCTGGACCAAATCCGCAAACGCTGGCGTGGGCGCTTGGTGGTGAAAGGCATCCTTTCCCCGGAAGATGCCCGCATGGCGCGCGAAGCCGGTGCTGATGGCGTCATCGTCTCCAATCATGGCGGCCGGCAGCTTGACTACGCCATCGCCCCGCTACGCGCGCTGCGGGGCGTGCGCGCGATGGCTGGCGACATGACGGTGATGCTGGACGGTGGGGTGCGCCGCGGCACGGATGTGTTGAAGGCGCTGGCGCTTGGCGCCGATTTCGTCTTTGTCGGCCGGCCAATGCTGTTCGCCGCTGCGATCGCGGGCGAAGCGGGCGTGGCGCGTGGCATCGCGCTATTGCGCGAAGAAATCAATCGCGACATGGCACTGCTTGGCATAACCTCGCTGGATCAGATGACCACGGCCTTGCTGACCCCGGCCCCGGGCCCGCTGCACAGTTGAGCCGCCAAACGCATCGCACGCCAGGACGGTTGCGGAGTCCAAGGACGCCATGCAGTATGGCTGAGCCGGGCAACGCGATATCTTGCCCAGTTGCATCAACCACGCAAACAGCCGTGGAAAAGAACGACGCGGGAGCCACGGCAAATGTTGGACGATACGCAAGAACAGCCGCACCGCGCCGCACTTGCCGGTGTGCGGGTGATCGACCTGACTCAGTTCGAGGCTGGCACGGCAGTCACCGAGACCCTGGCGTGGCTCGGCGCCGACGTCATCAAGATCGAACCGCCCAATGGCGGCGAGCAGGGGCGAAGCGCGTCCACCGACCGGCCCGGCGCTGATTCCTACTATTTCCTGCTGCTGAATGCCAACAAACGCAGCGTCACGCTCAATTTGAAGCACACGCGTGGCAAAGCCATGCTGCGGCAGATGATCCCGCAAGCCGACATCTTCATCGAGAACTTCGCACCCGGCGCCATCGAACGGCTGGGCTTCGGCTACGGCGACGTTCGCACGCTCAACAAGCGCATTATCTACGCGCAGGTGAAGGGCTTCGGCGCAGGCAGCCCTTACGAGAATTTCTTGAGCTTCGACATGATCGGCCAGGCAACAGGCGGTGTGATGAGCATTACAGGCGAAGCCGGTGCGCGGCCGCTCAAACCTGGCCCCACGCTCGGCGACACTGGCACTGGCTTGCACTGCGTGATTGGCATTCTTGCCGCGTTGTATCAGCGTGTTGCTACGGGCGAAGGACAGAAGGTGGAAGTGGCGATGCAGGACGCCATGGTGAACTACTGCCGGATCGCCTACGCCAAACAACACGCGACCGGCGAGGCCTGCCCGCGCACCGGCAATCAAGTGGTACTGGGCACCACCGCACCAAGCGAAGCCTATCGCTGCAAGGGCGATGGCGCCAACGATTACTGCTACGTCTACAGCACGCGCGCCAACAACACGCATTGGGAGCGATTGCTGCGCGTGATCGGCCGGGAGGATTTGCTGAGCGACCCGCGCTTCGATTCACCGAAAGGCCGCGCCGCCAACGTGGCAGCAATCGACGACATCATCGCGCCTTGGATGGCGCAGCACAGTAAGCACCAGGCGATGGATATTCTAGGCCGCGCCGGAGTGCCTGCTGGCGCAGTGATGGATACCAAGGAATTATCCGAGGACGCTTACCTGCGCTCGCGCGGCGTATTTGTCACCGTGGAGCATCCGGTGCGCGGCGCGTTCACCATGCCGGGCTGGCCGGTCAAGATGTCCAACTCGCATGTGCCGGTCACCGCCGCACCGCTGCTGGGCGCACATAATGCAGCGGTGTTCAAAGATTGGCTGGGCATCAACGAACAAGAACTAGCCGAACTACAGGCCAGTGGCGTTATCTAGCATTCGGGAGACGGCTATGCGTATCAACGGCTCCGAAATCCTTGCCCGCGCGTTGCAGCAGCAGGGGGTCGATACTTTCTTTTTCATCATGGGCGCGCCGATGCTTGCCGTGGAAAGTGCGGCCCTGCGGCTGGGTCTGCGCGGGATCGACGTGCGGCACGAACAAGCGGCGGCCATGGCGGCACATGCCTATGCGCGGCTGCGCAATCGGCCCGGCGTCTGCATGGCGGCGTCTGGGCCGGGCACGACGAACTTGGTCACCGGCGTTGCCCATGCCTGGGCCGACGGCGTGCCGATCATAGCCCTCGGCGGCTCAGCTCCGGCCTCCAGCAGCGGGCGCGGCGTATTTCAGGAAATCGACCAGTTGGCGATCATGCAACCGTGCACCAAATGGGCAGCGCGGGTGCATCACCCGCAGCGGATTCCGGAATTGCTGAATATCGCCATGCGCACCGCGATGTCGGGCAAGCCCGGCCCGGTCTATCTTGACCTACCGGGCGACGTGCTGTTTCAGGAGGTCGAAGAAGACAGCATCGTCTGGCCAGCGCCGTGGAACCCAGCGCAGCAGCCGCGCCCGGCGGCGTCCGAGGCCGATGTCGCCACTGTCCTGGCGCTGTTGCAGAGCGCTCGGCAGCCCGCGCTGATCTCAGGCAGCGGCGTCATGTGGTCGGGCGCCGAACGGGCACTGCAAGATTTCGTCGAGGTGGCCGGCATCCCATTTTATACCACGCCGCAAGGGCGGGGCGTCATTCCTGAAGATCATGAATATTGCTACCTCACCGCGCGATCCACCGCATTTCGCGATGCTGACCTCATATTGGTTGTCGGCACGCGATTGAACTACGTCATCAGCCACGCCGCGCCGCCACGCTTCAACGCCGCTGCCAAGCTGATTCGCATCGACATTGACCCTGACGAGATTGCTGGCAGCCCAAGGCTGGACTGCGGCATTGCCGGCGATGCCCGCACCGTGCTGCAACAATTAACGGCGGCGTCGCGCGGAACGTTATCGCCGGAAAGCTATCGCCCGTGGCGCGACCGGCTGCGCGGCCAGAACGACAGCAAGGCCGCCGAGCAGGAACGCCTCATTTCCTCAGGCGCAGAACCAATTCACCCGCTGCGCCTCTGCAAGGAAGTGCGCGACGTGCTGGACCGCGATGCGATCCTCTGCGTCGATGGTCAGGAAATCCTCAATTTCGGGCGTCAGGCCATCCCCACCTTCGTGGCCGGGCACCGGATGAATTCCGGCGTGTTCGGCACCATGGGCGTCGGAATGCCATTTGGCGTCGGCGCCAAGGCGGCTGCGCCGGACACGCAAGTTGTGGTGTTGCACGGCGATGGTTCGTTCGGCCTGAACGCGATGGAATTCGATACCGCCGTGCGGCACAAGCTTCCGCTATTGGTGGTCATCAGCAACAATGGCGGCTGGACCGCCGACCCCAAGCGCGAAAAGCCGGGCCGTGATCTGGGCTACACGCGCTACGATAAACTGGCCGAAGCGCTCGGCGGCTACGGCGAATATGTCGAGCAGCCGGACAACATTCGCCCTGCCCTGCTCCGTGCATTGGCGCAGGTCGCTGCGGGCGTGCCGGCGCTGGTGAACGTGCGCACCGACCCGAACGCGCGCGCCGCAACGGTGGCGTTTACGAATTACGCGACCTAATACCAAATCTCGTGTGAGAGAACCCATGATCCATTCGATCGTCATCGCCGGGCTTGACCCGGCGATCCATGCCAACGCTCGGTGTTAGACGCGAGATGCTCTGTGCGGCGCCATGGATTGCCGGGTCAAGCCCGGCAACGACGATGAGTCTGGGTCAGCGAGATTTGGTATAACTGGCACGTTGGTCAGCCCGTCCTCGCGCGCAGGCGGCAGTGCACAACCGCACACTGTGACGCCGTCGACTGCATCGACAAAAAGCAAGTCCAGTGATCGGCCAGATTTTCAATTGCGTTTCTGCCGCAACAGTACGCCCCGCCAGACGAGCTGGCGGGGCGCCGGAAAAGCGGCAAGCAACCTGCTCAGTCCGCCGCTTGCTTGGTGGCCATGTGCTGGCCAAGCCGTGGCATGACCTGCTCGGCAAGCAGCCGCATCGACTTGCGGTGCAATGCGGCGTTGTCCCAATCCTTGTGGGTCATCAGCAGCGTGCCGAACCAGCCGATCTCGTCGATCAACGCAATCAATTGATCGAGCACGCGCTGCGGGCTGCCGGAGATCACCATCATTTCCAGCATCTTCTGCACTGTCAGCTCAGAATCCGGCATCGCCAGATCGCGCTTGAATATTTTGGTCATCTTGTAGGTCGACAGATTGTCGCGCAGGTATTGATAGTACCAGCCTGCGCTGCACGCATCGTTGCTGAGGTACTCGGCGGCTTCCTGATCGGTGTCGGTACAGATGATGCTACGCGCCACCCGCCAATTCGCCCGATCCGCACGCTTGCCAGCCGCCGCCGCGCCCTCGGCGTACGATTGCCAATGGCTCAGCACTTGGTTGCTTGGGGTGAAATTGGCCGAGATCAAACCCCAGCCTTGCTCGCCAGCGAGCTTAGCCGTGGTCGAGTTCGGGCTCATGGCAGAGACTGCCAGCTGCGGAAACGGCTTCTGGAACGGCTTCAGCATCGGGCCGATGCCCAGACGCGGCTGCATCTGCTTATCGACGACGACGTTCCAGTACTTGCCTTTGATATTGTACGGCGCGTCGGTGCTCCAGATTTCGTGGATCATCCGCACCGATTCGACCATCATCTCGCCGCGGTTCTTGTCGAACGTCTCGAACAACTCGAAATCCGAGCCAAGTCCGCCCGGGCCGACGCCCATGATAAAGCGGCCTTCGGCCAGATGGTCGAACTGCGCCACGTCGCCCGCGATTTGCGCAGGGTGATGCTGCGGCAGGTTCAGCACGCCAGTGGCAAACTTGATGCGCTTTGTTTGAGCGATCAGTGTCGCCATGAATTGCAACGGATTGGCGATGGGCTCCGTCTTGCAGGAATAATGCTCGCCGACCCAAGCTTCGTCATAGCCAAGCTGGTCGGCCAACAGGATGGATTCGCGATCCTCCTTCAGCACAGTCAGGTAATCCCGGTTGGGATCGTGTAACGGCATCATGAAAAGGCCGAGCTGCATGATGGTGTTCCTCCGCTCTTGTTACCGCTGCCTAGCCTATCGGCTAGGCGCGGGGAATGACATTTTCGTCCCGTAGTACCTGGAATAGTTCGAGGAACCGTTCCTCGCTGTCCAGTGTTTCAGTAAATCCGGCGCGCATCCGCTTGCCGTCCGAAAACAGCACGTCCCAATCGGAATGGAACGTAAAATCGCCAAACTCCCACGCCGCCATGCTGTCGTACGATTGCTGGCGCAAGCCATGCTTGGCCACGATACGGTCCCACACCGGAGCTTTGTCGGCCATGAACGCAGTGAGCGGGATATGCAGCGGCTGGCCGAGCTTCATGCCAAAGAAATCCGCAAAGCGCGGCCAAATCTGTTCAAAGCGAAACGCATCGCCATTGGTGACATTGAACGCCTCGTTGGCGGCATGTGGCGATGTGGCCGCCCATACCTGCGCGCGCGCCAGCAAATCGGCGTCAGTCACCTGCATCAGCGTGTGATACGATAGTCGGCTGCCGGGATAGACCAGCGGCAGACCAAGCTCCTTGGACACTGCCGCGTAAACTCCAATCAGATTCAACAAGTTCAGCGGGTTGCCCGCCGAGAAACCTAAGACGGACTCAGGCCGCAAAGCACTCCAGCTCCAAGCTCTGCCGATCTGCAAGGCCCGCAAGTAGTCTTCCTGATCGTAGTAGAAATTCGGCGGCATATGGCGCGGGTCGGATTCCTTGGCCGGGGTCTTGAAGCCCCTGATATGGCGGCCGTAGGCTTTGCCGCCCTGCATCAGCACAATGCGGCGCAGGTGCGGTGCAAGCGGTTCAACAACGTCGACGGCATTGCGCAGCAGGGCCAAATTGCGCTGCGTGTTCGACGCCGCCAGCCCGCCATCCAGCCCAGCGTAGAAGATATGCGTCACCCCAGTCAGCCCGGACAAGCGATCGCGCGCCTGCTCTGGGTCCAGCAAATCGACCGAAATAAACTGCGCGCGCGACACGAAATCCGGGGATCGGCGCGACAGCGCCACGACATCCCAATCTGGCAGCGCGGACAAATGACCAACGAGGTTGCGGCCAATCACACCCGCGCCGCCAACCACCAGCGCCGTGTTGCGGACCGGGTCGCCGCCCAGTTCAGCCATCGGCATACGAATACCTCCTCCCGCCACCCAGGCCACGCTGCCGCCAGCGGCAGCATGCGGGCTTCATTGTTCGGGCTTCTTATCATCACGCTGACATGTGCCGGCCCCGGCTGTCCAGACCGGCGGCCAAGGCCTCGGCCGCAAAAAGGGATAGCAGCATTGCCCTATCCCCTTGCACACGGCGAAGATATTCCCGCATGATCGGATCAGCCAAAGCGACGGATGCGATAATCCGGCGGATAACGGCTGGTCACCGGCAAAAATGCCGGAACGGGGGAAACAGTATGAAACACAAGACAGGCGTGTTGCGTCTAGTTCTGGCTGCTGGAGTGGCCGGTGGTCTGGCCCTCAGCGCGCAGACCGCGAACGCGGCGGAAACATATAATCCGCAGTGCTTCAAGCCGGGCAACAACAAGGTGATGCAGCAGAAGGCCAAACCGGGGCCGTACAAGATCGCCTTGGCGAACGGGTTCGCGGGCAATTCCTGGCGCATTCAAATGATCCAGGGCCTCAAGGCCTGGGCAGAAAAGCCGGAAAACAAAAAGGATATCAAAGAGCTCAAGATCATCTCGACCGGGACAGACGTCGCGGCCCAGATTGGCGCAATCGATAACCTCATTGCCGCCGGCTACGACGCAATCGTCACCATTGCAGTGAACCCGACGGCGTTCGGGCCGGTGATCAAGCAAGCCAAGAAGGCCGGCGTGGTGCTGGTGCCGTTCGATAACGTGCTCGATACCGATCAGGTCATCCAAGTCACCGAACCGCAGTTGGAACTTGAGACTGTCAAGGCGCAGTACGTTTACGACAACATGCCAGAAAAGAAGGGCAAGATCCTTGAGATCCGTGGGCTGCCGGGCAACTCGGTGGACCGCGACCGCTCGATCGGCATGCACAGCGTGTTCGACAATAAGCCGGGCATTGAAGTGATCACCGTCGTCGGCAACTGGGACGATGGCACCGTGCAGAAGGTGGTCAGCGACGCCATCGCCACGCACGGCCAGTTCGCTGGCATGGTAACCCAGCACGGCGCCACCGGGCTCATCAACGCGCTGAACGACGCCAAGCATCCGAAGATTCCGCTGGGCACGTCCGGCGAAAATGGCTCGCTGAAGATGATTCATGACCAGGGCTGGAGCGCCATCGCGCGCGTGCAGTCGCCGATGCTGGCCGTGGTGGCCGCCGAAGCAGCGATCGCGGAATTACAAGGCCAGCCGGTACCGCAGTTGATCGAACTGCCGGTGCCGACAGTGCTGTCGAAGGATCTGAAAGATGGCGTGAACTACTCCAGTTCCGCGCCGGATAACTTCCAGGCAGGCGCCGATATCCCGCCCTGCGGCGCGGTTGTCCCCATCGACACGATGCTGAAGCAGACCCCCGACAACACCTAAGCTTGACGATGCGCCCCGGCAGCAATGCCGGGGCGTGCGCTGTTGCCGCCCAATCGCCGCAGCGCACAACGCGAAAGATCAGCCATGCTGCCAACGCCCGGACTGCCATCGCCCGGATCGGGTGCGCCTTTCTTGCGCCTCAGCGGCATCAGCAAACGCTACGGCGGTGTTGTGGCGCTGGACGGCGTTGATTTCACCTGTGCCGAAGGTTCCATCCACGCCGTGCTCGGCGAAAACGGCGCTGGCAAGAGCACGCTGATCAAAGTGATCGCGGGCGCGGTACGGCCGGACAGCGGCCTGATGGAAATCGACGGTCAGCCAGTACAGTTCAGCGATCCGCTGGACGCGGTACGGCACAAATTCGTTTGTGTTTTTCAGGAGCTCTCGCTGCTGCCGGATTTATCGGTGGCCGATAATATTTGCATTACCCGCCCGCCTGGCTTCGCCGGGTTCATCGATCACCGGGCGCAGCGGCGCCGGGCGGAGGCGTTGCTCACGCGCGTCGGCTGTTCGGACATCGACCCGCGCATGGCGGTCCGCGATCTGCCGCTGTCCCGCCGCCAATTGGTCGAACTCGCCAAGGCGCTTGGCAGGGAGCCGCGTTTGCTCGTGATGGACGAAGCCACCTCGGCACTGACGGCCGATGACGTGGAAACCGTGTATGGCATTCTGCGCCAGCTCAAGCAGGACGGTGTTTCCGTGCTATTCATCTCGCACCGTATGCATGAGGTGGACGCGCTCGCCGACACTTGCTCGGTGTTCCGCAGTGGCAAGCATATTCAAACCTTCGCGCAGGGCAGCAAGACCGAGGATGAGATCGTCAATTTGATGATCGGCCGGGAAATCGCGCAAACCTACCCGCCGAAATCGCCGCGCGTCAGCGAAAATGCGCCGATCACGCTGCAAACAGCCGATTTGGCCTGGACCAATCGCCTGCACGGCATTTCTTTGACTTTGCGTCGCGGAGAAATCCTCGGCCTGGGTGGATTGGACGGCCAGGGCCAACGCGAATTGCTGCTGGCGCTGTTCGGTGTGCTGAAGGATGTGCGCGGCAGCATCACCATCGGCGGCGAAGCTGCATCCTTTAGCGGCCCGGTGCAGGCGATGGCGGGCAAGCTCAAGGTCGCTTTGGTACCCGAGGATCGCAAGACCGAAGGTCTGCTGTTGCCGCTGCCGGTTGGTGACAATCTCAGCCTCGCCTCGCTCGACCGGCTGCGCAGCAACTTGATGATGAGCGCCAGCAAGGAACGCCGCCTGATTGCTGGCGCGATCGAGCGGCTGCGCATCAAGACCGCCTCGCCCGGCATCGCGGTCGGCACGCTATCGGGCGGCAATCAACAAAAAGTTGTGCTGGGAAAATGGCTGGCGACACAGCCCGATATTCTGCTGTTGATGGACCCGACACGCGGCATCGATGTCGGCACCAAGCAGGAATTATATGTGCTCATCCGCCAATTGGCAGATTCGGGCGCGACAATTTTGTTTTACAGCACCGACTACGACGAGCTCATCGGTATGTGCGACCGGGTGGCCATTTTGTATCGCGGCCAAGTGGTCAAGGAGTTGCTAGGAAGCGATATCACCGAAGCAAATATCGTATCCGCTTCGCTCGCGATTGGCAGCGGCAAAGCGCACGGCAGCCAGCATGGAGCGACGGCATGAACGGGGTGCTGCGCTGGGGCCGGCGAAGCCAGGGTCCTTTGATCGCGGCAGCACTGTTCGCAGTGCTGTTCATCGCCTTTTTGATCCTGCATCCGCGCGGTCTGTCGATTCTGGTCACCACACCGGCCGCCAATCAGGGCTTGGCGCTGGCCTTTGCGGCGATGGCGCAGACGCTGCCGGTGCTAACCGGAGGGCTGGATCTATCGGTCGGATCGGTGCTGGCGCTGACCGACTGCGTGGCATCGCATTTGGTCAATGGCTCCACGCCGCAAATCATCGGCGGCATCATCGTCACGCTGCTGGCCGGGGCAGCTTGCGGTTTCGTCAACGGACTGGTCGTGGTGGTGGGCCGAATTCAGCCGATCATCGCAACATTGGCCACCGGCGCAATCTTCACCGGAATCGCCTATTGGCTGCGCCCCATTCCCGGCGGCTCGATCGACGAAGACCTCGGCGATCTACTGACCAATGAAACATTTGGCGTTCTGCCGACTTCGGCAATGCTGCTGATTGGCGTATTGCTGATTGTGTGGCTGCCTTACAAGAATTCCACCCTTGGCCGTGGCGGTTATGCCGCTGGCTCATCCGAGCAGGCTGCGTTTCTGTCCGGTGTGCGGGTCGGCCGGTCACGTCTCGCCGCCTATACCATTGCCGGCCTGCTGGCGGCCTGCGGCGGCTTGTTCCTGGCCTTGCAGACGCTGTCGGGCGACGCCCAGGTCGGAGCCGACTACACGCTGAAGTCGATTGCCGCCGTCGTCATCGGTGGCACGTCGCTAGCGGGCGGCACGGGCGGCGTGGTGGGGTCGATCTTCGGCGCCTACGTGCTGCGGGCCATTACCGGATTGCTGCTGTTCACCGGCGTCTCCCCGCTGGCGCAGCCGCTGTTCGAGGGCGTGGTGCTGATGGTGGCCATTGGCCTCGGGGCGCTGCGCATGCTGGCGAACCGCAACCGGTTGGAATTGCTGAGCGCACAGGAAACCGCCCGCACCGACACCAGCAAGCCGCTGCTGCGCTGGGTCGACAACTCGGTGCTGATCGCGCTGGTCAGCATTGTGGTGATCCTGCTGATCGGCAGCCGTTATTTGCCAGCTTTTCTATCCGGCCCCTATTTGGTGCTGCAACTGCGCATCGCCGCCTTCCTGGGCATTGTCGCCGCCGGGCAAATGGTGGTGATCCTGCTGGGGCATATCGACCTGTCGATTCCGTGGACCATGACGGTCGCGGCCATGACCGCGACCACGCTGGTTGGCATGGGCGGCATCTGGGCCGATCTGGCGATGCCGCTGGCGCTGCTCACCGGTATACTGATCGGGCTGCTGAACGGCTTCGGCGTGGCCTATCTGCGGCTGCCGTCGATGATCCTAACGCTCGCAACCAATGCGGTTCTGCTGGGTCTGGCCATTATCTACACCGGCGGTTTCGCCCCGCAAACCAAGGCATCGGCGTTCATGCGGGTGCTCGGCAAGAACAGCGACATCGCCGGTGTGCCAAACATCCTGTGGGTCTGGCTTTTGGGGTCCGTCCTACTGGTGCTGCTGCTGCGCCGCACCCCGTTTGGCCGCAAAGTCTACGCCATCGGCAACCGCGAGCGTGCCGCATACCTATCCGGCATCCGCACCGCGCGGGTCGTGATGACCTGTTTTGTTATTTCCGGCTTCACCAGCGCGCTTGGCGGCATCTTGCTGGCGGGCCGGTTGGATCAATCGTACCAGGGCATGGGCGACGAATATTTGCTGCCGGCCGTGGCGGCAGTGGTGCTGGGCGGCACCAATATTCTCGGCGGCCGAGGCAGCTATGTTGGCACCGTGGCGGGTGTGCTGGTGATTAGCCTGCTTGCCTCAATGCTGTCGGTCATGCAGATGCCAGAAGCCAGCCGGCGGATTATCTACGGCGTGGTGATTATCGCCATGCTGCTGGTCAACGGGCGCGGCACAAGGCGGGCCTAAGCGCGGCGAGTCAGCCGAATGCCGCGACGATGGCGGCATTGAGGTCGGCGGCATTTCACGGGAATGGCGTGGAAAACGCCGGCATCCGGCGGAAGGGTTGTTGCGACCCCTTGAAAACATGGTGAGCCCGGTGGGACTCGAACCCACGACCACCAGATTAAAAGTCCGGTGCTCTACCAACTGAGCTACGGGCTCGCCCACGCGCCCCAAAAGACGCGCTCCTTACCGCCGCCTTCAACGCGAATGCGGCGGGTACGTCAAGCTATCGGTACGCGGGGCTCGGTTACTTTACGTCGGCGGCCACGCGCAGGTGAACGATCTTGTCCGGGCCTTGCACGATGCCGCTGCCGCCGCTGCCGCGCTTGATCTGGTCGACGAATTCCATGCCGCTGATCACTTGGCCCCAGATGGTGTACTGGCCATCCAGGCTGCTCGCCGGGGCGAACATGATGAAGAACTGGCTGTTGGCGCTGTTCGGGTCGCTGGTGCGCGCCGCACCCACGGTGCCGCGCAGGAACTTGCGGGTACGGGTGAACTCGGCGGGCAGGCTGCCCATGTCGCTGCCGCCGCTGCCGGTGCCGGTCGGGTCGCCGCCTTGGGCCATGAAGCCTTCGATCACGCGATGGAACGGGATGCCGTCGTAGAAGTCCTTGCGCGCCAGGATCTTCACGCGCTCGACGTGCTTCGGCGCGATGTCGGGGAACATTTGGATAACCACGCGGCCCGATGTCAGGTCGAGGTAGATCTCGTTCTCAAGGTCGGGGGGGGCAGCCTGGGCGTCGCTCATGAAAGCTCCGGAAAGCGTGGTTGCGGTAATGGCAGTCAGTGTGGCCAGCAGGGCGCGGCGATGCATCGGGTCTTACTCCCTGTAGGTAAGCGGATGGTGGCGGAGGGGTATCAGCGCGGCGCGACGCGCGCCAGCGTGCGTTGCAACGTCAGTGCTGGCACGAAGCTGGAAATATCGCCACCAAGTTGGGCGATTTCCTTGACGAAGCGCGAGGAAATGAACTGGTGGCGCTCGCTGGCCATCAAAAACACCGTCTCGATCTCCGGCTTCATCCGGTAATTCATGCCAGCCATCTGGAATTCGTAGTCGAAATCCGACACTGCGCGCAGCCCGCGCACGATGGTGTGGGCGCCGACTTCGGCGGCGAACGCCACCAGCAGCGTGTCGAACGGGCGCACATCGATCGGCGTGCCGGTGCGCTCGGTGACGGCGGCGAGTTCGGCCTGCACCAGTTCCACCCGCTCGGCGATGGGGAACAGCGGGCCTTTGCCGGCGTTCATCGCCACGCCGACCACCAGCCGGTCGAACATCCGCGCCGCGCGGGCGATGATATCCAGATGGCCGTTGGTGATCGGGTCGAAGCTGCCCGGATACAGGCCGATGCGCCACGTATGCTGCACGTCAGACATCGGTGCTGGCTCCCGCCGCCGCCTCGCCTTCAGGGTCGGCGTCGCCCGCCGCATCACCGGCATAGTCCAGCACCGGGAACACACTGGTCACCCGCTCGCCGGCATCCAGCCGGAACAGCGTGACACCCATCGAGGCGCGGCCGGTCAGCCGCACTTGGTCGGACGGCACGCGGATCAGCCGCCCGGCATCGGTTACCAGCATGGCGTCGTCGCCCGCGCGCACCGGGAAAGTGCCCGCGACAGCCGAACCGGTGCGCGCCGACAGCGTAATGTTGGCAATGCCCTGCCCGCCACGGCCCGACACGCGATACTCATAGGCCGAACTGCGTTTGCCGAAGCCGACGTCGGTGACGGTCAGCAGGAATTCCTCGGCTTGCTCCAATTCGGTGAAGCGTTCGTCCGACAGCGTCACGTCGGCCACCACTTCCTCCGCCTCGGCGGCCACTGGCTGCGGCTCGGCCTCATCGGCAGCGGTGCGGCGGCGGGCACTGGCGGCTTTCAGATAGGCCATCCGCTCCTCAACCGTCACATCGACATGGCGCAGCACCGAAAGGCTGATCACCTCATCAGGCTTCTTACCGCTGGTGGACAGCTTGACACCGCGCACGCCGGAGCTATCGCGGCCCGAGAACACTCGCATCGTGTCCTCGCTGATCTGAAAGCGAATGCAACGGCCCTGGCGCGTGGCGAGCAGCATGTCGTCGCCCTCGCGGCAAGTCGCGACGCCGATCAGGCTGTCGCCCTCATCCAGCTTCATGGCGATCAAACCAGCGGAGCGCACGTTGCGGAAGTCGCTCAGCCGGTTGCGCCGCGCGTTGCCCTGCGCGGTGGCGAACACAAGGTGCAGGCTATCCCACAAGGTTTCATCCTGCGGCAGCGGCAGCACGGTGGTGATCTGGTCGCTGCCGAGTTCAGGCAGCAGATTGACCAGTGCCCGGCCCTTTCCGGTCGGCCCGCCTTCCGGCAGCTTCCAAACCTTCTCGCGGAACGCCTTGCCACCGGAGGAGAAGAACAACACCCACTGATGGGTATGCCCGTTGAAGCTGCGGGTGACGATATCGTCGCCGCGCGTGCCGGCCGCCGAGCGGCCGCGCCCGCCGCGATTCTGCTGGCGGAAGGTTTCCAGCGGCGTGCGCTTGATGAATCCGTCGCGGGTGATGGTAACCACCATCTGGCCCGGCTCGATCAGGCTTTCGTCGTCCTGATCGGCGAGGCCTTCGACAATCGCGGTCATGCGCGGCGTGGCGATGTCGGCGCGAACCTTGGTCAGTTCCTCGCGCATCACTTCCATGCGGCGCACATGGCTGCCGATGATGTCGAGCAGGTCGGCGATCTTGCCGGACACCTCGGCAATCTCGTTGGCGATCTTCTCCTGCTCCAACCCGGTCAGGCGTTGCAGCGTGATATTCAGAATGCCGCGCGCCTGCTCCTCGGTCAGCCGCACCGTCAAGTCCGCGGTCAGCACATTGCGGCTGTCCTCGATCAGGCCGAGCAGCGGCACCACCTCGCCGGCCGGCCACTCGCGCGCCATCAACGCGGCGCGGGCGGTGGCGGCATCCGGGCTGGCGCGGATCAGGCGGATCACTTCGTCGATATTGGCGACCGCGATGGCGAGGCCGACCAACAAATGCGCCCGCTCGCGCGCCTTGGCCAAATCATGACGGGCCCGGCGGAGAATGACCTCCTCGCGGAAGCGAATGAAGGTTTGCAGCGCGTCCTTCAATCCCATCAGGCGCGGCTGGCCATTGTCCAACGCCAGCATGTTGACGCCGAAGCTGGTCTGCAACTGGGTGAAGCGGAACAACTGGTTCAGCACCACTTCGGCGGTAGCTTCGCGCTTCAACTCGACGACGATGCGCATCCCGGAGCGGTCGCTCTCGTCGCGCATATCGCTGATGCCTTCCACCTGCTTGGCGCGCACCAGTTCAGCGATGCGCTCCAGCAGCGTGGACTTGTTCACCTGATACGGAATCTCGGTGACGATGATCGCGGTTCGGTCCTTACGGATTTCCTCGAACTCGGTCTTGGCGCGGATCACCAGGCTGCCGCGCCCGGTCTCGAACCCGTGGCGGATGCCACTGCGGCCCAGGATCAACCCGCCGGTCGGGAAGTCCGGGCCGGGCACGATTTTCATCAGGTCTTCGAGCGTGGTGTCCGGCTCGGCGATCAGCGCCAGCGTGGCGTCGATGATCTCGCCGGGATTATGCGGCGGAATATTGGTCGCCATGCCGACGGCGATGCCGCCAGCGCCGTTGATCAGCAGATTGGGAAAGCCGGCCGGCAGAACCTTGGGCTCTTCGGCGCTTTCGTCGTAGGTTGGCTGAAAGTCCACCGTGTCGCGGTCGATATCGGCCAGCAGCGCCCCTGCCGCCTTGGCAAGCCGCGCCTCGGTATAGCGCATCGCCGCCGGCGGATCGCCATCGACCGAGCCGAAATTGCCCTGCCCGTCGATCAGCCGCACCCGCATCGAAAACGGTTGCGCCATGCGCACCAGCGCGTCGTAGATCGAGCTATCGCCGTGCGGGTGATAATTGCCCATCACCTCGCCGACGACTTTGGCCGACTTACGGTACGGCTTATCGGCGGTCGCACCGCTTTGCTGCATGCCGAACAGGATGCGGCGATGCACCGGCTTGAGGCCATCGCGGGCATCGGGCAGCGCGCGGCTGACGATGACCGACATGGCGTAATCGAGGTAGGAGCGACGCATCTCCTCCTCGAGTATGACCGGCAGCATGTCCGACGGTCGCGTCGGGTCGTTCGGCGAATCGCTCAATTGTGTCTCGGGTCAGTACTTTGGTGGGCGCGCGAAACACCGTCGCCTTGGTGTCACGCTGCGGTGCCGCATGACTAGCACGGCGGCGGGAAAGTGCCAAACCTGTGGGCATTGCGGCAGTTGCGCGGCAGGCCAGAGCCCCCATGTCAAATTACGAAGAATCTGCGAGGTCGCCGCCATGCGCCGCTTCCTGCTTGCTTTGCCCGCTCTGGCAGCACTGGCGACATCACCCGCCGCCGCCGATCAGACTGACGCACGGTTGCCCGCGCTGTTCGACGCGCTGAAAGCCGCGGCCGATCATCGGGCGGCGGCGCCGATTGAAGCCAAAATTTGGGAGATCTGGATCGAAACCGGCAACGCCGAAGCCGGCGATCTCATGATGGCCGGTTCGGCAGCGTTGGCCGAGCAGGACGGCGGCAAGGCGCTGGACGCGTTCACCAAGGTAACGGCGCTACTGCCGAACTTCGCGGAAGGCTGGAACAAGCGCGCCACCACACTGTACCTGCTCGGCCGCTTCGCCGAGTCGCGGGCCGATATTGCCCGCGTGCTGGCCTTGGAGCCGCGCCATTTCGGCGCGCTTTCCGGACTGGGGCTGTGCGAGGCCGAGAGTGACCATCTGCCCGAGGCCGTGTCCGGGTTTCAGCGCGCGCTGGCAGTCGATCCAACGATGCCCGGCGCTCTGGAAAACATCCACCGCTTGCAGAACGAATTAGCCAAGCGGTCAATATAGCCGCAAAACGGGGTTGCAACCGCAACCCCGGCCGGTTTGCCTAGAACGGAATCTCATCGTCCAAATCGCCGCCGCCGCGCGGCGCATCCCACGACGGCCCGCCGCCGCCACCACTGCTGCTTCCGCCGCGCGCACCGCTCGATGCCGGGGCCCGCGCCGCCGGGGCCGCCCGTTCGCGCGGTTGATACCCGCCGCCGCCCTCGGACATGCCGCCGCCTTCGCCGCTGCTACGGCTGTCCAGCAGGGTCAGATTGCCGTTAAAGCGGCCAATCACAACTTCGGTGGTATATTTTTCCTGGCCGCTCTGGTCGGTCCATTTGCGGGTCTGCAACGCGCCTTCCACGTAAACCTTGCTGCCCTTGCGGACATATTTTTCTACGACATTGGCAACATTGTCGTTGAACACCACAATGCGGTGCCACTCGGTCCGCTCCTTGCGCTCGCCGGACGCGCGGTCGTTCCATGTCTCGCTGGTCGCCAGCGTGAAATTGACGATCTTGGCGCCATCCTGCGTGTTGCGGACCTCCGGGTCTTTGCCCACGTTGCCGACCAAAATCACCTTGTTGACGCTGCCAGCCATCGCCGTTCCTTCCGCTTTGCGCGCAATCTGCCCAGTCTAGCCCCGCCCTTCATGGGAGGCCAGCGCCAACGCGACCTTCCCAATCCGCCAGCGTTCCCCCATATAATGAGAACACCTGTAGAACACAATTCCGATTCGGGGTTTTGAACGTATGGCCGGCAACATCCACGTGCGCGGCGCGCGCGAGCACAATTTGAAGAACGTGGATGTCGAAATCCCGCGTGACAGTCTCACCGTCATCACCGGCCTGTCCGGCTCCGGCAAATCCTCGCTGGCATTCGATACCATCTACGCCGAGGGCCAGCGCCGCTACGTCGAGAGCTTGTCGGCCTATGCCCGCCAATTCCTTGAATTGATGGGCAAACCGGATGTGGATTCCATTGAGGGCCTGTCGCCCGCGATTTCCATCGAGCAGAAGACCACCAGCCGCAACCCGCGCTCCACCGTCGGCACCGTCACCGAAATCCATGACTACATGCGCCTGTTGTGGGCCCGCGCCGGCGTGCCGTACTCCCCCGCCACCGGCTTGCCGATCGAAGCGCAAACCGTCAGCCAGATGGTCGATCGCGTGCTCGGCATGCCCGAAGGCACCAGGCTGCTGCTGCTCGCCCCGGTGGTGCGCGACCGCAAGGGCGAGTACCGCAAGGAACTGGCCGAGTTACAGCGGCGCGGCTTCACCCGGGTCAAGGTCGACGGCAAGCTCTATGAAATTGCTGAAGTCCCGGCGCTGAACCGGAAGACCAAGCATGAGATCGAAGCGGTGGTGGACCGGCTGGTGGTGCGCGACGGCATTGCTCAACGTCTTGCCGACAGCTTCGAAACGGCACTCGGCCTGTCCGACGGCATCGTCTATTCCGAGAATGCGGACGGCGGCGAGCGCACCGTGTTCTCCAGCAAATTCGCCTGTCCGGTCAGCGGCTTCTCCATCGAGGAAATCGAGCCGCGCCTGTTCAGCTTCAACAGCCCGCACGGCGCCTGCCCGGCCTGCGACGGCCTCGGCCTGGAAACCTTCTTCGACCCGCATCTGGTGGTGCCGGACGAGCGCAAATCGCTGGCCGATGGCGCGGTGGCGCCGTGGACCGGCGCGCAAAGCCCGTACTACGACCAGACCCTGCAAAGCCTTGCCAAACACTACAAAGTTCCGATGTCGGTGCCGTGGAGCGTGCTGCCGCAAGCGGCGCGCGACGGCATTTTGTATGGCACCGGCGAAAAAGAAGTGTCGTTCTCCTACAAGGACGGCGTGCGGTCGTACGTCGTGGAGAAATCCTTCGAGGGCGTGCTGCACAATTTGCAACGCCGCTGGAAGGAAACCGACAGCGCCTGGGTGCGCGAAGAAATGTCGCGCTATCAGGCCGACAAGCCCTGTGTGATCTGCCACGGCGCGCGGCTGAAGCCCGAGGCGCTGGCGGTGAAAATCGCCGGGCATTCCATTGCCGAAGCCTCGGAATTGTCGATCCGTAAGGCGCTGACATGGTTCAACGACGTGCTGCCCACGCTGACGCCGCAGCGTGCCGAGATCGCGCGCCGCATCCTGCGCGAAATCTGCGACCGCTTGCAGTTCCTCGTCGATGTGGGCCTGGACTATCTGACGCTGGCGCGTGGCTCGGCCACGCTGTCCGGTGGCGAAAGCCAGCGCATCCGCCTGGCCAGCCAGATCGGCTCCGGCCTGACCGGCGTATTGTACGTGCTGGACGAACCCAGCATCGGCCTGCACCAGCGCGACAACGAACGCCTGCTGGTGACGCTGCGGCGGCTCAAGGCACTCGGCAACACCGTGCTGGTCGTCGAGCACGATGAGGACGCCATCCGCGCCGCCGACTATCTGATCGACATGGGGCCGGCGGCCGGCCTCGCCGGTGGTTACGTGGTGGCGCGCGGCACCCCGGCTGAAGTGGCAGCGAATTCAGCCTCGCTGACCGGCGACTATCTGTCCGGCCGCCGCCGCATCCCGGTGCCGCCGATGCGCCGCCCGGTGCAAAAGGATCGCGTGCTGCGCGTTGTCGGCGCGTGCGCCAACAATCTGAAAGACGTCACCGCCGATTTCCCGCTTGGCACCTTCACCTGTGTCACGGGAGTGTCGGGCGGCGGCAAGTCCACCCTGGTGGTCGATACGCTCTACAAAGCCGCCAGCCGCAAACTGATGGGATCGGGCGAGGTGCCGTTGGCGCACACGCGCATCGAGGGTCTCGGCGAACTCGACAAGATCATCGACATCGACCAGTCGCCGATCGGCCGCACGCCGCGCAGCAATCCGGCGACCTACACCGAGTTGTTCGCGCCAATCCGCGACTGGTTCGCCGAACTGCCGGAAAGCCGGGCGCGCGGCTACAAGTCCGGCCGGTTCAGCTTCAACGTCAAGGGCGGGCGCTGCGAGGCGTGCCAGGGCGACGGCGTGCTGAAGATCGAAATGCACTTCCTGCCCGACGTGTTCGTTACCTGCGACACCTGCAAAGGCCGCCGCTACAACCGTGAAACGCTTGAGATCAAGTTCCGCGACAAATCCATCGCCGAAGTGCTGGCGATGACGGTCGATGAGGCGGTGCCGTATTTCTCGGCGGTCAACAAAATCCACGACCGGCTGAAAATTCTGCAACAGGTCGGTTTGGGCTACATCAGTCTCGGCCAGCAAGCGACCACGCTGTCAGGCGGCGAGGCGCAGCGCATCAAATTATCCAAGGAACTGGCCCGGCGGGCCACCGGGCGGACGCTGTACATTCTCGACGAACCGACCACCGGCCTGCATTTCGAGGACGTGCGCAAGCTGCTGGAAGTGCTGCACGCGCTGGTCGATCAGGGCAATACCGTGGTGGTGATCGAGCACAATCTGGAGGTCATCAAAACCGCCGATTGGATTCTCGATCTCGGCCCGGAAGGCGGCGACGGCGGCGGGCGCATCGTCGCGGCGGGCACGCCAGAGCAGGTCGCGGCGGTGCCGGAGAGCCATACCGGCCGTTTCCTGGCCCCGTTGCTCGACCCGCCAGCCCCAAAGCGCAGCCGCAAACGCGCCTGAGCGGCAGCCTGTTAACCGCGCGTTTCCTGCCGTCAGTGCATATCAGATCCGGCACTGGCGGTGGAGCACGATGGTTCGGACACGAAAGGGTGATAAGCCCAAAGCAATTTAGCGACGCGTAAGTGTGGAATTTTCCTTGACCACGATACGTCGCCGCTAATTAACTCAGCGCGCTCCTCTCCGGATCGCGCCAAATGCCCCAACGCCCCACCGGCATCGCCCTCGCGCCGCCCTGTGGCCGCTCCAGCCGAATGCGCTGGCGCGGGTCAGTGTCGTCCGGCTGGCGGCAAAACGCCGCATTGTGTCTGTTCATGCAATCGCGCCGTGCCCGGCGCGGAAAGGGGTTCGCTATGCTTCAATCTCATGTCGTCGAAATCGACGGCACCTTCGTCGGCGCCGCTGTCCGGCAAACTGACGGTTATCGCTTTGTCGCTGTCGATGTGCGGCTCGACGATATGGACGGCAGGGTCTGGCCGTCGCTGGACGATGTGCGCCGCCATGCCCGCACCACTTTCATCTCGGTGCGCCATCACGGTCCGCTAGCGCTCTCCCGGCCGCAACTGGCGATGGCCTAGCGGCTCAGACCCGCCCCAGCAGTGCTGCAATCGATACCGCCGCTTTGTCGCCAAAACTGCGTGACGTTGGCGCGGGTTGAACACGGGCAAAATCGCGCCGCGCCAGCACGGCCGTCAGGCCCGCGGCCAGCAAGGGGCGCGGCAAGCTGCCGCCCGCTTCTCGCAGCAGCGCGCGTCCGCGCGCGGCGATCCCGGCCAGAACTGGGCGCAACGCGGGCTGCATCGGGTCGGCAATGACCAATTCTGCCGAAAGCCCGTGCGCGGCCAGCAAGTCGTACGGCAGCAAGCAGCGTTCCTGCCGCGCCAACGCCGCCACGCTGCGCAGATGTCCTGCCATCGCATAGGCTATGCCGAGCCGCTCCAGCCGCCCCAATACGGCTCCCTCGGCCCCCAAAACCCGCGCTGCCAGCACCGCTAGCGCGCCGGCAGTACCGCGCAAATACGTTTCCCATTCCTCGGTGGTGGCGAATCCAGCTTCCACTTCGGCCTCGCGCGCATCCACCAGCGCTTCCAGCGCGGCACCTGGCAAGTCGCCACGGTCCAGCGCCGCACCGAGTGGCCCAGCGACTTCGTGCCGCCGCCGAGTGCCCTGCGCCACCTCCCGCCACCAATGCAGCCGGATCAGCGCCAGCGGCGGCGCGCTGGCCACTTCGCGGGCGCGCGCCAGTTCGTGATTGAACGCGTACAGCAACAGCAGCGTGTCACGATGTTGCGCGGGCGCGAAAAGCGCGGTGAAGAATCGGTCCGGATCGTGCCGCCGCACCAAGGCCGCAACCGGATCGAGCGGCGGCGGTTTCACCAGTAACGCCCGCCGCGCGCTTGACCTTGCCCGCCGCCAGCCATAGCTACGCCAAGCGCCGTTCCACACGATACCCAGCAGTCGGCGATGCGCCGGTTCACCGCACAGAGGAAATTACCCATGGCCTTCGAACTCCCCTCGCTTCCCTATAGTGTCGGCGCGCTGGCCGAACGCGGCATGTGCCAGGAGACGCTGGAACTGCATCACGGCAAGCATCATCAGGCCTATGTGACGGCGCTGAATGGCTTCGTCGAGAAAAACGCCGACCTGCAGGGCAAGACGCTCGAAGAGATCGTGGCGTTCGCTAATGGCAAGGCCGATCTGGCTCCGGTGTTCAACAACGCCGGCCAGCACTGGAACCACATCGTGTTCTGGCAGAACATGTCGGCGGCGGGCGGGGCCATTCCGGGCAAGCTGGAAGCCAAGCTGGTCGAAGATTTCGGCAGCGTCGATGCGTTCAAGACCGCCTTCAAGACCGCCGCCACCACGCAGTTCGGCTCCGGCTGGGCGTGGCTGATCCTTGGCAGCGACGGCAAGCTGAAGGCCACCAAAACCCCGAACGGCTCCAGCCCGCTCGCCACCGGCGAAGGCAAGGTCCTGCTCGGCTGCGACGTGTGGGAGCACAGCTATTACCTGGACTTCCGCAACCGCCGCCCGGACTACGTGACCAACTGGCTGGATAAGCTGGCGAACTACGAATACGCCGCCGCGCAGCTCTAAGCGTTCAGCGCGTCACCCCGGCGCACGCCGGGGTGACGATGCCGCACTACTTTTTCGCGGTATCGTTCGCCACCACCGGCTTGACCACGCTGCTGATCGTCTCGCGCAGCACGGTCACCCGCAGGTTGGCGGCAATCTCCACTTCAATCTCGCGGTCTTCGGCCTTCGGCGGCTTGGTCACGGTGCCGAGGATGCCGCCGCCGGTGACCACTTTGTCGCCGCGCTTCAGTTCGGCCAGCATGCGCTTGGCCTCCTTGGCGCGCTGCTGCTGCGGGCGAATCAGCAGGAAATAGAAAACGCCAAAAATGAGCACGAGCGGCAGGAACTGCTGCACGTTGCCGAGTGCCCCGAGGGGACCGGCGGCGTCCTGCGCGTAGGCGGGGGAGATGAGCATGAGGGATTCCGGATTGCGATGCGAAGCGCCGGACCATAGTTTCCGCCCCCCGCACGTCAAGCGCGCCGGTGCGCCGCCAGCCGATGGAAGCCAGAATGGACACGCCGAACACCGACCCGCGCCTGATCGACACCCTGCTGCGCATCGCCTCGGCGCTGGAACGGCTGGCGCCGCCGCCGCCTGCCCGGCCCAATCTGGGTGCCGCCGACGCGTTCGTCTGGCACCCCTCCCCAGCCCGGCTCGATCCGGTGCCGCAGGTCTCGCGGGTCGGCATCGCGCTGTTGCAGGGCGTCGAGCGGCAGAAAATGATCCTGCTGGAGAACACCGTGCGCTTCGCGCGCGGACTGCCCGCCAACAACGCCATGCTGTGGGGCGCGCGCGGGATGGGCAAATCCTCGCTGGTCAAGGCCGCGCACGCCGAGGCGAACGCACAGCATCCGGGCAGCCTGGCGCTGATCGAAATTCATCGTGAAGATATTGCGACGCTGCCCGATCTGCTGCGCGCGTTGCGAGCCGAGGCTGGGCGGGGCGAAACGCGGCGCTGCCTGATCTTCTGCGACGATCTCAGCTTCGAGAAGGAAGATGCTGATTATAAGGCACTAAAATCAGTGCTCGACGGCGGCATCGAGGGCCGGCCGGCTAACGTGCTGTTTTATGCCACCAGCAATCGCCGCCACCTGATGCCACGCGACATGATCGAGAACGAGCGCAGCACGGCGATCAACCCGTCCGAGGCCACCGAGGAAAAGGTCTCGCTGTCCGACCGCTTCGGGCTTTGGATCGGCTTTCACAACTGCGACCAGGATACGTTCTTCGCCATGATCGACGGCTACGCCCAGGCGTTCGCGCTGCCGATTACACCGGAGGCGCTGCGCGCGGCGGCCGTGGAATGGTCGGTCACCCGTGGCGGCCGCTCGGGCCGGGTGGCGTGGCAATTCGTGCAGGATATGGCCGGGCGGCTCGGAGTGGCCACCGCAGGCAGCTAGGCCGCAGGCCGCGCCGCGCGCGTCAGCCGCGCGTGGGGCGGAGCACGCGCATCATCGCCAGCAGCAGCACCGCCGCAGCAAACATCATCACGCTGGCCGGTTCCGGCACATCAACGGGCCCCGGACCCGGCTGCACCGCAGGAGTCGAGGTGCCGCCGCCGCCGCCGCCGCCACCCAGTCCGCCGCCACCACCAAAACCACCGCCGCCGAGTCCGCCGCCACCCAGACCGCCGCCACCCAGACCGCCACCGCCAAAACCGCCGCCACCCAAACCGCCGCCACCGCTATAGCCGCCCAGGCTGCCCGGGTCAGCCGCGCCACCGGCACCGCCGCCAGCACCACCAGCGCCGCCGTCCAAGGTGGCGGCCAGCGAGGCCGCCGCCAGCGCCGTGCCGCCCAATGCGGCGGCGCCCACGCCTGCCGCCACGGCCTTGCCCGGCCCAGTCAGCAGCGCGGCGCCAAGCTTGGAGTTCGCCAACTGCGACCCCTCCAGCGGGGTGCCAGCAAACGGCGCCTTCAATTTGGCCAATTTTTCAGGCGTCGCAAGGCAGCCGCCGCCGTCCGGCAGCACGGCTGGCTTTGGCGGTACGGCATGAATCGGCTTGTGAACGGCATGACGCACCACGCCAGTGCCGTGATGGGCATGGCCCATTGAGCTACGATGGACCGCTGCAACCTTATGGAAGACCGGGGCAGGATCGCCGCAAAATTGCTCGGGCATCTGATTGGCTCACACACACAGCGGTGATTATATGCGTTTATACATCTAATGCCAGATGTTCATCAAAGCGCCATTTCCGCATGGCTGCCGGAGCCACGACGCACAACGCTATCGAATCTGCATATATTCGTGGTCGCCGCTAGCTAAGCAGGCCGTACTCGCATCCGTCCGTCACCGCCCGGTTCGCCGGTCATCCAACCCAGCCGCATCATGTAGTTCACATGCGCCAGCGCCTCGCCGAACGCGAAGCTGGTTTGGTGCGCGTCGAGCTTGCGCGGGAACAACAGCGGGACGATTTCGGCCGGCAGTTTCGGGCTGCCGGCGCAGGCGTCCAGAATATCTTGGCAGCGCTGATCGTGGTGCCGGCTCAATTCGGCGATGCGGCCATGCAGGCCGTAGAATGGCAGATTATGCGCGGGCAGCACGAAGGCATCTTCCGGGATCGCCTGGGCCAGTGCCGCCAGCGAGCGCAGGTACTCGCCGAGCGGGTCACCGGTGGGTTCATGCGGCCAGACGCTGACGTTGGGCGAGATCTTCGCCAGCACCTGATCGGCGGCCAGAAACAGGTTATCGGCCCGGCAATACAGCATAACCAATTCGTACGAGTGCCCGCCGCCGGTCAGCACCTCGAACCGCCGCCCGCCAATGGTCAGCGTGTCGCCAGCCGCGATGCGATGGTAGGTGGGCGGCACATCGGTGGTGAGCCAGCGGTAGCCGATGTCGCGCTCCATCAACGCGCCAATCGCCGCCTCATCCAAACCGCATGCGACGTAGAACTTGGTATGCGCCGCGATTTCCTCGGTTTCAGCCCAGCGGCGGTGAAACTGGGTGCCGAGATATTCGGTACGGCTCATCACCAGTTCGATCTGGCACTTGTCGATCAGCCAACCCGCCAGCCCAACATGGTCGGGGTGGAAATGCGTGCAGATCAGCCGAGTCGGCTTGCGCTCCGCCAGTGGCCCGGCGAGCAGCGTTTCCCACCACACCCGGCTGCGGGCGTCGTTGATGCCGGTGTCCAGCACCGCCCAGCCGTCGCCGTCCTCGATCAGGTAGATGTTGACGTGATTGAGTTGGAACGGCAGCGCCAGCCGCAGCCAGAGGATGCCAGGGGCGATCTCGACCGGCGCGCCGAAAGCGGGCGCCACTGGGGCGGGGAAGGTCAGCGGTGCAGCCAGAATGCTTGACATTGCGATGGTTTAGGGTTCCCCGAAGACCGCCGCAAGGCAGTCCGAGGAAGCGAGTATGCCGCAATCAGCACCGGCGCCGTTCGTCCACCATCGCATCATCACCTGGGCCGATACCGACCCGGCCGGCATTGCCTATACCGGGCGGTTCCCCGGCTTTGCACTGGAAGCCATCGACGCTTGGTTCTACGCGCGGATCGGCGCTGATTGGTATACGCTGCACAACCAGATGGGCGGCGGCACGCCTTTTGTGCATATCGAAATGGATTTTCGCGCCTCGCTGCGGCCGCGCGACGCGTTGTTCACCACCGTGACGCTGACCAAGCCGGGGCGCACGTCGTTGGCGTTCGCCGTCACCGGACGGCTCGACTCGGGCCAAATCTCGTTCACCGGCCGCTTTGTCTGCGTGTTCGTCGAGAGCGCCACCGGCCGCCCGCGCCCGGCCCCGGCGGCATTCGCCGCAGCCATCGCGCGGGAAGCCGCCATTGGGCAGGCGCTGGCGAGCGCCTAGCGCGGCCTAATCGTTATCGCCGTTGTCGCGGCCGTTGCTGCTGAACGGCGTGAAGTGCATCGGCCAGTTGAAGCCATTGAAGCCGCTGCCGTAGACGTAGTTGCTGCTCGGCTTCGCCAGCGTGGCGCACCACGGGCTTTGCCCGGACGGAGCGCCGCTCCCAGTGACGCAGGGATGGCCGCCGTTGAAGTAAGTGACAGCCGCCGTCCAGTCGTTGCTGCCGATCATGTAGCCGTCGGCCCGGCCATTCAGGTCGCCGGCAACGAAGTGGATGCCGCCGTAGCGCCGCGACAATCCGGCCTGCGACGCGGCATAGCTGAACGTCGGAAAGTTCAGTGTCACCGGGTTGGCCGGCACAAGGCCCGGTTCGACCAGCGATGCACCGGCCGGGATGGTGACGCTGCCGCCGAAGCTGTCGCTGCCGGTGAAACGCTGCAACACGGCGGCGCCCGCGAAGCTGAAGGTGCTGTGACCGGAGGTGTATTCCGGGAAGGCTGGCGTGATCACGTTGGCAGGCTGGTATGGCAGCCACGTGCCGCCATCGATCCACTTTGCCCCCTTGCCCGGGCCCGCCCAGGCATAGACCGGCTTGCCGGCGAACAGCGTATGTACCGAGGTGATGGGCCGCTCGCTATCGAAAGTGTACTTCGTGCCCCAGGCGGCGATCCCCGCGTCCAGCAGCGCGTTGTTCAGTGCGAAGAACATCTGCGCATCGGCATCGACGCCGTGCCCATCCCGCCGTGAGATGTATTCGCCGATACGGCTCCAGTGCCCCGGCGGCAACTGGCTGCCGGCGAAATCGGCCCAGTATTCGGCAATCGACTTGGTGGTGTCGTTCAGCGTGGCGCTATAGCCGAGAATCACCAGCGCATCGGCGGTATACTGCCACGACGGATAGCGGCTGGGTCCGGTGCCCGTGAAGACCGGCAATGGCGCGAACGGCGCGACCGCCCCCCAGAACGGGGTGACGAACTTTTGCAGCGACGCCAACGAACCGTCGGGATTGACGAACTCCAGCGGTTGCCAAGAGTTCGGAAACGGCGCGGCCGGGTTGGTGGTGCTGCCGACAATGAACGGCGGGTTCTTTGGCGTGTAGCCCGAATAGTCGCTGTAGGCGCCGGGATGCTTGTTGCCAAGCTGGTTGGCGTTGTCGTTTTGCCGAAACGCGATGACGGCGGCCGCCGCCAGATTGCCGATGCCGGAGGCCGTCGCCGGGTCGGTCGACGTATCGGCGGGATCATAGCCCAAGCTCGCCATCAGCGCGTCGGCGGCGCCGAGCGTGGGTGCGCGGTAGAGATCCTTTTCCACGCGATAGGCGGCGTAGCTGATCGCCTTCAGCTTTGCCTGCGGATCGGCCAGCAGCGCGGCACCGGCCTTGCCAACGCCATTGCCCGGCTGGGTTGGGGCGGCAAGCGGGTCAAAGGCGCTCCAGGCGTCATACATCGCGGTCGCCACTTCGCCGAGTGCGCGGGCGGCCACAGTGGGCTGACCAGTCGCGGCAACGATGTTGCCGATCGTCACCTCGTTCCATTGCATCACGACGTTGTCGCCCGGCATGGACTGCGCCATCGCGGCTGGCGCCATGCCCATTGCCAACAGTGCTGCTCCTGCGATTTTGCTCCGCATAGCGCCTTCCCTCTCCGATTGACGGCCAGCAGACACGCTGTCGCACTATTTATGACAACGGAAAATTACCAGCCGGACTTACTGAACGCAATGCTGATATGCTGACGTGAAGCTGACAACAGCGTGCCTAAAAGATCTGCGGTTCAGGCGTCTCACCGGGCGTGCCGTCCAGAAAATCGAAATCGCAGCCTAGATTGGCCTGGGTGACGCTGCGGCGATACAATGCGACGTACCCACGCTCGCCGCCCGGTAATTTCGGCTGCACCCATTCGGCGCGGCGGCGCGCCATTTCCGTTTCGTCGACCAGCAGATCGAGCCGCCGGTTCGGCACATCGAGGCGAATACGGTCGCCGGTGCGAACCAAGCCGAGCGGCCCGCCGACCGCCGCTTCCGGGGCGACATGCAGCACGCAGGCGCCGTAACTGGTGCCGGACATGCGGGCATCGGAAATCCGCACAATGTCGCGGATACCCTGGCGCAGCAGTTTGCGCGGCACCGGCAACTGGCCCCATTCCGGCATCCCGGGCGCCCCGACCGGCCCGGCATTTTGCAGCACGAGCACCGAGTCGGCAGTGACATCGAGGTCTTCGCTATCGACCCGGGCTTTCAGGTCGCGAATGTCCGAGAACACCACCGCCGGGCCTTCATGCACCAGCAAGCGGTCCTCGGCGGCGGTGGGTTTGATAACGGCACCGTCCGGCGCCAATGAGCCGCGCAGAATGGCGGTGCCGCCCGCCCCCTTCACCGGATTGTCCAGGCTGCGGATCACGTCGGCGTTGTAGACTTCGGCCCCTTCGATGGCCTCGCCCAGCGTGCCGCCGGTGACGGTAATGGCGTTCAGATGCAGGCGGGGCGCCAGTTGCACCATCAGCGCGCGCAGCCCACCCGCATAGTAAAAATCCTCCATCACATAAGCGCCAGAGGGTTTCAGGTTGGCGATCAGCGGGATGCCCTGCGCCACACGGTCGAACGTGTCCATGTCGATGGGCACGTTCGCGCGCCGCGCCATGGCCAGCAGATGCACGATGGCGTTGGTGGAGCCGCCGATGGCCATATCGACGATGATCGCGTTGGTGAACGCGGCTTCGGTGCAGATATCGGTGGGGCGCAGATCCTCCCACACCATCTCGACAATCCGCCGCCCGCTGGCCGAGGCCATGCGCTGGTGGCTGGCATCGACCGCCGGAATGGCCGACGCCCCCGGCAGGCACATTCCCATGGCTTCCATCAGCGACATCATGGTGGCCGCCGTGCCCATGGTCATGCAGGTGCCGGCCGAGCGGGCGATGCCATCCTCGATCTCGCCCCATGACTTATCGGACAATTTGCCGGAGCGCCGGTCGTCCCAGTATTTCCACACATCGGTGCCGCTGCCGAGCGTGATGTCTTTCCAATGCCCGCGCAGCATTGGCCCGGCGGGCATGTAGATGGCGGGCACATTGGCGCTGAGGGCCCCCATGATCAGCGCCGGCGTGGTCTTATCGCAGCCGCCCATCAGCACCACGCCATCGACCGGATGGGCGCGGATGATTTCTTCCACCTCCATAGCGAGGAAATTGCGGTACAGCATGGTGGTGGGCTTCATCAGTTGCTCGCCGAGCGATAACGCGGGCAGTTCCACCGGAAAGCCGCCCGCCATCAGCACGCCGCGCTTGATGTCCTCCACCCGCTCGGGGAAGTGGGTATGGCAGGTGTTAAAGCCGTTCCAGGTGTTGACGATGCCGATCACCGGCCTGCCGGAAAATTCCTCACGCGCGAAGCCCATCTGCTTGGCGCGCGAACGGTGGCCGAAGCTGCGCAGGTCATCGGGCGCGAACCAGCGGGCAGAGCGCAGTTGGTCAGGGGTTTTTCGGATGCGCATGACGATCTCCCGCTTGGATTTGACGGTTGTTGCGCCGGTTACCCAGGAGCGCAACCCGGGCGATTCAATGCACCGGCGATACGCCCACCAGTTTCAGCCGTTCGGCGGCGGCGGCAAGGCGCTTGTCGCGGGTCCACAATCCGGCCCCCGGCGTCAGGCGCACGGCGGCGAGCAGGTGTGCATCGGCGTAGCCGATGCCGGCGCCAAAAAGACGGTGCCGCTATCGAGGTATCGATGAGGATCACGCAGGCTCGGTCTGGCGGCGAGGCGCCGCCGTTGCATCCGCATCGCTGCCACCGAGCAATATCAAGCGCCGTGCGCTTTCGCGCTGAATCATCGCAGTGAGAGCCTGCCGCAGCAGGGCCGAGGTTTCCTTGATTCCGGTCAGTTCGCGTGCCCTGGCAACCAACGCATCGTCCAATGCCACTGTGGTTCGCCTAACCGACAAAGCTCCTGCCTAGCATCAGAAATGGCATTAATCGATGCGAAATTCAACGCCGTGCCTATCGGGTCAACTCCCCCACCCGCTACATGGCGATTCGCGGCGACCGGGGCTCGTCGGTGTATTTTCTGCAAAGGGTAACAAGCGGACTTAAGCCGAATTCGGCAGGATTGAATCCATCGCACGGGGCCGCATGGCTTCAGCGTTGTATAGGCAAAACGCCAGTTC
>JANYDF010000128.1 GCA_025359905.1 Rhodospirillales bacterium
CGGCGCACCGGCTCCATCAAATGGGCCCGGGCGCGGTCGGTCAGCAGGCTGAGATGCACCAGTCCGTCCCGCACCTCGATGCCTTCGACCAGTCCGGCCTCGACAATGTCCTTGCCGGTGCTCGGGTCGGCGATGCTGCGCAGCGCGTCGCGCAGGGTATCGGCGGTGGGCGAGGAGCTCATGTGCTTGAAAACCTTCTGGGCGGGGTCAATATGCAGTCGCGTCACGGCAGCGATATGGCTCGTGCGGCCCGGCCTGCCAATGGCCTTCGCCGGACCGGCGATGGACGCAGGCGGCACCGGGATTACCGTTGCGAGCGCCAAGCTGCTATGGCCCGCGGGAGACCCGCGCGACGAGTAAGGAGCAGCCCGACCCGATGCCTTGGAACAATGGCAACCCCAGCGGACCCGGTCCGTGGGGCACTCCCGGTGGCACGCCGGGGGATGGTTCGCGGCAAGGCGGCCGTAATGGCTCCAACAATGGTGATTCCAATGGTGGCCCCCCTGGCGGCTCCGGCGGCAATCCGTGGGGCGACCGGCCGAAAGACCGTCCGCCCGGCGGCCCGCCGAATCGCGGGCCCGGCAGCGGTGGCGTGCCGCCCGATATCGATGAATTGATCGAGAAGGCGCAGGCGTTCCTGCGCGGACTGCTGCCGCCCGGCTTTGGCGGTGGCGGACGCCGCGGCCCCAGCCCCGGCGGCGGGCGCAGCAGCCTCGCACTGCTTCTGGTCGTGGCGGCCGTCGTGGTGCTGTGGCTGGCCAGCGGCTTCTACCGCGTGCAGCCGGACGAGCAGGGCGTGGTGCTGCGCTTCGGCGCGTTCGACCGCACGACCTTGCCGGGCCTGAATTACCATCTGCCTTGGCCGGTCGAGAGTGTGCTCAGCCCGCAGGTCACCCGCATCAATCGCGTCGAGATCGGTTACCGCAGCGGCGGGCCGGAAGGCCGGATCGAGGCGGGGCGCGATGCGTCCGGCCGCGACGTGCTCGAAGAAAGCCTGATGCTGACCGGCGATGAGAATATCATCGACATCGACTTTGCGGTGTTCTGGCGCATCCGCGACGCGGGGGCGTTCCTGTTTAACACGCGCCACCCGGAATACACGGTGAAGTCCGCCGCCGAGAGCGTGATGCGCGAAGTGATCGGCCGCACGCCGATCCAGCCCGCGCTGACCGAAGGCCGCGCGGCCATTGAAGTCGCTGTCATCAAGGGCGTGCAGGCGATCCTGGACCAGTACGGCACCGGCGTGGAAATCACCCAGATTCAGTTGCAGAAGGTCGATCCACCTGCCGCTGTCATTGACAGCTTCCGCGACGTGCAGCGCGCCAATACCGACGCCGACCGCATGCGTAACGAGGCCGAGAGCTATCACAACGACATCGTGCCGCGCGCGCGTGGCGACGCCGCGCGCATTGTCGCTGAGGCCGACGCCACCCGTCAGGCGAATATCGCCCAGGCGACCGGCGAGGCGCAGCGCTTCCTCTCGGTGCTGAAAGCCTACAACGCGGCCAAGGATGTCACCATGCAGCGTCTGTATATCGAGACGATGGAGGACATTCTGAGCCACACGCCGACCGTGGTGGTCGATCAGGGCTTGCAAGGCGTGGTGCCGTATCTGCCGCTCGGCGATCTGGGCCGCGCACCGCAGCGCCCGGTGTTGCCGTCCACGGCGGCGCCTGCCTCCTCGACGGGAGCGATCAAATGAACCGCGTCAGCATTGCCGCCATCGCGGTGGCGTTCGTGGCCGTCGTGGTCGCCGGATCGTCGCTGTTTACCGTCGATCAGACCGAACAAGTGTTGATCACCCAACTTGGCCAGCCGGTGCGGGTGATTTCCGATCCGGGCCTGCACGCGAAGATTCCGTTCGTGCAGACCGCGATCAGTTTCGACCGACGCTTGCTGGATTACGAAGTGCCTTCCGAGGAAGTGATTCTCGGCGACCAGCGGCGGCTGATCGTGGACAGCTTCACCCGGTTCCGCATCACCGACCCGCTGCGCTACTATCAGGCGGTGGGCGCTGCCGAGGATGCCATCCGGGCGCGGCTGAATTCGGTGGTGTCGTCCGCACTGCGCCGCGTGCTGGGCAACGAGCAGTTGCTCAACGTGCTATCCTCGCAGCGCGGCCGGATCATGAGCACCATCCGCGATCAGGCCAACAGCGAGATGACCGGCTTCGGCGTGATCGTCGAGGACGTGCGTATCCGCCGCTCCGATCTGCCGGAGGAAAACACCCAGGCCGTGCTGGCGCGGATGCAGTCCGAACGCGAGCGTGTCGCCAAGCAGCAGCGCGCCGAAGGTGCCGAAGCCTCGGCCCGCATTCGCGCCAATGCCGAGCGCGAACGCACCGTGCTGGTGGCCGAAGCCAAGGCGCAAGCCGACAACCTGCGCGGCCAGGGCGAGGCGCAGGCGATTGCGCTGTATGCCGATGCGTTCGAGCGCGATCCGCAGTTCTTCCAGGCGTGGCGAACCTTGCAGGCGTACAAGGACGCGTTTGCGTCGGGCAACGCGCGCTTGGTCATGACGCCCGGCGATGATTTTCTCAAATTGCTGAGCCACATGCCGCATCCGGGCGGCGGGGCCGCCGTATCGTCCACGCAACCCGCCGCCGCCCAATGACCGGGCGATCCAACGCGTTGCAGAGCATTTCAGGGAACCAACGCCCATGCGCCTGATGACCCTTCGATCCGCGCGTGCCCTTACGCTGGCGGCCGCCACCGTGCTGGCCGTTCCCGCAATGACGGTCATGGCCCCGCTTGCCTATGCCCGCCCGGCACCGGATAGCTTCGCCGATCTGGCCGCCAAGTTGCTGCCGGGGGTGGTGAACATTTCTTCCACCCAGAACATCTCCGCCGATAAGGGCGAAAAAGGCGACAAACCGGGGGCGGGGCCGGAAATCCCGCAATTCCCGCCCGGTTCGCCGTTCGAAAAGTTTTTCCGCGACTTCATGGACCGCAACCATCGCGGCCAAGGGCAGGGCCAGGACCACGACCCATCCGGGCCGCCGCGCAAATCGCAAAGCCTCGGGTCTGGCTTTGTTATCGATGCGTCCGGGATCGTGGTGACGAACAACCATGTCATCGAGGACGCGGACGAGATCACGGTGATCTTGCAGGACAACACCACGCTGAAGGCCAAGCTGATCGGACGGGATGCGCGCAGCGATATCGCGGTGTTGCAGGTCAAGCCGGAAAAGCCGCTGCCGTTCGTCAACTTTGGCGATTCGGATGCCTCGCGCGTCGGCGATTGGGTGCTGGCCATCGGCAATCCGTTCGGGCTGGGCGGCACCGTCACCGCCGGTATCGTCTCGGCGCGTGGCCGCGACATCAATCAGGGGCCGTACGACAACTTCATCCAGACCGATGCCGCGATCAATCGCGGCAACACGGGCGGTCCGCTGTTCAACATGGACGGCGAAGTGATCGGCATGAACACCGCGATCTACTCGCCGTCGGGCGGCAGCATCGGCATTGGGTTCTCGATTCCGTCCAACGTGGTCAAGAACGTGGTGGCGCAGTTGCGCGACTTCGGCCATGCCCGGCGCGGCTGGCTTGGCGTGAAGATCCAGCAAGTAACACCGGATATTGCCGAGAGCCTTGGGTTGAAGGACCCATCCGGCGCGCTGGTCGCGGGCGTTGAAAGCGCTGGCCCGGCGGCGAAGGCGAAGATCGCCAATGGCGACATCATCCTGCGGTTCAACAACCAGGATGTGAAGGAAATGAAGACTTTGCCGCGCATCGTGGCAGAGACCGAGATCAACAAGGACGTGCCGGTCATGGTCTGGCGCGACGGCAAGGAAGTGGCGCTGCGGGTGAAAGTGGGCGAGTTGCCGGATGAGATGACCGGTGCCGGCTCACCCGACAAGCCAGTGGTGCCGCCAGCGGCCAAGGCGTTGGAACTGTCGAGCCTTGGCATGTCGCTGGCGCCGATTACGCCGGACAGCCGCGACAAGTTCCAACTTGGCGCGGACCAAAAGGGCGTGTTGATCACCGACGTGGCGCAAGGCACGCCGGCGGCCGACAAGGGGCTGAAGGCTGGCGACGTGATTGTCGAGGTCCAGCAGGAGGAAGTGACCAACCCGTCCGAGGTCCAGGAGCGGGTGGAGAAGCTGCGCAAGTCCGGGCGCGGCTCGGTGCTGATGCTGGTGCAGAGCGGCGATGGCCTGCGCTGGGTGCCGCTGTCGCTCAAGCCGGACGAGAAGCGTAAGCCGGGCTAGAACTTTTAGTCCGCCGAATTTTACCCGGGCGATATTGACGATGCAATATCGCCCGGGTAAAAAGCCGCTCCCGACGGCAGGAGCGCATGATGGCAACCAATACCCCGCAGACTTGCACGGCTTTCGATGGATTTCGGATGTTGGCCAGCGGCGCGCTACCGGTTGTAGCGGTGGCCGTGCGGCACGCCATCGGCACAGGGGCCACCGGTCCGCTTCTGACCTTCGATGATGCCACCGGCAAAGTGATCGACTTGGATGTGCGCGGCACAAATGCCGAGATTGCCGCGCGGCACGCGGCGCAATTGGACGATCCGCGCGGGCGTGGCAGGCCCAAGCTCGGCGTGGTGGCGCGCGAAGTGACGTTGCTGCCGCGCCATTGGGACTGGCTGGCCGCGCAACCGGGTGGCGCGTCGGTGGCACTGCGCAAATTGGTCGAGGACGCGCGGCGCGGCGGCGGCGGTGCGGTTCAGCGGCGCGCCGCCACGGATGCAGCCTATCGCTTCTTGTCGGCGCTGGCGGGCGATCTGCCGGGCTACGAGGAAGCCATCAGGGCGCTTTTTGCCAACGATGCCGAGGGTTTCGCGCGACAAATCACCGCTTGGCCGGCGGATGTGCGTGGTTATGCCGCCAAGTTGGCGGCACCCGTATCAGGAGAGCCGGCGATTTGATCGGTTGCACCCACGCTTCAAAAGAATCGTAGGCTGGGTGCAACCCATCGCCTTATTGATAATAGCCAGTCACATCCACTTCGACCGAGCCGCCATGCAGCACGGTGGTAACTTCCGCCGCGAGGCAGCTCGGCAGCTTGCCGGTGAACTCCAGCGGGGTCGGGTACGGGATCACCAAGGTCGACGACGCTTGGACATACACGGTCAACTGCGGCGAGCTGCCGCCGATGATCGAGCCGCTGCATGAGGTGCCGGACGCGAACACCGGTGAGAAAATAAACACCTGTTGCTGAGACGTATCGAAATTGGTGAGCGTCAGATTGGTCACGCCCAGATGTCCGGCTGCCGGCCCAACTGCGGCTGACTTGTTCAGGACTGACATCGACGCAAAAAACGGATGCGGCGGCAAGGCTTGCGGCGTGGGGTCAGCGATGACCAGCGCCGCCATGGCTGAACCGGTGGCCGCCAGAAGTGCGACGGCGGCAGCGATCGGCGCTGCGATACGCCGGATGCGATTGGTCATAACTATTCTCCTCCCGGAATGCGATGCATCACGATAGGGAGGCTGCGCGCGCACCGCAAGAAACAAACGCTGACAATTGTTGTGCCGCCCCGGCTCACGCCCCGCGAATGTCGCTGAGCCGGTAGCCCTGGGCGAACAGCAGCGCGCGCAGATTGCCGTGATCGACCCGCGCCTTGGCTTCGGCGGCGACAATTGGCTTGGCGTGGAACGCCACACCCAGCCCGGCTTCGCGCAGCATCGCCAGATCGTTGGCGCCGTCGCCGACCGCCATGGTGGCCGACGGCTTCAGGTTCCGCGCCGCCGCCAGTTCCAGCAGCGTGTGCAGCTTGGTGTCGCGGTCCACGATAGGGTCGCCGACCTCGCCGGTCAGCTTCTCGCCGTCGTCGAGCAGCACGTTGGCGCGGTGCATATCGAAGCCGAGCATTTCGGCGACGCGTCCGGTGAAGAAGGTAAAGCCGCCGGACACCAGGGCTGTGGTGGCGTTGTGCCCCCGCATGGTGGCGATCAGTTCCTTGGCGCCAGGCGTCAGCTTGGTGCGCGCCCAGGTTTTCTCCAGCGCATCCAGGCCAAGACCTTTCAGCATGCTGACCCGCAGACGTAGCGCCTCGGCAAAGTCGATCTCGCCGTTCATGCTGCGCCGCGTGATGTACGCGACTTTTTCCTTCAGTCCGGCGAACGCCGCCAATTCGTCCAGCGTCTCGCTGGTCACGATGGTGCTGTCCATATCGGCGACCAGCAGGCCCTTGCGGCGCCCGCGATGGCGGCTGACGATGGCGTCGATCGGCAGACCTTCCAGCGCGCGCTCAATCGTCGCGGCGTCAGGCGGCGCGGAGCAGGCAATATCGGCGGCTTCGCCGGGGGACAGCACGTCCGGCTGGCCACCGCCGACGGCGGCACGCACCCGTTCGATCACGGCGGCAGACAACGAGGTGGCGGTGCGGTCGGCGACAAGGGTCAGAACATGGCTCATGGCGCGCGTATGCAAGGGATGGCGCACCGCCGCAAGCCGCGCGAGGCCCGCACGTGGCTGACCTGCCGCACGCGCTGATCGTCGCCGGGCCAACCGCCAGCGGCAAGTCCGCACTGGCCCTTGGGCTGGCGCAGCGATTGCGCGGCGTGGTGATCAACACCGACGCCATGCAGACGTATCGCGAGTTGCGCATCGTCACCGCCCGGCCAACGCCGGCGGAGGAAGCACAGGTTCCGCACCTTCTCTACGGCGTGCGCCCGGCGGCCGAAGCCGGCAGCGTGGCGTGGTGGCGCGGGCAGGCGCTGGCCGAGATGGCGGCGGCGCAGGCGGCCGGGCAACTGCCGATTCTGTGCGGTGGCAGCGGGATGTATTTTGCCGCGCTCACCGACGGGTTGGCCGACATTCCCGACCCTGGCGACGCGGCGCGCACCGAGGCGCGCGGGCGCTTGGCCGAGCAGGGGCCAGCCGCTCTGCACGCCGTGCTGGCCGAAGTGGACCCGGTGACTGCGGGAAAGTTGCGTCCGAACGACAGCCAGCGGATCGCCCGCGCTTGGGAAGTGTGGCGCGGGACCGGGCGCGGCCTCGCGGCATGGCAGGCGGCGGGCAGCCAGCCGGCGCCGTGGCGCTTTACCGCAATATTGCTCGACCCGCCGCGCGACGTTTTGCGCGAGGCGATTGCCCGCCGGTTTGCCGCCATGCTGGGCCAAGGGGCGGTGGAGGAAGTACGCGCGCTGCTCGCACTCGGCCTCGACCCGGCTTTGCCCGCGATGCGCGCGCACGGTGTGCCAGAGCTCGGGGCATATCTGCGCGGCGAGCTTGGCTTAGCTGCGGCGCAACGGCGGGCGGAACTGGTCACCGGGCAATATACCAAGCGCCAAGCCACCTGGTTCCGTCACCGCAAACTGGCCGATACGGGACGAACGCATATGATCCATGCGAGAATTGCGGGCCTAGAGCAATTTTCGGAAAGTGCATTGCGCGATTTGATGAACTTTATTCAAGGTCGCGGTTGACGCAGTGCAGCGTAACGGGCTACGCCCTCGCGCCATGAGCACGTTCGCACCCGCCCCCGCCGCCTCTGAAACCGCCACCCTGTCCGGGGCGGAAGTCCTGCTTCGCGCGCTGAAAGATCAGGGTGTCGAGGTTATTTTCGGCTATCCGGGCGGCGCGGTATTGCCGATCTATGACGCGATTTTCCAGCAAAACGCGATCCGCCACATTCTGGTGCGCCACGAACAGGCCGCCGTGCATGCCGCCGAAGGCTACGCGCGCAGCACCGGCCGCGTCGGCTGCGTGCTGGTCACCTCCGGCCCCGGCGCCACCAACGCCGTGACGGGTCTGGTCGATGCGCTGATGGACAGCATCCCCATCGTCTGCCTGACCGGGCAGGTGCCGACGCATCTGATCGGCAACGACGCGTTCCAGGAAGCCGACACCACCGGCATCACCCGCCCGGCGACCAAGCACAATTATCTGGTCAAGCGCAGCGAAGACCTCGCCCGCGTGGTGCACGAGGCGTTTTACGTGGCGCGCAGCGGCCGGCCCGGCCCGGTGGTGATCGACCTGCCGAAGGACATCCTGATCAACAAGGCGCCGTATGCGCCGGCCGCCACCACGGCGCATCGCAGCTACCGTCCGCAGACCGTGCCGGATGCCGGGCAGATCGCGAAAGCCGTGGCGCTGCTGAAATCCGCCAAACGCCCGGTGATCTACAGCGGCGGCGGCGTGATCAACGCGGGCGATGCCGCCAGTGACGCGCTGCGCCGCTTCGCCCGGCTGACCGGCTTTCCGGTCACCAGCACGCTGATG
>JANYDF010000160.1 GCA_025359905.1 Rhodospirillales bacterium
CACAGCCGCGCAGCTTGGCGCTGAGGATTTCGCTTGCCGCATTCAGCGCGGTGCGCCACGACGCGCGGACCAGCGCGCCGCGTTCGTTGCGGGCGAACACCCGCATGTGTTCGACCAGTCTTGAAGCCCGGTTCGCTTCGCTGATGATTTTGCGCAGCTTGACGACCGCGCTGGCCACATCGGTGGGCTGGCGGCCAAGCAGAAATTCGGCGTTTTGCGCCGCAAAGCTGATGCTGGTCAGCGGCTGGTTCAGCTCATGCGCCATGCCGGTGGCCATTTCGCCCAGCGTCAGCAGTGTCGCGACGTGCTGACGGTGCAACTGGTCGCGCTTCTCCTCGGTCACTTCGCTCAGATAGCCGGTCACCTCAATGCCGCCGGGGTCGTGCGCGGTGACGCGCACCGCGTTGCGCAGCCAGCGCGTCGCGCCGCACAGCGGCACCGGGGCCTCGATGGTCTGCACCGCCTCGCCGTTCAACGCGCGCAGCGCGGTCAGCATGGACGGCGACGACAGCATGCTGTCCAGCGTGGCCGGGCCGCAAACCTTACAATCCTCGCCGCCGGTGATGCGTGCGGTGTCACCGAACACATGCAACACTTGCAGCCCCGCCGCCGTCACGCGGGCGCGGTACAGTACGCCGGGGCCAAGCTGCACCGCCGCACTCAGGTTTTCCTCGGCCTCCTGGCGCGCGGTCTCGGCGCCGCGCATCCGGCTGCGCTCCTCGTCCAGCGCGATGGCGAACCCGATCTCGTCGCTGAGCCGCTGGAACAGTTCCAGTTCGTCCAGGCCGAACGCGCCCGGAATGTCCGAATAGATCAGCAGCACGCCCACCACGCACTCGCCCTTGCGGCACGGCACCGTCACGCTCGACCGGATATCGTATTGGCTGCAACGATCGCGCCAGGGCGCATAGCCGGGATCGGTCAGCGCATCGCGCATCACGTGCGGACGGCCATCGCGGATGGCGTTGCCGGTCGGCCCGCGCCCTTCCGGCACATCCGCCGACCAGCTCAACGCCAGTTCCTGCTGGTAGCCGTTGGCGCGGCCAGCGGATGCCAGCCACTGCACCGGCTTGCCGGGCGCATCCAGCGGCACCCCAACGCAGGCCAGCACGTAGATCGGCTCATCGACGATGCTGTCGCACACCGCTTGCGCCAGCCCAGCCAGCGATTCGCTGCGGATCAAATTCAGCACCGTTCGGCCGTCATTTGGTAGAATACGCCAGGGATGACGTTCAAGACCCGGTCCGTCCGGTCCCGCGCCTCGGCCAGCGCCGCGACCCGTTCGTGCTCCTCGGTAATGTCGTGGAACGTGGTCACTGTGCGCACGCGCGGCACGCGGCCGCCCATTCGCGTCACCGAGCTGCTGATGCGCAGCCAGATCACTGCGTCGTCCGGCCGCACAACGCGGTATTCGCTCATCGGCAGCGATTCGCCCGACCTCGCAATGGCAGCGCGATGCACGACCCAGGCGCTATCGTCTGGATGGATCAGCTTCAGCCACTCCTGCCCATTCAGCGTGCCCGGCGCCGCTCCCAGTATTTTGCTGGCGGCGGCATTGGCGAAGCCGATGCGAAACGGCCCGCCATCGACGCTCTCCATCACCAGCACGCCGTCCGCGAGGTCTTTGAACAGGCCGCGAAACCACGCCTCGCTCTCGAACAGGCTTTCGGCGCGGGCCTGGCTGCGCGCCGAGCGCCGCTGCGTGGCCAGCACCAGCCCGACGGTGATCGCCAGCGCGAACACCGTCGCATTGAGCAGCGCATTCCACCGCCACAACGAGGCCGTTACCCCGACGAGCGCGTCGGCCTGCGCCGCTCGCCCAATCGCCACACGCAGAAACAACGGGGTGCCCGGCACCTGACGCACCACGGCGTAGCGCAAAGACTTGTCCATATTGCCGGGCTCGGGCGGCGCGCTGACGCCGGGCGGCGGCAGTTGCTCAACCGGCGACCAATCGGGGAACTTTTCGCCTAGATGCTGCATGTCGCGGCGCATCAGAATCGTGCCGTCCTCGCGCACCAGCGATACGGAGTCCTCCGGTGTCAGCGACAGATCCTGGCACAGCCGCAGCAAAATATCGGACCGCAGCGAGACCACGGTAATGGCGCGCAGCATGCCAGCGCCGTCGTGCATCGGGCGGGCGAATTGCACCACTTCCTGGCCGCTGGTGTGCCCGACCACGGGGCTGCTGAAATAAAGATCCAGCGTCCGGTTGCCGATCAGCGCCTGAAAATGCTCGCGGTCACGCAGATCGGCGCTTGCCCCATTCCAGCTCAGACTGCTCCACATCAGCGCCCCGTCGATCGAGACGCCCGACACCTGCACGACGCCCAGGCCCGAAAACCCCTTGGCGGGGTCGAGCAACCGGCGCAGGTCCAACTCGGCTTCCGTGTCGCGCTGCATCCGCGCCGCCGTCAGCAGCCGGGCGATGCCATGCAGCGCGTCGGCCTGCGCGATGGTCGCCGCAACATTGTCGCGCAACAGCGACGCCAAGCTCTCTGCCCGCTCGGTGCCGCGCCGGTCGATCAACGCTTCGTTGTCGCGGCTGTCGGTGTAGTAGTGCCAGTCGAGCACTGCGAGCAGCAGCAGCGCGGTGAACACCAAAACCAAGTTACTGATCGTGCCATGCGCGGCGGCATAAGCCAGCGCCCCGCCCGGCCGCCGCCCCGGCGGGTTGCCGGCCCTCGGCACGCCGCCAATCCGGCCGGACACCGGAATGTTATCATGTACGCCGCGACCCTTGGCAGAGGTATCCTGCTGCATCGCCCCCCGGGGCACCTGTCCAGCCCGGCGCGGGCGGACACCTCAACCTCGGAGCAACCGCACCCGCGCGCTTTGATCTATCCCAATTAATAAAGGCCGAAATCGTTCAGTTCGCATAACGCAATTTACTGCATAACTCCTGCGCGCAGCGCAAAGGCCAGCAACATGCAGCCGACGGCGGCGATCCAGCTTCCGGCGGCGCGCACCGCGATGCGGCGCCAGCCAGCGCCATTGCGGCGAAACGCCAGCGTGGCGGCGCTGATCAGCGTGGCCGCCGCATAGCCGCTTAGCAACATGCCAGCGCCGAACAGCACCACGTCGTTGGCGGCATCCAGGCCGTCGATGTTGGCGCTGCCGCGGGCCACGCCAAGCAGCACCGCCAAGCCCGCAACGGCGGCGGCGGGCAGATCGATGGCCAGCGCCAGCAGCAGGCCAAGCACTACCATGCCGCCGCCGTCGAACAGGCGCGGCGGCGCGGGCAGCAGCCCGGCATGGGTCAGCGCCACGCCGGCCAGCAGGCCGAGCGGAAAGCCCGCCACCACCCAGCGCCCGCGCTTGGGGTCTTGCATACCGGCCAGCAAACCCAGCGCCAGCCATTGCACGAGGTCCTCCAGCGCCATCAGCGGATGCAGCGCGCCCGCGTAGAAATCGCCGAGCCGCGAGGAGACGATATGCGCCTCGGCCGGCGATGCCGCGAGCAGCAGCAAGCTGGCGGTGCCGAGGCCAGCAGCGGCGCGGGCAGGTGAAATGGCGGACAGGCTTGACATGCTCAAATTCCCAGCACGGCGGCATAGAGGAAGAAACAACCCAACGCTGCGATGGCAGCGCCCACGCCGCGCACCAGCCGTTCGCCGAGCGGCCAGCGCAGCGCCGCGCCGATCACGATGCCGCACAGATGCAACAAGCCGGTGGCGCTGACGAAGCCGACGCCATAGGCCGCCGGATTGGCCGCGTTGGGCAATTCCACCCCGTGCGCATGGCCATGGAACAACGCGAACACCGACACCACGATAGCGGCGGCCCAAAACGGCGCGCGCCAGCGCAAGGCCACCGCACCGCCCAGCACCAGCGCCGACAAGGCGATGGCAATTTCAGTGTACGGCAGCGGCACGCCGATCACGCCCAGGGCGCCGCCGAACGCCATCACCATCGGAAAACTGATCGGCAGCAGCCAGATCGCCGGTTTGCCAAGCTGCGCGCCCCAAATGCCGACCGCCACCATCGCGATCAAATGGTCCAGTCCGGTCAGCGGATGCAGGAAGCCGCTGACCAAGCCGCCCGCCACCCCGGTTTGCACATGCGCGGACGCCGCCCCGGCCGTCAGCGTCAGCAGCGCAACGCCAGCGCCAACAATGCGTGCGGCGCGTAGAATACATGTCGTTGTCATGGTGCCAATCGCCTTTCCCTCGTGCGCCCGATCACGTCGTCAGCAGCTTGATCATCCGGCCGATGAGCCAGAACGACGCCGGCACCCCGATGGCATAGGCGGGCAGCGCCGCCCCCCAGCGCGGCAGCGACGCGCTCAGCGTGCGGTGCGCCCAGAACAGCGCCAGCACCAGCAGCACGAAGGCCAATTGGCCGATTTCCACGCCGATGTTGAACGACAGCAGCGCCACCGGCAGCAGCTTGCGCTGAATGCCGAGCGAGACCAGCGCACCGGCAAAGCCCACGCCGTGCACGAGGCCGAAGCCCAATGCCACTGCCCACGGATAGCGCACGGTCAATCCGGCATGGCCGCGCCGCAGCCGGGCGATCTCGACGCCGACAAACACAATGCTCAACGCGATAACCGCGTTCAGCGGCTTTTCCGGCACGCCGATCAGCCCGAACGTCGCCGCCGCCAGCGACAGACTATGCCCCACGGTAAACGCGGTGATGGTTTTCGTCAGCCGCCAGCCGCCGCGCACGATCCAGATCAGGCCGAGCACGAACAGCAAATGGTCGATGCCGAGCAGGATGTGGTCGATACCAAGATTAACGTAAGTATCGGCCAGTTCGAACCACGTCTGCCATGTCGGCGCGGCAAGACCGAGCACCGTCACGCGCGGCGAGGCCGCCGACATCGTATAGCTCTGCATCTCGCCGTTGACCGGAATGACATGCACCATCACGGCCGACAGGTTGCTGCCGATATTATCCACGCTCATCGGCCCGACGAAGCCGGGCTCGCCGCATTCCAGCAGCGGGTCCATCCAGCTGCACTGGCGCGGGAATTTCGGATGAATCTGACCCGGATCGAATGTCGGCGCCAGCACCCACTTGCCGATATACTGCGTGGGCTTGATTTGCCGAAGTTCCAGCACCGCCATGGCGGCCTCATGCGCCGACGCCGGATGCCGGATGGCCGCGCCCAGACATAATAGCAACAGCGCGAGAGCGGCCCAACCGAGACGGCGCATCAGCGCGCGTCCTCGTAGCGAACCGTATAGTTCGCTTTCAGCTTCTCCACCGCATCCAGCGCGCGCAGCCGCGTGGCCTCGGTACGCCACGCCTCGACCACGGACGAGCGCACCTGCTCCAGATTGGCCGGTGCGGCAGCCGACACACCATCGACGCGCGCCACGTGCCAGCCTTCGCTGGACTGCACCGCCTGCCATTGCCCGCGCGGCAAGGTTTCCAACTGCTTGACGAACGCTTCGCCGAACGAAGCAATCAAGTTGGCCGCCGGGCGGCCCTGGAACGCGCGGGCGGTTTCCTGCAACGCCTCGGGTTCGTTGCCCGCCGCGATGCGCGCCACGTCATCGCGGGCTTCCTGTTCGGAGGCGGCGGCGGCAAGATAGAAGTCGAACTTCTCCGGCACGTCGAACCGGTCGCGATGCTTGGCGAACCACTCGGCCAGTTGCTCTTCTGAAGGACGGCCGACATCGATATCGCTGAAGATCAGCAATTGCAGCTTATGCGCCACGCGCGCCTTGATCATGTCGTCGCCGCGATCCAGGCCCATTGACTTGCCTTCGCGGAACAAAATCTCGGTGGCGACGTAGAAGTCGATCAGTTTCTGCAACTGCTCCTGCGTCGGCTTGATCTGCTGGTCCTCATCGAATCCGGCGATCAATTGGCGGCGCAATTCCGACGACACGGTGATAACCCGATCGGAATTGGACGGTGGATGCAAAATGCGGTCGGCGCCAAAGATCAGCCCGGCCAGCACGGCAAAATGCAGCAACGGCTCGCGCAGCACTGCCCCCCAACGCCGCGCCGCCCGCGGCTGGGTGCGCAGTGCGGCCGCAGAGACGTCCTGCGGCGCATCCGGGGCGCCATCGATGGCAATCGCCGAGCTTTGCGTCATTACTATACACCGTATGCTGTGGCCATGCGGCGGCGAGCCAAGCGTGTGTCGCGCTCAGCCTGCTGCTGCGGCGCGGTAATGCGTCGGGCCACCCCTTCGTGTCACCCCTGTGCGGTGTAGTGTCATGGAAGGTTAATTGATCTTTCGCCGTACTGAGGGTGGCGAAAAATTAACGTCGGCGTATGTCCCCCCCGCTTCCACCAAGCGGAGTCTGAATAAAAATGCTCAACCGTTCTCGCGCGACGCTGCTGCTCGCGGGCGCCGCCACTTTGGCGACTGCGTTCGCCGCCCCCGCCATGGCGCAAAGCTGGGTCAACAAGCCGGTCAACGCCCGCTATGTCGCCGGCGACTTTCACAACCACACCACCTGCATCGACGGCACGGTGTCGGTTCAGTGGCTGCTCGACAAGTCGCTGAACACCTGGGGCCTGGACTGGTTCGTCCACGCCAACCATGGCGGCGCCGGCACGCGCGACTGCCGCTTCATGGACCCGGAATTCGATGGGTCGGTCAGCGGCGAAGGCAAGTTCTGGGTCGATACGATGGGCCAGACGGTCCAGAACATCACGATCAACACGCTGAAGGGCGATGCCGTCACCGGCACCGACAACGGCGTGGCGCGCGCGGCGATGTGGCGCTGGCAGTCGATGCAGGAAATCGACTACCCGATCATTCAGCAGCGTTCGAAGGCCTGGAAAAAAGTCGCCATCGAAGGCGTCGAGCAGAACGTGCCGGGCCACGAACACGCTGACACCACCATCATCGGCAACCAGTTCGCCACCACCGGCGGCAATGCCGACGCGATCGCCGAGTACGAATATCAGTTCGACCGCAACGACGGCGACACCAGCGGCGGCGCCGGCCAGTGGACGACGCTGACCGACAAGACCGGCCCCGGCAACATTGGCCTGCTCGGCCATGCCAAGTCGGTGGCGGGCGTGACCTGGATGCAGGCGAACTACCCGACCACCGGCTACATGATCCCGACGCACGTCGAGCGCCAGGGCGTGTTCAACGCGACCGGCAACAAGGGCTTCAACGTCGAGCAGTTCCGCGACTACAACAACGCCGGTCCGACGGTGGCCTTCGGCTTCGATGGCCCTGGCCATCAGGCGACCGGCGGGCGCGGCAGCTACGGCGGCGGCGCTGTCGGCGGCGGCACCTTCGGCGGCCGTGGCGTCTATGTCGCCAAGATCGGCGGCGTGTGGGATGCGATGCTGGGTGAAGGCCGTAACTTCTTCTACTACGGCAGCTCGGACTTCCATGGCCGTGGCATCTTTGGCCCGAGCGACCGCGCCTCGACCGGCGACTTCTATCCGGGCGAATACGAGCGCAACTACGTGTTCTCGACGCAGACCGGCCCGCTGCGCGCGCGCTCGGTTATCGACGCGATGCGGAGCGGCAACTCGTTCAACGTGTTCGGCGACCTGATCACCAGCGCCTTCAGCTACAAGGCCTGCGCGATGCCGAGCAACACCTGCGCCACGATGGGCGAAACCCTCATTGTGCAGCCGGGCGACACCGTGACCGTCACGATGACGACGCACACCCCGGCGACCAACAACAGCCCGTACAGCTTCCCGAACCCGATCCTGTCCACGGTTGGCATCACCCAGCCGCTGAACACCCCGGTTCTGGACCACGTTGACTTCATCACCGGTAACGTCACCGGCGTGATCGCGCCGACCGACGCCAACTACACCAACGGCACCAACACCTCGGCGAAGATCGCGAAGACCTTCTCCAAGGCCACCTGGAAGCCGATCGCCGGCGGCGCCTCGGTGACCTTCAACCTGAAGAACATCAACGCCCCGATGTATATCCGCGCCCGTGGCACCAACCTGCCGGCCGGCATCGCCAACGTGACCGACAGCCTGGGCAACCCGCTGTCCGACACGCTGATGAACAACGTGACCTGCACGGACGCCGCTTGCCCGGCGCACCTGCCGGTCAACGGCAGCGGCCAAAAGATCGTCGACGTCGACGTCGAAGCCTGGTCGTCGCTGTGGTTCTACGCCAACCCGATCTTCATCCGCCCGGTGAGCACCGGCAAGCTGGCGGTTGAGAAGGCGGCGGATCAACTGGCGGTGCTGGTTGCCGCTGGCAAGTAACGCGAAGCCTTACGTCTGACTGACCAACGGCGGGCCGGGCAACCGGCCCGCCGAACGTTGTTTTACGGGTGCCAGGATTTCCAAGATGCGCCAAACCTTGTTTGCAGCCCTATGGCTTTTCAGCGTGACCCCGGCAGCGTGGGCCGATTGCGTTTCCGACGCGCGTGATTTGATGCCGCAGGCCAAACAACTGCCCAACCAGATGGCCAGCCGCGCCGCGATGCAGGAACTGCGCACAGCGATCGAGGACGGCACCGAAGATAGCAACGAAATGTGCCTCGAACCGCTCGCCAGCGCCCGGCGGATCATCCGCGACCAGCCGTTCGACTGGCACCCCGGCGACAAGATCGACCACCCGGATCCGCGCGGCCAAGCCGCGCCGAAGGCTGCCGGCAAACCCAAACTCCCGGCCACGGCCGGTTAAGACGCTTGGCGATGCAATCCCCCCTGTTCAGCGCGCCGCGCGCCGCCCTGCTCGCCGTCATCGTGTTCGGCTCCGGCCTCGCCGGGCTGGGATACGAACTCATCTGGACCCGCCTGCTCGCGTCCATCCTGGGGCACGACATGCTGGCGGTGATCGGCGTGGTGGCGGCGTTCTTCCTCGGGCTGGCCATCGGCGGCTTCACGCTGGACGGCGCGATCCGGCGCAGCGCCCGCCCCGCCCGTGCCTACGCCCTGCTGGAATTGGCCATCGGCGGCTGGGCGCTGATCAGCATCTGGCTGCTGCCCGCCGCTGGAGCGCTGGTGCCGCGCTTTGTGGGCACGGACGCGCCAGGCTGGCTACTATGGGCCACAGCGTTTCTGCTGCCCGCTGTGTTGTTGCTGCCCGCCACGGTGGCCATGGGCGGCACGCTGGTGGCACTGGAACGAGTGACCGCGATGGCACACGGCAATAGCCGGGTGATCGCCGGGGTTTATGGGGCCAACACGCTGGGTGCCGTCGGCGGCGTGCTCGCCAGCATGTTCGCCTTGGTTCCCGCCATCGGCATGTCCGGCAGCCTGCTGGCGTTCGCCGTCGTAAATCTGGCCTGTGCGGCGGGCGCAATGGCGTTCGCGCGCGGCTTGGCCTCACACGCCGAGGCACCGCGCGCCGAGGTGCCGCTGATCGCCCCGGCCCGGCTCGGCGTAACATTGTTCGCCACCGGCGTGCTGGGGGTGGCGTTCGAGATTCTGGCGGTGCGGATCGCCAGCCAGTTGCTGGAAAACACCGTGTTCAGCTTCGCCAGCCTGCTGGCGGTCTATCTGACCGGCACCGCTTTTGGCGGGCTGGCGTATCAGCGCATCGCCGGCCGGCGCAGCACCGGTCGGCCCAGCACCGGCACGGCCATGCTCGGCTGGCTGCTTGCCACTTCCGCGCTGTGCTGCGTCGCGGCGGCGGCAGTGCTGCCGGCCCTGCCCGCCATCGTGGCGGCAGCGCGCGGCTTCGGCTTGCTCGCCCCGGAACTAGCGCTGGCGGCGGTGATTTTCCTCATCCCGACCGCTGCGATGGGCGCGCTGTTCGGCCATCTGGCGCAACTGGTGCGCGCCGGGCGCGGCAGCATCGGCCGCGCCACCGGCATCAACGCGCTAGGCGCCGCCGTGGCCCCTGGCCTCGCGGTGCTGCTGTTAATCCCGCTGCTCGGCGCCGCCCCGGCGCTGGCGTTGCTGGCGCTCGGCTACGCGGCCCTGGTGCCGCGCGCCGCCGGACGCCCGGTGTGGGCGCTGGCCGCGCCCGCCGCGTTGGCAGCACTGGCGCTGGCAGTGTTCGCACCTGCCGCTCCGGTCAACGTGCCGCCGGGCGGCAGGCTGCTGGCCACCATCGAAGGTGCCACCGCCAGCGCCAGCGTCGCCGAGGACGCCAACGCCAACCGCTATCTGGAGGTGAACGGGCATTTCCGCATGGGCGGCACCAGTTCGCGGCTGTCGGACTGGCGGCAGGCGCAAATTCCGCTGCTGCTGCATCCCGCCCCGCACCGCGCGCTGTTCCTCGGCGTGGGCACCGGCGCCACCGTGGCGGGGGCGGCGCAATTCCCCGGCGTGAGTGTCACCGGCGTGGAACTGGTGCCCGAAGTGGTGGCGCTGCTGGGGTGGTTCGACGCCGCGCCGGGCCGCGCCGCCATCGTCACCGCCGACGCCCGCCGTTTTGTGCGCGCCGATACCGGGCAATACGACGTTATCGCCGCCGACCTGTTCCACCCGGCCATCGACGGCTCCGGCGCACTTTACACGCAGGAGCATTTCGACGCGGTGCGCGCGCGCCTCGCTCCCGGCGGCATGTTCTGCCAATGGCTGCCGCTGTATCAACTCGACCTGCCGTCGCTGCGCATCATCGTCCGCACCTTCCTGCACAGCTTCCCGGCGGCCACCGCCTATCTGGCGCATTTCAGCGTGCAAACCCCGATGCTGGCGCTGATCGGACAGGCCGCACCCGGCCCGCTCGACGCCGACGCCTTAGCCGAGCGGCTCGACGATCCGGCGGCGGCCACATTGTCGCGCGCCACCTTGCTGCAACAGCCCATCGACCTGCTCGGCCTCTACGCGGGCGCCGCCCCTTCGCTGGCGGCGTTCGCCGGGCCGGGGCCACTGAACACCGACGACCGGCCGCTGGTAACGTTCGACGCCATGCGCAATGTGCGGGCGCTGCATGAGGAACCGGCCGGGCGGCTGCTGGCCTTGCTGGCGGCGATGCGGCCCGATGCCGCCGATCTCCTGGGCGCCGCCGGGCGCGACCCGGCGCGGCGGGCGCGGTTTGCCGCCTATTGGCGGGCGCGCGACCAGTTTCTGGCCGCCGGCAGCCAAACGGCTGGGGCTGCGGGCGGTAAGGCGCTGATCGAAGCGGCGGCCCCCGGCCTGCTGGCCGTGGTGCGCACCAGCGCCGACTTCGACCCGGCGTATCAGCCGCTGCTGGCGATGGGACACACGCTGCTGCAAGCCGACCCGCCAGCCGGCCGCCGCCTGCTCTCGGCACTTGCCGAAGCCGCGCCCAGCCGCCCGGAAGCCCGCCTGCTGCTCAACGGGCTGCCGCAGTAATTCGGGCGAGCCACAGAATAACCACCGAATGGGAAATCGTCATGGCCGAACTTGATCCGGCCATCGTGCGCCACCGAAAGAACTGCCGAAGTTCCCAATTGCCTTCGTGCGGTACGCGATTGCCGGGTCAAGCCCGGCAATGCCGATCCATGCGTGTTGTGCGCCTAGCTACTTCTCGATCGTGGTTTCCTCCAGCGACCAGCCGCCGAGCGGGTTCTGGGTGAAGTTCTTTACGTACTTCACCGAGACATTCCGGTACGGGCTGTAGTACAGATCGATCTAGTGAATATCGTCCTTCACGGTCTGCTGGATCTTGAAGTAAATCGCCTGCCGCTTGGCCTCGTCCAGCTCGACCCGGCTGTCGTCGACCAGCTTGCTCACCACCGGGTTCTTGTAGCCGGTGTAGTACGAGTGCGTCACATCGTCGCCATACACGGCGAACGCGGTCTTCTCGTCCGGGTCGATGATGTCGTTGGTCCAGTAGTTGATCGCCAGATCATAGTTGCCCGCCGACGTGGTGTCGAACGCCTGCCCGGCTTCCTGCTTGACCACGTTGAGCTCGATGCCGACCTTGCCAAGCTGGTCCTTCATCAGCACCGCGATCTGCTCATGCGCGCTGTCGCCGGCGAAGATCAGCAGATCGAGCTTCAACGGCAACGCCACGCCCGCCTTGGCCAGCAGCGCCTTGGCGGCGGCGGGGTCGTACCCGTAGTCCTTCTGCGCGGCGTTGTAGAACATCGCCCCTTTGGAGATGAACGAGTTGGCGACTTCGCCCAGCCCGAATGTCACCGCATCGACAATCGCCTTGCGGTCGAGCGCCTGATAGATCGCCTGCCGTACATCCTTGTTGTCCAGCGGCTTGTGGGCGAAGTTGGCCAGCAAATGATCCTCGCGTGTCGAGGGGTCGAGATGCACGGCAAGCTTCGGGTCCTTCTGCAAATCCGCCACCCGGTTGAACGGAATCAAGATCGCCGCATCGACTTCGCCGCCCTGCAGTTTCAGAATGCGGGTGTTGTCGTTGGGGATCAGCAGCCACTCGATGCGATCCAGATTGACCTTGGCGGCATTCCAGAAATTCGGGTTCTTGGTCAAGATCACGCTTTCGCCGTGCTTGCATTCCTCCAGCTTATACGCGCCGGACACCACCGGCATCTGCCCGAATGCCTCCGCACCCATCTTGGTGACCGCCGCTTCCGGGATGATGCCCGCCGCGAACATCGCAATGTTGGCCAGGAACACCGCCGACGGCGCTTTCAGCTTGAACACCGCCGTGGTGTCGTCCGGCGCGGCAATGTCGGCAATGCCGCTGTACAGCGAGGCCCAGGCGCTTTCCTTGGTGTCGCGCGCGCGCAGGATGCTGAACTTCACGTCGCTGGCTTTGATCGGCGTGCCGTCGCTGAACTTCAGGCCAGCACGCAGCTTGAACGTATACGTCATACCGTCTGGCGAGACGGTCCAGCTTTCCGCCAGATTGGGCACCACTTTGGTCGCGTCCGGCGTGGCGCGCACCAAACTTGCAAAGATATTCGGGAAAATCCAGCAATCCTGGTTTTGCTGCGAGATGATCGGATCGAACGTGGTGCTGTCGGCTTCCCGCGCGATCTTGATGGTGCCCCCGGCGTTAGCCGGGGCTGCGGGCATGCCGAGCATGGCGGCACCCAATGCACTCAATAAGGCGGTGGCCAGCAGTCGCCGCTTTAGAGACATCCGCATGGTCAGTGTGTCCTCTCGGGTTGAAACGGTGGCGCATCTTCGGCGTGGTGGCACCACACCGTGGTCTGCTGAAAACGCCGCGCATCAGCACCGCATCGGCGATGCCGCCGGTGTATCCGGCAATCGCACCGACGATCGAGCCGCAGCAGAACGGGATCACCACCGCAATCACGCCCATCGCCAGATCGACTCGCACGCCGGTGAGGATGCGCGAGAAGATGTCACGGCCAAAATTGTCGGTGCCAAGCAGATGCCGCCACGACGGCGGTTGTAGCGTGTCCTGTAAATTCTGCGCGATGGCGTCGTATGGCGCCACCGTGCCGCCGAACGCCGCCAGAAACAGCCAGATGCCAACAAGTGCGATGCCCGCGTGCAGCGCGTTGGGCAGCCGCCAGCGCACCGCCAGCTTGTGGGCGATGGCAGCACTCATCCCTTCACTCGTGGGTCGAGGGCGATGGTGGCGATGTCGGCTAGCAGCGTGACGCAGATGGTGCCGACGGCAAAAATCAGGGTGACCGCCTGCACCACCATGTAATCGCGGTTGACGATGGAGTTCACCATCAACTGCCCGAGCCCCGGAATGGCGAACACGTTCTCCACGATCACCGTGGCGCCGATCAGGAAGCCGATGGTAACACCCAGCAAGTTCACCGTCGGAATCGGCGAATTACGAAACACATGCGCGGCGAAGATGCGCCGTTCGTCCAGCCCCTTGGCGCGGGCCGCCACCACGTAGTCGGCGGATTGTTCGCTCAGCAGGCTGGCGCGCAGATTGCGGATCAACACCGGGGCCAGCGCGAACGCCAGCGTCAGCGCCGCCAGGAACAAATGATGCAGGTGGCCCGCGAAGCTGTCGCCGTAGCCCGACACCGGGAACAACCCCAGCCAGATGCTGAACACCATCACCAGAATAATACCCAGCCAAAACGGCGGCAGCCCCAGGCCGAGCGTGGAGGCGACGCGCACCGCCTGATCCTGCCAGCGCCCGGCGCGGCGCGCGGCCAGCACGGCGGCGGGAATGGCGAACAGCAGCGCCAGCACCACAGTATAGCCGATGAGAAACAGCGTGGGGGCGATATGCGCGCTGACAAGGTCCAGCACTTTAATTTTAAAAACGATGGATTTGCCGAATTCGCCCTGCAACGCATTGCGGACGAACAGCAGGAATTGCACCGGCAGCGGCTCATCCAGGCCATAGCGGGCGCGAATGGCGGCAATTGCAGCAGGTGTTGCCTTGATTCCGAGCAGAATGCGCGCCGGATCGCCCGGAATGCTGCGCACCAGCAGGAAGCTGACCAGACTGACGCCGAACAGCACCGGCAACAGTTCCAGCGGCCGCCGCAACAGGAAGCCAAAACGCTCCATGCCTTGCGCCGCCTAACCGCGATGCGTGTCGAGGAAATCGGCCAGTACGGCGAAATATTCCTCCGGCTCCTCCCAGAACGGCAGATGCGCGCTGTTCTGGAATACCTTGATACGGCTATCCGGCAGCGCCTGATGCATCAGGCGCGCGCAGGCCGGGGTCAGTTCATCGAAAAACCCGCATAGCACCAGCGACGGCTGGGTAATGCGGTGCAGATCGGGCACCCGGTTCCAGTCCTTGATGCTGCCAGTGTAGCAAAACTCGTTCGGCCCCTGAATGGCCTGGTACGGCGCCATGTTCCAATTGCCCAGCGACGCCATCACTGGCTCGGGCCAGACTTGCAGACGGCAGACATGGCGATAATTCAGGACCTCGATGGCGCCTTTGTACTCCGGGTGGTCCAGCGTGCCCTCGGCCTCATGGCGCTGCATCATCGCCACCGTCTCGGCGCCCAGCGCGCCGCGCAGCCGCTCCAACTCGCTGACCAGATGCGGGATATTGGCCGCACCGTTGGCCAACGTGAGGGTTTTGAACGCCGTCGGGTAGGTCAGCGCATATTCGATGCCGAGCCACGTGCCCCAGGACTGGCCGAGCAGATGCACCGTGCCCAAACCGAGCGCGGTGCGCACGATCTCGACCTCTTCGACATAGCGTTGCAGCGTCCACAACCCGTCATCCTCGGGCCGGTCAGACGCGCCGCAGCCAAGCTGGTCGAAGCACACGACCCGGTAGCCGGCATCGGCCAGCCGCGAATGCGCGTCGCGCACGTAGTCGCAGCCCAGGCCGGGGCCGCCGTTCAGGCAGAACAGCACCTCATCGCCGGTGCCGAAGCTGTAGGTGGCCACTTCGTAGCCATGCACGGCAACGCGGCGCGTTTCATCGGGCGGGCGTATCGTCATCCAACCTGGTCCTTCGCTGTCGAAGTCGCAGGTAAGCACGTATCGTGCCGTGAAAAGGCGCCGCCGCGCTACGCCTTCCGACCCGCCCCGGCGTTGCCCTGCTGTGCCGCCGCCATGGCCGCCTCCATGGCCGCGATGTCGCGCTTAAGCTGATCGACTTCCAAGGCGTACTCGGCCAGCCGCTCCGGCACCGCCTCTGGCGGGTCGAGGTCGCGCCGCTTCGTCACGAAATCCTGGTCCGCCGCCAGTTTGTTCAGCTCGGCCCGCACCCGCTTGGCGTCGGACTCCAGGCCGGTGATTTCGCGCAGCAGCGCGATATTGGTCGAGGCCAAATCCTCCTCGAACGGCAGCAGGCGTTCTTCGTAGGCCAGATTGGCCTGCTGGCAAACGTCGCGCGCGCGCTGGATCAGCAGGCGCAGTTCCGCCCGGCGCAGCGTGGTGCCAGCCCGGTCGTCGCCGCTGCGGATTGCGGCGGCTTCCAGCCACAGCGCGTTGAGCTCCTCGCGCACCTCGGCCGGCACGTCGCCGGGGTGGCGGTCGGGATGCGTCAGCCAAGCGATCGAGCGATACATGCGTTTCATATCGCTAAAATATTCAAGAACCTCATCCTGGCTGGCGCCTTCGCCCTTCAGGCTATCGTTCAGACCGGCGATCACCCGCCCGGCGGTCAGCGTGTCGATCTCGGCCTTATCCTTGGCGCCCTGTGCCGCCGCATGGCGCTGTTCCATTTCATTCTCGGTCAAGCGTGGATTTTCCTGCAACCAGTGCAGGAAGTTGGCCAGCTTGTCCTTGCGCTGATGCGCGGTCAGAAACTCGGCATACATTTCGCCGAATTCCAGGTACCAGCGCGTCTCGATTTGTTTATGCACCTGCCGCGCGGTTTCCAGTTGCACGGCGGCGATGCCGAACGCCTTGGCAGCGATGTGCCATTTTTCCAGCCGCAGCAGGCAGGTCACTTGGTCGCCCGACTCGGCCACATCCCACAGCGCCATAAAACTGCGCAAAGCGGCATGGAATTGCTGGGCGATGGGTGACAGCAGCGAGGCGCGCTGAATGTCCTGATGGATAATAAAATTTATAAGAATATAATAGCAGTGCCCAGTGACGCGGCGCGGTCCCGGCGGCGCGAATGCCCGCGGGTCGATCCCGCTCGGCACGGCGGCGTCCATTTCTCTCTGGATGTCGCCGATGCACCTGCCGAGCCAAGCTTCACAAAACTCATCGATCAGATCCGGGTAGCGTTCGATACTCGCTGAACTGCCGTCCGCCCTTTGGAACGCGCGCACCGGCCAGGTGCGCAGCGGCAGCGCGTTCTTACGCAGCACGGCCGGCAATTGCTCGTCTTCCTGCACGAGCCGCACCAAGTCCGCGCCGGTTTTTCCGCCCGCCGTGACCAGATGGGTTTCGCTGAGGAACCGCTCCCATTCCAGCTTGAGCAGCAGATGGAACGTCTCCGGCCAGCCGAGCCCGAACAGATTCGCCATCCGCGCCACGTTGCGCGCCGACGGCAGCATCCAATCGCCGTCATTGGCGAACCAGTTATCGACAATCTTGCCACCAACATCGACAACCGGCTTGCCGTCCTGCAACGCCAACGCGCCAAACGGCAAGAATCGCAGCGCGCCGCCGCTCAACCGGTGCCGCCCACTATACTTCAAGCAGCTTCCGGCAATCGTCGTTCGATTATCGAGCAGCCATTTCAAGTCGTCTTGCAGAAGCGTGACTTGCACCGTCATCCCCTTGTGTGGACGTCAGCTACTCCACCGGCCAATCCTGCGCAGCCAAGCCGCCGGCCGCGACTGCGACTGCGACTACAACCATAACGCCACGCCAACGGTTTGCCTAGTTGTTGGTTACGGCCGCTGGCCGCCATCAACTGGGCCGGCAGCACCGCTGTCCTGTCGCGATACTTGCGGTTCGGGGTTGTGGATCGAACCAGCAAAACCGGCCGCTGGCATTTGCGCCACGGTTGCTTTTCCGCTCACGAGTCAGACGGACTGGGCAGCGCAATCGCTGGCGCCGCCGCCGCAATCCGCCCCAGCACCCCAACCGGCAGCGAGGCCCAGCGGGGATGACTCGGATTGGGCGCGAACACCGGATCGAGCACCAGATCGCGCCGGTTGTGCCGCGCCATATACTCCGCCCGCGCGTCGCCGGTCAGCGCCAGCAGTCCGGTTCCGTCCTGCGCGCGCTGCACCACGTGCACCAGATCGTCACTGCCCCCGGCGGCGTCGCCGGCATAGAAATAGCCCGGCTGGCCCGCCGACGATGGCGTGCTCCATACCACCCGGCCGCCCGCCATATGCAGCGTGGCGATCAGCCGGCTGACCGGCTCGTCGCGCGACGGCACCGATACCACGGCGGCGCCCCAGAAATAGCTCGCCATCAACCGCCGCCCGCCGGCCAGAAATGTCAGCGCGGTGATGTGCCCGCCCGGCAGCGGCAGCGCCGCGCGGTTGCCGCCGTTCACCGTGCCGAAATGCACCGCGCCGCCACGCTCGGCCACAGCATAGCGCCGCCCGTCCGGGCTCAGCGCCACGGCAAGGATGGCCTGCGGACAGCAGGTTAGTTCCTGCGCCGCGCCGCCGGCCGCCGGGGTCAGCAGCACGCGCCCGCCGTCGTCGCCGGTCAGCGCCATGCCGCCATCCGGCGTCAGCGCCACCGACGCCACCGCTTGGGTATGGCGTACCAGTTCCACCACCGCGCCGTCGGCGGTGGCCAGCAAGACGCGCCCATCTTCGCCGCCGGAGATCGCCACCGTGCCCTCGGCGCTGAGTGCTACCGCGCGCACCGAGTCGGTATGCGTGGCAATTTCCACCGGTTGGCCGCCGCCTGACGGCGTCAATAACACCCGGCGGTCGTAGCCGCCCGACAGCACCAGCGATCCGTCGGCGCTGATCGCCACCGCCCGCACCGCATCCTCGTGCCGGCTCACCAGCCGTGGCGCGCCGCCGCCGGTCAGGTGCAGCAACACGCGCCCATCGTAGAAACCTGCGGCAATCGCGCCGCCATCCTGGCTGACCGCCAAAGACCAGACCGGGCTTTCATGTTTGGCCAGTTCGCGCTGCGTGGCATCGGCGATCACGGTCACCAGCACGCCGCGCAAATCGCCGTCCGACAACGCCAGCGTGCCATCGGCGCTCAACGCCACCGCGCGTACCCAGCTTTCGTGCTTCACCAGTTCCAGCGGCGTGCCGCCGGCCGTCTTGGTCAGCAGCACGCGCCGGTCGTCGCCACCGGACAGCGCCAGTTTGCCATCGGCGCTCAAAGCCACCGCCAGCACCCAACTGGTGTGCCGTGCAATTTCCTGCGGCGCGCCCTTGGCCGTCGGCGTCAGCACCACCCGCTGGTCGTAGCCGCCGGAGAGTGCCGTCGATCCATCCGCGCTCAATGCCACCGAGGTGACTGAATCGCTATGCAACACCAAGTCGCGCGCCGACGCAGTGGCAGTCTTGGTCAGCAGCACGCGATGGTCCTTGCCCCCGGTCAGCGCCAGCGCGCCATCGGCGCTCAGCGCCACCGAGGTTACGGAATGCCCGTGGCGAACAATCTCCCGCGCCGCCGCTGTCCGTTCGGTGGCAGCGAACAGCACGCGGCCCTCGGCATCGCCAGATAGGGCGAACCCGGCATCGCGGCTCAGCGCCACTGCCAATACCGCGCTGTCATGCCGCGCTGCTTCGCGGAACCCGCCATCGGCCACGCTGGTCAGCACCGCCCGCCCGTCCACATCGCCGGACAGCAGCGTCGCGCCGGAATGGCTCAACGCCACCGCACCGATATGTCCGTGCACCACCCGCAGCACTGCGCCGGTCGCCACATCGCGCACCAGCACTTGGTGGCCCGCATCCGCAACCGCCGCCAAACGCCCATCGCCGCTCAGCGCCACGCCTTCAACGTGGCCTACGCCGCTGGCAACAACGTGAAACGGCCGAAACTCGACCCGGCGCGCCAGCTCCGCCCGCACAGCCGACAATTCGGACGGGGGCATGACCACGAGTTGACCCACGCTGCGCCCCTCCTGCCCCACATGCTCGCCCGCCAGCCAACGTCCCTGGCAAGTGGCATTATGTGCAAGATCGAAATCCAATGCAAGATGTTAATAACACGGTTGTGAGTACAATCTGGCGCGCAGCTCGCCACTTGACAAAACTCCGAATGCAAAAATTCTGTGTGTGGAACTGCACGTTCACATACAATAGCGCATTTGCAACGACCCGGTTGGCTGACCACCGCCGTCGAACCCTAGATGCCGGATAGGTCGATTTCGGATATGTGCCAGCGGCCGAGATTGGCCGTGTACATCTTGTCCGCCTTCAGCGCGATGTTGGTCGGATGGGCGAGAATGGTCGCACAAGGATCCTCGATCAGCACGGCGAGGCCGGCGGCGGACGACCAGCGATAAATCCGGCTGGGCTCGTAGCATGAGATATAAATCGTGCCGTCTGGCCCCACCGCCAGCCCATCCGGCACCGTGCGCACGCCCTCGATCAGCACGCGCGGCACGCCCGCCGATCCGTCGGCCAGGATCGGCACATAAGTTACACAGGCCGCATCGCTTTCCACGACGTAGAGCCCGCCGCCGCCGGGGGCGAGTGCCATGCCGTTGGCGAACTGCATCGGCGCCTCGCACCACACGCCGCCCGCGCCGGTCTGCAAGTCGAACCGATACACGCCGGGCCCAGCGTTGCCCGCACCGCGGCTGTCGGAAACATAAAGTACACCGCGCGCGGCATCCACGACCGGATAGTTCGGCACCCGAATGCCCGACGCGGCAAACCGCTCCATGCTGCGGTGCAGCGCGTCGTAGCGGAACACCGCCGCGTGTTTCAGGTCGCACGCAAAGCAATTGCCGCCGGCATCAAACGCAATCCCGAGCAGGAAGCCGCCGGTGCCGGCCATGCGGGCGAGCGAGGCGCCGTCCGGCGCGATGCGCAACAAATCGCCGGCTTCAGTGCCGCACCAGATCGATCCATCGTGATGCACCGCCACACCTTCGGGATGCGCCAAGCGCGGTTCGCTGAAAATGCCGTCGCAGAACACGCGCGCGGCAGAGATCGGCAGCAGCGGGGTCATGCGGGCGCTCCTTCGATCAAGCGGTCGAGCAGGGCGCGGTCCTGCGCCAAAATCTCATCGATCAGCGCCCCGCGTTAGCGCGCGTCGGCGAATTCGATTCGCCGCAGGCCAAGCGGGTCGATGCGATGCCGCAGCATTTCCAATGTGTCGCGGGACGGCGGTGCAACCAGGGTGCAATCGCGGCCGAAAGTCACGGCAAACCCGGTTGCACCTGCAACCGCCTCTCGGGTTGCACCCGGCATCAACGCGGTTGCAACCAACTCGCGGCTGTCCGGGTCGAGCTGGAACACGCACAGATCGGTGAACACCTGGGCGCGGCCGGTGCGGTAGCCATGCGCCGCGCGCTCGGCCGCCGTCAGCAAACCGCGCGCGAAGCTGGCGATGTCCACCTCGGCCGTCACCGACAGCGGCGAGTGGCGGGTGACATACAGCGCGTAATCGCGGTGCATGTTGGCGACGAGAGGCCATGCCGCCCTGGCCCGGCAGCCGGATGCGCCCACCCGAGGGACGAGTCAGCGACAGATTATTGACCCGCCCGCGCCGGTCGACCTGCGCCACCGCGACGATCTCGTGCGTGACCGCGCCCGCCTGGTACAGCGCCGAATACGTATCGTCGCCGCCCGCGTGCGCGGCGGCGGTGGCGGCGTCCCACGTCTCCAGCGCCGACAGCAGCATCGGGCTGGGCGCGATGTCGAGGTGGCCGCAACTCAGCGAAGCCAGGATCATGCCCGGCGCGTGCGTCGCCTTGGCCAGCCGGTAGGCGATATTGGCCAGCGGCGAGACCGCCCCGGCGCTGGCCACGCTGCCATCGTCCAGTTCGGCGGCGATGCGCGCGATCATCGTCTCGGCGATGCTGGGCGGGTCCGGGGCGGCGTGAATCGCGGGCAGCGGCAACGCGGCAACCGGCGGCAGCGCCGCCGCCACGCGCAGATGCCCGGGCACGCCAGCCTGCGGCACCGCCAACCGCGCCGCCAACGCGCCCGCCCCATCGGCGAACGCGGCGGCGAGGCAGGCGTAATCGGTGGCGTAAAACGGCAAGCACGACGCCGGGTAAGCGCCGCCCGGCGCCAGGGCGATGGCCGAGACCTGATTGCGCAGCAGCACGGTTTGCCGCCCGGCCTGCGGCAGCGCGCCCACCGGCACGATTTCCTCGACCGTCACCAGCACCTGCCGCGCCGCCCCGGCCATTGCCAGATCGAGCGCGCGTGCTCCGATGATCTGCACATTGCCGCTGGCATCGGCGCGCGGCGCGTGCAGCAGCAGCGTGTTGAGCCGCAACGGCCCGATGGCACCCACCGGCCGGCCGGCCAACGGATCGGCCACGATGCGCGCGCCGGGCATCCGCGCCATCATGTCCGAGCCCTCGGGCAACTGGAACGGCAGGCTGGGCTGGTTCTGCTGGGCGGCGCGCAGCGCCTGGATCATGCCCAGCGCCGTCCAGTCGCGCACCGGCACCGATCCGGCTTCGGCCACCGCGCGAAACCGGGGCGGCAGGCCGAAAATATCCAGGCTGGAAAAGCAAATATCGATGCTGACGACTGCCTCCGCTTCCAGCAGCAATTCCAGCGGCAGCCCGCCCGCCCAGGCGGTGTAGCGCAACCCGGTCAGCCCGCGCGCCGCCACCGCGCGCAGCAGCGCCAGCGGCAGCCGGGCGAAATGATGCCCGCCAACGCCCAGCACATCGCCGCCGCCCACCATTGCGGCCAAAGCGGCCAGATCGGCGAACACCGGCCGGTTCGGTTTGACCAGGCTCACAGCGCTTCGGCCGCAATCCGGTAGCGGGTGACGAAGTGCTCGCCCGCCGCGAACGCCCGCGCGGTCGGCGTACCGCCGCGCGCAATCGGATTATCGGCACCGGCAGTGGCCACGCCGAGGCCGAACGGCGAACAAACCGGCTCAATCCCCACCGCCAGATGACGGCCGTTCCACGGATAGGCAGTGCGGCCGCGATTGCTGAGCCACAGGAGCAGACTGGGGAAATGCTCGCGCTGCCAGTGCAGCCGCACCCGGTAGCCCTCGGCCAGATTGGCCAGCGCCGCCGTGCCGCCGGTGTGGTTCAGTTGCAGCAATTCCTCAATGTTTTCTGCGTACGGCAGCGCCGTCGCATCGCGCACCCCGCCGTCGCGGGCCGGAACCTGCGCCAGATCGGTGAACCGCTGCCCGCTGGCGAACAGCGCCGCCCCCGGCTCCACCGTCGCCGGATAGGTCAGCCCATGATCGAACAGGCCCGGTTCCAGCCGCGCCATGCCGGGCGCCAACGGCAGCCGGAATGTCGGGTGCAGCCCGAGCGGCAGGCGGCAGGCGGCGCGGACATGGATGTGCAGTTCCAGATCGATGGCCGCCGCCACCGGGTCTGGCGTGACCACCCGCTCCAGCCGCGCCACCGGCGATTGCGGCGGCAAATCGATCCCCAGCCGCAGACTGCCCGCCGCTCCCGGCAGCCACTGCCACGGATGGTTGGAGCTGTAGCCGTGCGCCTCCTCCGCCGCCGGGCCGGGCGGCATGACCGCCCGCCATGCCTCCGGCCAGCCATCGGCGGGCAGCGAAAAGCCGAACGGCACGCACGGCCACTCGCCGCGCAACTGGCGCAGCACGCCGGGCAGCGCCGCCGCTTCGGACTCGAACGTCCAAGGCGGCATCTGCATCGGGCTGATCTGGCGGCCATCGGCCAGCACAAACGTCACCGGACCCAACATGCCCGCCTGACGCTGCACCGCGAGGCAGCCATGCGCCCAGGCCAGCGCGCGATACTGTTCCCGGGCGCTCATGGCTTGGCCTGCGCCTTGGCGGCACTGCGCGCGGCAAACGCCTGCACCCGCTGCTGGCCGATCTCGCTGCGGTAGAGTTGGCACACCAGCGCCCGCTCGGCCGCCAGCCCCGCCGCCCTATCGCCCGCTTCGGCCAGCGCGGTCAGCCGCTTCAGCCCCTCGATCGCCTCGCCCGGTTCGGCAGCGATGGATTGGGCCAGGGCCAGCGCCCGCGGCAACAGCGCATCGCCCGGCAGGATCGCCGCGATCAGGCCGCTGGCGGCGAACGCCTCGGGCGGCAGCATGGCCCCGGTCATCAGCAACAAATTGGCTCGGTTACGCCCCAGCTTGGCCACGCTGCGCTGGGTGCCGCCGCCGCCGGGCACCAGCCCGAGTTTGATTTCCGGCAGCCCGAACCGCGATGTTTCAGCGGCCAGCACAATGTCGCAGCACAGCACCAGTTCGAACCCGCCGCCGAGCGCGAAGCCGTTGACGGCGGCGATCACCGGCTTGGGGTTGTCCTCGATGGCGGCATACATGCGCGCCCCGGCCAGTTGGAATGCATCGAACTCCGGCCCTGACTGCGCTGCGTATTTCTTGATGTCGGCCCCGGCCATGAAGCCGCGTCCCTCGCCGGTCACGACGATAGCACGCGTGCCGGAATCGCTGCCGAGGGACTCGAAGACTTCGGTGATCTCACCCTGCATCTGGCGATTCATCGCGTTCAGTTGCGCGGCGCGGCGGAACGTCACCAGCGCCACGGCACCGTGCCGGTCCAGCGACAGTGTCTGAAAGACAGTCATCTCAGGGCGAATCCACTGTCATATCGCCAGACTCTTCAAGAGTAGCGATCTCCTCGGCGGAAAGCCCATATTCGGCGAGGATGTCACGGCCGTGCTGGCCCACGAGCGGGGCCGGACGATCGATGCCGGGCGGCGTCTCGCTCATGCGCACGGCTGGCGCGATCACTTTCACCGTGCCGCCGCGCGGATGTTCGTAGCTGGTAATCATGCCCATATGCGTCACCTGCGGATCCTCCGCCGCGCGGCGGATGTCTTTCACTTCAGCGCACCAGATATCGGCGGCCAGCAGACGTTCCAGCAACGGGGCAGTGGCAAACTTACGTGTTTCCGCGTTGACTTTTCCCCACACCTCGTCGCGCTTGTGATACAGCGTTGTCAGGTCGTCGTAGACAGCCAGTTGCGGGGCTTCCAATGTGGTGTAAAGCGTCCTGAACGGGCTCATCGCAATCGAGATGTAGCCGCCCTCGGCGGTTTGATAGATGCCAAATGGCGCCTGCATCCCCGGATGACCGATGCCGGAATTCGGCCGCTGCAAATCCTCACCCAGATTGAGCACCGCGACATATTCCTGCGCCAGATGCGCCAGCATGCCGCCGAGCAGATTGACCTCGATCTTTTGGCCCTTGCCGGTTTTCTCGCGGTAATACAGCGCGGCCAGAATGGCGTACACCATGTTCAGCGCGCCGATCTGGTCGGCAAGGCCCGCGCCCGCCGGCACCGGCGCCTGATCGCCGCGCCCGGTGTTGGCGATCAGCCCGGCAAGGCCCTGGATCAGCATGTCCTGGCCCGGACGCTCGACATACGGCCCGTCCTCGCCGTACCCCGAGCCGGAACAATAGATGATGCGCGGATTGACGGCGCGGAAATCCTCGTAGCCGTAACCCAGCCGGGCCAGCACGCCGGGGCGGAAATTCTGCACCACCACGTCGGCGGTCCGCGCCATGTGCATAATGATCGCGTGTACCGCGCGGCTTTTCAGATTGAGCGCGATGGACCGTTTGTTGCGGTTCCACGCCAGGAAGTTCGGGCTTTCCGACCCGCCGACCCATTTGGCGAAAAACGTCATGCCGCGGAACATATCGCCCGCCCCGGCACGCTCGATCTTGACGATGTTGGCGCCCATGTCGCCGAGCAACTGAGTGGCGAACGGCCCCTGCAACAAGTGGCTGAAATCCAGCACCGTGACGCCGGTGAGCGCTTTGTCCATGGCGAAGGTCCTTGTACTCTACAGCAGATCCGGCACGTAGCGCGGCGTGACGCACAGGCCGCCATCGACGCGCAAATCGATGCCGGTGGTGAATCCGGCACCGTCGCTGGCCAGATAGATCGCCGCTTCCGCCACTTCGCCCGGCTCACCGATGCGCCCGATGGGATGCATCTTCACCCAGGCCTCGCGCAGCTTACCGCCAAGCTGGGCCACGACCTTTTCGTTCATCGGCGTGTTGATGGTGCCCGGCGAAATCGAATTGACCCGCACGCCCTGCGGGCCGAATTCCACCGCCATCTGCCGCGTCATCGCCATCACCGCGCCCTTGGCGCCCGCGTAGGCGGTCCAGCCATCCAGCCCGATATGGCCCTGTGCCGAGGCCATGTTGACGATGCTGCCGCGCCCCTGGCGGATCATGTGCGGCAGCGCGTATTTGCAGCCGCGAAACACGCTGGTGAGGTTGACCGCAATCAGCCGGTGCCATTGCTCGTCGGTCATTTCGTAGACGGGCATGCCGCCGATGGCGATGGCGGCGTTGTTGACCAGCACATCGATGCGTCCGGTCTGCCGCACGCTCTCGGCGATAAGATGCGCGATACCGGCATCCTCGGCCACGTCGCAATGGATGTAGCGGGCCGTGTGCCCCGCCGCGCGCAACGCCGCTGCGGCGGCTTCGCCCTTGGCGTCGTCGATGTCCGATAGAAAGACGTGCGCGCCCTCGCACGCCATGCCAGCCGCGATGGCGTGGCCGATGCCGTCCGCCGCCCCGGTGATGACCGCAATTTTGCCCGCGAGCCGTCCCATCGCACCCCTCCCGCCGCTAAAGTTTTTGCCGCCGCTTGAATTCGTCGAAGCTGACGGCGGCGATGATGATGGCGCCCGTCACCACCAATTGCCACTCGGTCGCCAGATCGAGCATCCCCAAACCATTCGCCAGAAACGACAGAATCAGCACGCCCAGCGCCATGCCGAACAGGCTGCCGACGCCGCCGGACAGGCTGACGCCGCCCAGCACGACGGCGGCCACCACCTGAAACTCGAAGCCTAGGCCTGCGACATGCACCGCCGAGCCGAGCCGCGAGGCCAGCATGATGCCGGCACAGGTGGCCAGCAGCGCGCTGACGACGAAGCCGGCGAACTTGATGCGCGGCACATCGTACCCGGCCAGCCGCGCCACATCCGGATTGCCACCGGCAGCAAACACGTGGCGGCCGAACGGGCGGTGCCCCATGACGTAGGCAAACACCAGTAGCAGCACCAGCGCCGCCACCGCCGGATACGGCAGCACGCCGGCCAATCTGCCATTGCCAAGCTGAAAGAAACTTTCCAGCCCGGCATCGTCCGGGATCGCGGTCTGCCCGGTGTACAAATAAACCCCGCCGCGCAGCACGAACAACGTGCCGAGCGTCACGATCAGCGAGTTGATCCGCAGATAGGCTGCCAGAAATCCGTTGACCACGCCGACCACACCGCCCAGCGCCAGTGCCGCGGCGATGCCGAGTGCGAGCGAGTTGGTGGCGTTCATCACCACGATCAGCGGAATCGCCACCGCCGCCAGCAGCGAGCCGCACGACACATCGACCTCGCCCGAGATGAACACGATGGCCACGCCGATGCCCGCCATCATGGCTAATGACGCTTGACCCAGCACGTTGGTGATATTGCGCACCGACAGGAACGTGTCCGACGCCAGCGCGAAGAAGCCGATCACCGCCAGCAGGCACAGCAGCAGCGGGCCTTCGCTGCGCCGGGTGAGCACGCGCAGTAGGTTACGCGATTGCGGCACTGAGCAAACCCTCCTGGGTTGCGTCCGCGCGCGGCATCGTCGCGGTGATGCGCCCGTTGGCCATCACCGCGATGCGGTCGCTGAGGCCGAGCAGTTCCGGCATTTCCGATGTCATCATCACCACCGCGTGGCCCTCGCCCGCCAGCCGGTCGATCAGTGCGAAAATTTCTGACTTGGCGCCGACGTCGATGCCGCGCGTCGGCTCGTCCACCACGATCACCTTCAGGCCGCGCAGCAGCCAGCGCGACAGCAGAACCTTCTGTTGATTGCCGCCCGACAGGTCGCGGATCGGGCGGTCCAGCCCCGGCGTGCGCACCCGCAGCCGGTCGACAAAGCCCTGCACCGCGCTGCGTTCACGCGCTTCCTGCACGAACCCGGCCACTGCGAAGCCGCCGAGGGCCGCAAGGCTCATGTTATGCTGCACCGATTGTTCCAGCATCAGCCCTTCGGTCTTGCGATCCTCGGTCAGCAGCCCGATGCCGAGCGCGACGCCGGTGCGGGTGTCGTGCGGGCGCAGCGGCTGACCGCCGATGGCGATCTCGCCGCTGCGGATTGGGTCGAAGCCGACGATGGCCTTGGCCAGTTCGGTGCGCCCGGCGCCGAGCAGGCCAAAGAAGCCGAACACCTCGCCCGCCCGCACCTCGAACGACACGTCGCGCAGTTTGTCCTTGGTGGACAGCCCGCGCACCGACAGCAGCACGTCGCTGCGCGCCGGGCCGCGGGCGCGCGGGAACAGGAATTCGATGCGCCGGCCTATCATGTCCTGGATCAGGCTGTCCTGCGTGTGCGCCGCCACCGGCTTGGTGGAAATATGCCGCCCGTCGCGCAGCACCGTCACGGTGTCGGCAATCTCGAAGATCTCATCGAGCTTGTGGCTGACATACACCACCGCGATGCCGAGCGATTTCAGCCGCCGGATCACCGTGAACAGCAGCGCCACTTCTTTCGGCGTCAGCGACGACGTGGGTTCGTCCATCACCACGATGCGCGCCTCATGCGCCAGCGCGCGGGCGATTTCGACCATCTGCTGCGTGCTGATCGGCAGGTCGCGTGCCCGCGCCCCCGGATCGACCGCGAAGCCCAGCCGGTCGAACAGCGCCTTCGCATCGGCGCGCAACTTGCCCCACGCGATCGAGCCGATGCGGTTCACCGGATGGCGTTCGAGAAAGATGTTCTCGGCCACGGTGAATTCCGGGATCAGCGCGATTTCCTGAAACACCACCTTGATGCCCAGCCGCAGCGCGTCGCGCGGGGTTCGCAACTCGGCCTCCACGCCGCCGATGCGGATGCTGCCGCTGTCTTTTTGATAGACCCCGGCGAGGATTTTGATCAGCGTGGACTTGCCCGCGCCGTTCTCGCCGATCAGCGCGTGCACCTGTCCGCCGGTCAGTGTCAGATCGACATCGGCCAGCGCCACCACGCCGGGGAATTGCTTGCCGATGCCCTGCATCGCCAGCGCCGGGCTGTGCGGGTCAGACAGCACGGCGGCGCACCCGCACGGTATCCAGCCACGTCGCGGCGACGATCACCACGCCCGGCACCACCATCTGAAAATCCTGGTTCCAGCGCAGAATGATGATGCCGTTGTCGATCACTTTCAGCACCAGCACGCCCAGCAGCGTGCCGATCAGGCTGCCGCGCCCGCCCGCCAGACTGGTGCCGCCGAGGATCACGGCGGCGATCACGGTGAGTTCGAAGCCGCGCCCGGCTGTGGGCTGCCCGGCATTCATCAGCGAGCACAGGATAAGCCCGGTCACGCCGACCAGCAGGCCGGTGATGACGAACCCGGCCAGCTTCAACCGGCGCACGCGCAGGCCGGACAGCCGGGCGGCAATGGGATTGGCGCCGAGCGCGTAGGTGTAGCGGCCAAACAGCGTGTGGCGCAGCGCGATATAGACCGCCGCGAACACCGCCGCCGCGAGCAGCACCGGGATGGGAAACGCGCCCAGATAGCCCGCGCCGATGCCGGTGAATGCGGCCAGATGGTGTTGATTCTGCACCGCCTCACGCGTGTAGAGATAGACCCCGCCTTGCAGGATCATCATCGTGGCGATGGTGGCGATCAGCGAATTCACCCGCAGCCGCGTCACCACCAGACCGTTGAACAATCCCACCGCCCCGGCGAACGCCAGCGCCGCCAGCGCGCCCACGGGCACGCTGCCGCTGCGGTTGGTGGCGTCCATTGCCACGCACCCGGTGAACGCCAGCGATGCGCCGACCGACAAATCCACCTCGCCGCCGATCAGCAGCGTGGTCATTCCCGCAGCCACGATCAGCACCAAAGCGCTCTGCCGCAGGATAGCGATGATATTGGCCAGCGAATAGAACTGTGCCGCCGCCAGCGAGATCGCGCCGCACAGCAGCAGCAACAGCACGATCAACACCGCCTGCGGCTGGCCCGCCATGGCGGCGGCAATGCGGCCCGCGCCCGGTTGCGGCTGTATCTGGCTGGAGGATGCCATGCGGCGATGTCTCCATGGCCCGGCGTGCCAGCGGCGGGCGCTCCCGCCGCTGGCGTTCCGGCGTTAGGACTTCTTCAGGTCGGCGGCGGTTTTCATGCACTTGGCCGGCGGCGTCAGCGCATTCACCGCATCCCATTTGATGCTGCGCGTGGTGCCGTTCACCTCGTAGTATTTCTTCCAGTCGTCGCCGACCAGCGGCGTGGTCGGGCTGACGATGTGTTCGGCCACCGGCTTGTGATTATACAGCGCCAATGCGGCATCGATGGTGGTGTAGCCTTCCTTTTCCGGGAACATCGCCGCTTCGATGCGGTACGACGGTTCCTTTTCCATCGCGTTGATGAACGCCAGCCCCTCGCCGCCGGTGCCGACCACCAGCAGGTTGTCCTGCGATTTGCCTGCCGCCTTCCAGGCCTGCAAGCCGCCGAGCGAGGACGAGTCGTTGATGCCGTAAATGATGTCGATGTCGCCGTTCTGCGCCAGTGCGGCGGACGAGACCTCCAGCGAGCGGTCCGGGTTGCCGCCGCCGTCCAGATCGTGCACCAGCGTGGCACCCGGAATGATGGTGTGGATGCCGTCCATGAAGCCGTACGAGCGCAGCACGGTGGCGGACAGCAGCGGCAGGCCGACATTCATCACCTTGGCGACGCCGCCCAGATGCGCCTGCGCGTATTTGCCCGCCTCGATTCCGGCGAAATACCCGGTGTCGTAGTCGCAGATGGCCACCATCGTGGTCATGCCCTTCACCGGGTTGCCTTCCAGCACCACCGGCACGCCCTCGGCCTTGGCGCGGCGCAGCAGCGGCACCACGCCTTCCTCGTTCACCGGGGTGATGATCAGCACATCGACTTTCTGCGACATGAAGTCCTCGGCCCCGGCCACTTCCTTGGCCACGTCGAGGTTGGCGTCTTTCACCGCCACGTCGATGCCAAGCAATTTGGCATGATCCTTCATGCCTTTGATGACGTTCTGATACCACTCATGCGTGGCATAGTTGACGACGTAGCCGATATGTTTGGGCACCTCGTCGGCGCGGGCCGGTAGCACGGTCAGGGGCGCGAGGGCAGCGGTCGTCGCAAGCAGGATCGCAAGGCGCACGTTCATTGTTTCCTCCCTCTGGTTCTTGTGGACACGGCAGGCGTGGCGGCCGCGCGCGTCTCGCTGGCGTTGTTGCGCCGTGCGTCGTGGCCGTCGGGTTCCGGCGCGCCGAGCGCGCGGGAAATCTCGTGGGCGGCGGCACGTGCAGCCTCCAGCACCACGGTCTTGGGGAATCGGGCCTGCTTCTGCGGCAGGTACGGCACGGTGAGCGCCGCGATGATGGCGCCGGTGTGGTTGCGCACCGGCAGCGACAGATTGGTGCAGCCTTCCACCGCCAGCGAGGCGCGCATCTCGTAGCCAAGTTCGCCGATGCCACGAAGGCGTTCCGCAATATCAGCCGGATGCCCCTCCGCCTCGCCGCGCGCCAGAATGCGTTCGAGCAGCGGCGCCTGCTCGGCAGGCGGCAGACTGGCCAGCAGCACTGCGCCTGAGCTGGTCTCCAGAATTGGAAAACTTGAGCCAAGCGCTACCGAGTAGCGCATTGGCAATGGGGAATCCACCTGCAGTACAATGAGCACTTGCACGTCACGCAGCACCGCCAGATGGCAGCTTTGGTCGATGCGGCCCACCAGATCGCGCATCACTGGCAACGCAGCGTCGATCAAGCGGTTAACCGGCGGGTGCATATGCGCCAGTTCGAACAGTTTCAGCGACAGCCGGTAGCGGTCGGCGCGGGTGCGGATCAGAAAGCCGCGCCGTTCCAGCAACTGGATGATGCGGTACAATTCGTGGATCGAGCGGCCGAGCGCCGCCGATATCTCGGTCTGCGTTACGTCCTCGCCGCGCGCAGCCATGAATTCCAGAATATCGAGCGCCTTTTCGGCGGCCGGCACCCGGTATTCGCGGCGCGGGACTTCATCCTCCACCACGGCGACGAAATCGTTCACGGCCGCACCATTGCGGCATATTCTGTGTTCAGCCACGCGGCCAGCGCGTCCGGCGCTAATTCCCCGGCAATGGCCGCTGCTACGCGATGGGTCGCGGCGCGGAAGAATGTCAGGATGCCGGGATGCGTGGGCCGCAAATAGGCGCTTTGCAGCGTGGCCAGCGTGCTTGTGAAGAAATCGTGGGTGGCTGTGTTCGCGGCAGCGTCCGTCCAGGCGGCCAGCGAACTCGGCTGGCCGCCATTTGCCGCATAGCCGCCACGCTGGAAGTCGGCCGAACACAGGAACAGGGCATAATCGATGGCAGCGCCGGGATGCGCACAATGTGCGCTCACCCCGATGCCGGCCCCACCGAGCAGTGCCCCGCGGGGCGGCGTACGCGGAATGTCGCCGAAGCGCAGCATGGGTGGCGCTGACCGCGCGGCGTAGTTCACATAGCCGAACGCGTACGGCACGTAGACCGTGTCATCGTGCGCAACCATGTGATCGAAGCAGCGAATCGGGTTCCAGTGCCACGACAGCGGATTGGCCAAAGCAGCAATCGCACGCAGCGCGTCGATTGCCTCCAACACCGCCTCAGCCGGCAGAAACATCCCGTGGGCGCCCGGCGGACTGCCCGCCCCTGCGGCGAAGGATTGCAGCAGGCATAGCGCATCTGTGGGCACCAGCGGCAGTCCGAGATACCGGCCGTCGGCGCGCAAGCGGGTACCAAGGTCGATGACTTCGGCGTGGCTCGACGGCATGTGGTCCGTGTAGCCGGCCAGCAAATCCGGCCTGCAGCAGGCGACCTGTGCCGCGGCATCGATCGGCAACGCCCACAGCCGTCCGGCAGACCAATAGGATTGCCAAGATGCGCCCACGGAATCGCGCTCAAACCGGGCCATGTCGCTGGCCGGCAGCGCGGCATCGAGCGGAAGCATCCAACCGCCTGCGGCAACATCGCCGACAAATGGATGGTCGTAAATCACAAGGTCGTAGTCGCGCGCCGCGCTATCGAGGTTGCCTTCGCCAAATTCAAATAGGCTGCGCCGATCCCACATGATCGCAACGTCCGGACGCAGCACCCGATACGCCGGGATGCTCGCCTCAAGCGGCCCCCAGCAGCGGCGATGATCCCATGCGAGCCCACGCAAGGTGACTGGCATCCGTTTCCATCCGTACGGGTCTATTGCCCTTGCGCTGACACTAGGCGCGAGTTTTTGTTGGTGCAAATGGTTTTTGTTGGTGCGAGCCTGCAAGGCATGAGCACGCCCTCCTCCGCCCAAGCAGCCGTCCGCACCGGCGCCGGCCGGATCGGCTGTGACATGCAACTGCGCCACGCGAACGCAAGCGGAGCAGCGGCTTGGCCGAAGCCTGCACCCAGATGTTCGAGTACAACGGTTCCGGCGGCTACTATACGAAAACGCCGGGACACCGAGCGCGCCGATGCTGCGCGCACGCCGGAGTTACTCCTGCCGCGAAAGCCGCGCAGCGCAACCAAAATTCCTACGCGCTATAAACTCAGCGTCTGTAGTGCCGTAATTTACCAGATTATGTCGTATCGGATGGTATTTGTCCGTAAGTGGCTTATGTTGCTTTTTCGCATTCTTCCGACTCTGCCATTGCACGCCGGTGCCCCAGCCGTCTTGCATGCCCAACTGCGCCAGGGTTGTCGGGCCAGGCGAACCAGTTCCACGGCTCGCATGCCAAAATTCATCGTCAATTCCAGCGCCGACCGGGCAATTTATCGCCCCGCTCAGCGCACACCGGACCAATAGCCGCGAGCGGTGAGGGCCGCCGGCGGCCCAGCGTCATTCTGGTTGAGGCGAGAGTGACCGGCCGCCGGGATAGTGTGCCATTGACTGGATGGGCCGTCCTCAATCGCGGCGCGGATCAATCGCCTGATGAACCGGCATGTTTTAATATCCAAATGTATTGATTCAGAATATTTCCGGAGGAACGCGAAATCGAGACCCGTCGCCGCCGGGTCGCGCTCAATCAATAAGAGCTTCTGCCGGTTCCATGGCCCTGCCCCCTCCAGCGGCACACTCGGCCGCCCGATCTGCATCAGGCCAGTGAAACCGGCGCGCGGCTGCGATGCTCCGGCGCGGCCGGGCTGGAGGGCCGGGCGGAACTGCGGGCGTATGCCCCCAGGCGTATGCCCCCAGGCGTATGCCCCCGGGCTTACGCCCCCTGCTTACGCCCCGGTCACCCGCCAGATCACGTCGCCCACGTCGTCGGCCACCAGCAGCGACCCATCCGGGCCGATGGTGACGCCGACCGGGCGGCCGTACGACTCTTCCTCGTCTTTCGACAGGAACCCGGACAGGATCTCGCGCGACGGGCCGCTCGGTTTGCCATTTTCGAACGGCACGAAGATCACCTTGTAGCCGCTGAGTTTGCTGCGGTTCCACGAGCCGTGCTGGCCGATTGCCATGCCGTCCGGGAAGCCCGGCAGCGTGCCGGCGGGCAGCCAGCACAGGCCGAGCGAGGCGGTGTGGCCGCCCAGCGCATAGTCCGGCTGAAGGGCCGCAGCCACTTTTTCTTTGTTCTGATACACCCGGTCATCGACCGTCTGGCCCCAGTAGCAATACGGCCAGCCGTAGAAGCCGCCGTCCTGCACCGAGGTCAGATAGTCGGGCGGGGTTTCGTCGCCCAGGCCGTCGCGCTCGTTCACCACCGTCCACAGCGCGCCGGTGCTGGGTTCGAACGCCAGACCCACCGGGTTGCGCAGGCCGCCGGCGAAGATGCGGGCTTCGCCGCTGGCCACATCCACTTCGTAAATCGCAGCACGGCCTTCCTCGGCCTTCATGCCGTGCTCGGCGATGTTGCTCAGCGAGCCGACGCCGACGTACAGCTTGCTGCCGTCCGGGCTGGCCAGCAGGCTGCGGGTCCAGTGGCCGCCCGGCTTGAAGCTGGCAATCTTGGTGCCCGGTCCGGTGATGCTGTTGGCGCCCGCCGTGTACGGGAACGCCACCAGCGCGTCGGTATTGCCGGCGTAGAACGTGCTGCCCAGCAGCGCCATGCCGAACGGCTGGTTCTGCTTGGCCAGGAACACCTCGCGCACCTCGGCCACGCCGTCGCCGTTGGGATCGCGCAGCAGCGTGATGCGGTTCGGGCTAACGCCGACTGCCGCTGCGCGGCGCATGGTGGCGAGCATGGCGTAGTCGAAGATCGAGCGGGACTTGCCGGCTTCCTGCAACGCCTCGGCCACCAGCACCCCGCCATCCGGCAGCACATGGATCCAGCGCGGGTGCTTCAGCCCGGCGGCGAAGGCGTTCACCTTCAGGCCGGGGGCGGCCACAGGCACGCGGCCGCGCGGCCAGCCTTTGGCGGTCGGCATTTTCAGCGTCGGCAGCGCCCCCTGCGGGCGGGCGGGCGGGATCACAGGGGCGGCGCCGAACGCCTGCGTGCGGACGCCGCCATCCATCCGGCGGACCACGATGGCAGCCGAGCCGACCACGGCGACGGCGCGCGCGAACAAATCGGAGAAGGTCAAGGGCAGGGTCCTTCGTACGAGGAGAGGGGTTTGCCCCATCCTACAGGAACACAGGATGGGTGAAACCCATCGATCACCGTGCCACCAGCCGCCACACCCGCCCGTCGATGGCGGCAAGCCCGGCAGCGATCAGCGCCATGCCGCCCAACGCGTTCCAGCCGATTGGCTCATGCAGCACCAGCGCCCCCAGGATCAGCGCCGAAACCGGCACCAACAAGGTCACCAACGACAGATTGGTGCCGCCGACCCGGCGCAGCAGGTCGAAAAACATCAAATACGCCAGCGATGTGCACAGCACCGCGATGCCGAGCAGCGCCATCCAGCCGGACAGGCTCGGCAATGGCAAGCTCCAGGGCCGGTCCGCCAGCAGCGCCACCGGCAAAATCAGCACGGTCGCCGCGGTCAACTGGCCGAGCGCCATGCAAGGCGGCACGATGCCGGTGATGCGTTTGGCGTAGTGCATACTGAACCCGTACAGCAACGAAGCCAGCAGACACGCCGCCTGCCCCAACAGATCCTGTCCCAAAAGCGCGCCCGGACCGATCAGCACCGCCACGCCCGCGATGCCGCACAGTACGCCGGCCACGCGCGCGCCGGTCAGTTGTTCGCTGCGCGCCCAGAACGCGCCCACCAGCACCGCGAACATCGGCGTCATCGCGTTCAAGATCGCCGCCGTGCCGCCCTGCACGCGGGTCTCGCCCCAAGCGAATAGCGCAAACGGCAGGGCATTGTTCAGCGTGGCCATGCCGGCCAGCCGCCACCACTGGGTACGCGGTATAACAATCGGCGTGCCAGCCAGCTTCAACAGCGCCAGCAGCACCACGGCGGCCAGCCCGACGCGGCCCAGCACGGTGGTGAACGGCGGCAATTCGGTAGCCAGCATGCGGTAGAACAGGAACGATCCGCCCCACAGCAGCGACAGACCGCCAAGCCGCAGCCAGTCGCCCGCATTCATTGTCTGCCGCATAACCAAGTCCTCTCAGCGGCGCGCACCCTGCCAGCGGCGCGGGGCGGCGTCACCCTCCGTTGCTTGCGGCGGCAGTCACAAGCATGCCATCCGCAACTATCATCGTACTTTCATTGTCTGGCGGCACGGCGCGCGGTATCCCCTGTCCCTCATGCAAACAGCCCCGCGCCGCCTGAAGGCCAAGCGCCTTCCTTTGATCCAACGCCCCGGCGAACCGGCCGAGGAGGGTTGGAACGCGCTTGCGCTGCCGACCAACCGGCAGTTGGTGCGGCGCATGCGGGTGATCCGGCGCGGCGTGTTCATCATGCTGTGGACGCTGATCTCGCTGCTGATCCAGTCGGCGATGATCGTGCTGCCCGGCCGGGGCAAGGTGGTGTTCGCGCGCATCTACTGGTCGACAATGTGCCGCCTGCTCGGCCTTGGCATCCGAGTGATCGGCCCGCGCGTCAGCCGCGAGGCGGCGGGCGGGCGGCCGGTGGTGTATGTATCCAATCATTCGTCCTGGCTCGATATTCTGGTGCTGGGCGGACGGATCGACGCGTGCTTCATCTCCAAGGAAGATGTCGCTGGCTGGCCGCTGATCGGCTGGATCGCCAAGCTCGGCCGCACCGTTTACGTGCGCCGCCAGCGCAGCAGCACCGGGCGCGAGCGCGACGACATGCGCGAACGGCTGGCGGGCGGCGACAACCTGATCCTGTTCCCCGAAGGCACTTCATCGGACGGCTCGCGCGTGCTGCCGTTCCGCTCGGCGTTCCTGTCGATTGCCGAATTGCCGGTGACGGCGGATGGCAAGCCGCCCTTGGTACAGCCGGTGTCGCTGGTCTACGACCGGCTGGGCTATCTGCCCGCCGGGCGGGCCAGCCGGCCGCTGTTCGCCTGGTACGGCGACATGGACATCGGCAGCCATTTCTGGCGGCTGGCGCAGCATCGCGGGCTGCGCGCAACCATCCTGCTGCACCCGCCGATCGACCCGGCCAACTATCGCAGCCGCAAGGAATTGTCGCAGGCGGTCTGGAATACCGTGGCCGATGGCGCGTCGGCGCTGCGGCAGAACCGGCCGATCCGCCCGCAACCGGCTGCCGGGACTGGCGAGCAGGCCACCGCCCCCGTGTTCGCGTGAACAATTCGCGGCTAACCCGGCACATTCCTTGACACGGCCACCGCCCGTGCTGCGACACTGCGTTGCAGGAACGGAGGACGTTTTGCGGCCTTGCGCTTGACCCGCGCCCCTCGCAGCACCATTGCTGCCTGCTTCCCGGCGGGCTGGAGTGAGTGCGCGTGACACGTGAGACCTATGGCATTGGCGAAGCGGCACACATCGCCGGCAGTTTCGCTCCCTCTCGGCCCGCGCTTGCGAGGGAACAGGGCCGCCGCGCATGACCGCCAACACCAAGCGCCTGCACATGATCACCTGGGGCTGCCAGATGAATGTGTACGATAGCGGGCGGATGGCCGACGTGCTGGCCCCGCTGGGCTATGCGCCCACCGAAGCGCCCGAGGGCGCCGACATGATCATCCTCAATACCTGCCACATCCGCGACCGCGCGGCGGAGAAGGTGTTCTCCGAACTCGGCCGTCTGCGCCTGCTGAAACAGGCGCGCGTAGCGGCGGGCGGCAAGATGGTGCTGGCGGTGGCCGGTTGCGTCGCACAGGCCGAAGGTGCGGAAATCCTGGCCCGCGCGCCGTATGTCGATATCGTGCTCGGCCCGCAAACCTATCACCGGCTGCCGGAAATGGTGGCGCGCGCCAGCCGGGCGGCGGGGGCGGTGATCGAAACCGACTTTCCGGCCGAGGATAAGTTCGACTTCCTGCCGGACGCCACGGCGGCCAGCGGCCCGACGGCGTTTCTGACCATCCAGGAAGGCTGCGACAAATTCTGCTCGTTCTGTGTGGTGCCTTACACGCGCGGCGCCGAGCAAAGCCGCCCGCAAGCCGCCGTGCTGGCCGAGGCTCGCCGCTTGGTGGACCAGGGGGCGCGCGAGATCACGCTGCTCGGCCAGAACGTCAACGGCTGGCACGGGGCCGGCGCGGACGGCGCGCCCAGCACGCTAGGGCGGCTGATCGCGGCGCTGGCCGCCAACCCCAACCTGCTGCGCATTCGCTACACCACCTCGCACCCGCGCGACATGGACGACAGCCTGATCGCGGCGCACCGCGACATCCCGCAGTTGATGCCGTTCCTGCATTTGCCGGTGCAGTCGGGATCCGACCGTATTCTGGCGGCGATGAACCGCAAGCACACGGCGGACGACTATCTTCGCATCATCGGCAATCTGCGCGCGGCGCGGCCGGACATCGCGCTGTCGTCGGACTTCATCGTCGGCCACCCCGGCGAGACCGAGGCGGATTTCCAGGCCACCATGCGGCTGATCGAGGCGGTGGGGTTCGCCCAGGCCTACAGCTTCAAATACTCGCCGCGCCCCGGCACCCCGGCGGCGGGCGCGGGGCAACAGGTGGACGAAGCGGCGAAGGACCGGCGCTTGCAGGAATTGCAGGCGCTGCTGCGCTCCCAGCAGGCGGCGTTCAACGCCGCGTGCGCCGGGCAGACCGTGCCGGTGCTGTTCACCGGGCCGGGCCGCCACCCCGGCCAACTCTCGGGCCGCTCGCCCTGGCTGCAACCGGTGCACGCCGCCGGTTCCGAATCGTTGATCGGCACCGTGGCGCCGGTGCAGATCGTCTCCGGCAACCCCAACTCTCTGACTGCCACGCTGATCCCGCACCCCATGGAACAGGAGCGAACCCAAGCTTGAGCGACATCGCCGCGTTTCCGGCTGACCGCATCCCCGCGACCATCCCCGCGACCATCCCCGCGCCCCCCGGCAAGGGCTTGCCGCTGCCCGCCGCCGGCAAGTCGGTAACCCTGCAATTCGGCGACAACACGCTGTTGTCGCTGCTGCTTGGCGACCATGACCGCCATCTGGTCCGCCTGGAACAGGGGCTTGGCGTGCGCCTGTCGTGCCGTGGCAACCGCTTGGCGATTGCCGGCGACCCGGCGCGGGTGGACGCGGCGCAAACGGCGATCACCGGATTGTGGCGGCGGCTGGAACGCGGCGAGCCGGTCAGCCCCGGCGACGTGGACGCAGCGATCCGCATGTCCGAGGTGGACGACCCGCGCCTGCCGCTGTCCGACCTGCCCGCCATCCGCACCCGTCGCGGCGCGGTGGGGCCGCGCAGCCCCGGCCAAGCGGCGTATATGGATGCATTGCAGGCATCCGAGATGGTGTTCGGCATCGGCCCGGCGGGCACCGGCAAGACCTATCTGGCGGTGGCGCAAGCCGTGGCGATGCTGCAAGCCGGCAAGGTCGACCGCATCGTGCTGTCGCGCCCGGCGGTGGAAGCCGGAGAGCGGCTGGGATTCCTGCCCGGCGATCTGAAGGAAAAGGTCGATCCGTATCTGCGCCCGCTCTACGACGCGCTGAACGACATGATGCCGGGCCAGGAAGTGGTGCGCCGCATGGGCACCGGCGAGATCGAAGTGGCGCCCTTGGCCTTCATGCGCGGCCGCACGCTGAAACATGCCTTCGTGATTTTGGACGAGGCGCAGAACACCACCGCCGTGCAGATGAAAATGTTCCTCACCCGCATGGGCGAGGGCACGCGGATGGTGATCGCGGGCGATTTATCGCAGGTCGATCTGCCGTCCGGCACCCGTTCCGGCCTGCGCGACGCCTTGGAGACGCTGGAGGGCGTGCAGGGCATCGCGGTGTGCCGCTTCGACAAGCGCGACGTGGTGCGCCACCCGCTGGTGGCGCGCATCGTCGACGCCTACGATCAGCGCACGGTCGCCGAACGCGACACCAGCCGGTCGCGTCATGCTGCCGCGCCCGTTGTTGGAGGGAGCCCCGCCGGGAGTACCGTGGGGGGCAAGTAAATGGACCCGGACAGTAGCCGGTTCCCCGCGCAGGCGGGGAACCCGATCATCGTCGACGACCCGGCATGGCGGCGTTTCGCCAGCCACGCCGAACGCCTCGCCGCCCGCGCCGCCGCCGCCGCAGGCTCGCCGGAAGCCACCATCGTGCTGTCGTCCGACCGCGACGTGCAGCGGCTGAACCATACGCATCGCGGCAAGAACAAGCCGACCAACGTGCTGACCTTCGAACCGGCCGCCCCCGGCCTGCCCGGCGAAATCGTGCTGGCCCTCGGCACGGTGCGGCGCGAGGCGGCGGCGGCGGGCAAGCGGCCAGCGCAGCATCTGGCGCATCTGGTGGTGCATGGCTGCCTGCATTTGCAGGGCCACGACCACGAGCACCCCGGCGACGCGCGCCGCATGGAAATGGAAGAAGCCCGCATCCTGTCCCGCCTCAAATTGCCCAATCCCTGGAAACGGGCATGACCTCGCCAGCCCGCGCCGGTTTGCTGCGCGGCGTGCGGATGCTGTTCCGCCGCAAAGCCCCCGAACCCAGCCTGCGCGAATCCATCGCCGAACTGGTGCAGGAAGCCGCCGAAGCGGTGATGCTGCCCGGCCAGGCCCCGGAACTCGACCGGCAAGAACGCGCGCTGATCGCCAACGTGCTGCGGCTGCGCGGCACCACGGCGGACGACGTGATGGTGCCGCGCGCCGACATCATCGCCATGCGTATCGACGTGTCGTTCGACGAAGCTGTGGCGCTGCTGCGCCGCGAAGGCCATTCGCGGCTGCCGGTGTTCACCGAGCAACTCGACGACATCGCGGGCATGGTCCACATCAAGGACGTGTTCGCCTATGTCGGCCGCCCAGAGGCGTTCAATCTGGAAAGCCTGCTGCGCCGCCCGCTGCTGGTGGCGCCGCAAATTCCGGTGCTGGATCTGCTGCTGCAAATGCGGCAAGCGCGGATGCATCTGGCGCTGGTGGTCGACGAATACGGCGGCATCGACGGCCTGGTGACCATCGAGGATCTGGTGGAAACCATCGTCGGCGACATCAGCGACGAGCACGACGAAATCCAGGGACCGATGGTCACCGAACGCGGCGACGGCGCGCTGGACATCGACGCGCGGCTGCCGGTGGAGGATTTCGAGGCGCGGGTCGGCCCGGTGCTGACCGATGACGAGCGCGAGGCCGATATCGACACCGTGGGCGGCTTGGTGTTCACGCTCGCGGGCCGGGTGCCGGCGCGCGGCGAAGTGCTGAGCCACCCGAGCGGCTGCGAATTCCGCGTGCTGGACGCCGACGCGCGGCGCATCCGCAGGCTGCGGGTGCGCCGCACGCCACTGGAGCTCAAGCCGGGGCAGGAAGCGGCGGATTAGCCGGGCAGGAAAGCTGCCCTTCTTGAAACGCCCCTTGCCTTCGGCCCCGGTCCGCGCAATGTGACGCCAACCGGACCGCAGCGGTCTGCATTCGCAGCCGCCTGCCCAAGGATGGGGCGACACATATGTTCATCGAAACCGAAGGCACACCGAACCCCTCGACGCTGAAGTTTCTGCCGGGCCGCGACGTGATGGGGGCCGGCACCGCCGACTTCGCTTATGCCGACGCCGCCGGGCGCAGCCCGCTGGCCACCGCGCTGTTCGCGCTGCCGGGCGTCGCGCGGGTGTTCCTCGGCGGCGACTTCATCACCATCACCAAGTCGGGCCTCGCCACCTGGCAGGCGCTGAAGCCGCAGGTGCTCGGCGTCATCATGGAGCATTTCGTCGCCGGGCTGCCGGTGATCGAGGGCGCCGACGACGAAGCGGCCGAGGATGTGTCGCCGGACGACGCCGAAGTGGTGGCGCAGATCAAGGAATTGCTCGACACGCGGGTGCGCCCGGCGGTGGCCGGCGACGGCGGCGACATCGTGTTTCGCGGCTTTCGCGACGGCGTGGTGAAGCTGCACATGCAGGGTGCCTGCAGCGGCTGCCCGTCGTCCACCGCCACGCTGAAGCACGGCATCGAGAACATGCTGCGGCATTATGTGCCGGAGGTGATTGCCGTGGAACAAGTCATGGCCTAACCGTCGCCGCTTCAAGTTGAACGGATGACGCTGCCATGACCGTCGAACCCGGCATTATCGACGTGCTGTTCCGCGACGCGCGCACCTGGAACGCCTGGGCGGCGGATCGCCCGGTCGATGACGACAAGTTGCGCGAGGTGTTCGAGGCGATGAAGTGGGGGCCGACCTCGGCCAACACCTCGCCCGCGCGCTTCGTGTTCGTGCGCACCCAGTCGGGTAAGGAATTGCTGCGCCCGGCACTGTCGCAGGGCAACGTGGACAAAACCATGTCCGCCCCGGTGACGGTGATCGTCGCCTACGACCCGCAATTCTACGACAACCTCACCCGGCTGTTCCCGCAGGCCGAGGCGCGCGGCTGGTTCGCCAACAACCCCGAACTGGCCGAGGAAACCGCATTCCGCAATTCGTCGATCCAGGGCGGCTATTTCATCATCGCGGCGCGGGCGCTGGGGCTGGATTGCGGCCCGATGTCCGGCTTCGACCGCGCGGCGGTGGATGCGACGATGCTGGATCTGTGGGGCTGGAAGTCGAACTTCCTGATCAATCTCGGCCACGGCGACCCGGCCGGGCTGTATCCGCGCAACCCCAGACTGACCTTCAACGAGTCCTGCCGGATCATCTGACCCCGTGCGGCTGCTGACGCTGGACGCGGCGCTGGCCCGCTGCTCCGCCGCTGTGGTGGCGGACGGCCCAGCGGGGGATGGCCCTTCGGGGGATAGCGCGGTGCTGGCCGAACGGCGGGTGGAGGGCGGGCGCAGTCAGGCGCAACTGCCAGACATGGTGCAAGCGGTGCTGGCCGAGTCGGGCGCCGACCCGGCGACGCTGGACGCGGTGGCGGTTACGGTGGGCCCCGGCAGCTTCACCGGCCTGCGCTCGGCGCTGGCGCTGGCGCACGGTCTGGCGCTGGCGATCGGCCGACCGGTGGTCGCGGTCAGTGTCGCGGAGGCACTGGCGGCGATGCTGCCGGTAGACCTCGGCCTGCCGGTGTGGACCGCGATCGACAGCAAGCGCGGCCGGGTGTTTCTGGATTGCGGGGCTGGGATGCAAGCCGTGCCGCTCGATGCGCTGCCGCAGCCGCCGGGCCGGGTAGCGCTGGTGGGCGACGCGGCAGCGGCGCTCGCCGCGCTGCTGACCGCGCGCGGTAACGACGTGCTGCTGACCGAGGCGTGCTTGCCTGAACCGCGCGGCATCGCGCTGGCGGCTCTAGCGCGCTTAGCCGGGAAGTTGCCGCCGTTGCTGGCGCAACCATTGTACATCGATCCGCCCGAGGCCAAACTGCCCGCCGGCGGCTTGCGGCCTGCCCCGCTTGGCCTCGGCGATGCCTGAACCGGCCTCGCCGTATCACGCCGAGGCGATGGCGGTGCTGCACGCACAGGCGTTCCCGCCCGCCGAGCGGTGGGATGCGGCAGCCATGCGCGCGCAGCTTGGCTCGCCCGGCGTATTCGGGCTGCTCGAGCCAGCGGGCGGCATGGTGCTGGCGCGGGTGGCGGCCGACGAAGCAGAAATCCTCACCCTCGGCGTGGCGCCGGACGCGCGGCGGCAAGGCATCGCGCGCGGATTGCTGCGCGCAGCAGGCGAGCACGCGGCGGCAAAGGGGGCTGCGGCGCTGTTCCTGGAGGTTTCGGCCGCCAACCTGCCCGCCCAAGCGCTGTATGCGGCAGCGGGCTTCACCGAGGTGGGGCGGCGGCGGCGCTATTATGCGGACGGCTCCGACGCCCTGGTGCTGCGCTGTCTGCTCAGCCCCGGCGCAGCAGCAGTTCGGTTACCCCGTCCGCATCGGTAAGCTGGCGCAACACCGCATGTCCCAAGGATAGTGCGGTCGCGGGAACATTTCTGCGCGGCTCGTCGCCGCGTAGGCGCACCAGCAAGGTTTGACCCGGCGCCATACAGTCCAGCGCAAGGCGAGTACGGACGAACGTCATCGGACAGATATCCCGCGTGATATCCAGCGTGCGATCCGGCACGTATTCCTCGGCAAAGCTGGCCGGTTCGTTCGTCTTGGGCTTGTCAGGACTGTTGCTAGCCATCGAAATATCCATTGCGAAACTCTCGGCCTGCCACATATATGCTCTTAGTCCAGAGGTCCGAAAGGGTACGCCATGACCGACACTTCGCTTGAGCCAGACATGCTGGCGCTGACCGCGCAGATCGTCTCCGCTCACGTTTCCAACAACTCGGTCACCCCCGAGTCCCTGCCATCCCTGATCCAGGACGTGTACCGGACACTGACCGGCGTCGGCAAGGAACCCGTCCAGGCTGACAAGCCGCAACCCGCCGTGCCGGTGAAGAAGTCGGTGTTCCCCGACCACATCGTCTGCCTGGAAGATGGCAAGAAGCTGAAGATGCTGAAGCGCCATCTCAAGACGTCCTACAACATGTCGCCTGAGCAGTACCGCGAGCGCTGGGGCCTGCCGCTCGACTACCCGATGGTGGCGCCGAACTACGCCCGCCATCGTTCGGCGCTGGCCAAGAAGATCGGCCTCGGCACCAAGCCGCGCGGCCGCAAGTAATTTTCCGGCGCCGCCGCGCGGGTTTGCACCGTGCGGCGGCCGATACGGCGTCTGTTGAGACAACAGGCGTGCGTCTGCGCCACGGGCGCAGCACGCTTCGGCCCTGTCCCCCTGCGGTCAGACCGAGTAACGTCCCCCAGCTAGCTGGTTTTTTGGGGAAGGCCGCTGCGAGTCGACAGCCGCCCCTGGTATCGGCTACCCGCTGTGAGCGCGGCGGTGGCGGCATGTCAGCCGGCGCGCGAGAACGAGGATCGGGGTGGGCTGCCCCGGACCGCTGGGAGACCGATGGAAAGCCGCATCGAGCGCCTGTGCATCGAACGGGGCCTAAAGATGACCGGCCAGCGCCGCGTCATTGCCCGCGTGCTGTCCGACTCCGGTGACCATCCCGACGTCGAGGAATTGTACCGCCGCGCCTCGGCTACCGATAACCGCATTTCGATCGCCACCGTCTACCGCACCGTCCGGCTGCTCGAAGAACAGGGCATTCTGGAGCGGCGCGATTTCGGCGGCGGGCGGGCACGCTACGAGCCGAGCGGCCACGGCCACCACCATCATCTGATTGACATCGAAACCGGCCACGTCATCGAGTTCGAGGACGCCGAGCACGAGCGGGTGTTGCAGCGCATCGCTGCTGCCCTGGGTTTCGATCTGGTCTCGCACCGGCTGGAATTGTTCGGCCGGCGGCGCGACGCCAAACAACCGCCGCAGACGGCCGCCCGGACAGCAGGCACTGCCGAGACCGTCCGCGATGAGCATTCCGGAGTGCCACGATGAGTGAGAACACGGCCACAGCCGCCTCGCATTTTGGCGACGCGGCACCCACGGCTGAGCAGACCGCCGCCGGCTTCGGTGAGTTGCGCGGCGGCAATCTTGGCGTGCGCATCGCCACGACCGATGCCGAACTCGATGCGGCGCAGGCGTTGCGCTACAACGTGTTCTACAACGAAATGGGCGCGCAGCCGAGCGACATCGCCCGGCTGACCCATCGCGATTCGGACCAGTACGACGCGGTTGCGGATCATTTGCTGGTGATCGACCATGCCATCGGGCCGGGGCCGGAAGGTGTGGTGGCCTGTTACCGGTTGATCCGCCAGCAAGCGGCGGCCAAGGTCGGCGGGTTCTATTCGGCGGACGAATACGACATCACGCCGATGCTGAACTTCCCCGGTCAGGTGCTGGAACTCGGCCGGTCGTGCGTGCACCAGAACTATCGCGGCCGCACCGCCATGCAGTTGCTGTGGCGCGGCATCGCCGCTTACGTGTTCCTGCACCGCATCGACCTGATGTTCGGTTGCGCCAGCCTGCCCGGCACCGACCCGGACGCGGTGGCCACCGATCTGACCTATCTGTACCATAATCATCTCGCCCCCGCGAACATCCGCCCGCGCGCGCTGCCGCACCGCTTCGTGGACATGCAACGGCTCGACCCGGCCAGCATCGACCCGCGCCGCGCACTGGCGACGCTGCCGCCGCTGATCAAGGGCTACCTGCGGCTCGGCGGCTTCGTCGGCGATGGCGCGGTGATCGACCCGCAGTTCAACACCACGGACGTGGCGGTGGTGGTGAAAACCGATCTGGTGACTGAAAAATATTATCGCCACTACGAGCGCGAGCAACGCGGCGCTGCGGATGCCGCCGAATGAGCGCCAACAAGTTCAACGTCATCATGACCTCGCCGCAGTTGGCGGCGGACGCGGTGGCCGTGTTGGAAGCCGCTGGGTGCACGCTGCACTACACGCAGCCATATCCCAAGTCCGCCGTGCTGAGCGAACTCGCAGCCCGCGTGCAGGCCGACGCCATCCTGGCCCGGCAAGGTCAGATCGACGAAGCCGCCATGGCCGCCTCGCCCCGGCTGCAAATCGTCGCCCGGCACGGCGTCGGCGTCGATGAGGTCGATCTGGCGGCGGCGGCCAAGCTCGGCGTCATGGTCACCCGCGCGCCCGGCTCCAATTCGCTGGCGGTGGCCGAGCACGCACTGGCGATGATGCTGGCGCTGATCAAGGACTTGCAACCGTTCACCGCGCTGGCGGCGGCCGGCGGCTGGCGCGGCGCGACGGGGCAGTGCCGCGATGTCAATGGGATGCGGCTCGGGCTGGTCGGTTGCGGCGCGATTGGCGTGCAGGTGGCGCGCCTGGCGGGCGCGTTCGGTATGAGCGTCGCGGCGTTCGACCCGGCGCTGCCCCAGGGCGGGTTGTCCGGTATCGTCAAAGTCGCCTCGGTGCTGGAGCTCGCATCGCGCAGCGATATTCTGTCGGCGCATTGCCCGCTGACCGCGCAAACCCGAGGCATTGTCGGCGCCGAGGCCATCGCCGCGCTGCCGCGCGGCAGCTTCGTGGTTAACACCGCGCGCGGCGGCATCGTCGATGAGGCGGCGCTGCTCGGCGCGCTGAATTCCGGCCACCTCGCGGGCGCGGGCCTGGATGTGTTCGACGGCGAGCCACCCTCGGCCGATCACCCGTTGCGCGCGCATCCGCGCCTGCTGGTCACGCCGCATGTGGCCGGGGTAACGCCGGGATCGCTGATCCGCATGGGCGTGATGGCGGCCGAGTGCATCGCCGCCAAGCTGACCGGGGCCACCGTGCCGCCGGAGCGGATTGTCGCCGCCTAACCCAGTGTTAACGCAGCCATGCTTGCGCCGCCGCGCCGCGCCGTGTAGCCGCGCGGCGTGTTGACCCGTTCGTATGCAAGACTGACCGCCCTGCACGGCTGGCGCGCCAACGCCGCCGCCGCGTTTTTCGGCCTGCTGTCGGCGCTGGCGCTGCCGCCGCTGCATGGGCTGCCGCTGCTGCTGCTGGCCATTCCCGGCCTGCTGGCGCTGCTGGACGGCACGCCTGCGTGGCGGGCGGCGCTGTGGCGCGGCTTCTGGTTTGGTTTCGCGCATCATGTGATCGGGCTGTACTGGATCACCGACGCCATTCTGGTCGAGGCGGCGCGGTTCTGGTGGCTGGTGCCGCTGGCCACCCCGGCGCTGGCGGTGGTGCTGGCGCTGTTCATCGCCGCTGCGTGCGGCGTGGCGCGGCTGGCGCGGCCCGGCTGGCGGCGCGCGCTGGCGCTGGCCGGGGCCTGGGTGCTGGCCGATCTGCTGCGCCAGTTCATCGCCACCGGGTTTCCGTGGAACCCGTTCGGCGCGGACTGGGCGATCCCTGGCAGCATCGGCGACACAATGATCCAACCCGCCGCCGTGGTTGGCGTGCATGGCCTGACGCTAGCGACCTTGCTGCTGGCCGCCACCCCAGCGCTGGGACGGCGCGCCCTGCTGGCGGGCGGCGCGGGCTTGGCGCTATGGGCCGGGTTCGGCCTATGGCGGCTGTCCGCCCCGGCCCCGGAGCCGCCCGGCGTCACGGTGGTACTGGCGCAGGGCAACATCGCTCAGGGGCAAAAATGGAGCCGGGCCCTGGCGACCGGCATATTCGAGAAATACCTGAACCTGACCCGCACCGGCTTGACCGGCGCGCGTAGCGCCAACCCTGGCGGCAAGTTGGCCGTGGTATGGCCCGAATCGGCCAGCCCATTCCTGCTCGACAGCGACGCCAACGCCCGCGCCGCCATCGCACAGGCAGCGGGCGGAACCACGGTGCTGGCGGGCAGCGTGCGGTTCGACGCGCAGGACCGGCCGCGCAACAGCCTGATGGCCATCGGCCCGGATGGCGTGGCGGGCGATCTCTATGACAAATGGCATTTGGTCCCGTTCGGCGAATACTCGCCGGGCTGGGTGCCGGTGGCGGTGCAACTGGTGCGCGGCGGCGGGTTCGCCGCCGGTCTGGGGCCGCAAACGCTGCATTTGGCCGGATTGCCGCCGGTGGGCGCGCTGATCTGTTACGAGGCGATTTTTCCGGCGCAGATCGTCGATGCCGCCGACCGGCCAGACTGGCTGGTCAACGTGACCAACGATGCCTGGTTCGGCAATTCCACCGGCCCGCGCCAGCACCTCGCGGCGGTCCGGCTGCGCGCGGTGGAAGAAGGGCTGCCGCTGCTGCGCGCCGCCAACACCGGTATTTCCGCGGGCTTCGACGGCTACGGCCGTGAATTGGGGCGGATCGGGCTGGAACAGGCGGGCACGCTGGCGCTGGCGCTGCCGGGCAAGTTGCCGCCGCCGCTGTTCGCACGCTTGGGCTTAGTCATTCCGGCGGCATTGGCGATCGCCGTGCTGCTCGGTGCGTTCGCGTGGCGGCAGAAGCGTCTTAAATTGTAAACTAGCCGGGCTATCATTGATGAAATTGATGCACGATTAAGCGATCGTTGACGATTTGCGGTTGTGCCGTTAACTTTTCAGCAACCGGGACGTTGCAGCGCCCCCGCCCTCCATCAATCAGGGACAGCATGAGCGACGCGACATCCGAGAAGGAAGGCCGCCCCAGCCCGATCGACATCCATGTCGGCGGCCGGATTCGGTTGCGCCGAACCTTGCTGGGCCTGTCGCAGGAGCGGCTTGGCGATCTGCTCGGGCTGACCTTCCAGCAGGTGCAGAAATACGAGCGTGGGGTTAACCGCGTTGGCGCATCGCGGCTGTTCGATTTGTCGCGTGTGCTCGATGTGCCGATTAGCTTCTTTTTCGACGACATGCCGGAACCGCTGATGACGGTGTATGGCGGCCAGTCGGCCAACATCGCGGGCGGACGCAACCATGGCTTCGCCCAGTTGGCCGAGGGCTTCGGCGGAGCAGACGACGAAACCATCAACCGGCGCGAGACGCTCGATCTGGTGCGGGCCTATTATCGCATTACCGATGCCGGGGTGCGTAAGCGCGTGTTCGACTTGATCAAGTCGCTGGCGCCAGAGGCGGCGGGGTAGCCTGAACGTCAAGCGCAGACTTGGTTCAACGCTCGGCCAATTGCGGATTGTCGAATACCGGATTGCGCCAGCGGTGCAGCGCGTCATGCAACGCCTTCGCCAGATCGCGCTTTTCATGCTCCCCCAGGCTGCGCGCCACTTCTTCGCGAGCGCTGTGCGTGCCAAGCCACAGGCCGGGCACCCGGCCAGGACGTTCCTCCAGGTGAACCGTCAGCCAAGCCGGATGCAGCACGCGCTCGGCGCGGCGGCCTTGCACGTCGGTGCGCACCACGCGCAGCGCCGCATCGGTTAGCCGCAGGGTTTCGCTGGCCCGCGCGGCACGGACGTTGATGTGCAGCAGCAGGGCGGCGAGCAGCAACTCGACCCCGGCAAAGCCACCCACCGGCCACGCGCCGATCAGCGTGAACACCGCGGCGTCGGCGGCGCAGACCACGAAGATGGCGGCCAGCAGCAACCGCAGCCCGCGCCGCGACAGGCTGCGGTGCGGCACGATCACCGCTTCGAACAGGACGGTCTCGCCAGACATCCGGTTGATGTAGCACGCAGACGCGGCTTGCCAGGGGGCGAACCGCTGGCGACACTCACAGCATGGTGAAAAGTCCCGAACCGCCGGCCCGCAAGATGACCGCAGCCCAGGTGCGCGGCTTCCTGACCACGCTGGCCGGCGCCAACCCGGAACCGCGCAGCGAGCTCGATTACCGCGACCCGTTTACCTTGTTGGTGGCGGTGGTGATGTCGGCGCAGACCACCGATGTGGCGGTCAATAAGGTCACGCCCGCGCTGTTCGCCGCCGCCCCGGCCCCGGCGGCGATGGCAGCGCTCGGCGCGGAGGGGATCGGCCAGCATATCCGCAGCATCGGGCTGTGGCAGGGCAAGGCGCGCAACGTGGCCGAATTGTCGCGCCTGCTGATCGAGCGGCATGGCGGCGTGGTGCCAGCCGATCGCGCGGCGCTGGAGGCGCTGCCCGGTGTCGGGCGCAAGACCGCCAACGTGGTGCTGAACGTGGCGTTCGGCCAGCCAACCATGGCGGTGGACACGCATATCTTCCGCCTCGGCAACCGCACCGGCATCGCGCCGGGCAAGGATGTGCGCGCGGTGGAGGACCAACTGGTCGCGCGCATTCCGCCCGATATGTTACGCCACGCGCATCACTGGCTGATCTTGCACGGACGCTATATTTGCAAGGCGCGCGCGCCGGAGTGCTGGCGCTGCCCGGCGGCCGCGTGGTGCCGGTTTCCCAGCAAAGCCGCCACCTCACCGAAGGATGCCGCCACATGACCCGCATCGCCATCGACCCGGCACAAGACATTCTCGGCCTGATCGACGTGCAGCCCACCTTCATGCCGGGCGGCGAACTGGCGGTGGCGGACGGCGATGCGGTGGTGGCGCCGATCAACCGGCTGCTGGCCAGCCCGTTCCGCCACGCTTTCGCCACCCAGGATTGGCACCCGGCGGGCCACGTCTCGTTCGCCTCCAGCCACCCCGGCCGGGCGGCGTACGAGGAGATCGGCCTGCCGTACGGCCGCCAGACACTGTGGCCGGATCACGGGCTGCAAAACAGCGCGGGGGCAGCGATCCACCCGGACATCGCGCAAGCACCGATTGCGGTGATCATCCGCAAGGGCTTCCTGCCGCAGATCGACAGCTACTCGGCATTTTTCGAGAACGACCGGCGCACCGCCACGGGTCTGGACGGCTGGCTGCGCGGGCGCGGCTTCAGGCGGCTGTTCCTGACCGGGCTGGCGACGGATTTCTGCGTGGCGTGGTCGGCCGAGGATGCGGCAGCGCTCGGCTACGAGACCTATGTGGTCGAGGATTGCTGCCGGGGCATCGGTCTGCCAGAGCCGGGCGGCGACACCATCGCGGCCGCGCGGACGCGGCTGGCCGGATTGGGCGTGCGGTTCATCGCCAGCGCCGATCTGGCCTAAGTGAACGGCTTTCATTTCCTGCCCGGCGACCGCTGCGAGGTGGGCGGGCTGCGGTTTCGCTACGGCACGGCGGTGGCGGAAACCACGCCGCAGGAAGCCTTTCTGTGCAAAGACCGCGCGTTTCTGGACGCCTACGTGGCGGTCTTACCGAAGCTGGCGCCGCGCCGGGTGCGCGCCATCACAGCCCAGGACTTCGCCGATGCGCCGCCCGATCTGATTCTGGACGACGCATCGCATCAGTACGGCCCAACGCGGCGCAGCTTCGAGATTGCCTTTCCGCTGCTGCGCAAAGGCGGGCACTACATCATCGAAGACTGGTCGTGGGCGCATTGGCCGGAAACCCAGGGCGGGCGGGTATGGTCCGACAACATCGCGCCGGAGGCGCCCGCGATGACCAACCTGATTTTCGAGTTGGTCATGCTGCTGCCCTCAACCGGGCTGATCGAACGTATCGATGTGCGGCAGGGGTTTGTCGTGATCGAAAAATCCCACCGCGACATTGAATCGCCGGTGTTCAGCCTGGATGCGCTGATCCGCAGCCGTGGGCGGCGGCTGAACCTGATTTAGTCCCGCCGCCTACCCGCGCGTGCCGCCACGCGCCACGTGCGGGATGTCGGCGCGGGCGATGCCCATGTCGGCAAGCTGGCCGCCGCTACGGCATGGGGGCCGGTGAAATGACGGTGTGCAAGGTGATCGAGGACGACGCCGGCATCGATCTGCGCGTGGCGGGCGATTGGCAGAAGCCGTGGGAAGTGGTGCGGGAAGCGACCAAATAGCCGTCATGCCCGGACTTGATCCGGGCATCCATGGCTACGCGAAGAATGGCAGGGCTATTCCTCTATACTTCGTGCGGCGCTGGATTGCCGGATCAAGTCCGGCAACGGCGCGTTTCGATATTACCCGCGCGGTATCACCCGTGGCGACTCGGCATCCCAGCGCGCCAGCACGCGGCTGCCGGGTTTGAACTGCTCGGCCTGCTCGCTGGGCAAGTCGGCCCAGATGATCTGCCCGTCGGCCAGCGTCAGCCGCATCCGCGTCAATGAGCCGAAGAACGTGGTGTCGCCCACGTCGGCGGCCACGCCGTCCGGCGGCATGTGGCCGTTCAGTTGTTCCAGCCGCACGTGTTCGGGGCGCAGGAACAGATCGACTTGCTTGCCGGCCGCGTGCTGCCGCGCCGCCTCGGCGTGCAGCACGATCTGGCCGACGCGCACCTTGCCGTCCTCGGTCACACCGGGCAGCACCGCCGCAGCACCGATGAAGCGCGCCACGAAGCCGTCGGCCGGTTCGCGGTAGATCTGCGACGGCGTGGCGACCTGCAACAGCCGCCCCTCGTTCATCACCGCCACGCGATCGGAGATCGACAGCGCTTCTTCCTGGTCGTGCGTCACCAGCACCGTGGTGACGCCGGTTTCGCGCTGAATGCGGCGGATTTCATCGCGCAACTGGGCGCGCACCTTGGCATCCAGCGCCGACAGCGGCTCATCGAGCAGCAACACTTGCGGCTGCACCGCCAAGGCGCGGGCGAGTGCCACGCGCTGCTGCTGGCCACCGGAGAGTTGGTGCGGATATTTGCCCGCGTGCGACGCCAGCCCGACCATCTCCAGCAGCCGGTCGGCGCGCTTGTGCTGCTCGGCCAGCGGCACTTTGCCGACGCGCGGGCCGAAGCGCACGTTGTCGCGCGCCGTCATGTTGGGGAACAGGCTGTACGACTGGAACACCATGCCCATGCGCCGCGCGCTGGCGGGCAGCGCCGTGACATCAGTGCCCGCCACCAGCACCCGCCCGGCATCCGGCGTCACGAAGCCGGCGATGATCCGCAATAGCGTGGTCTTGCCGCAGCCGCTCGGCCCGAGCAGGCAGATCAACTCGCCGTCGGTCATTGCTAGATCGAGCTTCGCCAGCACGGTGCGGCCATTGTACGACTTGCTGACGCCAGCGGCTTCGACGGTTGCCATGACTAACGGGCTCCAGACAATTGCACGCCACCGCGCCGGCCCGCGAGCAGCACGCCCGCCATCGCCAGCCAAGTGATCAAGAAGCTCAACGTGGACAGCGCCGCCGCCTCGGTGGGCGCGTTCTGGCCGACTTCGTTGATCAGCACGGCGAAGGTATGAAACAACAGCACATTGGCAAAGGTGAATTCGCCCATCACCACCGCCAGCGTCAACAACGTGCTGCCAACCAGTGCCGTGCGCAAATTCGGCAGCACGATCAGCCGGATGATCTGGCCCATATCGGCCCCCAGGCTCTGCCCGGCCTCGGTCAGCGTGGTCAGATCAATCGCGCGGATGCCGACGTCGATGGCGCGGTAGGCGTATGGCAGGGCCAGGAAGAAATACGGGATCACCAGATAGAACGGCGTGCCGATCAGCCATTCCGGGCCGCTGAACAACGCCGACAGCCCGGCGACCAGGGCGATGGCCGGCACCACGAACGGCAGCGCGGCGATGAATTCGAACAGCGGGCGCAGGCGCGGCGCATACAGGTTCATGAACACCATCGCGGGCACCAGCAGCACCACCAGCGCAGCACAGGTGGCCAGCGCCAGTTCGACCGACACCACCAAGCTGCGCACGATGTTCGGGCGCTGCAACAGCGTGACATAGGCCGAAATGCCGTAATGGCCACGGCCTTCCCACAGGCTGAAAATCACCGTCAGCACCAGCGGGCCGATGAAATACACCGCCGCCAGCGCCAAAATAATCCAGCCGCCAACCCCGAGCCGCTTCATTTATGCCACCGTGACGCACGCTTGGACGCCGCCGCACTCAGGCCCAGCACGCCGACCATCACCACGATCATGCCGACCGACAGCGCCGCCCCAGTCTGCGGCGAGCTCATCACGTCGCCGGACAGCACGTTGCCGATCTCGGTGGTCAGCAGCGCCAGATTGCCCGAGGTGAGCGCGTAGGCGGTGGCGTAGGCGGAAAACGCCGAACCGAACAGCAGGATGAACGAGGAGAACAGCGACGGCAGCAGCACCGGCAGACCCACCATGCGCCAGTATTGCGCGGGCGTGGCACCCAGATTCTCGCACGCCTCGCGCCATTCGACGCGCAAGCCTTGCAGTGCCGGGGTGATGATGATGACCATCAACGGAATTTGAAAATAGCAGTACACCACGGTCAGGCCGGTGATGCTGTACAGCGTGAAACCCATGCTGTACAAATCGATGCCGATGCTTTTCAGCCCCTGAGTCAGCAGCCCGAGCGAGCCGAGCGTGGCGACAAAGCCGAACGCCAGCGGCACGCCGCCGAAATTGGCCGCCACCGCGCTGAAACTGGTCACCGCCGAGCGCAGGCTTTCCGGGGCCGACGGCTTCAATACCGTGTGCGCGATCAACCCGCCCGCGATCACGCCGACCAGCGCCGAGACGGCGGACAGTTCGATTGAATTGCGAAACGCCACCAGATAGCGATACTCGCCGAGCGCCAGCAGGTAGTCGAAGGTAAACCCATCCTCCCCGGTCACCGCCTGCGCGGCGAGCATGGCAGTGGGGGCCAGCATGAACAATGCAGCAAAGGCGACGAAAGCAAAAATGAAAAAATAGGGGATGATGAAACGCATGAATGGTCCCAAAAAGGGGCAAGCCGCTAAAGCAACTCCGTCATTGCCAGGCTTGACCCGGCAATTGCAGGCCACACGAAGAACGGCGGGAGTGTCCCACCGTTCTTTACGCGGTCAGCAATGCGCGGATCAAGTCCGCGCATGACGCCGGATTTGGCCTTAGCCCAGCTTCACAACCTTCGGCCACATATCGGCCAGCGCCTTCTTCGCCGCCGTGCTCTGGTCGGCGGTGGCGAACTTCACCGCCTTGTAGGCATCGGCGGACGGCAGGTTCTTCAGCACGTCGGCCGGGATCTTGCCAGCGGCGACCATGGCGTTGAAGCGGATCGGGTGGGCGAAGCCGCCGAGGAACGCCAGCTGGCCTTCGTCGCTGTACAGGTATTCCATCCACAGCTTGGCGTTGTTCGGGTGCGGCGCGTAGGCGCTGATCGCCTGGCAGTAGTAGTTGCCGAACGGCGGAGCCTGCTCCGGCAGCACGACCTGGATATCGACTTTACCCTTGGCGCCGTCCTTGATGGCGAGGTTCAGGTAGTCCCAGTTGATCAGGATCGGCGTCTGGCCGCTGGTCAGGCTGGCGGTGGTGCCCTTCACCGGGTTGTAGTTGCCGGCGGCGTTCAGCTTGCCGAAGAACTCGATGCCGGGGGCGATGTTGTCGTACGAACCACCGTTGCCGAGAGCGGCGGCGAACACCGCGCCGAACGCTGCACCGGCGCCGAGCGGGTTGCCGTTCAGCGCAACCATGCCCTTGTACTCAGGCTTCAGCAGATCGGCCCACGTGCGCGGCATGTTCTTGACCACGGACATGTTGGCGCCGAACGACACCACGCCGAAGTAGTCGCCGTACCACAGGCCATCGGCGTTCTTCACGTCGGCCGGAATCTCGTCCCAGGTGGCGACCTTGTACGGCTGGAACAGCTTTTCGGCGGTGCCGGTCAGTGCGAAAGCCGGGCCGACGTCCACCACATCCGGGGCGCGCGACTGGCTTTTCAGGCTGCGGATCGCTTGCAGTTCCTCGGCCGAGCTGCCGTCCGGATTGGCGTCGTCGATCTTGACGCCATACAGCTTCTCGAAGTTGTCCATCAGCAGGCCGTAATTGGCCCAGTCGCGCGGTAGCGTGATGACGTTCAGCGCGCCCTCGGCCTTCGCGGCGGCGATCAGGTCGGCCATGCCGGCCGCTTCGGCGCGGCGGGCGCCAAAGCCGGTCAGGCCAGCGCCAGCCAGACCGGCGGCGGCGGTGAGCTTCAGCGCGTTGCGGCGGCTGAACGAGACGCGGGAGATATCGGACATAAAGGCGCTCCGGATGGTGAAAAGTCCGCGCGTCCTCTGTCCCCGATGGCGACCGTGGTCAAAAGAAGAATCCAAGACAATTCACGTCCGCCACGGCATCCCGCCAGCCGTGCTAGACCTGAAGAAATCCGACCAGCCGCTCGGCTTCCGCCACGATGGGATCGGCAATCGCCGCCGCCCGCCCGGCGCCGTCGCGCAATATCGCATCGACGCTGCCGGGATCGGCCAGCCAGCGGCGGGTTTCACTGGCAATCGGCGTGAGTTTGTTGACCAGCAATTCCGCCAGCGCGTCCTTGAACACCACGAAGCCCTTACCGCCGAATTCGCCCAGCACGCTGGCCAGATCGGTGTCCGACAAGGCGGCGTAGATACCCACCAGATTGCGCGCCTCCGGCCGCTCGGCCAGCCCATCGACCTCGCTGGGCAGCGGAAAGGCGTCGGTTTTGGCGCGCTTGACCTTGGTGGCGATGGTGTCGGCGTCGTCGGTCAGATTGATGCGGCTCTGGTCCGACGGGTCGGACTTGCTCATCTTCTTCGAGCCGTCGCGCAGGCTCATCACCCGGGCGGCGACGCCCATGATGACCGGCTCGATCATCGGGAAGTATTCCACGCCGAAATCGTGGTTGAACTTCTGGCCGATGTCGTTGGCCAGTTCCAAATGCTGCTTCTGGTCGTCGCCCACCGGCACGCGGGTGGCGTGATAGGCGTGGATGTCGGCGGCCATCAGGTTCGGATACACGTACAGCCCGGTCGAAACCGCCTCGCGGTCCTTGCCCGCCTTGTCCTTAAACTGCGTCATCCGGTTGAGCCAGCCGAGCCGGGCGACGCAGTTGAAAATCCACGCCAGCCGGGCGTGCGCCGCCACCGAGGACTGGGCGAACAGCAAATGCCGCTTGGGGTCGATGCCGCAGGCCAGCAGGCTGGCTGCCATCTCGCGGGTTTGGCCCGCCAGCAGCTTGGGGTCTTGCCACGTGGTGATCGCGTGCAGATCGACGACGCAATAAATGCACTCGTGACCGTCCTGCAACGTCACCCAATTGCGCATCGCGCCAAGGTAGTTGCCCAGGGTGGGAACGCCGGACGGCTGAATGCCGGAGAAGATGCGCTGCATTGGGGTTCGATCCGTGGAATACCAGCGGTTTGTGTGAAAGAAGCTAGGCCGCGTCAACCCTGCGCCGCCGCCGGCGCGTCAGCCGGCCCAGCACCTCGCGCGCATCGAACGCGCCGAGCAATTGCCCGGCGGCGAAATACGCCGCCAGCCCGCTGCCGACCAGCAAGGCCAGCCCGGCCCAGCGCAGCGCGCCGCGCGCGGCGAAATACGGGTAGACGTTGTCCTGCAACGCCCACAGCGCGAGGCCCATGATGAGCGAGGCCGCCAGCATACGCGGCACCCGGCGGGTCAGCAGCGCGTCGCAGGCAAAATGGCCGCGCCGGAGCAGCACGAACGCCAGCGCGCCGATATTGGCCCAGGCCGCGACGCTGGAGGCGAGCGCCGGGCCCAAATGCTGCAACGGCCCCATGAACGCCACGTTCAGCGCCAAGTTCAGCCCCACCGCCGCCATGCCGATCTTCACCGGCATCGCGGTGTCGCCGCGCGCGAAGAACGCCGGGATGAACACCTTCACCATCACGAACGCAGGCAGCCCCACCGCGTAGCTGGCCAGCGCCTGCGCCGATTTGGCGACATGCGCCGGGTCGAACGCGCCGCGCCCGAACAGCACGGTGATGATCGGCAGGCAGGTCACCAGCAGCGCCACGGCGGCCGGCAGCGTCAGCACCAGCGCGTATTCGATGGCGCGGTTCAGCGTGCCGATGGCCTCGCGCGGCGTCGCGCCATGCACCTGCCGCGACAGCGTCGGCAGCAGCGCGGTGCCGACCGCCGCCCCGATGGTGCCCAGCGGCAACTGATTGATGCGGTCGGCGTAATACAAAATCGCCACCGTGCCCGGCGGCAGCAGGCTGCCGATGATCACATCGACCGACAGATTCAGCTGCGTCACCCCGGCGCCGAGCAGCCCCGGCGCCATCCGCCGCAGCAACTGGCGCATCTCCGGCGTCAGGCGCGGGCGCGGCAGATGCAGCCGCATCCCGGCGCGGCGCACCGCCCACACCACGAGGCCAAGCTGGAAGATGCCCGATACGCTGACGCCATAGGCCAGCGCGTGCCCCGCTGTCGGCACCAGCCCGATCAGCCCGAGCATGAAGCCAATCGACGTGATGTTGTACAGCACCGGCGCGGCGGCGGCGGCGGCGAACCGGTCCAGCCCGTTCAGCACGCCGGACAGCAATGCCGTCAGGCAGATCAGCGGCATGTACGGGAACGTGATCCGCGCCAGCGCCACCACCAGCGCGAATTTCTCCGGCAACTCGGTGAAGCCCGGGGCCAGCAGCGCCATCAACTGCGGCATGAAAATCTCGGCCGCGACGGTGATGCCAAGCAGCCAGAACGCCATCACGGCGGCCGCCTGCTCGGCGAACCGCTGCGCCGGGGCGTGGCCCTGCGAGGCCAGCAGCCCGGAGAACGCCGGCACGAAGGCGGCATTGAACGCGCCCTCGCCGAACAGACGGCGGAACAGATTGGGCAGCCGGTTGGCGACAAAAAACGCATCCGCCACCGGCCCCGCGCCCAACAGGGCCGCGATCAGCACGTCGCGCGCGAAACCGAGCAACCGGCTGGCCATGGTCCAGCCGCCGACGGTGAGGATGCCACGTAGCATGGCGGGTGGTTAGCGGATGCGGGGGCGGGGCGCTATGGGGCCTGCGATGCTCGACAGCAAATGCTCAGATTTGCTAGCATCGACAGCAGATGTTTCGAAGTGACGTCACATGGCTGTCTTGACCGTTCGCAATCTGCCCGACGAGACCCACCGCGCTCTCAAGCTGCGCGCCGCCGAGCACGGGCGCAGCACCGAAGCGGAAGTGCGCGCCATACTGGAGGCAGCGGTGCGGCCTGCCGCGCAGCTCGGCATCGGGTCCGAATTGGCCGCCTTTGCCGATGCGCTGGGCGGCGTCGAACTGGATATCCCGCCGCGCACGGACATGCCTCGGCATGTGTCATTCGATTGATCGTTCTAGATACCAACGTCATTTCAGAGGTTCTGTGGCCCGGGCGCAATCCGGCGGTGATCGCGTGGCTGGACCGGCAAGCGGTATCCACGCTGTATTTGGCAACTGTGAGCCTCGCGGAATTGCTGTCCGGCGCTGCCAATTTGCCGGATGGCAAACGCAAGGCCGAGCTTTGCGCCGGTATCGACCACGTGCTGGCGCGCCTGTTCGGCCCGCGCGTTCTGCCGTTCGATGCCGAGGCCGCGCGCGCTTACGCCAAGCTATCGTCGCAAGCGCGCCGCGCCGGACTGGCGATTTCGGTGCCAGACGGACAGATCGCCGCCATCGCCGCCGCACACGGTTTTGCCGTCGCCACGCGCGACACCGGGCCGTTCATCGCGGCGGGCGTGCCGGTGATCAATCCATGGAACGATGATGTCATCCGATAACCCGCCACGTCTCAAGCAGCCCGCCGCATCGCAGCCGCAGCGGCGGCCATTGCAAGGCCGGTCAGCACGTGCCCGGCCAGCGACGCCCAGGCCAGCGCGCCGAAGCCCATGAACGGCGGCATTCCGCCCAGCAGGCTGGCCATCACGTACATTGCGAAAACCCACAGCGCGACGCCATACGCCGCCCCCGCGCTGTACCAGGCAAGGCCCGCCACCCGGCGCAGCAGCGGCGCCGCCACCACAACATAGCCTGCGGGAAACAGCACCAAACCCGTCAGCAGATGCAGGATTTCCGCCGGGCTGCCGGAAACGCCGGTGGCCATCTGAATCAGCCCGGT